>NZ_CP033920.1:0-600000 GCF_003815695.1 Chryseobacterium carnipullorum | reverse complement strand
CCCGTAGATTTATAGCCTATGGTTACTGTATAACAAGTTTTATATGCGCAGTAAAGGTTTTGTCTTTGTGAGTGTTTTTATCGATAAACCAGACAAGAGATATAAAGATAGTAGATAAGAGACATAAAGTCTCGAGTCTCAGGTCTACAAATCTCACGTCTTATATAAAGCCTTTAGGGTGGTTTTAGCGGTGGGGCTCACCTGTTCCCATTCCGAACACAGAAGTTAAGCCCACCAGCGCCGATGGTACTGCGAAAGCGGGAGAGTAGGCCGCCGCCAGTTTTTATTTAAAAGTCTCATACATTTTATTTGTATGAGACTTTTTTTTGTGATATACCCCAAAGAGAAAAGATAATAGACAAGAGATAATAGACAAGAGACAACAGATAAGAGATAAGAGATAAGAGATAAGAGATAAGAGATAAGAGATAAGAGATAAGAGAGGGAATAGACCACCGCCACAAATCATTTATCATTCATCATTTATCATGGTAGTGAGATACTACCTTTTTGATTTTCCTTTAGAGATCCGAAAAATCATTTATACAACTAATTTAATTGAAAATCTAAACGGAAAAATCCGAAAATACACCAAAAATAAAATGTCTTTTCCTACCGATGATGCCGTAATGAAATCAGTGTATCTGGCATTAAAAGAAGCTACTAAAAAATGGACGATGCCTATCCAAAATTGGGGCATTGTTCTCAACCAATTTATCCTTATTTTTGAAAAAAGGCTCAGATTATAAAATCCAAGCCTAACTTTTCAACTTACACAGTTAGTGAGACACTACCTCTTTGATAAGCAATAAGCGCAAATGGCCGGGATATCTATCTATCCCAGATAATTGCAAATCTCCAGTTCATTGTAAAAATCAAAGTATCTTATTTAAAACCTACTACTACTACTTACAATAATTGGCTACATATATTAGCATGGTTCAAGCCTTTTCTTCAATACTGACGGGCTGTAGCCCTATTTCTATAAATCTATCCACGAAAGGCTTTGACTAAAACTTAAATCAATAAAATAGAACTAACTACTTTGTAAGCTAAAACCTTAAGGCTATTCATTAGCCTTATATTATTCCCTCCTTATTTTGATATCTACACTTAAAGCCTCCGACTCTGCACAATCAGCATGATCGTTATATTTGTATTTTTGTTCAGATAAGTATTTATTCAATTAGTCAATTTACGAGATGTATTAACTCTTCAATAAAAATAATTTTCAAAAAAAACTAAACGTTGGTATAGAATTGTATCTGAAAATAATGATGCTTTTCCTTCAATACTTCTAATTTTGTGTAAAGCTTGTTTACCCTAAAGCTTTTTTTATATAACTTTTTTAAAAGATCTTCCTGATGTATTCAATCTACAGGAAATATTCCACGATCATTTATATTTTAGCATTTATAGCTTACCGACTTTTGGTTATTACGTTTTATTTTGACTTAAAGCATTAAATCAAAATCCAGTTAATCGGTTAAAGCTTTAGTTGATCACCTTAAAAAAAATCTGTGCGATCCCAGTCATCCGTGGGATATGATATTTTGTACCCCAGGATCTACGTCTTCTTAAAAACTGCTCAGTCTACATTTATCCCATTCTCTTAGCCTTGCCTTCCTTTTATTATTGATCTATGTCCCTTGTGGATAAGTCCACTATTTAAATAAATAATTAGTAATCAAAATCTTACGGGTGTATTTATCCCCATTATGAGTGCTGTATGAATTTTATGTTAAATAAGTTTGTTTTGCGTTGTGATAAGTTGTTATCTTTGCCCCACTGAAAAACGAGAGTTGTTTAGTAGCACAGAAGAGCTTTTAGGTAAGCGATACTATTTATGAAAAAGCTTTATAGGAGCTAGAAAATGATCTGATTAATTTTTAGAAATAAAAGTTGTGGGATTTAAAAATTTTAGTATCTTTGCAGTCCGGTTAAACGGAGCGCAGAAGCAGTAAGGACGGATGTTTGTCAAGAGGTTAAGGTTACTTAAAAAACTTTAAATTTTCTTTGGAAAACATTTTGTCATTTAGAAATAAATAATTACTTTTGCAACCGCAAATAGGGAACATAACGACAGAAAAGCTTCTCTATGTTTTGCGGAAAGAAAAAAGATCATTGACATACAATATACAACCAAGTAAGAAAAAAACTAAAGCGTAAAAAAAACTTTGAGTGGGTCAGGAAAAACATACAATGGAGAGTTTGATCCTGGCTCAGGATGAACGCTAGCGGGAGGCCTAACACATGCAAGCCGAGCGGTAGGTTTCCTTCGGGATACTGAGAGCGGCGCACGGGTGCGGAACACGTGTGCAACCTGCCTTTATCAGGGGGATAGCCTTTCGAAAGGAAGATTAATACCCCATAATATATCATATGGCATCATTTGATATTGAAAACTACGGTGGATAAAGATGGGCACGCGCAGGATTAGATAGTTGGTAGGGTAACGGCCTACCAAGTCAACGATCCTTAGGGGGCCTGAGAGGGTGATCCCCCACACTGGTACTGAGACACGGACCAGACTCCTACGGGAGGCAGCAGTGAGGAATATTGGACAATGGGTGAGAGCCTGATCCAGCCATCCCGCGTGAAGGACGACGGCCCTATGGGTTGTAAACTTCTTTTGTATAGGGATAAACCTACTCTCGTGAGAGTAGCTGAAGGTACTATACGAATAAGCACCGGCTAACTCCGTGCCAGCAGCCGCGGTAATACGGAGGGTGCAAGCGTTATCCGGATTTATTGGGTTTAAAGGGTCCGTAGGCTGATTTGTAAGTCAGTGGTGAAATCTCACAGCTCAACTGTGAAACTGCCATTGATACTGCAAGTCTTGAGTGTTGTTGAAGTAGCTGGAATAAGTAGTGTAGCGGTGAAATGCATAGATATTACTTAGAACACCAATTGCGAAGGCAGGTTACTAAGCAACAACTGACGCTGATGGACGAAAGCGTGGGGAGCGAACAGGATTAGATACCCTGGTAGTCCACGCCGTAAACGATGCTAACTCGTTTTTGGGTTTTCGGATTCAGAGACTAAGCGAAAGTGATAAGTTAGCCACCTGGGGAGTACGTTCGCAAGAATGAAACTCAAAGGAATTGACGGGGGCCCGCACAAGCGGTGGATTATGTGGTTTAATTCGATGATACGCGAGGAACCTTACCAAGGCTTAAATGGGAATTGACAGGTTTAGAAATAGACTTTTCTTCGGACAATTTTCAAGGTGCTGCATGGTTGTCGTCAGCTCGTGCCGTGAGGTGTTAGGTTAAGTCCTGCAACGAGCGCAACCCCTGTCACTAGTTGCCATCATTCAGTTGGGGACTCTAGTGAGACTGCCTACGCAAGTAGAGAGGAAGGTGGGGATGACGTCAAATCATCACGGCCCTTACGCCTTGGGCCACACACGTAATACAATGGCCAGTACAGAGGGCAGCTACACAGCGATGTGATGCAAATCTCGAAAGCTGGTCTCAGTTCGGATTGGAGTCTGCAACTCGACTCTATGAAGCTGGAATCGCTAGTAATCGCGCATCAGCCATGGCGCGGTGAATACGTTCCCGGGCCTTGTACACACCGCCCGTCAAGCCATGGAAGTCTGGGGTACCTGAAGTCGGTGACCGTAACAGGAGCTGCCTAGGGTAAAACAGGTAACTAGGGCTAAGTCGTAACAAGGTAGCCGTACCGGAAGGTGCGGCTGGAACATCTCATTTTAGAGCGTCTTAAAGACGTTAAACAAAATTAGTACAGCAATGTACATTGATTCTGCTTAAAGTAAAGCTTTAGTTTTTTATTTGGTTGCTATATATTATAAAAATACACAACCCACTAGAAATTAGTATAGGGATAGAGATACAAGAGCCGAGAGCCAAGAACCAAGACGAATGCAAAAGTCTTGTATCTAGGATCTAGGACTGTTAGTCTAAAAGACAGTCTCGTAGCTCAGCTGGTTAGAGCGCTACACTGATAATGTAGAGGTCGGCAGTTCGAGCCTGCCCGAGACTACTAATTATAAGACGGGAAGATGAAAGAGGCAAGAGCCAAGATGTAAATCTTTAATCTAGCATCTTGACTCTCTTAGTCTACTAGAGGGGGAATTAGCTCAGCTGGCTAGAGCGCCTGCCTTGCACGCAGGAGGTCAAGGGTTCGACTCCCTTATTCTCCACAGTTTTGGAAGTTTGATTTAAAAGTTACGGATAGAGCCAAAAAACAATATTCGTTCATCAGACAGAAGAAAAGACATTAAGATCATTGACATTAACGGTAAAAATATCACAAAGAAAAAACCGAGCGCATATAAGCGCTTGAGTAACCAAAAATAGGAAAGAAATCGTTAAGGGCGTATGGCGGATGCCTAGGCTTTCAGAGGCGAAGAAGGACGCGGTAAGCTGCGAAAAGCTGCGGGGATTGGCACACACGAATTGATCCGCAGATGTCCGAATGGGGCAACCCGGCATGTTGAAGACATGTCACTCTAATTAATTAGAGAGCAAACCAGGAGAACTGAAACATCTAAGTACCCTGAGGAAAAGAAATCGAAGAGATTCCGTAAGTAGCGGCGAGCGAAAGCGGATTAGCCCAAAAGTCTTTATATGTTTAATAGAATGTTCTGGAAAGAACAGCCATAGAGGGTGATAGCCCCGTATATGAAAGGCATATTTTGATGATAAATGAGTAGGGCGGGACACGTGAAATCCTGTCTGAATATGGGGGGACCATCCTCCAAGGCTAAATACTCCTGAAAGACCGATAGTGAACAAGTACTGTGAAGGAAAGGTGAAAAGCACTTCGAATAGAAGGGTGAAATAGAACCTGAAACCGTACGCCTACAAGCGGTCGGAGCCCACAAGTTGGGTGACGGCGTGCCTTTTGCATAATGAGCCTACGAGTTAATTTTGCTAGCGAGGTTAAGGACTTCAGGTCCGGAGCCGGAGCGAAAGCGAGTCTGAATAGGGCGCTTAGTTAGCAGGATTAGACGCGAAACCTTGTGATCTACCCATGGGCAGGTTGAAGCTCTGGTAACACAGAGTGGAGGACCGAACCGGTTGACGTTGAAAAGTCTTCGGATGACCTGTGGGTAGGGGTGAAAGGCCAATCAAACTGGGAGATAGCTCGTACTCTCCGAAATGCATTTAGGTGCAGCGTCGTATATAAGTTTATTAGAGGTAGAGCTACTGATTGGATGCGGGGGTTTCATCGCCTACCAATTCCTGACAAACTCCGAATGCTAATAAATGTTCTACGGCAGTGAGGGCATGGGTGCTAAGGTCCATGTCCGAGAGGGAAAGAACCCAGACCAACAGCTAAGGTCCCCAAATCTCTATTAAGTTGAAGCAACGCGGTTGGACTGCATTGACAGCTAGGATGTTGGCTTGGAAGCAGCCATTCATTTAAAGAGTGCGTAACAGCTCACTAGTCGAGCGGTCCGGCATGGATAATAATCGGGCATAAATAGAGTACCGAAGCTATGGATTTATACCTTTTGGGTATATCTGGTAGGAGAGCATTCTGTTTGCACCGAAGCAGTATCGTGAGGTATTGTGGAGCGTACAGAAAAGAAAATGTAGGCATAAGTAACGATAAAGCGGGCGAGAAACCCGCTCACCGAAAGACTAAGGTTTCCTCAGCCATGCTAATCAGCTGAGGGTTAGTCGGGACCTAACGCGAACCCGAAAGGGGTAGTGGATGGACAATGGGTTAATATTCCCATACTTGCTCACACTAAAAAGGGGACGGAGTGCCGTACTTACTGGAGACTGACGGAATAGTCAAGACCTAGCCTTCGGGCGAAGTTGTTGTAGGGAAAGTGCTTCCAAGAAAAGCCGAAGTGAAGCAACCCGTACCAAAACCGACACAGGTAGTCGAGGAGAGAATCCTAAGGTGCTAGAGTGAATCATGGTTAAGGAACTAGGCAAAATAGTCTCGTAACTTCGGGAGAAGAGACGCCATCAGCAATGGTGGCCGCAGTAAAAAGGCCCAGGCGACTGTTTATCAAAAACACAGGACTCTGCAAAATCGAAAGATGCAGTATAGGGTCTGACACCTGCCCGGTGCTGGAAGGTTAAGGAAGGGCGTTAGCGTAAGCGAAGCGTTTGACTGAAGCCCCAGTAAACGGCGGCCGTAACTATAACGGTCCTAAGGTAGCGAAATTCCTTGTCGGGTAAGTTCCGACCTGCACGAATGGTGTAACGATCTGGGCACTGTCTCAACCATGAGCTCTGTGAAATTGTAGTCTCGGTGAAGATGCCGAGTACCCGCAATGGGACGAAAAGACCCTGTGAACCTTTACTATAACTTCGTATTGACTTTGAGTAAGTAATGTGTAGGATAGGTGGGAGGCTTTGAAGCGGGCACGCTAGTGTTCGTGGAGCCAACGTTGAAATACCACCCTTTACTTACTTGGAGCCTAACTTCTTTTAGAAGGACATTGCGTGGTGGGTAGTTTGACTGGGGTGGTCGCCTCCAAAAGAGTAACGGAGGCTTTCAAAGGTACCCTCAGCACGCTTGGTAACCGTGCGTAGAGTGTAATGGCATAAGGGTGCTTGACTGTGAGACCAACAAGTCGATCAGGTGCGAAAGCAGGACATAGTGATCCGGTGGTTCCGTATGGAAGGGCCATCGCTCATAGGATAAAAGGTACTCCGGGGATAACAGGCTAGTCTCCCCCAAGAGCTCACATCGACGGGGAGGTTCGGCACCTCGATGTCGGCTCGTCACATCCTGGGGCTGGAGAAGGTCCCAAGGGTTGGGCTGTTCGCCCATTAAAGTGGCACGCGAGCTGGGTTCAGAACGTCGTGAGACAGTTCGGTCTCTATCTATTGCGGGCGTTAGATGTTTGAGAGGGCTTGATTCTAGTACGAGAGGACCGAATTGAACAAACCTCTGGTGTATCAGTTGTTCCGCCAGGAGCACCGCTGAGTAGCTACGTTTGGAAGAGATAAGCACTGAAAGCATATAAGTGCGAAACTCGCCTCAAGATGAGACATCTTTTAAGGGTCGTTGGAGATGACGACGTTGATAGGCTATAGGTGTAAAGGCAGTAATGTCATAGCCGAGTAGTACTAATTACCCGTAGATTTATAGCCTATGGTTACTGTATAACAAGTTTTATATGCGCAGTAAAGGTTTTGTCTTTGTGAGTGTTTTTATCGATAAACCAGACAAGAGATATAAAGATAGTAGATAAGAGACATAAAGTCTCGAGTCTCAGGTCTACAAATCTCACGTCTTATATAAAGCCTTTAGGGTGGTTTTAGCGGTGGGGCTCACCTGTTCCCATTCCGAACACAGAAGTTAAGCCCACCAGCGCCGATGGTACTGCGAAAGCGGGAGAGTAGGCCGCCGCCAGTTTTTATTTAAAAGTCTCATACATTTTATTTGTATGAGACTTTTTTTTGTGATATACCCCAAAGAGAAAAGATAATAGACAAGAGATAATAGACAAGAGACAACAGATAAGAGATAAGAGATAAGAGATAAGAGATAAGAGATAAGAGATAAGAGATAAGAGAGGGAATAGACCACCGCCACAAATCATTTATCATTCATCATTTATCATGGTAGTGAGATACTACCTTTTTGATTTTCCTTTAGAGATCCGAAAAATCATTTATACAACTAATTTAATTGAAAATCTAAACGGAAAAATCCGAAAATACACCAAAAATAAAATGTCTTTTCCTACCGATGATGCCGTAATGAAATCAGTGTATCTGGCATTAAAAGAAGCTACTAAAAAATGGACGATGCCTATCCAAAATTGGGGCATTGTTCTCAACCAATTTATCCTTATTTTTGAAAAAAGGCTCAGATTATAAAATCCAAGCCTAACTTTTCAACTTACACAGTTAGTGAGACACTACCTCTTTGATAAGCAATAAGCGCAAATGGCCGGGATATCTATCTATCCCAGATAATTGCAAATCTCCAGTTCATTGTAAAAATCAAAGTATCTTATTTAAAACCTACTACTACTACTTACAATAATTGGCTACATATATTAGCATGGTTCAAGCCTTTTCTTCAATACTGACGGGCTGTAGCCCTATTTCTATAAATCTATCCACGAAAGGCTTTGACTAAAACTTAAATCAATAAAATAGAACTAACTACTTTGTAAGCTAAAACCTTAAGGCTATTCATTAGCCTTATATTATTCCCTCCTTATTTTGATATCTACACTTAAAGCCTCCGACTCTGCACAATCAGCATGATCGTTATATTTGTATTTTTGTTCAGATAAGTATTTATTCAATTAGTCAATTTACGAGATGTATTAACTCTTCAATAAAAATAATTTTCAAAAAAAACTAAACGTTGGTATAGAATTGTATCTGAAAATAATGATGCTTTTCCTTCAATACTTCTAATTTTGTGTAAAGCTTGTTTACCCTAAAGCTTTTTTTATATAACTTTTTTAAAAGATCTTCCTGATGTATTCAATCTACAGGAAATATTCCACGATCATTTATATTTTAGCATTTATAGCTTACCGACTTTTGGTTATTACGTTTTATTTTGACTTAAAGCATTAAATCAAAATCCAGTTAATCGGTTAAAGCTTTAGTTGATCACCTTAAAAAAAATCTGTGCGATCCCAGTCATCCGTGGGATATGATATTTTGTACCCCAGGATCTACGTCTTCTTAAAAACTGCTCAGTCTACATTTATCCCATTCTCTTAGCCTTGCCTTCCTTTTATTATTGATCTATGTCCCTTGTGGATAAGTCCACTATTTAAATAAATAATTAGTAATCAAAATCTTACGGGTGTATTTATCCCCATTATGAGTGCTGTATGAATTTTATGTTAAATAAGTTTGTTTTGCGTTGTGATAAGTTGTTATCTTTGCCCCACTGAAAAACGAGAGTTGTTTAGTAGCACAGAAGAGCTTTTAGGTAAGCGATACTATTTATGAAAAAGCTTTATAGGAGCTAAAAAATGATCTCATTAATTTTTAGAAATAAAAGTTGTGGGATTTAAAAATTTTAGTATCTTTGCAGTCCGGTTAAACGGAGCGCAGAAGCAGTAAGGACGGATGTTTGTCAAGAGGTTAAGGTTACTTAAAAAACTTTAAATTTTCTTTGGAAAACATTTTGTCATTTAGAAATAAATAATTACTTTTGCAACCGCAAATAGGGAACATAACGACAGAAAAGCTTCTCTATGTTTTGCGGAAAGAAAAAAGATCATTGACATACAATATACAACCAAGTAAGAAAAAAACTAAAGCGTAAAAAAAACTTTGAGTGGGTCAGGAAAAACATACAATGGAGAGTTTGATCCTGGCTCAGGATGAACGCTAGCGGGAGGCCTAACACATGCAAGCCGAGCGGTAGGTTTCCTTCGGGATACTGAGAGCGGCGCACGGGTGCGGAACACGTGTGCAACCTGCCTTTATCAGGGGGATAGCCTTTCGAAAGGAAGATTAATACCCCATAATATATCATATGGCATCATTTGATATTGAAAACTACGGTGGATAAAGATGGGCACGCGCAGGATTAGATAGTTGGTAGGGTAACGGCCTACCAAGTCAACGATCCTTAGGGGGCCTGAGAGGGTGATCCCCCACACTGGTACTGAGACACGGACCAGACTCCTACGGGAGGCAGCAGTGAGGAATATTGGACAATGGGTGAGAGCCTGATCCAGCCATCCCGCGTGAAGGACGACGGCCCTATGGGTTGTAAACTTCTTTTGTATAGGGATAAACCTACTCTCGTGAGAGTAGCTGAAGGTACTATACGAATAAGCACCGGCTAACTCCGTGCCAGCAGCCGCGGTAATACGGAGGGTGCAAGCGTTATCCGGATTTATTGGGTTTAAAGGGTCCGTAGGCTGATTTGTAAGTCAGTGGTGAAATCTCACAGCTCAACTGTGAAACTGCCATTGATACTGCAAGTCTTGAGTGTTGTTGAAGTAGCTGGAATAAGTAGTGTAGCGGTGAAATGCATAGATATTACTTAGAACACCAATTGCGAAGGCAGGTTACTAAGCAACAACTGACGCTGATGGACGAAAGCGTGGGGAGCGAACAGGATTAGATACCCTGGTAGTCCACGCCGTAAACGATGCTAACTCGTTTTTGGGTTTTCGGATTCAGAGACTAAGCGAAAGTGATAAGTTAGCCACCTGGGGAGTACGTTCGCAAGAATGAAACTCAAAGGAATTGACGGGGGCCCGCACAAGCGGTGGATTATGTGGTTTAATTCGATGATACGCGAGGAACCTTACCAAGGCTTAAATGGGAATTGACAGGTTTAGAAATAGACTTTTCTTCGGACAATTTTCAAGGTGCTGCATGGTTGTCGTCAGCTCGTGCCGTGAGGTGTTAGGTTAAGTCCTGCAACGAGCGCAACCCCTGTCACTAGTTGCCATCATTCAGTTGGGGACTCTAGTGAGACTGCCTACGCAAGTAGAGAGGAAGGTGGGGATGACGTCAAATCATCACGGCCCTTACGCCTTGGGCCACACACGTAATACAATGGCCAGTACAGAGGGCAGCTACACAGCGATGTGATGCAAATCTCGAAAGCTGGTCTCAGTTCGGATTGGAGTCTGCAACTCGACTCTATGAAGCTGGAATCGCTAGTAATCGCGCATCAGCCATGGCGCGGTGAATACGTTCCCGGGCCTTGTACACACCGCCCGTCAAGCCATGGAAGTCTGGGGTACCTGAAGTCGGTGACCGTAACAGGAGCTGCCTAGGGTAAAACAGGTAACTAGGGCTAAGTCGTAACAAGGTAGCCGTACCGGAAGGTGCGGCTGGAACATCTCATTTTAGAGCGTCTTAAAGACGTTAAACAAAATTAGTACAGCAATGTACATTGATTCTGCTTAAAGTAAAGCTTTAGTTTTTTATTTGGTTGCTATATATTATAAAAATACACAACCCACTAGAAATTAGTATAGGGATAGAGATACAAGAGCCGAGAGCCAAGAACCAAGACGAATGCAAAAGTCTTGTATCTAGGATCTAGGACTGTTAGTCTAAAAGACAGTCTCGTAGCTCAGCTGGTTAGAGCGCTACACTGATAATGTAGAGGTCGGCAGTTCGAGCCTGCCCGAGACTACTAATTATAAGACGGGAAGATGAAAGAGGCAAGAGCCAAGATGTAAATCTTTAATCTAGCATCTTGACTCTCTTAGTCTACTAGAGGGGGAATTAGCTCAGCTGGCTAGAGCGCCTGCCTTGCACGCAGGAGGTCAAGGGTTCGACTCCCTTATTCTCCACAGTTTTGGAAGTTTGATTTAAAAGTTACGGATAGAGCCAAAAAACAATATTCGTTCATCAGACAGAAGAAAAGACATTAAGATCATTGACATTAACGGTAAAAATATCACAAAGAAAAAACCGAGCGCATATAAGCGCTTGAGTAACCAAAAATAGGAAAGAAATCGTTAAGGGCGTATGGCGGATGCCTAGGCTTTCAGAGGCGAAGAAGGACGCGGTAAGCTGCGAAAAGCTGCGGGGATTGGCACACACGAATTGATCCGCAGATGTCCGAATGGGGCAACCCGGCATGTTGAAGACATGTCACTCTAATTAATTAGAGAGCAAACCAGGAGAACTGAAACATCTAAGTACCCTGAGGAAAAGAAATCGAAGAGATTCCGTAAGTAGCGGCGAGCGAAAGCGGATTAGCCCAAAAGTCTTTATATGTTTAATAGAATGTTCTGGAAAGAACAGCCATAGAGGGTGATAGCCCCGTATATGAAAGGCATATTTTGATGATAAATGAGTAGGGCGGGACACGTGAAATCCTGTCTGAATATGGGGGGACCATCCTCCAAGGCTAAATACTCCTGAAAGACCGATAGTGAACAAGTACTGTGAAGGAAAGGTGAAAAGCACTTCGAATAGAAGGGTGAAATAGAACCTGAAACCGTACGCCTACAAGCGGTCGGAGCCCACAAGTTGGGTGACGGCGTGCCTTTTGCATAATGAGCCTACGAGTTAATTTTGCTAGCGAGGTTAAGGACTTCAGGTCCGGAGCCGGAGCGAAAGCGAGTCTGAATAGGGCGCTTAGTTAGCAGGATTAGACGCGAAACCTTGTGATCTACCCATGGGCAGGTTGAAGCTCTGGTAACACAGAGTGGAGGACCGAACCGGTTGACGTTGAAAAGTCTTCGGATGACCTGTGGGTAGGGGTGAAAGGCCAATCAAACTGGGAGATAGCTCGTACTCTCCGAAATGCATTTAGGTGCAGCGTCGTATATAAGTTTATTAGAGGTAGAGCTACTGATTGGATGCGGGGGTTTCATCGCCTACCAATTCCTGACAAACTCCGAATGCTAATAAATGTTCTACGGCAGTGAGGGCATGGGTGCTAAGGTCCATGTCCGAGAGGGAAAGAACCCAGACCAACAGCTAAGGTCCCCAAATCTCTATTAAGTTGAAGCAACGCGGTTGGACTGCATTGACAGCTAGGATGTTGGCTTGGAAGCAGCCATTCATTTAAAGAGTGCGTAACAGCTCACTAGTCGAGCGGTCCGGCATGGATAATAATCGGGCATAAATAGAGTACCGAAGCTATGGATTTATACCTTTTGGGTATATCTGGTAGGAGAGCATTCTGTTTGCACCGAAGCAGTATCGTGAGGTATTGTGGAGCGTACAGAAAAGAAAATGTAGGCATAAGTAACGATAAAGCGGGCGAGAAACCCGCTCACCGAAAGACTAAGGTTTCCTCAGCCATGCTAATCAGCTGAGGGTTAGTCGGGACCTAACGCGAACCCGAAAGGGGTAGTGGATGGACAATGGGTTAATATTCCCATACTTGCTCACACTAAAAAGGGGACGGAGTGCCGTACTTACTGGAGACTGACGGAATAGTCAAGACCTAGCCTTCGGGCGAAGTTGTTGTAGGGAAAGTGCTTCCAAGAAAAGCCGAAGTGAAGCAACCCGTACCAAAACCGACACAGGTAGTCGAGGAGAGAATCCTAAGGTGCTAGAGTGAATCATGGTTAAGGAACTAGGCAAAATAGTCTCGTAACTTCGGGAGAAGAGACGCCATCAGCAATGGTGGCCGCAGTAAAAAGGCCCAGGCGACTGTTTATCAAAAACACAGGACTCTGCAAAATCGAAAGATGCAGTATAGGGTCTGACACCTGCCCGGTGCTGGAAGGTTAAGGAAGGGCGTTAGCGTAAGCGAAGCGTTTGACTGAAGCCCCAGTAAACGGCGGCCGTAACTATAACGGTCCTAAGGTAGCGAAATTCCTTGTCGGGTAAGTTCCGACCTGCACGAATGGTGTAACGATCTGGGCACTGTCTCAACCATGAGCTCTGTGAAATTGTAGTCTCGGTGAAGATGCCGAGTACCCGCAATGGGACGAAAAGACCCTGTGAACCTTTACTATAACTTCGTATTGACTTTGAGTAAGTAATGTGTAGGATAGGTGGGAGGCTTTGAAGCGGGCACGCTAGTGTTCGTGGAGCCAACGTTGAAATACCACCCTTTACTTACTTGGAGCCTAACTTCTTTTAGAAGGACATTGCGTGGTGGGTAGTTTGACTGGGGTGGTCGCCTCCAAAAGAGTAACGGAGGCTTTCAAAGGTACCCTCAGCACGCTTGGTAACCGTGCGTAGAGTGTAATGGCATAAGGGTGCTTGACTGTGAGACCAACAAGTCGATCAGGTGCGAAAGCAGGACATAGTGATCCGGTGGTTCCGTATGGAAGGGCCATCGCTCATAGGATAAAAGGTACTCCGGGGATAACAGGCTAGTCTCCCCCAAGAGCTCACATCGACGGGGAGGTTCGGCACCTCGATGTCGGCTCGTCACATCCTGGGGCTGGAGAAGGTCCCAAGGGTTGGGCTGTTCGCCCATTAAAGTGGCACGCGAGCTGGGTTCAGAACGTCGTGAGACAGTTCGGTCTCTATCTATTGCGGGCGTTAGATGTTTGAGAGGGCTTGATTCTAGTACGAGAGGACCGAATTGAACAAACCTCTGGTGTATCAGTTGTTCCGCCAGGAGCACCGCTGAGTAGCTACGTTTGGAAGAGATAAGCACTGAAAGCATATAAGTGCGAAACTCGCCTCAAGATGAGACATCTTTTAAGGGTCGTTGGAGATGACGACGTTGATAGGCTATAGGTGTAAAGGCAGTAATGTCATAGCCGAGTAGTACTAATTACCCGTAGATTTATAGCCTATGGTTACTGTATAACAAGTTTTATATGCGCAGTAAAGGTTTTGTCTTTGTGAGTGTTTTTATCGATAAACCAGACAAGAGATATAAAGATAGTAGATAAGAGACATAAAGTCTCGAGTCTCAGGTCTACAAATCTCACGTCTTATATAAAGCCTTTAGGGTGGTTTTAGCGGTGGGGCTCACCTGTTCCCATTCCGAACACAGAAGTTAAGCCCACCAGCGCCGATGGTACTGCGAAAGCGGGAGAGTAGGCCGCCGCCAGTTTTTATTTAAAAGTCTCATACATTTATTTGTATGAGACTTTTTTTTTGTGATATACCCCAAAGAGAAAAGATAATAGACAAGAGACAACAGACAACAGATAAGAGATAAGAGATAAGAGAGGGAATAGGCCACCGCCAAAAATCATTCATCATTTATCTTTGATAAGCAATAAGCGGAAATGGCTTGCCTATCTATCTATCTATCTATCTATCTATCTATCTATCTATCTATCTATCGCGGAACAATTACAAATCTCCAGTTCATTGTAAAAATATTTTTTATTAAGAACTGGAAATATATTCGGTTCCTTGATCAGAATAAGGACTAAAGATTGCTTTGTTAGTTAAAATGACTGATATACATTTTGCTTCATCTAACACTGACTCCTTTAAACACCTTTATATTCTTGATAATGCTGTTCAGATATGCTGCTTTCAACTAAGTTAAAGACTAAAGGATTACCATAAGGATCAAGCATCTTAATTTTTATAGTTTGATTTGTCATCCTACTTTATGCAATCTTATCTGATTTTTTTGATTCTCAAACTTAATTTAATATTCGTAATATTAAGTATGTAAAAGATTGAAAGATCAAAATAAGTATCAGCGCTATGCTTTTCTTCAGTATTAATTTTTTTGGTGATAGCAATAGTAGAATATGAAACAAAAAAAGATGGTCTTTCAACCATCTTTATTCTACCTGAAAATTAATTTTATTTTTTAATAACAATCGTTTTATAGATCATAGCCTCCTTATTGAAAAGTCTTATGACATAAGAACCTGCCGAATAGGATGTGAAATTGATACTTCCCGAATATTTCTGTCTTCCGGTAATGTTTCGTCCAGACATATCATATAATTCATAATGGGTAATCTGTTTTTCAGTAATCACTGAAAGTATATCTTTTACTGGATTAGGTACAATTTTAATGTCACTAATATTCTGATATTCCTTTGTTCCTAAGCTTGAAGTAACCGTTAGTATTCTGGAATTTTTACTTTCATTTAGACAAATATTTAAAGCAATAAGCTCACTAGTACTTTTTCCAACAAACGTTGACACATTGGCTGTACTGTTGTAGGAAATACCCTTTACCGTATAAGTTCCTGCGGGAAGAGCTGTAAAGTTGGCTGTAGAACTAACTGCCTGAATTTTACCTGTAGAATTGTTAATGGCAACAAATGTAAAACTGTAGCCAGCTGGTGTTGCAGAAGTCTCATATAAACTTCCAGGACCGGCCGCTGTAATGGTGTAGCTGGTCGCATTGGCAGGACTTGAAAAGTTTGAGATCACAAAATAATAATCAACTCCTTCATTTAATACTACTGCTTTTGCAGATCCGGTAGATGTATAACTTGAGCCGTTATAGTATGAATTGGAAGTCAAAAAGTTCGCCAGTGAAGCAGGACTTCCTGAATGTATTGAGGTAATAAGAAATCCTGAAGATTTAGAAAAAACATACGATCCGCTATCTGTAACTCTGAATTTAAATGTATTGGTTACTGCGTTGCTACTGGCAGAAACAGGCGCTGTCATTCCGGAGTTGCTATATACAATGATGTTATTTGTACTAGTCCCCACATTATATACAAATATTTTAGAAGTATATGCTGCATTTGCTGAGGGTGGTGGAGTCATATTAAGGTTAGCTGATGGACTACCTGAAATAGCAGTAACAGCAGATTGTGGTGTAATATAAGTGGAATAGGCCGCACAGTCTGATGTAATGGTAAAGTTATTATCAGAGACATCAAAGAATTCTGCATAAGGATTGATCACACCGACCACTTTTACCCTTGCTTTATCTGTAGAAGGAATATATGGAATAGTGGCATTATAGCTACCATTATTAAGAACATTGGATGCTAGAGTATAGGGAAATGATACACCTCCGTCGATCGATAATAATATATCGACATTACTTTTGATCGTATTGGTGTTATTAACATCCCACGTGACATTCACGGTAGTATTTGAAGCGACTGAAATACCTGTAGCATTTGGATATGAAACAGCTAGTGGTCCATTATTGCTTACTGTTACAATAATTTCATCAGAATCCAGCCCTCCGTTCGTTACATTATTATCTCTTACCGTAAAACGGAATTTCATATTTCTGGCTACCAGTGGTAAAGCTTCCGCATCATTGGTAGGTGGATTGTTTTGATTATTAAGCACAAACTGCATCTTTGGAAAATACCTTTCAGTAGTTGAAATGCTTTGTTCAGAACGGAATAATGGCGCAGTAGTACTGTTGACCGCTGTATAACCGCCTGTACCGGTAATAGTGGATCCAAACGCGCCTTTATCATTAGCTGTAGCGACATCCGCCTGTTCCCAGGTGTAGGACAGGTTATTATCATTAGGATCAGTGGCGATTCCTTTAAGTTTGAATGGTGTATTTTTTGGGATCGTAATATCTACTCCGGCATTAGCTGAAGGAGGCTGATTGGTACTCGCTACAATAGTATAACAATTGGCCGGTGACTGCAAATAAGCAAGAATCTGGTCTAAACTTTTTGCATTAAAATAATTTAAATTATTATTTCCTGTATTGGTCTGATTATTAGGTGTTGAACAATTGGTAGAATATCCCATAATCGTTGATCCACCGCCAGGTTCAATGGCTGCGGCTGCATTCCATCCGCTTGTACAGAATGTCGGACTGCCGCTGCTGCCTCCTACTGCATTGTAAGTATGTCCGGCAGAGAATTGATGACCCATTTCATGAGCAATTAATCCGGCAACAATCCCTTTAGGCATTGTAAGAGCCCACTGACTCCATGCTCTGGCCTTGGAAGTATTGTTACAGGGCTGCGGACCGGCCTGGCCCTGAGCTCCACCGCTGCTAAGAATATTGAAGGTGTGCCCTATATCATATTTATTATAGACCAGGGTTGTATTGGTGTTCAAGGTATTAAAACCGGTTTGTGAATTAGCAGCACTGGCAAAAGAAGGATCTACTGTGAACGGATCTGTAGCAGGATCTGTAAATATCAGGGTTTTATTGGTGGTATCTGCGATAAGGCCAAATGTTACGGAAGCTTCGGATTCATAAATTTTGTTGATCAGATTCACCATATTGATCGCTTCCGCTAAGGCATCATCTGTATTTCCGGCAAAAGCCTGAGTGAATTCTCCTGTGGTAGCAACTGCCAGTCTGAATTTTCTAATCTGATTTCCAAATGGGAAATTGACAGCCGACTTTGCGCTTAACGTTTGTTTAATGGTGGCTAATTCCTTAATGACATCATTCTCGTCAACCCCACAGATAAATCTTTCATCAAATTTTGAAAAAGCATTATATATCCTGTACTGGCCAGGGGATGTTTTGTAAGGTTCTACAATAAAATAGCCATTTTCATTCTTAATAATAGCATTAAGGTGATCTTTGAAGATCGACAGTTTTAAAGAAGAACTGCCATCGTTACTCACCCCATCAAAAGTAAGGATTGAATTTACCCTTTGCTCTGTAAGATTATTTTCGCTTAAATTAAATCTTATACTTTTTCCATCTTCTGAAGGAAGTGTGATTGAGCCCTTTGATATTTTTTCCTTTTTTAATCGGCTTTCGCGAAATTGACTTTCAAATCTTTGGAAATCGAAAGAAAAAATACTGCCGGGAACCGATGATTCTTTTGAAATATCCTGACCCCAAAAAAAGTTAAAAACGATGAATAGGATGAATGTTAATTTAAGTTTCATGATGTGGTGATTTTTTTATAAAGTTAATCAATAAAAAGCAACGGCAACATGAATGATGTATCATATTGCCGTTTTTTTGATATATATTAAAGAAATAAATATATTATTAGTATAAGGTTAATATTTTCATACCTGAATAACTCCTAAGTTAAATTTTTCCGTAATGGGAGCGTGGTTAGCAGCTTCAATTCCCATAGAAATCCATTTTCTTGTATCCGTAGGATTGATGATGGCATCTGTCCAAAGCCTTGCAGCTGCATAAGTGGCTTCTGTCTGCTTCTGGTATCTTTTCGTAATGGTATCCAGAATTTCATTGTGCTCTTCCTCAGAGATTTCTTTACCCTGCTTTTTTAAAGTGGATTCCTGAATCTGAACTAAAACTTTGGCTGCCTGAGAGCCGCCCATTACAGCAAGATCTGCCCAAGGCCACGCTACAATTAATCTCGGATCATAAGCTTTACCACACATCGCATAATTCCCGGCTCCGTAAGAATTTCCTGTAATGATCGTGAATTTTGGAACTACAGAATTAGAAACGGCATTGACCATTTTGGCACCATCCTTAATAATACCGCCTTGTTCTGACTTTGAACCGACCATGAATCCTGTAACATCCTGAAGGAATACTAAAGGAATCTTTCTCTGGTTACAGTTCGCGATAAATCTGGTTGATTTATCTGCAGAGTCTGAATAGATAACACCACCGAACTGCATTTCCCCTTTCCCGCTTTTTACCAGTTTTCTTTGGTTGGCGACAATTCCAACGGACCAGCCGTCAATTCTAGCCGTTGCACAGATAATGCTTTTTCCGTAATCCGGTTTGTATTCCTCATATTCTGAATGATCAACCAGACATTTGATGATTTCATAGGTATCATACTGTTCCGCTCTGGAAACAGGTACAATTCCGAAAATATTCTCAGGATTTTCCTTTGGAGGGAAGCTTTCAATTCTGTCAAAGCCAGCTTTTTCAGTGCTTCCAAGAGATTTCATGATGTTTTTGATTCGGTTTAAAGCATCTTTATCATCTTTAGCCTTATAATCTGTAACTCCTGAAATTGAGCAGTGTGTAGTAGCGCCTCCTAAAGTCTCATTATCCACACTTTCACCGATAGCAGCTTTTACCAGATAACTTCCTGCAAGGAAAATAGAACCTGTTTTATCTACAATCATAGCTTCATCACTCATAATAGGAAGATAAGCACCTCCCGCAACGCAGCTTCCCATCACTGCAGAGATCTGAACAATTCCCATGGAGCTCATTTTAGCATTATTTCTAAAAATTCTTCCAAAGTGTTCTTTATCAGGGAAAATTTCATCCTGCATAGGAAGATAAACGCCGGCAGAGTCTACAAGATAGATAATCGGAAGTTTATTTTCCATTGCAATCTCCTGGGCTCTGAGGTTTTTCTTTCCCGTGATAGGAAACCATGCGCCTGCTTTTACAGATGCATCATTCGCAACAACCAGACACTGTCTGCCTGAAACATATCCCATGACAACCACAACTCCTCCGCTAGGACATCCGCCGTGTTCCGGATACATCTCATAACCGGCAAATGCACCAATTTCTATAGAATCTGAACCTTTATCGAGAAGATATTCAACTCTTTCTCTTGCTGTCATTTTTCCTTCATCACGAAGCTTTTGAAGCCTCTTTTCACCGCCTCCTTTTTTTATTTCAGCGAGCAATTGATTGAGATCGGATAATTTTAATCTATTTTGATCTTCCCGTTTGTTGAATTCAAGGTCCATAAAATTTCAATTTTTTACGGCTAAAGATACTATTTTTAAAATGAATCCGGACTGAAGTAAAACAAGTGTTTAATATATTGGTTCTCAGAAATTTGTGAAACTTTTAACAAAAAAATGTTTTTAAATTATTAATATTTTTTCTAACTTTACTTCAGAGTTATAGGGATAATATTCCTTGTTAAATACTCTAAGTTCCTAGTTTATTTTTTTAATAGTTTATTATTTGAAGGCCCTGAACGTTGAACAAATTTTCAGGGTTTTTTGTGCTCATATTATTAAAAGGAGGAAAAGATTCATGAAAAATTATGCTGAGTAATATTTCCTGTATTCGATAATATGGAGAAAGGATGATTGAGTTTTATATCTCTTATATTTTGTATATTCTAAAACCTAATTTTTCCGGTATTTTCCTGCTGGCCGTATTATTCTGATCTACGGGGTACAGGATATATTTAAATGTGAAATTATTTTCTAAAAATTCAATAAGGGCTTTTATGATTTCTGTTCCCAGGCCTATACCTTGTGCGCTCTTTTTTAACCATAGACCCAGTTCTACCGATTCTTCTGTTATATTATGGATACCACAGCAGCCTAAAAAGTTTTTTTTAGAGTCAATCACAACCATTACCAGGTCAGTATTATCTGAAAGTGATCTTTTTGAATCTTCCACAAACTTTAGAATATCATTTCTGTCTCCTTCCGGGTTGAAAGGCATATATCTTGTAATTTCTGAAGTGAAATAGGTATTGATATCATCCACATACCATTCTTCTACGGGTTGTAACAACAGTCGATCTGTCTTAATTCTAATGTCTTTATTTAACTTCATTACCCAAATCTAACATTTTTATGGTATACATCAACGGCATCATGATATAACTACTTCTTTTATTTGACATAAAGTTTTAATACGATCCTTATTTTCTATTTTCAGCTGATTGTGGAAAATTATTCAGGAAAAGTAAGATGAAAACGGATTAATTATTTTTTTATTAAAGTAAAATTTATATTTTTTATGAGATTTGTAAAAGCCTATTTGTAAATTTGCCTGTTAAAAATTTACAGAAGATAGGATATGCAAAAATTAGCACTTTTCAGACTGCATTTGATTGTTTTTTTATGGGGGTTCACTGCAATCTTGGGAAAGCTGATTCATGCCAATGCCCAGATTCTGGTGTTTTACAGAATGCTGTTTGCTGCCATATTTCTATTTGCATTCATCAGGATTTATAAAAAAGAGAGTATCAAAGTATCCTGGAAAATATTTTTCCAGCTGGCTGCTATTGGTTGTGCTATGGCACTGCACTGGTATTGCTTTTTTTATTCCATTAAAGTCTCCAATGTTTCTATAGCGTTAAGCTGTTTATCCCTTTCCACCTTATTTGCCTCCATTTTAGAACCTGTTATTTTTAAAAGAAAGATTGATCTGTCGGAAGTCGTTATGGGTGTGGTGATTGTGGCCTGTATATTAATGATCTTTAAAACAGAGTTTAATTTTAAGGAAGGAATTATTTATGGGATTCTCTGTGCTGTTTTTGGGACTGTCTTCAGTGTTTTTAACGGCAAGATGTTTGGGAAAACGAGTTCAGGGAATATTATATTCTATGAAATATTCTGTGGCTGGCTGGTTCTGTCTATATTTTATATGGCCACCGGACAGATTTTTCAAATGGATGAAATAAACTACAGAGATCTGGCGTTAATATGCTTGTTGGCAAGTGTTTTTACTGCTTTTCCTATGTTGGAATCAGTGAATCTGATGAAATATATTTCGCCCTTTACGCTAATTTTAACAGTTAATTTAGAACCGGTCTACGGAATTATACTAGCTTTTTTTATCTTTGGGGAATCAGAAGAGATGAGTCCGATATTTTATGTAGCTTCAGGCGTTATGATACTGGCAATCATTGTGAATGGATTAATGAAATCCAGAAAAAATAAAAAACTAAAAAACTTTAACTAAGCATCAAATTTATATGATGAAGAAATATTTTTTACTTGCATTTTCACTGCTGTTTGGGCTTTCTCAATCTCAGATCATAAGAAAATACTCCAATGAATTTTTAAATATCGGAGCTGGAGCCAGAGGTCTCGCTATGGGAGGCGCTGTAGTATCCAACCAGGATGATGTGTATTCCCCGATGTGGAACCCGGCTGGTTTAATGGCGATTGAAAGAGACTGGCAGGGAGCAGCAATGCACGCAGAATATTTCGAATCAATTGCAAAATACGATTATCTCGCCTATGCAAAAGTATTGGAGGAAGGCGTATTTGGAGTTTCCGTAGTAAGATTAGGTGTAGACAATATCCTGAATACTACTCAGATGATCGATGCTGAAGGAAATATAGATTATGATAAAATCACAAAATTTTCCCAGTCTGACTATGCGGCCATTCTTTCCTATGCCTTTCATCCTGCAGGAAATCCTAAACTGGATGTAGGGGTGAATGCTAAAATTGTGTACAGAAATGTAGGAAAATTTGCCAGCGGGTATGGTTTTGGTTTTGATATCGGAGCCATTTATAAAGCTGACAACGGATGGAAATTCGGAGGGATGTTGCGTGATGCCACTACTACGGTCAACTTTTGGAGTATTAACCAGAAGGAACTTTCAACCGTGGTGAACGGTGAGGAATTTAACCCGGCACCAAAAGATAAAATGGAATTGACGATGCCTAAACTGAATGTGGGAGCAAGTAAAGTATTCAATATTAACAGCAGCCTGTATGTATTACCGGAAGCAGGAATCAATGTTGATTTTGCTAAAACAGCGGCTTTGGTGTCTACGGATTTTGCAAGTTTAACACCTTATGCGGGGGCTGAACTTGGATATCAGAAAATGATCTTTGTAAGACTTGGGGTCAACAGATTCCAGTCGATCACAGATATTGAAGATCTTAAGAGAAAAGTTTCTTTCCAACCAAGTGCAGGTATAGGAATCAAATACAGAGGACTTACCTTAGATTATGCAATCACCAATTCCGGAATCGGAGGGTCAAATTTCTATTCTAATTTTTTCTCTCTTAAATTGGATATGGGACAATTTAGAAATGACTAATTTTAGAATGTAATTTAAAGCAATGAAAAAGATTTCAGTATTAGCATCATTTTTTTTGGTAACCGCGCTTTTTGGGCAGAAAGTTTCAGACTATAAATATATTTCTGTTCCTGAAAAATTCAAAGATTTTGATAAAGAACCTTATGGACTGGAAGCATTACTGGTAAAGGGACTGACCAATAAAAAATATACAGTTGTGAATGGATTAGTTGATTGGCCTTCAGAAGCTAAGGATAATCCTTGTAGCGTTTTATATGCTAATGTTTTAGATAATAGTAGCTTTTTAAAAAATAAGGTCCTTATAGAAGTTAAGGATTGTAATGAAAAGGTTCTTTTTTCTTCTAAAGGATCTTCTAGCATCAAAGAATATAAAGAAGGGTTTCAGGATGCTTTGAAACAGGCTGTCGTAGCAGTTCCGGTTTCTTATCCTGTAGAAACCGTGCAAACTGTAAAGAAAGAATCTGTATCTAATCAATCTGTAAATAAAACAGATGAACCTTCATCTTCATCTGTTTCAGAAAGTAAATCAGGGAAATATACCAACGGTAAGCTGAACCTTCAGAAAATACAGGTTGATCCCAATCAGTTTATCCTTGCGGACAGTGGTAGTTCTGTGCCATTCGCTGTTTTTAAAACGTCTTCAAAGAAAGAGGTTTTCAGAGTAAAACTGGCAGACGGAACTTATACCATTGGATATTTTGAAAATGGAAATATCGTTATTGATATTCCACAATCCAACGGAGAGTTTGCTAAAGAAGTATTTTCATCAAAGTAAATTGATAGAATCCTATCAGACGATAGACGATCCTTAACCCAAACGAAAGAATGAGTTAAGGATTTTTTATTTCCTAAAGACTATTGAAAAAATCATGAATGACCTTCGCTTTACTTTTTCCAAGAATCTCTTCGAGGGTTTCCAAACTCGATTCCTTGATTCGTTTCACCGATTTTAATTTAGAAAGGAGAAGCTCAATCGTTTTTTCTCCAACCCCCGGTATTTCTTCCAGTTCAGATTTTATGGTTGAATTTTTTCTTCTCGTTCTGTGATGTTTCACCCCAAAACGGTGAGCTTCATCCCTTACCCGCTGCAGAATTTTTAAGGTTTCAGATTTTTTATCCAGATATAATGGGATGGAGTCTTCAGGAAAGAAAATTTCCTCAAGCCTTTTCGCGATCCCTACAATGGTAATTTTTCCGTAAAGCCCTAAAAGTTTTAAACTTTTTACAGCAGAAGAAAGCTGTCCTTTACCTCCATCGATCAGAATCAGCTGGGGAAGATCCTCTCCTTCGTCCAGTAACCTTTTATAACGCCGGTAGATCACTTCTTCCATCGTAGCAAAATCATTGGCGCCTTCTACCGTTTTTGGGTGAAAAATTCTGTAATCCGCTTTGCTGGGCTTTCCGTCTTTAAAAACAACGCAGGCAGAAACAGGATTCGTACCCTGAATATTCGAGTTATCAAAACCTTCAATATGTCTTGGTTCTATAGGCATTCTAAGCAGTTTCTGCATTTCAGCCATAATTCTGTTCGTATGTCTTTCCGGATCTACGATCTGTACCTGTTTTAATTTTTCTAAACGATATTCTTTGGCATTTTTTTCTGACAGTTCCACAATCCTTTTTTTATCACCCACCTTGGGAACGATCAGTTTTACATTAGGGATTTCTACAGACAAATGGAACGGAAGCAGGACTTCTTTGGAATCAGAGCTGAACTTCTGCCGGATTTCAATCAATGCTTCTTCCATAATATCCTCATCAGTCTCCTCAAGAATTTTTTTAATTTCTGTGGTAAAACTCTGGATAATATTTCCGTTTCTGATTTTAAAGAAATTCACATAAGCAGCCGTTTCATCACTCGTCATTCCAAAAACATCCACATCGTCAATATTAGGGTTGACAACCGTGTTTTTAGCCTGATAATCTTCTAAGATATCCAGTCTTTCCTTGATGATCTGTGCCTCTTCAAACTTAAGATTTTCTGCCTGTTTCATCATCTGATTCACAAGATATTCTTTTGCTTTCCGGAAATCCCCTTTAATAATTCCCCGGATGGCATCTATCTTTTCATCATAATCTTCTTTGCTTTCCAGATCCTCACAAGGTCCTTCACAGTTTTTTATATGATACTCCAGACAGACTTTATATTTTCCTTCCTCTATTTTGTTAGGTGAAAGATTAAGGTTGCAAGTTCTGAGCTTATAAATATGTTTAATAGTATCAAGTAAAATCTTTGCGGGACGCACTTTAGCATAGGGTCCGTAATATTCAGATCCGTCTTTGACCACATTCCGGGTCAGGAAAATTCTTGGAAAGTTTTCGTTTTTAATGCAGATCCAAGGATAGGTTTTATCATCCTTCAACAATACATTGTAAAAAGGGCGGTGTTCCTTGATCAGGTTATTTTCAAGTAAAAGCGCGTCGTATTCACTGTTAACGATCGTTGTTTCCAAGCGTACAATCTTTCCGACCATTATTTTGATACGGTAGCCGGGAAGATTTTTATTGAAGTAGGAGAGAACCCTTTTCTTTAAGTGTTTGGCCTTTCCTACATACAGCAATTGATCGTTTTTATCATAATAACGATAAACGCCTGGCTCTGATGGTAAAGTTTTAAGCTGTAATTCTAAAGAAGGATTCATATAACAAAATTACGGAATCCATCCGGGATTTAAAAGAACAAAAAAATTACAGAATTTTCTGCAGTTGTAGTGATATGATTAAAATATTTTATCCGTTGCTCATTGCCGTGTATTTGTTGATCAGGAAGCTTAAATAATCTCTTTCAACAGCGTTTTTAGGATATTTTTTCATGAATTCAGCATTGTCGACAAAAAGGAAATCGTAATGATCGTCAAAGTCATCCTTGTGAAGCCACATGACCTTGTCTCCTTTTTTTACATAATAAGATTTGATACCACCACCACCAAGCTGTGGATAGCCCATCATAGAAATAACTCCCGTTTCTTTAGCTCTCAGATTATTGATAATAGTTTTTAATTTTGGCTTTAAGAATAGCAAATTTGTTGGCGTAACGGGATAAAAATAGAAGACTGTGAAATTTAGCTTTTACAATTATTGTTAAATGCGTAATTTTAAGGAAATTTTTAGAAATGATATACGGTGTAGATGTTTTCACTTTCCATGATGTTCTGGAAATCTGTAAAAAGCCAAATAAAGCTAAACTTAATAAAGCAGCCAAAGAACAGATCCTAAAATCTCAGAAAAACGTTCAGAAAATAGTAGAGTCCGATAGATGTGTCTATGGCATCAATACAGGTTTCGGACCACTTTGCGATACTAAAATATCAGCTGACGAAACTGCCCAGCTGCAGTATAACCTTATTATTTCCCATGCAGTAGGTGTTGGAAAGCCTATTAATAAGGAGTTTTCAAAAATCATGATCATTGCTAAAGTTCATGCATTGTCTAAGGGATTTTCAGGAGTTTCCCTGGAAGTGATCGAAAGATTAATCCTGATGCTTGAAAAAGATATCATTCCTGTAGTCCCGGAGCAGGGTTCTGTAGGAGCATCCGGAGATCTGGCACCTCTTGCTCATCTTGTACTTCCATTGCTCGGATTGGGACAGGTTTGGGAAGGTGATGAAATCTTTGAAACAATGGACGTTTTAGAAAAACATGGTCTTGAACCCTTGGTTTTGGGTCCGAAAGAAGGTTTGGGACTGATCAACGGAACCCAGTTTATTCTGGCTCATGCAATCAAAGGTCTTGAGAAATTTGAATACTTACTGAACTTAGCAGATATGACTGCCGCGATGAGTATTGAAGCGTACAGAGGTTCTGAAAGTCCATTCAAAAAAGAGCTTCACGACATCAGACCTTTCGAGGGAAGTAAAAAAGTGGCGGCAAGAATGGTGAAGTTTTTAAAAGGTTCTGAAAACATGAAAGCGCACGAAGAATGTGAAAGAGTTCAGGATCCTTATTCTATGAGATGTGTGCCACAAGTGCACGGGGCCAGCAGAAATGCATTTGAACACCTTAAATTGATGGCTGAAACAGAACTGAATTCCGTAACAGACAACCCTATCGTATTAAGTGCTGAAGAATCTATTTCCGGAGGAAACTTCCACGGACAGCTGATGGCACTTCCTTTGGATTATGCTACGTTGGCTGCTGCTGAATTAGGAAATATTTCAGACAGAAGAAGTTATTTATTATTGGAAGGTAAATACGGGCTTCCAAGATTATTAACAGAAAGCTCAGGATTGAATTCAGGATTCATGATCCCGCAATATACCTCAGCAGCTCTCGTTACAGAAAATAAAACATTGTGTTTCCCTGCATCGGCAGATTCTATCCCTACAAGTTTAGGTCAGGAAGACCATGTTTCTATGGGAAGTATTTCCGGTAGAAAGTTCAATCAGGTTTTAGGAAATCTCGTCAACATTCTGTCGGTAGAATTAATGTTTGCCGCACAGGGATTAGAATTCAGAAGACCTTCTCAATGCTCGAAGATCATCGAAGAGAATTACGCTGTAATACGTTCTAAAGTTAAAAAACTGGAAGACGACAGATTGATCGGAAAAGATATGCTGGCAATTGCAGAGTTAATCAACGAAAGAAAATTCAACGTTGAAGTTTAGTTGGAGTAAAATGAAAAAACTAATCACTACAGTAAGCCTTTTAGTAGGAACACTTGTTTTCTCCCAGACATCAGAAGCTAAGGTTCGGGAGCTTATTAAAGTCATGGGTGCCGATAAAATGGCTATTTCGGGAATGCAGCAACAGATGCAGGAGATTAAGAAAAACTCTCCCAATATTTCGGATGAATTTTTTAATGAATTTGTAGCAGAAGTGACAACGGATAGAATCACTGAAGTTTATATTCCCATCTATGCTAAGTATTATACCGAATCAGAAATTGATGAACTTATCAAGTTCTATAAGTCTCCTGTTGGGAAAAAGACGATTTCCGTTTTACCGGACATTATGAAAGAAAGCATAGATGCAGGAGGGAAAATGGGAAGGGATATAGCGATTAAAGTGAAAGAAAAGCTCGATAAAAAGGCTGGTTATCAAAATCCACCACCACCGATGCCTGAAAAAAGTAAATAAAAACAAATAAATTCAAAGCTTCCTCTCACCGGGGAAGCTTTTCTATTATTTTAAATGTTTAAATTGTATTAAATTTTTAAATCAATACATAATGACTACAAAAAGAACTGATTCCTCAAACATCGACTTTCAGAATTTAGTCAGGCTCCTGGATGCCGATCTTGCAGTACGTGATGGGGAAGATCATGAATTTTATCACCAGTTCAATTCAATTGATATGCTTAAAAATTGTGTGGTAATTTACTCGGAAGATATTGCGGTGGGTTGCGGTGCTTTCAAACCTTTTTCTGAAGATACGGTAGAAATAAAAAGAATGTATACCCATACTGAAAGCAGGGGAAAAGGGTTTGCTTCAAAGATATTGGGTGAACTGGAAATCTGGGCGAAAGAAGAAGGATACAGCCAATGTGTTTTGGAAACAGGAATTAAACAACCGGAAGCCATTGCACTGTATGAAAAATCCGGTTACAAAAGAATTCCCAATTATGGACAGTATATCGGGGTTGACAACAGTGTCTGCTATGAAAAAGAAGTATAAACTTTTTTAAGATCAATACACCAATTGATATTCTTGTAATACTAAATTCATTTTTTCTAAGCTTTCAATTCACATCAAAGTGTTATATTGTGGTTCCAAACCATAAAAATAAAACTATGAAAAAAAGTGTACTGTACCTATTGGCACTCTTTTTTGTTTTGAATTCATGTAACAACAGAGATGACCTTCAAAACGAAAATCTTACCATTGAAAATGTTCAGAATGATCCTTTAACAGGGAAACAGATCAATGCAGAAATCAATAGCACGATCAAGAATACCGGTTCTTTCAACTGGAAAAATGCTTCCGACCATCTGCTCTGGAGTGCTATTTTCAGAGGAAACAGAATGGTATCCATCGGATTCGGATCTTCAAAAGATGATTTTGACAGAAGTCTTTCTCCGGATAATAAAAACATAGAAGCTGAAGTTTTAGGCCTTATAAAACAATATGAAGGCGTCGAACAGACGCGATTTCTCACCTCTTCAGATCAATATCTCAATCAGATAGATGTGATCATTGAAAAGCAGGAAACCATCACAGCGCTGAGAAAGATGAAAACCATTCGTTATGTGGAGCCGGGAGATTATCATTATTTTGAAATAGAAAACAGCCTTAATGCCAATGCAAAGTCCAGCGGTTCCTCATCAGGATGCGGATTTGAATCTACGGCTTTAAATGCTGCAGACTACACCACGACAGCTCCCAATGCCAGAGTTCCGTGGGCGTTTACCAAGCACAATATTCCAAATGCATGGAGCTACAGTACCGGAGCAGGCGTGACCATCGGACTTATTGATACCGGCGTTTCACCTGAGCAGACGTTATTGGGAAGCAATTTTAATACAGGAGCTTCTTCCGGAAGAACGATCAATAAATTTGGATCTTATGTGAATGGATCTACCACAGATGGTCCGGCTGACCAGTGTGGACACGGAACAAAAATGGCTTCTGTGATGGCTGCTCCAAAAAATAATGCAGGACTTCCGGTAGGAGTTGCATACAATGCCAATCTGATTACTTACCGTGCTGCCTCCAATGTAGTACTGGAAACAGCAAGCGAGCAAAACGGAGTTAAAACAGCATTTACAGATCTGGCTAATAATACCAGTGTGAAAATTATTTCCATGTCGATGGGGCACATTTTCTCTGTGGGAAAAATTGAAGATGGAGTAAAATATGCCTATTCCAAAGGAAAACTGATCTTTTGTGCAGGAGGAACTTCTACCAGCTTTACCAATTTCGTAGGCGTTATTTTCCCGGCAAGTATGTCTGAAACACAGGCTGTAACCGGAGTAAAAGAAGGAACTTCCAATCAGAAATGTGACGTGTGCCATTCCGGAAGCCAGATCGATTTTACTTTTCAGATGGAAAGAGCCAATGGAAATACAGTTCCGGTGTTAAGTTACTATAATAATCAGGCTGATTATGTAGGAGGTTCATCGGTAGCTACTGCTGCTACTGCGGGTATCGCTGCACTTGTTTGGTCGAAAAACCCATCATGGACAAGAGAACAGGTTCTGAATAAAATGAGACAGTCTGCCACCTATTATCCTACCGTCAATTCAAGCTATGGATACGGGAACATAAATGTTTTGCAAGCAGTACAATAATAAGTTTTAATAAAATCTAAAGGGGAATATCTCAGTCTCCCAGCTGATAATCCAGTGGAAGCATGTTTTCAATTTTGTTTTTTGAAAAATCGCCTTCATTGATGAGCTGGTCCGGATTGGTGATATTCCCTTCTTTTGAAACCTCAAATACCTCACCTTCCGGATGCAGAAAAGAGGTCAGTACGACAGGCATGTTACCTTTAATGAACTCCTTTCCTTTAAGCTCGTAGAAATATTTCTGATAATTGACCTGAAGCATATCCTTAAAACTGAAAAGAACCTTCCCGTCTTCTCTGGTTACATAATCTGAATCCGGAATAAGGGTTTTTACGATCGCCAGTGCGTAGGGCTTCTCGCTGTTCTTCCTTTGTGAAATATCACGGATATTGTCAGGAATGTTTACCATCGCTGAACTTCTTACGATTTGTTTAAAATCTTCCAGCAGTTTCAGTTCTTCTCCTGTAGGATATTTTGGGTTGGGTACTTTTACCACATGATTGACCACAAATTTATCCTGGGAGATCTTATTGTCGTAAATGCTTCTGAAAAAATGCAGCATACTTCCGTCGTAAGCATTCATTCGGTTAAGTTTTGTTCTATCCGTGTTTTTTGTTTCCGTGAAAAAGCTCGTTCCTGTATAATTGACTGAGTTTTTATTTAAATCAAGAGAATAGCTGATAAGATTGTATTGGATCTCATAGCCCAGATTTTTATTTTCGATGATTAAAGTATTGGGCGCTTTTACTTTCAGAAACCTATTCTTTTTGTCGTAGGAAAATTTCAGGGTCTTCTGATTTTTGATCTTTACATGTTCGCGGTCGGCACCTATAAAAGTGTCGAGAAAATAATTAATATAATTCCTGTAGGCTTCTGAAGTATACGGAATAAGCCTGATTTCTTCAATCGCATTGGTTTTATTCAAAACCACTTTCAGATTTTTATTCACAACCTCTGAAACAGCTGTTGCAAAAGTGTCATACTCATCCTTTTGGAAAATCACATTTCCCTGGCTTCCTGAAGAAATACTTAAGCTAAAACTTCCGTCCTCCTTTGAAATGGTTCCTGTTTGGGTGCCATCGATATAAATATTCACACCGGAAATCTTATTTCCGGAATCGTTCACAATATGCCCTTTAATGATCTGAGCCGTTATACTATAAAAAGGGAGTATAAATAAAAATAGTAATATCGCTTTTTTCATGGTAAAACAATATTACTAAATTTCTAGTGATAAAAAAAGAACAGCACCATTATCCGATCCTTACACTGGTCATGCTTAGTGATCCGCCAATCAGCTCATCATTAAATAAAGAAAGGTTTTCAGCCTGATCTTTTAATCCTAAGGTATATATCAGCGGAAGATAATGATCCGGTGTAGGAACTGCATATTGCAGGAATGTGCCTTGATTCTGGTAATCTATTATATTGTGGAAATTTCCATCCAGAAGCCAGTTGTTTGTCTTTTCTCTTGCTTCCACAGCCCAATCCCAGCCGGCGCCAACGGTGTCGATATTTTTCCAGTCGATCAGGCGAAGATTGTGTACAATATTTCCGCTTCCGATGATCAGGATACCTTTTTCTCGAAGTTTATTCAGCCTTTTGGCCAGATCAAAATGATATTGTGGTGGTTTTGTATAATCTATGCTTAACTGAATCACAGGGATGTCAGCTTCCGGATACATATGTTTGATGACCGACCATGCGCCGTGGTCAAGTCCCCAGTTGTGATCTTCCTCCACCAACACAGGAGCTAAAAGTTCAACGGTTTCTTTCGCCAGTTCCGGATTTCCCGGAGCAGGATATTGCACATCGAACAAAGCTTTTGGAAAACCACCGAAATCATGGATTGTTCTAGGCATATCCATCGCAGTGACAAAAGTTCCCTGCGTATACCAGTGTGCAGAAATACAAAGAATAGCATTAGGCTTTGGGATTTCCTGAGCCGCTTTTCTGAATCCCTGGACAAACTGGTTTTCTTCAATAGCATTCATCGGCGAACCGTGCCCAAGAAATAAAACAGGCATTCTTTGGGTATTTCCAAAATTGTTACTGATGTTTTGCAGATCGTTAAGATTCATAAATAAGGGGGAAATTAAAAAAAGGTTCAAGGCTTTTAGAAAAATACCTGAACCTTCTTATGTTGTGAATAGGATAATTTTTGTTTAAATGCTAAGTTGCCAAAAATTGACTCCTTACCGTTACACAAAAATTCCGTTTTATTATGCCTGTTTTACAAACTGTAATTCTCCGGCAATTTTTACTTCTTCGCTTACCATTACGCCCCCTGCTTCAAGAGCAGCGTTCCAGTTCAGTCCGAAATCTTTTCTGTTAATCTTTCCTTCAAAAGAAAAACCTGCCTTTGTATTTCCCCAAGGGTCAACGTTGATCCCACCGAAGTCTACATCTAAAGTGATAGGTTTTGTGATCCCATTAACCGTAAGATTTCCTGTTACTTTATTATTCAAAGCCTGAGATTCAAAGGTAATAGAAGGATGTTCCTCTGTATTGAAAAACTCTGCAGACTTTAAGTGATTATCTCTGTCTGTGTTATTCGTGAATACAGAATCAGTCTGGATCGTAGCAGTTGTTTTAGCGTTGCTAAATGTATCATCTTCAGATTCAATTTCAGCAGTGAATGTTCTGAAGTTTCCTTTAATATTTGAAATCATCATGTGTTTTACTTTGAAAGTAATTTCACTATGCGTTGGGTCTAGGTTCCATTTTGTTGCCATTGTATTGTATTTTTTGTTTGTTATTGATACTGCAAATTTAGGGTACATGACCTATACCAGTCATTGATTTAGGATAAGAAATGTTTTTTGTGTGAATGGCGAATTTTGCTACGCAAGTTAATGGTTGATTATTGGGGCTAGTAAAATTCACAATTCACTGTAGCTTTCATTTTCGTAGTGAATTTTGCTTCGCAAGTCAATGGTCAATCGTTAGCGGCTATAAAATTCACAATTCACTGTGGCTTTTATTTTAATGGTCAATTTCGCTTCACAAGTCAATAGTCAATTATTTGTGCTGGTAAAATTCACAATTAACGATTCACTGTAGCTTTCATTTAATGGCCAATTTTGCTTCGCAAGTCAATGGTCAATCATTGTTACGGGTAAAATATAGCCAACTATTTATACCATTAAGTTAAGAATTAATTTTTATCCATCTATTAATCCTATTTTATGAATGTTTTAATTTAACATTTATTAACGGATGGTATTTATTTCTTATTTTTGAGGGATTCAATTTTATACAATGAAATTACATAAATTTTCTTTATTGATGCTGGTTTTGGGCAGTTCTGCATTTGCGCAGACCCAAAAATTCACCATGGCGGAGGCAGTAAACGGACTGAGAACGAATCTTGCTGTGAAAAATATTTCCCAATTTTCATGGGCTCCGGACGGTAAATCTTATATCCAGGCTGTAAAAGGAGGGTATCTGATGACCGATCTTAAGACCAATAAGCAGGACACACTAGTATCTTTGACCCAATTGAACAAATCATTCTCTGATGCTAAACTGAAAGCAGTTCCTCAGATTAAGTTCATTAGTGGTTCAAACGGTTATTTTAGTGCAAATGACAAAATGTTCTGGATCGAAAAATCCGGAAACGACTGGAAAATAAAAACAACTACATCTGTCGATGGAAATGCTTCCAACATAAAAATGTTCGGAGATAACCAGACTTTTGCCTTTACCGTAAAGAATAATTTATTTGTCAACAAAAACGGGAAAACAATCGCTGTAACCAACGACTCTAATGAAAATATCATCAATGGAGGGGCAACGGTTCACAGAAACGAATTCGGAATTGATACAGGAATTTTCCCCGCTCCCAACTCTGAGGCGGTAGCATTTTACAGAATGGATCAGACGATGGTAGCAGATTACCCTGTTATTGACTGGTCGGTAACGCCAGCGGTCAACCACAACATCAAGTATCCGATGGCAGGTCAGAAATCCCACGAGGTAACTTTAGGTGTTTATAATATTAAAAATCAGTCGACCACTTTCCTGAAAATTGAAGGTGAAAAAGATCAGTATTTAACGGCAGTTACCTGGAGTCCGGATTCAAGATATATTTTCGTAGGCGTTCTGAACCGCGGACAGAATCATGTAAAAATGAATCAGTACGATGCAGCGACAGGAAATCTCATCAAAACTTTATTTGAAGAAACCAGCGACAAATATGTAGAGCCTCAGCATCCGCTTACCTTCTTCCCGAATTCCAATACAGATTTTATCTGGCAGAGTCAGAGAACAGGATACAACCATATGTTCCACTACAGCCTTGAAAAAGGACTGGTCGCTCAGATTACAAAAGGAGACTGGCTGGTAACCGATATTTTAGGCTTTAATGATAAGAAAAAGGAAATTTACTTCACTTCTACGAAAGAAACTCCTTTGGAAAAACATTTATACAAAATCAACTGGACGAACTTTAAAATGCAGCGTTTGGATGATGCAGCGGGAGTACATACAGGTGTACTGAGCAATGACGGAAATTATTTATACGATATCTATAGCAATGCAGGAACACCAAGGTCAGCCAATATTATTAATACAGGCACTGCAAAGTCAACCAATATTCTTACCGCTGAAAATACATTGAAAAATTATCAGAGACCTGAAATTAAAAATGTAGAATTAAAAGCTGATGACGGTACACCTCTTTATGGAAAGATCATTCTTCCTACAGATTTTGATGCCAGCAAAAAGTATCCGGTGATCGTTTACCTTTATAACGGGCCACACCTGCAGCTGGTGACCAATACATTCCCGGCATCCGGAAACCTTTGGTATGAATATATGGCTCAAAACGGTTACATTATTTTCACAATGGACGGAAGAGGTTCTTCGAACCGTGGACTGAAGTTCGAGCAGGCGGTCTTCAGAAATCTGGGAACAACAGAAATGAACGATCAGATGAAAGGAGTAGACTATTTAAAATCACTTCCTTACGTTGATGCTCAGAAAATGGGAATCCACGGATGGAGCTTTGGTGGATTTATGACCACAAGTTTCATGCTTCGTAAGCCGGATGTATTTAAAGTGGGCGTTGCAGGAGGACCGGTGATCGACTGGAAAATGTATGAAATCATGTACGGAGAAAGATATATGGATACACCGGAGGAAAACCCTCAGGGATATGCTACCGCTAATCTTTTGGATAAAGTTCAGAATTTAAAAGGAAAATTACTGATGATCCATGGTGCTCAGGATGATGTCGTGGTATGGCAGCATTCTATTAAGTTTATCAAGTCTGCGGTAGACAACGGAGTTCAGCTTGACTATTTTGTATATCCTGGACATCCGCATAATGTGATCGGAAAAGACAGGGTTCATCTGATGCAGAAAGTAACTGACTACTTTGATCAGTATCTGAAGAAATAACAATGAAATCCAGCTGCAAGGCTGGATTTTTTATTTAACAGAGAATATGTAAAGTGGATTAATCATAAAATTATCTGATAACACATTCCGTTGCTGATTCTTTTCAACTCTTGTAGTATCTGTGCAGGAAACCTGTCTTAAAGACAATGATCCTATCTTAACAAACATCAATGTTTTTCACCTTTTTCATCCGTAATTTTGTTAATCTAAAATCTAAAATCTAAAATCTAAAATCTAAAATCTAAAATATGGAATTAGGAATAGGAATGTTTGGTGACCTGGCTTTTGATCAGGCAACCGGAAAATATAGAGATGCAGGCGTAAAGATCCGTGAGATATTGGATCAGGTAAAATTAATGGATGAGGTAGGCATTGATGTTTTTGCAATGGGAGAACATCACCGTCCGGATTATGCAGTTTCTTCACCGGAAATGGTGCTGGCTGCTGCGGCAAGTATCACCAAAAATATAAAACTGGCAAGTGGAGTGACTGTTTTAAGTTCTTCAGAACCGGTAAAAGTATATGAGGATTTTTCAACCTTAGACCTGATATCAGACGGAAGAGCTGAAATATTCGTCGGAAGGGGAAGTTTTATCGAGTCATTTCCTTTGTACGGATATTCACTGAATGACTACGAAGAACTTTTTGATGAAAAACTGGAATTGCTTTTAAAAATCAATTCAGAAGAAAATGTAACCTGGTCAGGAAAGCTCCGTGCACCCATGCAAGACCAAACGGTTTATCCGAGAGCGAAAAATGATGGGAAACTGTCGATCTGGAGAGCAGTAGGAGGAACTCCGCAGTCTGTTTTAAGTGCTGCGAAATTAGGAATGCCTTTGGTGGTAGCCATTATTGGGGGAATGCCGGTACAGTTTAAAAATCTGGTAGAATTTTATAAACAGGAATATCAGAAAGCCGGGCATGATATGGATAAAATGCAGATCGCTATTCATTCTCACACTTTTGTAAGCGATGATCAGGCCGTTGTAGATGGGTATTTCAATAATTATAAATCCCAGATGGACCGAATCGGGGTAACAAGAGGTTGGGCTCCTTACACGAAAATGCAGTATGACGGTGGAAGAGGAAGAGAAGGCGCATTATTCATCGGAAATGCGACAGAAGTTGCTGATAAAATTGCCTATATGAAGGAGATTTTTGGAATCACAAGATTCATCGGGCATATGGACATTGGAGATCCTGCTCACGACATCATGATGAAATCCATTGAATTATTTGGAGAGAAAGTAAAACCGGTTATTCAAAATCTATAAAAAGAAACCTCCGTTGAATAAAAGCGGAGGTTTTTTTATGAACAAAATCCATTTTGTGTTGATCCTTCCAAAGGTTGATAATAAGCAATGGCCACTTGCGGATGGAATGCAAACATGAACGTTTCAAAACTAATTTTACCTGTGGCTCCGTGACTCACGAGATCCCTGCCATCAATAATATCAATCAGAAAAAGATCAGGTGTGTAAAAAGTAAGTCCTATTTTGTGTTTGGAAAGATCTTCAATATGAGAACTGATCAGATCCAGCTTAAAACTTTCATTAAACAACGGTTACTCAAATCTCTGAGAAAATCAGGAGTGCATCTTCACTTAAAGCTTCAAACTCCAGAGTTTCCAGTCCGTTAAGCAGAATTACATCTCTGCTCTCCATCAACCTGTTTTGAAATTCAAAAGCTCCGTTGATGAACATTTTTCTGTTGACCCGCTATCAGCATATACGGGGGAAGATTTCCATATCAACTTATAATATTCTACTTTTACAAAAAAATAGCAATGCACGAACCGTCCAAAGATCCATTACACGGAAAAAGACTCGATGCCATTCTCGAAGAACTGTTAGAATACTATGAAGGCTTTGAGAAACTTGGCGAGCAGATCAATATAAAATGCTTTACAGACAATCCAAGTATAAAGTCTTCACTGAAGTTTCTGAGAAAGACAGATTGGGCAAGAACGAAGGTGGAAAGTCTTTATCTCTATGTACTGAGACAGAAGAAGCGGGATGAATCAAAGAATCAAAAGTAAAAAACGATGATGCTTTAAGATTTTTGTTTTAACGTGATTTTCATAATCAATCATTTCAAAAATACTATCTTTGTGCCGTTAATCGTGAAAAAACATCACGAAAAAAAGAAAAAATATGACAATTGAAAACAACCATGTTGTAGCAGTAAGCTATATACTTCATACGATCGAAGAAGATGGAAGTAAGATTCTTGTAGAAGAAACAACAGCCGAAAATCCACTTACATTTTTATATGGTGTAGGAATGATGATTCCAAAATTTGAGCAAAATATCCTTGGCTTAACAGCTGGTGATAAAGCTGCTTTTATTATTCAGCCGGAAGAAGCTTACGGAGAGAAAGATCCGAATTCAATCACCCAATTGCCTATCGATATGTTTCAGGAAGCTGGAATTCCTCCTGTAGGAGCTATTTTACCATTATCCGATGGTCAGGGGAATAATTTCCAGGCATTCGTAGTAGACGTAACTCCTGAAGCAGTAATTGCAGATCTTAACCATCCAATGGCTGGAAAAGTTTTAGATTTCCAGGTGGAAATTGTAAACACACGTCCTGCGACAGAAGAAGAATTGGCACATGGTCACGCTCACGGTGTTGACGGAACAGATGCTCACTAAAAACGATAATGAATGTCCGAATTTTTTTCGGACATTTTTTTTATTCTAAAAATTCTCCACTCACATAAAACCAACGGTTTTGAATCATTTTGAATTTTGATAATTCGTGATGAACTTCTTTATCTCCTTCCTCGTTGGTATAAAAGGCTTTAAATTCAACCTTGCTTACGGAAGGGGTTGCTACAATTTCCAGCCTGGTCCACTTATTAATTTCACCCCATTCCTGAAGATCTTCTCTATTGTGAAATTTCCTTTTTGCCGGATAGGTAGTTTCCATCAGGTATTCTCCGTTCGGAATCGCGAATGCAGAAAACCGGGAACGCATCAAAGCTTCCGCCGTAGGAGCATGCCTTTCTCCTGTATGGTAAGGCTTACAGCATTCTTCATAAGATTTTCCTGAACAGCAGGGACATTCCATATTTTTCAATTTTTTTTGAACGACAAAAATAAACCTTTTATCAATAGAAATAAGCTTAGCTCTTGTATCCATAAAAAAAGAAGCACTCTTTCGAATGCTTCTCTGTAAAATTTATTTTATAAAGCCTCTGTTTCTCAATAAAGGTTTGATATCCGGATCGTGTCCTGTAAAATCTCTGAATGCCTGGTTCAGGTCTACAGAATTTCCTACGGAAAGAATATATTTTCTGAAACGGTCACCATTTTCTCTTGTCAGACCTCCATTGTTTTTGATCCATTCCCATGCATCATTATCAAGGGTTTCAGACCATAGGTAAGCATAATATCCTGCAGAGTATCCTCCACCCCAGATGTGGGCAAAATAAGGCGTGTGATATCTTGGAGGTACGGTAGCCAAAGTAAATCCGTGGCTGGCTAATGATTGCTTTTCAAAATCCAGAACCGGAATGAGCTGACTTTCGTTGGTTACTGTATGCCAGTCCATATCCAGAGCTGCTGCAGAAACAAGTTCTGTCGTCATATATCCCTGGTTGAAAGTGGATGCCTTTTTTATTTTTTCAACGAGAGCCTGAGGAATCGGCTGCTTCGTTTCGTAGTGGATCGCATAATTTTTAAGAACAATAGGATCTAAAGCCCAGTGCTCATTGATCTGCGACGGGAATTCCACAAAGTCTCTCGGAACACTTGTTCCTGAAAGCGATGGGTATTTCTGGCTTGCAAACATACCATGGATAGAATGTCCAAACTCATGGAACATTGTAGAAACATCATCATAGCTGATCAACGATGGTTTTCCCGGAGCCGGTTTCTGATAGTTATAACAGTTGACGATAACAGGTTTTGTTCCTAAAAGATAAGACTGCTCAACAAAGTTACTCATCCAAGCACCACCATTTTTAGAATCTCTGGTATAGAAATCAAGATAATAGATGGCAATAGACTTTCCGTCGTGATCAAAAACCTCGTAGGTTACTACATCAGGGTGATAAACCGGAAGATCAGTTCTCTTTTTAAAAGTAAGTCCGTAGAACTTTTCAGCGGCATAGAAAACACCTTTTTCCAAAACAGTAGTTACTTCAAAATAAGGTTTGATCTGGTTTTCATCAAGATCATACTTGGCTTTTCTTACCTGTTCTGCATAGAAATTCCAGTCCCATGGCTCTACTTTGAAACCACCTTTTTGCTGGTCGATCAGATCCTGAATATCTTTGGCTTCCCGTCTTGCCGTTTCTACTGCCGGGGTAGCAATCTGGTTCATTAGTTTCGTTGCTGCCGCCGGCGTTTTGGCCATCTGATCCTGAAGTTTCCATTCAGCGAAGCTTGCTTTTCCCAAAGTCTGAGCTTTTTTAAGTCTTAGCTTGGCTAATTTTTCAATCGTTTCACGGGTATCGTTTCCGTCTCCTTTTTCAGCTCTAAGCCATGATGCCTTGAACAGTTTTTCTCTGGTAGCTCTGTTTTTCAGATTCTGAAGAAGAGGCTGCTGAGTTGTGTTTTGAAGAGCAAGAAGATATTTTCCCGGCTGGCCTGCCGTTTTAGCATCGGTGGCTGCTGCTTCGATCTCATCAGCAGAAAGTCCATCCAGTTCCTTTGCATCAGAGAAAAATACGCCTCCCTGTTTTCTTGCTTCCAATAGTTTATTGGCATATTGCGTAGAAAGTGATGCCAGTTCCTGATTGATCTGCTTTAGTTTTTCTTTGTCAGCTGATGAAAGATTAGCTCCTGCAATTTCAAAGTTCTGTTTGTAAAATTGGACAAGTTTTTTACCTTCCGCATCAAGACCGTCTTCTTTGATTGATTTGATTCTTTTATATAAATTTTCGTTCAGGTACATTTTATCGGAATGGGCTGCAAAAATAGGAGCATATTCCTCGTCTAAAGCCTGAAGGGTAGGGTTGGTGTTCGCGCTTGTAAGATTAGAAAATACGATAGTGGCTCTTTTGAGAACTTCACCACTTTTTTCCAAAGCAACAATTGTATTTTCAAAAGTGGGAGCTTCCGGATTATTGGCAATTTTCAGGATTTCAGCATCGTGCTGTTTCAATCCAAAATCGAAAGCAGGTTTGAAATGTTCATTTTTAATTTTATCGAATTCCGGAGCTTCATACTGAAGCTTGCTTTTCTTCATAAAAGGATTTGAAGATAAGGATGGATCGGTAACAGGAACCTCCTGTTGAGTATCGGTTTTCTTCATTGTAGTACAAGATTGGTTAAGTGCCAGCGCAGAAATTAACAATACCGATGAAATATTTTTCATAAATTAGTTGTTATTAAAGTATAAAGATATTAAAAACTTAATTTATAAACATAGTAAACATGAAATCAACAACTCTTTTTATGTTGTCAGCCTTCGCGCTGATGGCATCATGTAACGAAAGACATGATAAAAGAAACAACGACAATAATAATGATAATGGCTGGGTTGACAAGGTGATCGATAAGGATAACGGCCCGGTTAAAGAGAAAACATTCAACGGTGATTTTGACGAAATAGAAGTTTCCCAGGCGATTGATGCTGAGGTCATTAAATCTGACGTAGAGAAAGTGGTTATTTCCGCACCAGAAAATATCATCAACGAAATTCTTGTGGACAACGACGGCGGAAAGCTTCATATCCATTACAAAAAAGGGATCAGAGTGATGAACAGCCATCATGTAAAAGCTAAAATCTACACAAAAGATTTCTCAAAAATTATAGCTAATTCTGCAGCAAGCATTACCATAAAAGATAAATTCACACAGGAAAAAGTTAGCATTGATCTATCCAGTGCAGCCAGCGTGACAGGAGATCTGGAAGCCAATGATTTCGATATCTCTGCGGGAAGCAGCAGCAGTTTCAGTGGTAAAATATGGGCTGTAGATCTTGATATTGAAGCATCTTCGGCGGCAAGTCTTGATATTTCTGGGAAGAGCAAAAATGCTGATATCACTTCTTCATCAGGCAGCAGTGTATCAGCGAAAGATCTCATTGTAGACCATCTGAAAGCGGATGCCTCCAGTGGTGCAAGCCTTCAGGTAAGCGCTGTTGATTCAGTAGATGCCGAAGCTTCTTCCGGTGGAAGTGTGGATGTTTCTAAAAAAGGAGAACTTAAAAACGTAACCAAGCAGGAAAGTAGTGGCGGCAGCGTCAGTATTCAATAAATCAATCTGGAGTTTCCTCGTCATTATCATCATCTACTGACGAGGATCCTTCCCAGTCTCTGTTATCAAAATTAAGATTATCAAAAGCCAATAATTCCTCCTCACGCTGGAGGATTTCTTTTGTGGTAAAAGATAAGATCTCGTCATCACCTTTTGCTTTGGCCAATCTTCGGATGGAAGCTTTGTCTATTGCCATAAATCGTTGACCAAGACGTCTTGCCGCATATTTTCTCATCCCGGTCTCATGAAGAACATCTACCGCCATATCTACGGCAGTTCCTAATGTTTCCCGGTAAATATTTTCAATACCGTTGTTGAGGTAGTCATAGGCGTCGATTCTGTTTTTAGCCCTTACAAAAATTTGCACCTTCGGATAATGTTCCCGGACCAGATCTGCAATGAATTTATTATCATTCCGGTCATCAAGACATAAAACTAAAATTTCAGCATCTTCAATTCCCGCAGCTCTTAAAATAGGAATTCGGGTAGCATCACCGTAATACACTTTAAAACCATGACTTCTCAGAATTTTTACCCGGTCAGAATCTCTGTCCAGAACGGTTGCTGAGATTTTATTTGCTTTTAAAAGACGTCCTACTGTACTTCCGAAATGCCCGAAACCAACAATAATGATCTTCTTTTGGCTTACATCATTGTCCAGAATATTGAAATCATTCTCTTCATCAGGTATTTCTCTTATAAATTTGGGAGTAATGAATTTGTCGTTAATAATTAGAAGGATAGGAGTGATACACATCGTTATCGCCGTAACAGCCATCATTTGTGCATTAAGTTCAGGCGTTAAAAGATAAAGATCCGACGCATAATTGATCAGGACAAATGCAAATTCCCCTACCTGAGAAAGAGCAAAAGCATAAAATAAACTTTGTGGCGTATCAATTTTGAAAAACTTTCCGATGGCATAAAGCACCACAAATTTTACTGCAAGTACTGCAAAAACAGTAGAGAAGATAAACAGAGGATCCTGCTGAATAATATTAAAATTAATAGTGGAGCCTACACTGACAAAGAATACAGCTAAAAGAAGTCCCTTAAAAGGATTGATCTGTGCTTCAAGTTCATGCCTGAATTCACTGTTGGCAAGCATGACTCCGGCAAGGAAAGCTCCCAAGGCAGGTGAAAGGCCTATGGCAGCCATAAGCTCCGAAACCCCTATGACAAGGAATAAAGAAGAAGCGGTTAGGAGTTCTGTCATTCCCGACTTTGAAACATATCTTAAAAACGGTACGAATACATATCTTCCCAGCAAAATTAGAATAGCAACGCCTAAAATAACGGTTCCGGCCTGAAGCCATTCCGGAAGTTTCTGAATGATAATCTGAATTTCGTTATCCTGATGACTCGCTTTATAATTGGCAATGATTGGCAGGATAGCAAGAATAGGGATCACCGCAATATCCTGAAACAAAAGGGTAGAGAAAGAAGCTTCTCCAGCCATGGTTTTAAAGTTGTTTTTTTCCTGTAAAGTCTGCAATACAATAGCAGTAGAAGAGAGTGCGAAACACATCGCAATGGCAATCGCTTTATCTATTCTCCATCCTGCACTGATGAAAACCAGAAAAAGGAGTGAAATAGAAAGCAGCATCTGCGTAAGCCCAAGACCCATTATTTTTTTCCGCATTTCCCAGAATTTACGGGGTTCCAGTTCCAGTCCTACCAAAAAAAGAAGCATGATCACTCCAAACTCACTGGCATGCATAATATCATTAACATCTTTTCCAGTAAGCCGAAGAACATAAGGCCCGATGATGATACCGCCTAAAATATATCCGATCACTGAACTCAGTCCAAATTTTCTCGCCAGCGGAACCATGATAATGGCTACACCTAAGAAAATTAATGTATTCATTGCTAAGCTGGACTCCATAGGCTATTGATTGAGTAGTTGTGTAAATTCTTTTTTACGTAAAATAATATCTTTTTTGCTCAGTTTATGGGCTTCGTAAACGATCTTGATATGTTTGATATCAGCTTTGAAAACCTTTAAAGAGACAATCAGCCCGCTGATCAGCTCTTCCACCGTATATTGATACGTTCCGTTTTTGCTGAAAGATCTTTCTTTTCCTCCTGTTGTAATCAGAATGTAGATCTCTTTGCCTTCAAGTGGATTGGTTTCACCTTCCCGCAGCCAGTCTCTGTCAAAAACTTCATCGATCCACAATCTTAATAAGGGAGGCATTCCGAACCAAATGAGCGGAAACTGAAAGATAAAACGGTCATAATTCCTTAATCTTTTTCGCTCCCTGAAGGCCGCAATATGAAAATCCGGATATTCCTCGTAAAGATCTCTGAGGGTAAAATGCTGGTGACGGACATAGAAATTAATGAGCTCTACATTGGAGTTAGAGTGCTCTAAATAGGGATGTGCAAAAACTACCAGCGTCTTTTTCATAAACCTGTTTTCAGTAAATATAATGAAAAATTATTGGATAAAAGACGGTTTTTAGGTAGTTTTGTTAACTTTTTAATAGGTGAAGTTGAATTTAGTGTTACAATAAACTAAAGAAACGATTAGATTTTAGCATTTTAAATAAAAAAATCGGGCAGTATGCCCGATTATATTAAAAGTCGTTATTTTTTTACCATCCGCCGGAAGCCCCTCCGCCACCGAAGCTTCCTCCGCCGCCGAAACCGCCGAATCCACCTCCGCCACCAGAACTTCCACCACCAAAGCCACCGCCTCCTCCAAAGCTGCCCGGAAAAGGGAAGAATCCGCCTGGATAATTTCTGCGTCCTCTTCTGGTGATGATCACATCATCGTCATCATTATTGCCGCCACCACGTCCTCCGCCTCTACCCCCGAAGAGAAAGGCCAGAATGATAAAGATGACAAAGGCAATCAGAATAATTTTAAATGCACTTCCATTGCCTGAAGGTGCTGAGGTTTCCGTAGGTTTGAATTTCCCCTGAACTGCCTCCATAATAGCTGAAGTGCCCCTGTTGATCCCTTCGTACCACTGTCCCTGTCTGAAATTGGGAGTGACGATATAGTCAAGGATCTGTCCCGCCACAGAAGCGGTAAGATACTGTTCCACGGCCCGTCCCTGCTGGATGGACATGGTCCTGTCTTCTGTAGCAATAAGGAAAACGACCCCGTTATCTACTCCCTTTTTTCCGATTTTCCATTGCTCACCGAACATGGTTGCGAGAAAGTTCACATCTTCCCCTTTTGTGGAACGAATAATGATCACTTCAATTTCCGTGGAAGTAGAGTCTGCAAATTTGATCAGCTTATTGTTCAGCTCGTCTTTTTGCTGTTGAGTAAGCAATCCTGCTTCATCAAACACAGGATATAAAACCGCCGGCTTTTGGGGAATCGTATACTGTGCTGATACAAAAGTGTAAAAGCAGAGGAGTAAAAATGAAAATAACAGTTTAAGAGAACGTAATTTCATTAGAGAGCTGATTGGGATTTTTTCCCTGAACAGGAAAATATTTTTTTAATTCGAGACCCGTTTCCAGGATGCCGCTTTTTAAAGCTTTATAATAATTTCCTTTCGCAAATTCAGCAGTAATATAGTCGTGGAGGTGATCCCAATACGACTGGTGTACCCTTTCATGGATTCCGATGTCACCAATGATGGTAAGATATTTCTGTTCGAAATTCACATGAAAAAGCACCGCATTTCTGTCAACAGTTTTATTCATACAGAGTTCCCTGAAAACTTCAAATGCAGTGTTTGCATTCTTGTTTTCCGTGTTCGAGTCAATATGTACTCTGATCTCGCCTGTAGAATGTTCTTCTGCCGACTGTATCGCTTCCACCAGGGAAGTGATTTGCTGATTTGTCAGAAAACGATTCATTATTTAAATACTTCAGGTGCTTTTTCTGCACCGGCTTCAGCCTTGAAGAAAGGTTTCTCTTTAAAGTTGGTAAAGTTGGCCAGAATATTATTCGGGAACGTTTTGATCGTAGTATTGTAATCTTTAGCAGCGTCATTATAGTAAACCGTTTCGGTTCTGATGCTGTTTTCAATTGCCGTAAACTCTCTCTGGAAATTGATGTACTGCTGGTCCGCTTTTAAATTTGGATAAGATTCCACAACCGCCATTAATCTGCTTAATGCTCCGGATAATTCTCCCTGTGCAGACTGGAATTTCGCCAGATCAGCTTCTGTCATATTCGTAGGGTCGATTTGGATGGAAGTCGCTTTAGAGCGTGCTTCAACAACTTTCGTTAAGGTTTCCTGTTCAAATTTTGAATACGATTTAACCGTTCTTTCAAGGTTTGGAATAAGGTTAGCCCTTTTTTGATAGACCGTTTCGATATTAGACCATTTGGAATTGACGTTCTGTTCTTTTGAAACAAAATTATTATAACCGTTTTTCCCCCAAAAGAATAGTACACCTACAATGATAAGCAGAGCAATACCGATAGTTCCTGCGCTCAGGCAGCCTTTATTTTTCATAGTTTATTTTTTTTAATTTTTTGTGCTGATCAAATATACAAATTATGTGCTAATTTTGTAAAAAATTATTAGAATGACAACAATAGTGGTGGCAATGGGAGAGAAGAATGAGATCGGTTTTGACAACAAACTGCTCTGGCATCTTCCTACAGACCTGAAACACTTTAAAGATCTGACTTCCGGACATCCTATCATCATGGGACGAAAAACCTATGAAAGCATTGGAAAGGCGTTACCTAACCGTACAAATATTGTTATTTCCAGAAAGAAAAACTGGTTTGAAGAAGGAATTTTAATTGTAGGAAGCATCAAAGAGGCTTTGAAATTTGCCAAAAAGATTGATGAAAATATCTTCATCATCGGGGGCGGAAAAATTTATGAGCAGACGATCGATATGGCTGACAAATTGGAAGTCACTTTGGTAAAAGCCGATCTTGAAGCTGATACTTTCTTCCCTAAGATCGACATGGCGATCTGGAAAAAAACGGAAGAGACCTGCCATGAAAAAGATGAAAAAAATCAATACGATTTTTGTTTTCAGACTTTTGAAAGAATCAAGACTCAGTAGTTATGAAAATTCTAACTTCTTACCTCTAGCTTCTAACCTGTAAATTTTCTATCTTTGCACTCTTAAAATTGAATAATGAATAAGTACATAAAAATTGTAATTGCAGCAGTTCTTATACTTCTAGGACTTTATATGATGATTTTCACAAGAAATCTAGGCTGGGGAATTGTAGTTTTCCTTCTTGCAGCACTGCCTGTTTTACTTTTCATCAAAAACGAATATATCCTTCTTGCCTTCTGGCAGCTGAGAAAACAAAATATGGAAAAAGCCGCAAAATGGTTAAATGGGATCACCAATTACCAGGCGCAGCTTCATAAATCACAGTATGGGTATTTCCACTATTTGTTGGGACTTACCCAGGCTCAGGAACATCCAGCGAAAGTAGAACCTCTGATGAAAAAAGCTTTGGAGTATGGCTTGAATATGAAACATGACCGAGCTATGGCTACATTAAATCTTGCTGCAGTAGCCATTTCCAAAGGAAGAAGACAGGAAGGGCAAAAGCTTCTGGAAGAGGCTAAAAGATTAGACAGTGCAGGAATGATGGCGGATCAGATTAAAATGATGAAAGATCAGCTTAAAATGCCTTCTATGCAGAAGCATATGCACAACCCGAATATGAGACAGAGAGGGAAATCCTTCTAAGAAAATATATACAAACAACGAAAGCACCTGATGGGGTGCTTTTTTTATTTTGTAAACGGTAAATAGAGTGTTTACATTTCAGAATTCTGATCATATCCATAAAACTTAGGCATCTGCCAATGGTATTTTACGGCAAGCGTTCTGATGGCCACAATCAATAAAATCGTAAAGATTTGTATGAAGGTGTACGAAAGTGGAATTAATTTAGTCATTAAAAGAAAGGCAGATCCTCCAACGATACATGCCGTAGCATAGATTTCTTTCCTGAAGATCAGCGGAATTCTGTTCAGGAGAATGTCCCGTATAATCCCTCCAAAGCAGCCTGTGATGGTTCCCAGTGCGATACAGATCAGCGGGTGAATATCGGCATGAAGTCCTTTCTGAACTCCGATAATAGTAAACAGTCCCAGTCCGAAACTGTCAAAAATAAATAAAGTCACCTTGAAGTTTTTTTCAATAGACTTGAAAATCATCGCAAAAATACTTGTTCCCAGAATGAGGGCACAGGTAAGAAGATCGTGCATCCAGAATACCGGAATATCAAGCAATAAGTCCCTTACCGTTCCTCCTCCAACAGAAGTAACGAACGCAATAATCAGTACCCCGAAAGGATCAAGGCGTTTCTGCATAGCCGCAAAACTCCCGGACATGGCAAAGGAAATCGTTCCGAGTACTTCTATGGCAAAATTGAACTGTTCGTGCATATATTTATGAGTAATAGGTAATGGGCAATGAGTAATAAAAATTAGGCCATTTAAAGTTGGGATAATCTAAATTTATATTTAGTCATAACCTCTACAAGTTCTTCACATTCTGATTTTAAATGTATTATTTTTTCAGGACTTAGATATTCCAGTTCTTCAATGATTTCAAGCCAAAGTTGAGTCTCATCAATTTCTTCTACAACAATGCAGAGTTTCGCAAATTTTTCCTTTTCAGATCTTGCTCTTGAAACAGCTCTGTAATTTGCTGCCACTGAAGTGGAAGATCTTATGATTTGCTTTCTTATGACCGAAACATCATCTGAATAAGGTAATGATGAGAGATTTAATCAAAAGAATGGAAAAGTTTTTAGTTCTTTCCCAAATTACTCATTACCTATTACTCATTACTTATTTTTTTACCCTAACAGAGTCTGGAACCAGCAGTTCATATTCTCCGTCATGGTTGATGATCTCTCTTACAATGCTGCTGCTGATGAAAGATTTTCCTGATGAAGTTAATAAAAATACAGTTTCCAGCTTTTTGTGGGCCAAAGTCCGGTTGGTATGAGCAATGGCTTTCTCAAATTCAAAATCGGCAGGGTTTCTTAAGCCTCTCAGAATGTACTGAGCATTCTTTTCGAAACAGTAGTCTACCGTTAACCCTTCAAAAAAGTCAACTTCCACATTGGGAAATTCTGCCACAGAATTTTGAATAAATTCCATCCTTTTTTCCATCGGAAACATATATTTTTTTTGGGAATTCTGCCCGATGGCAATAATCAGTTTGTCAAAAAGCGGAGCCGCTCTTTCAATAATATCATAATGTCCCAGAGTAATAGGATCAAAAGATCCGGGGAAAACAGCAATTTTCATATCCTAGTTGTTTTCGTTTGATTTTTCGTAGAACAGCTTTAAATTTTCAATATTTAAGCTGCAGTTATTATTTAGAACCTGATTGGAAGAAAGATTTAATATTAAGTCATTTCTTCCTATTATTTTTGAATTTTTATAAAGCTTTTCAATAGGATGCAAATTAATGATGCCTTCAAAATTTCCGCTTTCATTTTTTTTTACAATTCCGGAAAATAATATAGTGTTATCCAAAGAAAGAATCTCAAAATAGTTGGGAACCTTTTCATTGTTTATAACTACATCTCTTTTTTTGATATAGTTAAAGCATTTTTTTTCATCCAAGTAGATGGCGTCATCAGAAAAATTGATATTCTTAGGCTCCAGCCCGCTCTTGGAAATATCTAACTCAAGTGTTTTTGTATACTTCTGAGCAAATGTAACAAGAGGAATTAATAATAAAATAGAAAATAACTTTACCATTACTTATGAATTGCTTTTTCTACTTCGTTTCCACACAGATCCATGATGGAGATTCCATAATGTCTTGCCTGTTGCGGAAGAATGCTGGCAGGGGAGAATCCTGGATTGGTATTCATTTCAAGCATATAAGGAATGCCGTCCATAAGGATAAATTCACTTCTTGAGAAACCGCTCATTCCAAGAGAATTGTAAGCTCTTTTTGAAATTTCTTCCACTCTGATTCTGGTGGCATCGTCAATTCTTGCCGGGGTAATTTCTTCTGATGCTCCTTCATATTTAGCTTCATAATCGAAGAATTCATTCGTAGGGACAATTTCAGTAATCCCTAAAACCAGGGTTTCACCTTTGAAATCAATAACACCTACGGAAACTTCCATTCCGTCCAGAAAGCTCTCAATAAGAATTTCATCATCTTCTTTAAAGGCAATTTCAGTAGCCGCGATCAGTTCCGACTGCTCTTTAACTTTAGAAATCCCAAGAGAGGATCCTGACTGGTTGGGTTTAACGAAGACCGGAAGGCCAAGACTTTCAACGATTTCATCAGCATTAATCTCTTCTCCTTTTCTTAGATAAATACTTTTAGCAGAAGGAATTCCATATTTTGACAACACCGCCAAGGTGTCTTTTTTATTAAAGGTCAAAGCACTTTGATAGAAATCACAACCTGTATATTTTTGTCCTATGGCATCCCAATAGGCCTGAAGAATTCCATTTTCACCCGGTGTTCCGTGGATAATATTGAAACAGACATCAAATTTCAGGGTTTCATTATCATCTAATGTCACTGAAAAATCTCCGCGGTTGATTTCATATTTTTTATCATTATCCCCTAAAAAATACCATTCATCTTTAAGGATGACCACTTTATATACATTATAAAGATTTCTGTCCAGAGAATCGTAGATCAACTGACCGCTTTTTAAGGAAACGACATATTCGTCTGAATAGCCTCCCATGACAACGGCAACACTTTTTTTGCTCATAACCATTATAGTATCAATTAAAGCAAATTTAATCATTTTATGTAATGCAATAAGGGAAATTCAGAAATTTTAAAATTGAAAATGAATTGTGTTAAATAAAAGTACATTTAAAATTATTAGCTATATTTGCCGTTATAATTAAAGTATTTTTAAGTATGCTTAAATCACTTTTCAATTGGAAAGTTTTACTGAATTTAGTAGTCGCCATCGGTGTTTTTGTGGGATTGGTGTGGCTTACTTTCCGTTGGTTGGAGTATCATACCAATCACGGTCAGGAAATTCCCGTGCCCAATGTCATCAATAAATCTGTTTATGATGCCGTAAAAATATTGGAAGATACAGGACTGGAATATGAAGTAGACAGTGCGGAGTACAATCCTAAATATAAGCCTTTTCAGGTTTTAAAGATGCATCCTATATCCAGTTCGAGGGTAAAACCGGGATCGCTGGTAAGAATTGTAGTCAACCCAAGAACCTGGGCTCCTATTACTGTTCCTGATGTGATCAACCGATATTCGGGGCTGGCTTTCCAGAGACTGGATCAGGTGGGCCTTAAGATCGGAGACACTATTTATGAACCAAGTATTCAGAAAGATGCTCTTTTAAGAGTATTATATAAAGGTAATGCTGTTAATCCGGGATCACGTCTTCCGAGATTCTCTGTCATTGATGTGGTTGTAGGATCAGGACCTATGAGGAATATTTCAATTCCTAGTGTCGTAGGACTTACCGTAAAAGAAGCAAGGGCAGTGATCTCGAAAAGTATGTTTGAGATAGGATTGGTAGAACATGAAGATGGAAGTAAAGATGAATCTGATATTATTTATTATCAGGATCCGGCTTCCGGAGATGTAAGAGATCAGGGAATGCAGATCGATCTTTGGGCAAGTAAAAGAACACCTGCTGAGCTTAGAGCAAAAGTAGAACAGCTGAACTCTATTTATCGTATGAAGGTGGATACTTCATTGCCTCCGGTACATTATGATGAAGTTCCCAACCATGTGGAACCCAATTACGATCCACCTGTAGCAGCACCTGTACCTAAAAAAGAAATTCCAAAATCTGAACCGGCCAAAACGGAACCGGCCAAAACCAGTACAGCTGCTGGGGCTAAACCTGCCGGAACCGGAGCTGAAAAACCTAAAACTACTGCAACAGGTAGTCAGGGTTCAGGAAATAAGACGGCGACTTCTGGAAATACAGCACAACAGCCAGCTCAAAAACCAAAAGCTAAAAAAGTAGTAGTAGAATAATAACGGTTTATGATATAAAATATAGGCTTCAACTGCAAAATGTTGGGGCCTTTTGCGTAAAAAAATAAAATAATGGCAGAAGATAACGAGGATTTTTTAGATGAAGAATTATTAGATTCCGACAGTATGGAGAATATCGATATTGATGAGGAAAATAAAGGTTTGTACGAGCATCTTAACATCAAAGTTGATAAAAAACAGGAGCCGTTAAGAATCGATAAGTTCCTATTAATATACAGACAAAACTCTTCACGGAATAAAATTTCGCAAACCTGCAGGGCGGGGAACGTGATCGTAAACGGAGCTCCGGTAAAACAGAATTACCGTGTAAAACCGGGAGACCAGATCTCTGTGCTTCTTACCCATCCGCCGAGAGAGAATGTGATCATTCCTCAGGATATCCCTGTGAATATCATTTATGAAGATGATGATTTGGTAGTGGTGGATAAAGAACCCGGAATGGTTGTACATCCCGGCCACGGAAACTGGGATAAAACATTGGTGAATGCATTGGCTTTCCATTTTGAAAAGAATGGCCAGAAATCTGATCTGGACAGGGTAGGTCTTGTGCACAGAATTGATAAGGATACTTCCGGACTCCTGGTGGTCGCAAAAAATGAATATGCACTGAGCTTTTTAGCGAAGCAGTTTTTTAACAGAACCACCAAAAGATTGTACTGGGCTTTTGTCTGGGGAAATCCTTCAGAAGACGAAGGTACTATTAAAGGGCATATAGGAAGGCATCCGAAGAATAGAATGCAGATGTCCGTTTATGAGGACGGAAGCCACGGGAAGCATGCTGTTACACACTACAAGGTGCTGGAACGCTTCAAATATATGACGTGGGTGGAATGTAAACTTGAAACAGGAAGAACGCACCAGATCAGGGCCCATTTCAAACATATCGGCCATACTTTGTTTAACGATGAAAGATACGAAGGACATACCCCTCTCAGAGGAGTGAATCTGCCTAAGTATAAGCAGTTTATAAAAAATGTTTTTGAAATTCTTCCCAGACATGCACTTCATGCGCATACTTTAGGGTTTATACACCCAACCACAAAAAAGGAATTATATTTTGAGAGCCCAATGCCGGAAGATATGGCGGATGCCGTAAAAAAATGGAGAAATTATTTAGAAAACTAAAAATATATTGAGAATTTTTTTATATTTGTTGAATTGAAATCAAGATTTGTTATGAGAAAACTATATGCTATCGTATGTTTAGCTCTTTTGTCAAATGCATACAAAGCACAAGAATCACTACCATACTATCAGCAATATCTTTTGGATGGTGAATTCCTGTTCAACCCAGCTCAGTACGGTAAGACAGATTACGTACAGCTTAATGCTAATTACCACAAACAATTTGACAAGTTTAGCGATTCTCCAAATACGCAGTCTATAGGAATTAACGGGAACATCTTCGACAGAGTAGGAGCAGGGCTCTCTATTTTTAGAGACAGTAATGGACCTATTTCTGCAGGCGGTATTACAGCGGGAGCTTCATACTTTATTCCACTAAGCAGTGAAGGAGAAAGAAAAGACCAATTCTCTTTCGGTACTAGTGTTTCATTTTATAATATGAACTTTGACTATACTTCAGTGAATGTTGAAGATGGTTACGATCCTTTATTGATCGGAAAGGAAGGGAATATTTTTATGGCTTATGCCAACTTTGGTGCTGCTGCAACGTATAGAAACATTTTTGCAGGGGTTTCTGTAAACGATATTGCGCTAAGTAATGACAAGGCAATCGTTAACGGAATCGAGCCTTCACCAATTAAATTCTTCTTAAACTTAGGATATGACTGGCATTTTGCTGACAATATCTTTGTAACGCCATCAGCGTTGATCAACCTGAATACCAATTCAACAAGAATGATCGACTATAACCTAATGGCTACTTTCTTTAATGACATCAATTCATTCTCTGCCGGTGTAAGCTACAGAACGGTACAGAACAGATTCGACAGCCAGCAGTTACAGGTGGCGCCGGTAGTTAAAGTTAGAATTAATAAATTAATGATCGGAGCAACTTATAACATCGGAATGTCTGATATCCAGACTTATGGTGGAAACAGCTTTATGCTGAGCTTAGGGTATAACTTTGATAACTTTATTAATCATAGAGGATATAGATATTAATCTGATTTAATTTAAATAAATTTGAGCTCTGAAATTTTCAGAGCTTTTTTTATGATATACATTCACATTCCCTTTTGCAAGCAAAAATGCAGCTATTGTAATTTTCACTTTTCTACATCTTTGAACTTTAAAGATGAAATGATCAGTGCCATGAAGACTGAAATCAGGCTCCGGAAAAACGAATTAGAGAACAAAAGTTTACAATCACTATATTTTGGAGGAGGAACTCCTTCCATACTTTCGGCAGATGAAATCACCTCAATGATCGATGAAGTAATGAAGTATTTCAGTTTTGACCGTGATATTGAAGTCACTTTAGAAGCCAATCCTGATGATCTGGACAAAAATTTCTTACAACAGCTTTCGAAATCTCCTGTTAACAGACTGTCGATTGGTACCCAGAGCTTTTTTAATGAGGATTTAAAATTGATGAACCGTGCCCATAATGCTTCCGAAGCAGAAGGTTCCATCAAAAGAGCCCAGGATTTTGGGTTCGAAAACTTAAGTATCGACTTGATTTATGGTTCGCCGACCTCCAATCTGGAGATCTGGAAAGAGAATTTAAACAAAACCATTGCCCTGGAAGTACCTCATATTTCATCTTATGCATTGACTGTTGAACCGAAAACAGCTTTGGAAAGCTGGATCGCGAAAGGTAAAGTGGCCAGTCCCCTTGAAGAAGAACAGAATAAAGAATTCTATTATCTCTCGGATTTTCTGAAAGACAACGGATTTGACCATTATGAAGTCTCCAATTTTGCAAAACCCGGCTTTTATTCAAGACATAATTCTGCGTATTGGAAATATAAAGAGTATCTGGGAATAGGACCTTCCGCCCATTCATACAACGGATTTGATGTCAGAAGCTGGAATGTTGCGAACAACCAGCAGTATATTAAAAAACTTCATACCGGAATACTTGCCAAAGAAGAAGAGATCCTTTCGCAAAATGATCAGTTCAATGAAATGATTATGATCGGTCTTCGAACGATTTGGGGAGTAGATATTGAAAGTCTGAAGAGTAAATTTGATGTCCGGACCCATGAGCATTTCCAGCATGAAATACAATCGAAAATTGAAGAAGGCATTCTGGTGATTGAAAATAATCATCTTAAAATTCCCGAAAAACATTGGTTCATGGCGGATGGAATTGCTTCTGATTTATTTTTGGTATAACGTTTATTAATGTATATTTGAAAGTATACTTTAAATAAAAAATGATCAACCATGAGAAAAAACTTACTATTATTTTTTCTTTTTTTTAGTGCTTTCTATTTTTCCCAAAAACCGATTTTTACAAAAGCAAAAGTTAATGCTGTGAATGTGTACAGATCTTCTGCTGAACTACAGAATTCGGTGAGCGTTTCGCTTCCTTCAGGAACGTCAGAGGTTGTTATAACTAATATTTCAGATGAGATTGTGGAAAAATCGATACAGATTAATACAAATAATAAAGATATTTCTATCCTTTCTGCACAATACAGAAGCAGCTACAATTCGAATTATTTTGAGAATAATAATCCTAATGGGAAAAGAATTAAAGACAGCATTGCTATCTTAGAAAATCTCAGCACGAAAATCAATATTGAGCGACAGACGAATGAAAAGACATTGGAACTGTTAGACAAAAACCAGGGACTGTTGGTGGGGAGCAATACCTCCACCGTAGCCCAACTGATGCAACTTACCGAATATTATAAGACCAAAAGAAACGAAATAAGCATAGCACAGCTTGATATCAATAAAAAATATACACAAACCATTCTGAAACTTGAGACTTTGAGAAGTCGGCTGAAAGCCAACACAGAAGCTGAAGAAACTTTTTCTGATGGCGTTCTTGTTTTGAGAATTGTAAGTGGTGCGGGAGGAAATGCAAAAATGGATCTGGGGTATTTGGCGGAGAATGTTTTTTGGGAACCGTTTTATGAAGTGAAAGGCAATAAATTGACTGAGCCTTTAGATGTGACTTTTAAAGCAAAGGTAAGGCAGGATACCGGACTTGACTGGAAAGGAGTAAAGCTTTCGCTGATCAATGCAAGATCTTCAAGAAATAATGAGGCTCCAACTATGAATCCGTGGTTTTTGAATTCTTACAAGAATGAAGAAAGAGAAACCTATAGTTATTCCAGCAAAAAAGATACTATGCGATCGCAGAATATTGAGGAAGTTGTCATGGTAGGCTATGGCGTTAAAATCAATGAAAATCAGTTAAATGTAAGTTTTGATACTGATATTCCTTATGATATTCTATCAAACAATGAAGATCATTTTATCAACCTAAAACAAATAAAACTTCCGGCGGAATATAAATATTATACTGTTCCAAAATACAATACTACGGCCTATTTGGTCGCAGATATTAAAGATTTTAACAGGTACAATCTGATTTCAGGTGCTGCCAGTGTGATTTTTGAGAATATGTATGTAGGTGAAACAAGAATCAATCCCAATCAGACAAATGATAAAATGAGTATTACCCTTGGTGATGACAAGAAGATTAGTATCCGTAAAGAAATGGTAAATGATAAGGCAAGCGAAAAATTATTCTCTTCCTATCAGGAAAAAACAATTACTTACGATCTTGTTATCCGAAATAATAAAAAAGAGGCTATCAATATTGAGATCCGGGATCAGATTCCTTTGAGTAAGGATGAATCTGTAAAGATTGAACTTCTTCAAAGTGATAACGCAGACCTGGATAAAGAGAAAGGATTTTTACTGTGGAACGTTAAAATTTCATCATCTGAAACAAAAAAATTCAGGGTAAGCTATAAAGTAAGATACCCGAAAGATTTTTCAATCAGCAATCTTAATTAAATAGACGATTATTCACTATTTTTGTATAAAATTTCAGCTCACTTGAAAACTAAAAAACAAGACTATTCACATCTTTCACCAAGCCAGCCTATCGGTATTTTCGATAGTGGGGTGGGAGGACTTACCGTAGCCAAAGAGATCAAAAGACTCCTTCCACACGAAGATCTGATCTATTTCGGTGATACCAAGCACCTTCCTTATGGTGAAAAGTCGAAAGATGCGATTATAGAATATTCCACCAAGATAACCAATTTTCTGCTTCAGCAAAACTGCAAAGCTATTGTTATTGCCTGCAATACGGCCACAGCTAATGCTTTGAACGAAGTCATGCAGTCTGTGGATGGAAAAGTTCCGGTTATCGATGTTATTAATCCCGTTGCTGAGAAAGTAGCTTATGAAATTCACAATAATGTTGGGGTGATTGCGACGAAAGCAACTGTCAATTCAGGGTTGTATAAAAAAAGCATCAGGAAACAGAATAAATGGATCAAAGTAGATGAGCTTGCTACTCCGCTATTGGTTCCTGCTATTGAAGAAGGGTTCAAGAACCATCCGATCACGCATGCTATCATTTATAATTATCTAAGCAATAACAAGCTGAAAAACATTGAAACCCTGATCCTGGGATGTACTCATTACCCTTTATTGATTGATGAAATTAAGCAGTATTATGGTAACAGGGTCCGCGTGATTGATTCCCCCAACATTGTGGCCAATCACCTGAAGATCATTCTGGATAAATATCATCTTCTGAATGATAATAATCCAAAACCCAATTATCATTTTTATCTTTCGGATCTGACGAAAAACTTTGAAAAGATCTCTAAAAAATTCTTTGGAAAGACCATCGATTTAGAATTGAAAGTATTATAATACAAAAGCTGTTTCCAGAGAAACAGCTTTTATTTTATGGCTAAAGAACAGAGCTATTAAGACTCTAAAATCACCATTTCACTTTTCAGTCTTCTTTTGGGAGTGACTTCCGGATGGTTACTGTCGTTGTCAGCTCTTTTTCCGATCGCAACGGCGAAAAGTGTTTCGTAAGAATCGTTTTTCAGAATTGCATCATATTTATCAGTTTCAATTCCTTCCATGGGAGTAGAGTCAATTCCCATTGCAGCACAAGCAGAAAGAAGAACACCCAGCGAAAGATATACCTGGTGCCCCATCCATGAACGGATCGCAGCGTCACCATTAGGTTTTACCATGGTTCTGTAATAATTAACGGAACCTTCAGGAAGATTTTCTTCGATCTGTTTTTCAAATTCTTCCGGATTTTTCATGACCTGGAATACAATCACATGGCTGCTTTCCAATACTTTATCCTTATTAAAATAAGATGCTTCTGCCAGTTGCTCTCTGATGTCAGGAGTATTAATGAAAATAAAATTCCATGGCTGGCTGTTAATTGAAGATGGGCTTAAATTAAGGATTTCTTTCAGTTCGGCAATCTGTTCTGCACTGATTTTGCCTTGAGGATTATACTTTTTTACAGTATACCTGTTTTTCATTTGTTGTAAAAAGTTCATAAATTATTGTACTATCATTTTTATAGTTACAAAAGTAATTTAAGTTTATTACCTTTGCAATAACGGTAAAAAATGATAGTATAAAATGTATACAATAGATAACAAAGAATATCCTTGCTGTACCAGCGTAACGATGAAGTTTATAGGAGGAAAGTGGAAGGCAGTTATTTTATTTCACCTGATAGATGGTGCTAAAAGATATAACGAATTAAGAAAACTAATTCCGACGATTACAGAAAGGACCTTAAGCCTTCAGCTGAAACAGCTTGAGGAAGATCATATCGTCAACAGAAAGGTCTATACAGAAAAACCTCCTTTAATGGTAGAATATACCTTAACCGATTTTGGAAAGACTTTACTGCCGGTACTGGAAGCGATTACCAATTGGGGCATTGCTGCACCGGATCTTTCCGTAAAAAAAATAATCAGGAATTAAATTTCCTGATTATCTTCTTTATTCGCTTCGAAAAAACTGAAACTTACATTTCCGTATTTTCGGGTGTCTGTTAAATTCGGGTGCTCAAGTTTCATTCTGCTCTGATGTTCTATAATCAGAACGCCGTTCTGTTTAAGATATTTATTGTTCAGAACTAAAGACAGCAACTCATAATATTTCTTCTCCTCCATTTCGAAAGGAGCATCAGAAAATACAATCTCAAAACTTTTATTGTTTCTGAATTTTTTAAGCCAGTCAAAAACATCGCCTCTCTGAACACTGATCTGTTGTGACATATCCAAATCTGAAGCTGTAGCATTGATGAAGCTTGTGTGTTTGGGGTTCAGTTCAACTGAAGTGACATCCTGACATCCTCTGGAAGCAAATTCAAAGGTGATAGAACCGATGCCCGCAAAAAGGTCAAGTACCGAAATCGACTGCATATCATATTTGTTTTCCAGGATGCTGAATAGCGCTTCCTTGGCAAAATCTGTAGTAGGTCTTACATCAAAGTTTTTAGGAGCGGCTATTTTTTTTGCTTTCCACTTGCCTGAGATTATTCTGAACATATTTATTTAGTTGTTAGATCGCAGATCACAGGCGGCAGGTAGTTGCAATTGGAAACTTATTCCTGCTACCTGCAGCCCGTAACCTAATTAAGTATAAAATTCTTATTGGGAATGTTGTCAAAGACAATCCTCATATTTTTAACGAATTTCTGAAGCTCAGAAATAAAAGTTTCATTTTCTGTCGTTTCACCATAAGCATAAAAGCTGGTTTCATTAATTCCGAAACCTATTTTGCTTAACGTAAACATTACGAAATAAAGGAAATCTACTTCAGAATTCACATCCAGGTTGTTATATAAAATCACCTTCTTGTTATCAATGGCAAAAAACTCACACTGGTTATGATAAAGATTGATATGGATTTCTTTATTGTTTTTATTATTAATAGAATTTAAAAACTTTTCTCCAGAAAAATTAAAATGAACGGGAACGGCCAGTTCTTTTATTTTCTTATAAAAGTTTTTAGGGAACGTGTAATAAAACTGTACACCGAATCTTTTGTTGACAGAAAGCATGAGTTCTTCTTTTTCTCTGTCTGCTGGAGCATTAAAAGCAATCAGTTCAAATCCTGCATCATGTTCTGAAAATCCTTCAGGCATCAGCGTAAAATGATTCAGCGCAGAAATCACATGGATCTCTTCAAACCTTTGTTTCAGTAAAATTTCATCAAGTTTATCCTCAATTAAATTTTCTGGTGTTTCTTCGGTAACGAAATAAGACTTTTCCTCCAGAATGCTTTTGTTTTTTGCGATCTGGTAGATTAATCCGTCTTTGGTAAAAAGTAAATTAAGTACGTTCATATTTCAATTGAGGCAAATTTAGTGAAATTCTATCATAACGGCACCTGATTGATGATGAAGTATTTCTTTATTGTAAAAATCGATATCTGACTGGCTTTCCAAAACATCCATAACCATCCTCTGCAATATTCCGTCACCAATCCCGTGAACGATCTCCAGCCTTTTCAAATGATGTTTTCTGCAGAAGTTCAGAACTTCCATCAGTTTTGCCTTTTGCATAAAGAGTCTTTCGAAACTGTCATAATCGCTTGGGTTTTTAACCAGATGATGAAAATGCAGATCCAGGACCATGTGATTTTTCTGGTGCTTTTTGGAAACCACTTTTTGGGGTTCCGCTTTTTTAATGATCCGAATATTTTCATAAAGATCAGCATCTTTAGGAACCAGCTTCTCTTTCGGGTACTGATGCGTAAACCCATACTCATCTTTGAAAACAACAATATTGCCTTTCACAGAAGTAATGACTCCGCTTAAATCCTCATCTACTACAGAAACTTTGTCTCCGATTTTCATGTACTTGCTGTTTCTTTTATTGTTTTCAAAATTAACTTTTCGGCCCCAGTTCAATGATCTCAAGATCCTTGATCTCTTCTCCTTCCACCACGAAACGCATCATGGTTCTCATTGTATGCCATCCCTGCTTACCGCAAGCGCCCGGATTCAGATGCAGAAGATTATTTTTTTTGTCAAACATAGCCTTCAGAATATGAGAATGTCCTGAAATAAATAGTTTGGGTGCCTTTTCAGAAATCTCTTTGTTGGTGATTGGGGTATATTTTCCGGGATATCCACCAATATGAATCATCAAAACTTCCAGATCTTCACAGAAAAAACGGTTTACCTCAGGAAACTCAGCCCTGATTTTGGCGTTGTCTATATTTCCGTAAACGCCTTTTAACGGTTTTATTTTTTCCAGTTCTTCAATCACCTCAATACTTCCGAAATCTCCGCAATGCCATATTTCATCAGCTTGCGACGCATATTCTAAAATGCGGTCATCTATATAAGAATGGGAATCGGAAAGAAGAAGGATTTTTGTCATGAAGCTCTGAAAATTTTTGCAAAGTTAGGAAAGATTTATTTTTTATTAAGTTTTAGTTTTCTTTTAAATAAACAAAGTTGTAGAACGGAGACCGGCATCCCCTAATATTTATTAAATTTGAGAAAATTATAAAAAATGAAGCAGAAATTTTCTTTTTTACTTTTTCTTGCCGCAGTAGGGCTCTTCAATGCTCAGGTTGAAGAGAAAAAATTGGATGATTTGATCCAGAATACTTTAAAAACATTTGACGTACCGGGTATGTCAGTCGGGATCATAAAAGATGGAAAAGTGATCTATTCCAAAGGTTTCGGACAACGTTCTTTAACCACAAAACAGCCGATGGATGATAATACATTGGTGGGAATTGCTTCAAACTCAAAAGGTTTTACATGTACCGCTTTGGCTATTTTAGCTGATGAAGGAAAGCTGAACTGGGACGATAAAGTTTCAAAATATATTCCTGAATTTCAGATGTACGATCCGTACGTTTCTCAAAATGTGACCATCAAAGATCTTATCACGCACAGAGCAGGATTAGGTTTAGGACAGGGGGATCTGATGTTTTTCCCTGAAGGCGGAGGTCTTACAGTTAATGATATTGTACACAATGTGAGATATCTGAAGCCTGAAAATCCTTTCAGAACGACCTTAGACTACAATAATGTAATGTTCATTGTAGCCGGAGAAGTAATCCACAGAATTTCCGGACTGAGCTGGGCAGAATTTATTGAGCAGAGAATTATGAAGCCTGTGGGGATGAATTCAAGCTTTGGAAGCTACAGTAGAGCCAAAGCGGTATCCAACAAGATTGATGCCCATGCTCCTGTAGATGGTAAAGCCATTGCGGTTCCTCACGACTGGAACGAAACAGGTAATGCAGCAGGAGGAATTATGAGTAATATTAAAGACATGACTGTTTGGGCTGAATTTCTTTTAAATAATTTCACGACGAAAGACGGTAAAAAGCTGGTGTCAGATCGAAATGTACAACAATTATGGAGCTTACAGATTCCAGATAGAGTCGCTATGAAAAACCCTTATGATACAAGTTTTTATGGTTACGGATTAGGTTGGTTTCTGAGTGATGTAAAAGGACACAAGCAAATTCAGCATACCGGAGGACTGATTGGTACCGTTACTCAGTTTACCCTGATTCCGGATATGAAATTAGGAATTGTAGTCCTTACCAACCAGCAGTCCGGAGCAGCGTTCAATACCATTACGAACACCGTCAAAGATTCTTATCTGGGAGTAGCAGACAGAAACTGGCTGAAAACATATGGCGAAAGAATGTCAAAAGTAAATGCCGAATATGACCAACAGAAAAAAGAAGCTTTTGCAAAATCTGAAGCTTTTAAAAAGGAGAAAAATATTCAGCCGAAAGCAGAACAATTTGTAGGGAAGTATCATGACCAATGGTTTGGTGATGTAGAAATTGCCCAGCAGGGAAGTACCTACAGGATCTCCTGCAAAAATTCACCAAGACTGAAAGGAGAGTTGCTTCCTTATTCCAATAATTCATTTATTATTAAATGGGACGACAGAAGTTATGATGCCGATGCCTATATTATTTTTAATTATGATGAAACCGGAAAAGCAGAATCTGCCCAATTAAAACCTATCTCTGACATTACAGATTTTAGTTTTGATTTTGACGACTTGGATCTGAGAAAGGTGAAGAGCTAATAAAGAAATTAATAATATTCAATAGAAAAGAGCTCCGGTATTCCATGGAGCTCTTTTGCTTTTTGGATGACAGAAGTGATTAATCTTTAATGAACTTCTTAATAACATCTCCGATTTGAATAATGTAGACTCTTTTTGTCAATCCGCTTACATGAATTGAATCTCTTTCCAATGAACCTGAAAGGCTAAGATTTCCTACCATGCTGAAAATTTTATACTCCTTTGAAGGTGCATTTTGAATCGTCAGTGCTTCTTTTACAGGATCAGGATAAACCGATGTTTTACGTTCATACTTTTTCTGATCTGAAACTGAATAGTAAAATTCATGAAGGTCTGACAAAATTCGTGAGTGGAGGAAAAGTGACCTACTTTAACAAATTAAGATCTTGCTCTGTGCGGGAAAGCTCAGCATTTAAATGTTGTTTTTCAAAGAAATGCTTAAGAGCAGTCAGGCGTTTCTTTTGATCATACCGAAGGGTTGAATTCAATTTTTGCTGGCAGAGTGAGCAGGCTCTGGCAAAATGAAAGTCGGTTTCAGAAAGCGAATTGGTTCCGTTCATCACGCAGTTTGCATTCAGGCAGTGGCTGATTCCGAACATATGCCCGATTTCATGTGAGCTTATCTTGATCAGCCTCTCAAGACTTTCATTAAAATTGGATTCAGAAAGATTGCCGTTAGAAAACCTGTACATGGATGTGACGCCCACCCCGTCTTTGTAAGAGGCCTGCCCGAAAACGTAATTCCATTCAGGTCTCGGAAAAAGATCTTTTTCTGTGATTCCCATTAAAACAACACCATCTTTAGGCTTTCTTTTGATCAGTATATTCTCCAGAACATAACCTGCCAAAATCTGCTCCTGACCATCTTTAAAAATTCGCCTTGCCATTTTGGGGAAAATAGTATTGGGTAAAACCGGAAGGACTTTTGTACTGAGCTGAAAATACGTACTCAAATAGTCTCTGGTACGTTCTATTTCTTTCTTCTGAAGTTCATTGAATTCTCCTATGGGTTGAAGGTAAATCGTGTTTTTTCCAGGTTCTGGTTTTATTTTGTCCAGCTTTTGAAAATCTTCAAAAGTCTGAAAGGGCTCATCACGGGAATATCTCCAGTCACCGGGTTTGGCTTTGGTGAGCTGAACATCATTGAGCGCAACAGTTTCAATATAGGTTTTCTCCTTTTTTTGACATGAAAAAAAGAGTAGGAGAGGAATCAGATACAAAAAGATAAAATTATATTTTACCGGGCTCATAAAAGAACAGGAGTTTCTTTTTGGCACCGTCAAATTCAGACCACGAATTGCAGTCGATCTCAAAACCGGCAACTCCGCAGGTCGGGAAATGAAAAATATCTTCAGAGATAGAATTCGCAAAATTGGAAATTCCGTTGTTATGAGAGAAAAGGGCTACAGAACCCACGCTGTCATCCAGGTCGTAGATCACCGATTCAAAATTTCTTTCGGAGGGATTATAAAGCTTATCTTCCGTAGAGACGTTTAGTTGATAGGTCTGGTTAAAAATTTTGCACGTATTCAGTGCACGGACCGCCGGGCTGGAAACAAAATGATCAATGGAAATATTATTGCTTTTCATGAATCTGGACATGTTCATCGCATCTTTTAATCCTTTGTCTGCCAACGGTCTGTCGAAATCCTCCGTTTCTTCCGGCCAGTCGCTTTTCGCATGTCTTACGAGGATGAGTTTCTTCATATTTTCGTTTTTTGGAAGATTAAAATTATAAAAAAAATAATGGAATAAAACATGATTTTTATAAAAAAACTGCGTTATGAATAAAATCATTAAATTTTACTAAATTTGCACACTTATGGGACAGATCCTTGCAATAGACTACGGAAAGGCACGCTGCGGTATCGCTGCTACAGACGATATGCAGATTATTGCAAGTGGCCTGGATACCGTTGAAACCCGGTTTTTGATGGAATTTCTGAAAAAATATTTCACCGAAAACAAAGTGGATGATGTGGTAGTAGGTCTTCCTACAGATCTGAAAGGAAATGTTTCCGCAGTGGAGACGGATATTTTAAAATTCATTGAAGAATTTCAGAAAGAATTTTCCTGTATTCCGGTCCACCGCCTGGATGAAAGATTTACCTCCAAAATGGCTTCTTTTTTTATTTCCCAAAGTGGAAAAAGCAAGAAAAAGAGACAGGAAAAGGGGTTGATAGATAAAGTAAGTGCAACTATTATACTGCAGAATTTTTTAGAACAAAGAATAAGATGATTTTACCGATAAGAGCTTTTGGGGATCCTGTTTTGAGAAAAGTAGGGAAAGATATAGAAAAAGATTATCCCGGTTTACAGGAACTTATAGATAATATGTTCGAAACAATGTACAGTGCAAACGGGATTGGTCTGGCTGCACCGCAGATCGGACTGGACCTGCGTTTGTTTGTCATTGATGTTACTCCTCTTGCAGAAGACGAAGATTACGAAGATATCAAAGACGAGCTGGCCAACTTTAAAAAAGTTTTCATTAATGCTACGATTCTTGAAGAATCAGGCGAAGAATGGAAATTCAATGAAGGCTGTCTTTCTATTCCGGATGTAAGAGAAGATGTGAAAAGAAAGGGAACGATCGTCATTGAATATTATGACGAAAATTTTGTGAAACATACAGAAACTTTTTCCGATATTAGAGCCCGCGTAATTCAGCATGAATATGATCATATTGAAGGGGTTTTGTTCACAGACCATTTAAGCGTATTGAAGAAAAAATTAGTAAAAGGTAAGCTGACGAAAATCTCCAATGGAGAAGTAAGCATCAGTTACAAAATGAGATTTCCAAAGTAATTTAAACAAGGATTAAAAAACAAAATAATAAACAGCAAAAAGCCCAGTGCTGATTGCAGAATTTACAAAAAATAAAATTATGCTGTTAGAAAAAATAATTTCAATTTCTGGAAAGCCAGGACTTTTCAAATTAGTTTCTCAATTAAGAAACGGTTTTATCATTGAAGATGTTACGACTAAGAAAAAAGTAAGCATTGGAAACTCCAGCCAGGTGAGTTTGTTAGATAATATTGCCATGTTTACATTTGATAAAGAAGTTCCTTTATTCGAGGTTTTTGAAAATATTGCTAAAAATTATGATTATAAAGAAGCTATTTCTCACAAATCTTCTGATGATGATCTTAAAGTTTTTATGACGGCTTCTCTTCCTGATTATGATACAGACAGAGTATATGCTTCAGATATCAAGAAATTGGCTCAGTGGTACAATATTCTTCAGAAAGCCGGATACATCACTCCTGAAAGCTTCGTAAAAGCAGAATCTGAAACATTGGATGGTGAACAAGGGGAAGTAAGCATTGATAAAGATGCTCCTAAAAAAGCAGCTCCAAAAGCAGAAAAGCCTGCTCCTGCAAAAGTAAAAGCAACTTCTGCAGCGAAAGCAGCTCCAAAAAGTACACACACTAAGAAAGGATAATCAATCCCGAATGGTACAATATAAATCCCTGGCAGAACTTCTGCCAGGGATTTTTTTGTTTTTTATTTGACCAAACCAGATCTGCGATTTCAGGACAAAAGAACTTTATTCATAAAGATTTACCCTAAATTTGCAATACTTGAATTTTCAAAGACCTATGAATACCAGACAAGAAAAATTAGAAGCTTTCGGAAGATTATTAGACATCATGGATGATTTGCGTGAAAAATGTCCATGGGATCAGAAGCAGACCCTGCAATCACTTCGTCATTTGACGCTTGAAGAGACCTATGAACTTTCAGATGCAATTTTGCAGGAAGATTTACAGGAAATCAAAAAAGAACTTGGTGATGTTTTACTTCATTTGGTGTTTTATTCTAAAATAGGATCTGAAAAAGGAAGTTTCGATATCGCTGATGTCATCAATTCTTTAAATGAGAAACTGATTTTCCGTCATCCTCATATTTACGGTGATACGGAGGTTAAAGATGAAGAAGAGGTGAAACAGAACTGGGAAAAGCTGAAACTGAAAGAAGGCAATACCTCTATTTTGGGTGGCGTTCCGAAAAGTCTTCCAAGTTTGGTAAAAGCCTACAGGATTCAGGATAAAGTAAAAGGAATCGGATTTGAATTCCACGATGCAGAAGATGCCTGGAAAAAAGTAGATGAAGAGATTCAGGAATTCCATGAAGAAACCGATTTAGATAAAAAAGAACTGGAACTTGGCGATGTCTTTTTCTCACTCATTAATTATGCAAGAATTTCAGGATTGAATCCGGATTCTGCATTGGAAAGGACGAATTTAAAATTCATCTCAAGATTTCAGACAATGGAAAAGCTGGCTGAAGAATCCAAGATCAGTCTGGCCGATATGTCCCTGGAAGAAATGGATGTTTTGTGGGAGAAAGCAAAACTGATGTCATAAAATGAAGGTTCAGCGTCCCGTACATCATCGGTTTCAGTATCTGCTGGAATTCAAGAAAACAGAAAGAAAGTGGCATTTTCCATTTCTTGCGGCACTTTGTATCGGAAGCTGTCTTTTTATAGGCTATTTTTTAGGAAAACCCAATTATGGCAGCTTGTCCAGTTTGGGAGCTCTGACTATTTTATACTTCACTTCAGCGCCTATCACTCAAAGGATGATTCATCTGGCGGTCTGTGCTTTCGGGATGATTTTTTCTTTTACCATCAGCCTGTTTTTTAGTTTTAATGTTTATGCGGCAGGACTGTCTTTGGGAATTATTTCTTTTTTGGCTCATTTTATTACCTCCTATTTTAAAATTCCCCCGCCCGGAAATTTTTTCTTTATCATGCTGGCAGCCATGGCGAGCACTTATCAGTTCGATCTTGAAATGATCCCCATAAGAGTAGGTCTCGTAGCCATGGGAGCTATATTGTCATGTACACTGGCTTTTCTGTACTCTGTTTTTATAGAAAAAGAAGAGGTCTTATCGCTTCCAAGAAGAAGAAGTTTTAATAAAAGACGGTATACCAAATTTGTAGAAAGCAGTATTATCGGTTTTTTTATGATGCTGACGCTGATCACAGGGCATCTTCTGAAATTTGAAAATACCTATTGGATCTCCATTGCGGCAATAGCCATCATACAGGGACGGAATTTTGAACATGTCCGACAACGTAATATGCACAGAATTCTCGGTACTTTTATTGGAATAGGTTTTGCATGGCTGATCCTGTTGTTGAATCCTGCCAAGATAGAAATGATCATCATGATCACGGTCCTGCAATTTATTATAGAACTTCTGATTGTAAGGAATTATGGTTTTGCGGTGATTTTTATAACGCCTTTAACGATTCTTTTAACGGAAACCGGAAGTCTGGTACATCATAACGTTGAAAATCTGATGCATGCAAGACTTCTGGACACGATTGTCGGAAGTTTAATAGGGCTTGCGGCAGGTTTTTTTCTTTACCATCAGCAGATTATTAATAACTTAGAGAAAAATATACGGTACTCGTATTTTCAGTTTAAAAAATTAAAAAAATAGCTATGTTGCGCATTCTTACCCTATCGGCCTTTTTATTGTGGAGCTGTAATCCAAAAGCTCAGGATTCCCCTAAAACTGATGATTTGAAAGTAGAGTTTTCTTTGCCTAAAAAGCTGAAAGAAGTTTCCGGGATCGTATTGTCTCAGGATAAAAATACCATTTGGGCTATAGAAGATCAGGGAAATAAAAATGTAGTGTATGGTTTGGATATGCAGGGTAAACTGATAACCGATATTCTGGTTGATAATGCTGAAAATCACGATTGGGAGGATATCACGAAAGATGGGCAGGGAAATATTTACATTGGTGATTTTGGAAATAATGACAATAACAGGCAGAATCTGGCTATTTTGAAATTAGACTTAAAAGATACTTCCCAAAAGACAACAAGAGCCATCCAAACTACAAAATTTCATTATGAAGGACAAACAGAGTTTCCACCGAAAAAGTCGAACTGGCTGTACGACTGTGAAGCTTTCGTAGAGATGAACGGGAATTTCTATCTTTTTACTAAGAATAGAAGCAAAGGTTTTGACGGAACTTTCCTGGTATTCCAGGTTCCGAATAAAGAAGGTGATTTTGAAGCTAAGCTCATCGGAAAATTAAAGCTTGAAGGTAAATACAGTGATGCGGCCATTACTTCAGCAGCAGTGAGCAGTACAAATGATACAATCGTTTTGCTGACCCATAAAAATATCCATGTACTTTCAGGATTTACAGCGGATAATTTCAATTCTTCAAAGGTTGAAAAAATACCGTTAAATCATAACTCTCAGAAAGAAGCAGTTGTTTTCCTTGATGATAAAACCCTTTTGATTGCTGATGAAAAAGATAAAGAGACAGGAGGTAATGTATATAGATTTGAATTTAACCCTCAGGCTAAATAATAGCAAAAGGGTTAAACTCAAAAATATCTTTACGGAGTAAGATAAGAAATGTGAATGTTTCCAGCGGATAATCTGAAACTTTGGGTATAAACACATCGTATCCTGAAGGTATCATCCTTATTAAAATACGTAATGGAAGACAGGTTGTGGTTCACAGCCAGGGTCCGCTCGCCATGCCCTGTAGAAATGGAGGCCAGTGTTTCCGTTGCCGGAGAAACCTTCTGAATAGACGACTTTGCTGTTCCTGCTGTATATCCATCACCATTCAGGCTAAGATCATACGTAATATAGGGAACAATGTTGTAATATCCTGGTTTAACCACGGTGAATAATCCCGTGCTGGTATTATACTGCAGATACGTATTGTCTATTTTGTTGCTTACATTATAAACATAGCTCTTCGCGTAGCTGTCATGAGTGCTTACCGGATTGCTTCCTGTACCGGTATAACTTCCTGAACTTGGATTTGTATCGGTTTTATTGCCTACAAATACTACTTTTAAAAAATTCTGAGATTCAATAGTTCCCCATGTAGGGGCAGCTCCGGCTCCGTTGGACATCAAAACCTCACCCCGGTTTCCCGAATTTCCTTTGGTTTTGGCAGTTCCGCCTACATTAAGGTCTTTAACGACCTGAAGGTTTCCGTTGACATGTAATGTGTGTTGTGGAGTTGGAGTCTCGATACCCACCTGTGCGTGCGCATGTGAAGACATGACAAATAATGCCATGTATAATAGCGTTTTTTTCATCCTATAGTTTTGTTTTTGTTGAAATAATTTAAAACAAATATATATTCTTTTTAAAACATTGAATTTTTAAAAGATGTACAAACATATAGTTCTATGGATGTGTTTATTGAAAGTTGTGGAAAATATGAGTTCGTTTTATAAATCGTATTTGCTTTATTTGTAGTGATTTACGAATGAAGTGTATGAATTTTTAAATTTCTTTTATATTGATATTTAATGTATAGGGTGAATATTTCTCCACAGTTACGTGTAAAATTTAAAGTATAAGTGATAAAAAAGATCAATTTAGAAAGTCATCCCAACGCCTGCAGAAATTCTGCCTCCATCTGAACCATAGAAGTAATTCAGCCTGGCAGAAAACATATCGACGACGCTCATCCAGAAGCCTGCTCCTACAGATTGATGCCACTTTTGGGAATCTTCATTGTCATTCCATACGCGACCCAGATCATAGCCTATCAAAACCCCCATATTGGCAGGAATGATATTGTTTTTTACCCTTCCGAAATCCCATCGGATCTCAGAATTGTTGGTGAAATAAGATTTCCCTGAAAACCTGTCATTTCTGAAAGCCCTCATTCCATTATTTCCACCAATACTTGCTGCCTGGTAAAATTCAAAATTGTTATTGCTGATCCACATCGCATGACTGGAATTGGCAAAAACAAAATTGCCTCTTTTGTCAATTCTGTGATCTATACCCAGCGTTCCGTTCAGGGTAAAATAATTTCTTTCGGTATCGGCAAGATTCGTTTTCCAGTCTGCTTTTACAAGGAGCTCCAGGCCTAAGGTAGGGAAAGCCTTATTATCTAAGTTTTTGAAGCTGAAAGTATAATTGGCTCCTGCAAACTGCTGGCTTTTGAAAACCTCAGGTCTCACATCCGGCGACTGGTCTACAAAACGGTCATCATTACGCTGAACCTTATTATCCTCAAACGTAAGCTGGAACTGATGCTGAAGGTTCATCCAGCTTTTTTTAGAAATAGAAGGTGCAAAATTAAACTTGGAGATTCTTGCTCTGTTGTATTCTCTTTCTGTATTTTCTTTATCATATAAACTTTCGTTGGATAATCCGAAGAAATTTTCGGCAAATCTTGGCGTAGTAAAAGCGGCATCAAGATTGAAATCCCATCCCGATATTGCTTTTTTGAAAATTCCTTTATAGGCCACATTGAATCCTCCAGTAGCCGTATAAAAATTAGCCTTAAGACTATGTTTCTGAGTATAAGGATCACGGATGAAATTATTCACTGTGTAATTAGCCAGAACCCCTAAGATTACCCCATCATCCGGATTGTAATCTGCATTCGGATAACCGGCAAAGAAATTATACTTCGGATGCTTATAATTGTAGGTATTGACATCATAATCATCAGAAATATTTTTCGTGGCAGAACCATTGTAAGTATTTTTCTGAGATTTAAAATCATAAATTTTTACGCTTTTTCCATCAGCGATATTATAAACATCATGATTATATCCTCCAATGAGCCTGATGTTCATTTTCGGTCTTCCTTCACCCGAAACTTCATACATATCGTCATCTTCAAGACCGTAGATCCAGAGCTCTTTCGTTTTTGAATCTTCGTAGGTCTTTTCGAAAACCAATTCAGGATTTTCTTTGTTCTTATCCAGTTTATATTGTTTTACATTAACGGAATGTCCGTCTTTGGTAATCACGAATTTATCTGGATTTACAGTTCCTGCGAGAGGAACTTTTTTCTGCAGTACATCATAATACTGTGCTGTATAGTCCTGAAGTTTTGTTTTTCTGATTTTTAGTTTTCTCTGGATATCAGCGATCGTTTCATCTTTTACTTCTTTTGGAAGATTGGTAAATGCTTCATCAATATCTGCATCCGTAAGATGTTCCTGAATATATCTGGCCTGCGCAGCCCATTCCTCCGGAGTTGCTCCTTTTAAAAAGATAAGATCCAATGGATACGGTTCCATATTCATCCACTTTACGTTTTTGATCTCTTCCTTAAAAGTTTTCATGTGGCGGATGGCCGGAACATTCATAATAATTTTAAAAGCAGCCCCATCATATTTACTGAACGCCTGATCTCTGTCTTTCGGGATCGGTTTATAAATGACTTTATCACCGTCCTGATATTCTGCCCATTTCCACTGGTCGGAATGTCTGTCCCAGTCACCAATCAGCATATCAAAGATTCTTGCCCGGATATAGGATTCCCGGTCTACAGAATATTTGTAATTTTTGGTGAAATTTTTCAGAACATCATCTGTGGAAAGGATGTCTTTGGCATTGTCGAGTGAAGCGAGTGTTTTAGGATCGGAAGAAAAGCGTTCTTCGATCATATACATTTCGTCACCGTAATTTTTGTTGTACTCTCCCAAGGCATATTGCTTCGGAATATAATATAATTTCGGATTGCTGTGGAAGATATTCAGCTTATCTGCCATATTTCCTACTGAAAAAGGGGTAAACGGATGATTGGTCGTATAAAAATCAAGCAGGAACTTTTCAGGGAATGTATTGTTCAGTTCATTTCCGAAAGTGCTTTTTTTGAAGGCCATATTATTAAGGAAACGTACCGCGCTCTTCTTCACGCCACGCATGACAAATTCCTGGCCGTCTGCTGCTTTTAGTCTTAAACTGTTGGATTGGTTTCCTCCGCCTTCTCTGAAAGGTTTAAACCCGCCATTCAATGAAGCCAGATCAGCAGTAGGGGCATCAACCGGGATTCCATAATATTTTCTGTAGTGTTCTCCCCAAAGCCAACGGTAGACTTTGCCTTTTTGGGTAAGTTCTACAGGATAAACGCTGGATTGAACGGTGGGGGGAAAGGACTTTGGGTAATTATTGACAAATACATCCGGTTTTGAAATCACCGAAATATGCGTAAGTTTTTTAAGCTGGTTATCTTTTGTAGAGAAGTATTCAACGTCGGTGCTCTGGTCTTTTCTGATATTCAGAACGGCAAAACCACTGCCTCCGTAAGAGAAATCGGTCTTTTCAGCAATGGTTGAAGGGTCTGTTTTAGAACCTGCACCGCTGATAATCTGTCTGATGTTTCTTTCTTCATGATACTGTAGATTGTGATCATGTCCTGAAACAAAAATAATATTTTCTTTATCCTGAACGATGCTTTTCAACCTGTTGGCCAGGTCTGCGTAATGTTGATTATTAATGTCTTCAAGACTTGCTCCGGAAGAACTTCTCAGTACATTGATCACACTGGCTACTACCGGAACCGGAATTTTGCTTTTTAACGGATAAAGATGTGATTTTGCAGAATTGAAGCCTGCATGAGTTCCACTACTGATGATAGGGTGGTGCAAAGCAACAATGATTCTTTTATCCTGATTTTTAGTCACAAGATCTTTAAATTCTGTGAAGAAATCTTCGCGGGTCTTGATCGGACAGTTTTTGTTCACGCCAGGATACTGATCCCAATTTACCAGAGCCCACTCGGTGTCAATGACAATAAGCTTGATGTCTTTAGACAGATTAATATCATCAATACCACATGAATTTTTAGGCAGGAAAGATTTTTTATCATTGAAATAAGTCCTGACAAGATCTTCCTGTGCCTTTAATCCTTCTAGGCCATTATTCCAGTCATGATTCCCTGGAATGACTAATGTTTTTCCTTTGAAATTTTTGGTGATGGACAATTGATTCTCCAGCTTCTGTTTCGCTGATGCGTAATCTTTATCTGATTCTTTAGGTAAACCGTTGGGATAGATATTATCGCCCAGGAAGATCAGCATAGATTTGCTGTCTGCGGAATCCAGTTTGTTTTTGAGTAAATTTAAGGTGTGCTGCGCCTGAGGTTCGTTCGTATTTCCGGCATCCCCGATCAGGAAAATTTTAAAATCATTTTCAGATTTTATATCAGAATTTTCCACTTCAAATAAGTTTTTACCCTTTTTTACGTTATATGTTGCGCAGGAATAAAGAACTCCTGCAGACAATACTGCTCTAAAAGCAATAGAAGTATTTTTTAAATGAGTTTTAAAGGATAAATTCATAAATTTACATTAACAAAAAATCAGGAATGAGCATTTTACACAAAGCTAAAGATTATGTCGAAATCTTATTCAAAGATAAGTTATCTTCTGTATACTTTTACCATAATTTTATTCATACGACCTATACTGTCAATAAGGCTGAGGAGATCATGCGAAATACTTCTGTATCCGAAGAAGATCAGGAAAAAGTTCTCCTGGCGCTGTGGTTTCATGATACCGGATATGTAGAATGTGCCCAGAACCATGAAGAAAAAGGGGTGACCATTCTTGCCGATTTTCTGAAACAGGAAAATTATCCTGAAAGCTATATCGAAGATGTTTCGCGATTGATTCTGGCGACAAAAATCACCTACGAACCACAGAACCTTCTCGAGAAGATTGTGAAAGATGCAGATTGCAGTCACTTCGCGAGCCACGATTATAATGATATCTCCGATGCCCTGAGAAAAGAATGGGAGCTTACCAACGTAAGATGCTTCTCCAATGAAGAATGGAATGCCGGAAACCTTGATATGCTTAAAAACAGACACCATTATTACACCGACTATGCAAAGGAGAACTGGGAGCCGTTAAAAAAGAAAAATATCAAAAAGATAGAAAAGAAGCTGGAAAAAGAGGAGGATAAAAAAGAAGACAAAAAAGAATCGTCCGATAATAAGAAAGAACCTAAAGAAGCAAAATCTGACCGTAGCGTTGATACCCTGTTCAGAGTTACTCTGAATAATCATACGAGACTGAGTGATATTGCAGACAGCAAAGCGAATATTCTTCTTTCCGTTAATGCCATTATTATTTCAGTTTGTCTTTCTGTACTGGTTCCTAAACTGGATACTCCTAAGAATGCCCACCTGATCATTCCAAGTTTTGTGTTGCTGCTTTCAAGTGTTTTGACGATTATATTTGCGATACTGTCTACAAAACCGAATGTAACCAAAACTAATTTTACAGCTCAGGACGTTACAGACCGGAAAGTAAATCTTCTGTTCTTCGGAAATTTTCACCAAATGATATTCAATGACTATCACACGGCGATGAAAGATCTTATCAAGGACAGGGATTACATTTACGATTCTATGGTAAAGGATCTTTATTTTCTGGGAAAAGTTCTTGACAGAAAATACAAGCTTTTATCAATTACGTATAAGATTTTTATGGCCGGAATCATTATTTCCGTGCTTTCTTTTGCCTATGCTTTTCTTACTCTTTAATTAAAAAAAATACAGATGATTGTCAGACAGCGGACCAATTGGCTGAAAATGTTGTTTATATGGAGAGGTTCCGTACTGAAGAAAATTATAGTCCAGCTGAGTGTTATTTTGTTATTTTCACTGTCGATTTATTTTTTTAAGGGAAAGATCTTTGATTATAAAGTACATCTTAATCCTACCATTTTTACCTTGCTGGGTCTCGCGCTGGCTATTTTCATGGGGTTCTGTAATTCCGCAAGTTATGACCGTTTCTGGGAAGGCCGTAAACTCTGGGGATCACTGGTGATTGAAACCAGATCGCTGACAAGACAGATTCTTTCCCTGGTCAATGATCCATCAACAGGATCAAAAGAGGAAAAGGAAAAGATGATTAAATTGATATCGGCATTCGGCTGGTCTCTGAATTACCAGCTAAGAGACAAATCGGGGACCGAGCATTTAACCAGGCTTCTTTCTCCGGAGCATGCAGAACAGCTGAAGGACAAAAAATTTATTCCGAGCATTATTCTGGGGTTTATTGCAGACTGGCTGAATGAGCAACAGCGAAAAGGCAATATCGACACCATCGTAATGACTTCTATGGATCATCAGCTGAACCAGTTTTCCAATATTTTGGGAGGGTGTGAAAGAATCCATAATACACCACTGCCATTTGCTTACAGCGTTTTGCTTCACCGGACAGTGTATCTGTACTGCTTCTGGCTGCCTTTTGGATTGGTGGATTCACTGGGGTGGATGATGCCTTTGATCGTTCTTCTCATCAGTTATACCTTCATTGCACTGGATGCCATTATTCAGGAAATAGGAGAACCGTTTGGAGAAGAGGAAAATGATCTGGCGCTGAACAGTATATGCAGAACCATTGAATATTCTATTTTTGAACAGGCGGGAATCCCACAGGATGAGCTTAAAAAGCCGGATTCTTACTGTATCGATTGATGGTTTTTTATTTTTGTTGAAAAGATGACATTATGAAAATTCACAATACTAAAAAAATATAAGCAATAATAATCTCTAATGTGCTCTAAGAATTTCTTCTTTTGATTTGGTGTTTCTTTCGGGCTTATGATTCATCAGCTAATGAAATCCTCAATGCTAATAGTCCGGTAATTCCCTGTAGATCTTCAACTTTTAAAAATTCCACATCATTCTGCAAAATTCCTTTTTTCTGGAGCTTGTTGATATATTCCAGATATTCTCTCTGATTTTCCATACCGAAATAAACAATGGTGATCTTTCCGGGACAGGTGATTCTTTCTGAAGAGTCTTTAACATGGGCTTTATCCAGACGTTTTTTTATAATTTCGTAATAGGAATTGTAGGCACCGTCTACATCGAAGCGCTTTTCATCCATTCTGAAGCGGATGTCTATTTTTTCATTATAAACAAAGATCAGTGAAGCAATATCTAACTGGATGGGAAGATCTCTTTTAAAGTTTTGAAATTCACGTTCCATATTGCACATCGTCTTAAGCTGCCAGTATCTTAATTTGTGGACTTCTTTTGAAGTATAATTAAGATCCGGTGCAATATTGTGTCCAATGTACAGATTGTGTTCTACACCGTCAGATTTAAATCTTTCATAATAATGTGGGAAGATCTGCTGTGCTTTAACCTGACTTTCATCCAGCATATCGGCCAGTTTTCTGTTAACCAGTGTTATAGAATCATCCAGACTTTTTCTGTTGGCGTAAAATAAATCGGTTTGTGTAAAGACCTGTACAAAATAATTTTTGATCCTGGTCTTGATATTTTTGTCCGTCTTCATTTCCAGTTTTCCCTGCAGATAAGGATGGATTTCCTCTCTTAAAAGTCTTTGGAGACGCTGTTCCGTATCAGCTTTGATCTCGTTGTTCAGTTCATTTTCAAAAACATCCAGTGCCAGGAGATATTTTTCTGAGTCAGAATTGATCAAGGTAAATAAATCCTGAAGCGTTTCAATTTGCTGGTTGAGGTCTTCAAGCATCAGATTAAAACGTTTTTCTGAAGAAGAACGGATATCGGAGAACCCAAACAATGGAGTCAGGTTTTTAAAAGAGATCTGTTTCAGCGTATACATTTTCTTTCCCAGTGAAGCATTGAAATATTTCTCGGCTTCGTTTCTGAACTTCCACACCACACTGTCGTGGATGGAGGTATATTCGCGCTGGATAATAGCTTCTATCTGGTAGTTTTTTTCAAAGCTGAATCTGTTCAGGGAGAAAAGAATCATATCGGTGAAAAACTCCATTTTTTTCAGCTTTAATCCGTTGAAGCTGTTGGCTTGTGGAGAGGTGAATTCCATGATGGCCAGAAGATCATTGTCTTTCATGATAGGAATCACCATGAAGCTGTTGATATTATTATCTCTTAAAATACTGAAGGAAGGAAGTGCTTTGATACTTTCATCCAGATTGTTGACATTCGAGATGACAATCGGTTTGGAATTGTGGTTTAAATTGGTAAATGTACTCTTTCGGGTTTCTTCGTCAAATGCATTGATCCAGAAATCCAGAACATGATGGGTGAAAATATTTTCATAGATCGGAAGTCTTCCCAGTTTCTGATCTTTTTTATCGAAAAGCATCAGTCCGAAATTAAGCTCCGGTACATCAAAATAAGATTTAAAAATTTCAACAAGATTTTCATTCGGGCTGAGATCTTCGGGATCGATTTCTATCATACTCGACTTGAGGTCAGAGAGTGCGACTTCTGAAGTACAGTCTACCAGAGAAATAATAGCAAAACCTTTAAGCACCCACGATTGCGATGGGAAGTATTTTTTCCAAAGCTGGAAATCATCGAGATTTTCCAACAGCATATCCAGTATGTCATCAGACGGAATCTTTGCCGTTTCAGTAGGATAAAGATCCGTAAAATCTGAATTGATTGTGATCTTATAATGTTTCATGATTCCCAGCCTGTTCGGGATATCATAATAAAGAGGCATGCTACTTTTGATGTCTCTTTTGAAATAAGTTTGTACGATGAGGCAGCAACAGAATACATAAAATTCATCGTCATCGATATTTCTCAGCTCTATTTCAAAATCTTTTCCTGCATCTTTAAGGATATTTTTAAAACGTTCCGTATAGTTAAAAGTGACATTGGAAAGCGGAATACTGGCTGCCTTAATCTCATTATTGGTCAATCCCGTCGGGAAAAGATCGGCAAGCAACAGTCTGATGAGGTCTTTATGTTTTTCGAGAAGGGAAACATCCTGAAAGCCGTCTTTCAGTTCCTGAAAGTTTTTGGTACTGTCAATCAATGATTCAGCATAGTTGGCACGGTATTCCAAACGATCGTTATAACGGATATGTTCCAGCACATCCAAATATTTTTCGAATGAGATAAGAACCTGAAAGGGAGCGTCTTTTTTATAAAGATTGGCCAAAAGCTGAAATTTAAAGTAAAGTTATGAAAAAAAGAACACTTCCGGATTGGGTATAAATTAGTGAAAAACTATCTTTTATTGCAGCTTTACTTCTTATTATCAAACAAAATCCTGAAATCGGTAGAGCATTATCTGTAGTTGCTTTTCTTTTTAAAATAATCTACAGTTTTATGAAAAAGATTAGGATAGAATTCTGATGTTCCAATCTTTAACTCTTTGGTTACCGGAAACAAAAATTTCATTAATGGGACGCTAAATATAATAGCAACTGCCGCTACAAGCATTCCGTAATTGCCCACATCTGTTTTGTCTTTGCTTACATAAAAAACAACTGCTGCAATGATTGAAGATGTCAATAGAGTGATAAGATTTTTTTTCATGGTGGTCAATGTTATTCAAATTTAACTGTTTTCCGGCATATTTAAAATAAAAACCCAGTGTTTCTGGTATACAGGTTTATAATTTTTTATAATTATATTTTGATGATAGTAACTTTCACGTTCGTTGTGTAAAATAGTATTTCTTTGATTGGTTTTATCTGAAAGTCTTCATCGAATAACTGTTCATCACAAAAAAAGCACAACTGAAAAGTTGTGCTTTGTATATTTTTATGTTAGATCTTACAATCCGAATTGTCTTGCGAAAATATCCGGGAAAATACCCAACAGAATAATAGATGCAATGACGAATACCGCTACGATATTGTAGGTAAGGGTTACTTTTTCTGAAGATTTAAATGTAGAATCTTTAAAGAAGAACATAGAAATGATCAGTCTTAAATAATAGGCAATAGACACTGCAGAACCTAATACCGCTACCAATACTAAGAAAACGCCATGCTTGGAATTCATCGCCTGAGAGAATAAAGCAAATTTCCCCATGAAACCTGCAGTTAAAGGAACTCCTGCCATTGATAGCATTGAGATCGCTGCAACAGTTGCCAGTAGGGGTTCAGATTTTGCCAATCCTTTGAAGGCTCCGAAAGACGTTTCTCTCTTTAGCTTTTCTACATAGATCAGACACATGAAAACGCCTACCGTAGATAATGAGTAAGCAAATAAATAGAATGCCAGGTTATAGGTAGAAAGGCTGGTCATTCCGAAGAATACCAATCCTATGTATCCCGCGTGAGATACAGAAGAATAGGCCAACATTCTCTTTGCATTGGTCTGGGCAAGACCCATAACGTTGGCTAAAAGCAATGTGATGATTAAGAATACTCCAAAAACATTAATCCACTGTTCCGTCACGCCTCCAAATCCGATGGTCATTAATCTGAACAAAGCAAAGAATCCTGAGATCTTTACCACACTCGCCATAAATGCCGTGATCAGTGAAGGGGCTCCGGCATATACATCCGGACTCCACATATGGAAAGGGGCTAATGCTACTTTGAATGCCAGTGCACACAAAATAAGAAGAACACCTAAAATGAACATGGCATCTTTTGGATTTTTAACTCCAAAATCCTGGATTTTATACAGGTCAAAGCTTCCGCTGCTTCCGTAGATAAATGCAATCCCGAACAGTAAGAAACCTGTCGCAAAAGCACCCATCAGGAAATATTTGATCGAAGCTTCGTTTGATCTTAAATCAGTTTTGTTGGCACCCGCCATTACATACAACGGGATGGAAAGAATTTCTACCCCTAAGAAAAGAGTAACCAGATTCTGGTATCCGAAAAGGACGATTCCTCCGCATAATGCAAAAAGCATCAGTGCATATAATTCTGACTGGTGGCTTCTGTGATTGCTGAATGCAAAACCTCCAAGGAAGAATAACAATAAGGTTGTTACAATAGATATTTTGGTGAATAAAGCAGTATTTGCAGTGTATTCATACATGTGTCTGTACTTTTCAAAGAAAGCACATTCCGGTAAGAAACTTACATATAAAGCGATGATCAATCCTAAAATCCCAATGTATCTTGCGAATTTTCCTTGTTCAAAAACTCCTGAAAATAACGCAATAACTGCCGTTAGGAAAACAATAATTAAAACACTCATAATATAGATTTGAGATGTGAGACGGGGGAGATGAGATAAAATTTCTGATTCCTCATTTCTTAATCTCTTAATTTTTTAATTTTTAAATCTTTTAATCTTCTAATTAGCCATTGCTGTGTAGATAAACGTCAGCGAACTATTCACCATATCGATTACCGGCTGTGGGAATATACCCAGCAAGATCACGAAAACCGCTAAACTTGCCAATACAGAAAATTCCACAGCGGATAAATCTTTTGCTGTACTTAAAACGGCTTCGTTTCCTTCACCAAACATTGCTTTTCCGTAGAATCTCAACAGGTAAACAGCACAAAGAATAACTGTAAGACCGGCGATAACTGCTGCCAATCCGTTAAAGTCATAGACCGATTTCAACAAAATAAATTCTCCGATGAATCCATTCGTTAATGGAACTCCCATTGAACCTAATATAATGATCAGGAACAACACGGCAAATTTAGGAGCCACTTTCGCTAAACCTCCCATTTGTCTGATGTCTCTTGATTTAAATCTCTTGTATAAAATATCACAACAGTAGAACAGTCCCACTACGTTGATACCATGTGCAAAAGTCTGTACTAAAGCTCCTTCAGCTCCTTCAATATTGAATGTTCCTCTTAAAGTGATCACTGCAGAAGAGAAGATCCCTGCGACCATCAATCCTACGTGAGAGAAAGAAGAATAGGCAATGATTCTCTTCATATCGGTCTGGATGATCGCAATCAGTGCTCCGTGAACAATTCCTACAATAGCAAGTATAATCACGATCTGTCCTGAAATTCCCGCAATAGGAAGAGGAGTGATCGGAAGAAGATAACGGATAACCCCATAGATCGCCATCTTCAGCATGATCCCTGATAAAAGCATGGATCCCTGAGTAGGAGAGTAGGTGTATGTATCCGGCTGCCATGTATGGAAAGGAAATACCGGTAATTTCACTGCGAATGCAAAGAAGATAAACCAAAAGACCACCGTTTGTTGTGTTTCTTTAAGCTGGGCGTTGTATAAATCTGTTAAAGCAAATGATGCAGAGTGGTTGTACACATAGATCAATCCAGCTAACATGAATAATGACCCAACGAATGTATAAACGAAGAATTTCGTGGTGAATTCAAATCTTTTATTTTCCTGGCCCCAAAGTCCGGCGATAAACCAGATCGGAATCAAGGTTACTTCCCAGAAAATGTAGAACAACAGTCCGTCTAAAGAAGTAAACACGCCTACAAGACCGAACTGCATCAGCAAAATCAGACCGTAGAATGTATTTCTGTAGCTTACATTTTCGTTAAACGAAGATAAAATAATGATTGGCGTTAAAATATTGGTCAGCAATAACAGAAGCAGACTCATCCCGTCAATTCCGAAATGAAGTGAGCTTTTAATAAACTGTGACCAAGGGTAGTTGATCTCATGCTGCAATACACTGTCTACGGTCGGATTAAAATCAAAATCCGCTGCGATGTAGAAAGTAATAAGCATTTGAATCAATGCAATTCCTAGCGCCAAATATTTGCTGGATTTATTTTTCCATGCAAAAACTAATCCCGAACCTACTAGAGGTAATAGTAATAATGTTAATAATAAACCAGACATTATTGTAATATAAAGTTAACAATCAGTATAATTCCCACAGCTAAAGACATGATAAGAATATAAGTCTCTACATTTCCGTTTTGGATACGCTTCATCGCTTTTCCGCTGTCTTCAGCGCCTTCGCCTACAAAGTCTACAAAACGGTCTAAGATCCCTTTATCAAACATCTTTCCTCCGCGTCCTAATCCTTCAACAGTTTTTACAATCAATGCATTGTAAAGTTCGTCTACATATAATTTCTTAGCAGAAAGCTTTTCCCATCCGGTATAGCTTTCTTCTGCCAGTGCCATCTTTTTCTTTTTCACGTAGGTATTTTTTACAATAAACCATACAGAGAAGAACATCAGCACTGTGGCTGCTAATAATATCATTTCAGTGCCAAACGGAACTCCCGAAAGAGTAGCTTCCATCTGGTTATAGCTTTGCTCAGTAAGAACCGGTTTGAGCCATTCCATCAGCTTGGCATAATGACCGTGTCCGATAAAGTGAGGAAGGTTAATAAAACCTCCAAGCACAGAAAGGATAGCCAGAACGATCAACGGAAGCGTCATATTAGACGGGCTTTCGTGTAAGTGATGTTTCTGCTCTTCCGTCCCTCTGAATTCTCCGTGGAAGGTCAGGTAGTACAGTCTGAACATATAGGTTGCAGTCATTGCCGCTAAAACAAATAAGATCACCCAGTAAACAGGGTTTTTAGCGAATGCTGCTACTAAAATTTCGTCTTTTGAGATCATCCCCGATAATAGAGGGAAACCTGAGATTGCCAGTGTTCCGATAAGGAAAGTAGCGTGGGTGATAGGAATGTATTTTTTCAGACCTCCCATGAAACGCATATCCTGCTCGTTGCTCATCGCGTGGATGACAGAACCTGCTCCCAAGAATAGTAGTGCTTTGAAGAATGCGTGCGTCATTACGTGGAACATCGCTGTAGTATAAGCTCCCAATCCTAAAGCAATGAACATAAATCCAAGCTGAGAAACGGTAGAGTAAGCCAATACTTTTTTGATGTCGTTCTGACGAAGTGCATACAATCCAGCCAAAGCAGCTGTTAAGAATCCGATGAATAAAATTCCTCCCTGAACCGTAGGAGCCAAGGTAAATAAGAAGTTTGATCTTACTACCAAATAGATCCCGGCTGTTACCATCGTTGCCGCGTGGATCAATGCGGAAACCGGAGTAGGACCTGCCATTGCATCCGGTAACCAGGTATATAAAGGAACCTGAGCCGATTTACCGGTAGCCCCGATAAATAAACTGGCCGTAATAAAGATAATTACTGTTCCGTCTAATTCAAATTTTGAAGAGTTCTGTGCTACGGTAAGGTAATCCACTGCATTGGTTTGAGCCGCGATCATGAAGATCCCGATCAGTAAAGCAAGGTCACCAATTCTGTTCATGATGAAAGCTTTTCTTGCTGCTTTACCATATTCTTCATTGGTATACCAGAATCCGATCAGTAAGTAAGAACAAAGACCTACCCCTTCCCATCCGATAAACAGGATCAGGTAGTTGCTTCCCATTACCAGAAGTAGCATAGAGAAGATGAAAAGATTCAGATAAGTGAAAAACTTATAGAAACCTTTGTCATGACTCATATATCCGATAGAATATAAATGAATCAGAGAACCGATCCCTGTAATGATCATCACCATCATTAACGAAAGCTGATCAATCTGAAATCCGACATTAATCTGGATCCCGTTTACTGTAAACCACTCAAAAGCCTTTACAATGACAGGCTGACTTTCAGAATCAAATTTCATAAAAAGACTTACTGCAATACAGAATGATCCGAAAACCATTGCTGTAGCCAGAGAGCCTACGAATATTTTTGGAAGATTTTTTCCGAATAAACCGTTAATAAGAAACCCTAAAAGTGGTAAAAGTACTATTGCATACACTAAATTTTCCATTCCTTATCCTCTTAATTTATTAAATATACTTACATCCACAGAACGGGTATTTCTATACAGCATAGCAATAATTGCCAGACCTACCGCTACTTCAGCGGCGGCTACCACCATAATGAAGAAAACTAAAAGCTGTCCGTCTCCATTTCCTTTATATGCTGAAAAAGCAGCCAATAAAAGGTTTACAGAATTCAGCATAAGCTCTACACAGCCCAAAATAACAATAGCGTTTTTTCTCAACAATACTCCCAATACTCCCAGACAGAACAATACTGAAGAAAGAATGATGAAATAGTTAAGAGGGACGCTTTGTATAAATGTATTTACTTCTCCCATAATTTTATAAATCTTTTTTACCGATTAATACCGCACCTACGATACCTGCCAAAATTAGGATGGATGCAAGCTCAAACGGTAAAACATATTGATTAAACAAAAGTCTGCCCAGATTTTTAGTAAGACCCACTCCTTTGTCTACATCTTCCAATACAATGTGGTTATCGGTTACTCCTCTGAATACGCCTAAAACTCCAATTAATAAAAGACCGGCTGTAAAAACTCCAACAAATTTTAAAGTATTGTTCTTCTTACTTTCGTCTTGTTTATTAAGGTTAAGCATCATCAGGATATAAAGGAATAATACCATGATGGCTCCTGCGTATACTATAATCTGAATGATTGCAAGGAACTGTGCATTCAGAAGAATGTACATTCCGGCAATTGAAAACATCGTAACAATTAATGACAAAATAGCATAGAGAGGATTTCTTGCAAATACAAAATATACTGCACTAGCTACTGCTAAAAACGCCACCAAGAAAAATAAAAACTGATCCATTATTTTACCGCATTTTTTTGTTTCTCGGATTGTCTTGTCGTAATATCAATCCTTTCATTTATTTTTTCAACCAATTTATCTTTTCCATAGATGAAAGATCCTCTGTTGGTTTCTACATCTACCAATCTGTCTGTAAGATAAATGGCAGATTTAGGACAAGCTTCTTCACACATCCCGCAGAAAATACATCTCAGCATATTGATTTCGTATACCGATGCATATTTTTCTTCTCTGTAAAGACCTTTTTCCTCTTTGGTTCTTTCCGCAGCAGTCATTGTAATAGCTTCTGCAGGACAGGCCACGGCACAAAGTCCACAGGCTGTACATCTTTCTCTGCCTTCTTCGTCTCTTTTCAGAACGTGATGGCCTCTCCAGATGGAAGCTCTTGGTTTCTGTACTTCCGGATATGAATATACTGCCGGAGCACCTTTTATCACGGTTCTTACAGCATGCTTAAATGTAATCCCCATCCCGGTAAAAATAGCAGGAAGATAGATTTTTTCAGCAAGGGTCATTTCTTTGTTGGAAACAACTTTTGATCTGTTTGTAAGTTTCATTTAATTATGGATGTTAGATGTTAGACGTTAGATGTTAGAAGATGGAAGTGGGTTTTTATTTCCCGCATCACCATATTATCACATCATCACATCATCTCATTTTTAAATTATTCTAGTTTGCAAATGCTAAAATCACAGCACCTGTAATCAATAGATTGACTAATGCCATTGGGATCAGAGTTTTCCATCCTAAGTGCATCAATTGGTCATATCTAAATCTTGGAAGCGTCCATCTGATCCACATAAAGATCAGAATTCCGATTACCGTTTTCGTTAAGAATGCTACGATACTCAAGATTCCTGCAGCATTTTCACCCCAGTTCTGAGTTACCCATTCAATTCCAGGATAGTTATACCCACCGAAGAAAAGAACAACCATGAACGCATTGGAGATAAACATGTTCACATATTCACCGAACATATACAATCCCAATTTCATAGAAGAATATTCCGTAGAGTATCCTGTTACCAATTCAGATTCACATTCTGGTAAATCGAAAGGGTGTCTGTTGGTCTCTGCCAAAGCAGCTACGAAGAATACAAGGAAAGCAATGGGCTGGTAGAAAATATTCCAGTTCATACCGGAAACCCAAGGAATCACTCCCCATAGTTTTCCACCTGTTTGGCTTTCTGTAATTTCTTTTAAATCTAAACTTCCCGTCATCATAATGATAGAAAGTAATGCTAATCCCATCGCTAATTCGTAAGAGATCATCTGTGAAGAAGCACGGATAGCCCCTAATAATGAATATTTATTGTTGGAAGCCCAACCTCCGATCATGATTCCGTATACACCAATGGAAGCCATTCCGATGATGAAAAGTACCCCAACGTCAATGTTGGCTACCTGTAAATCAAAAGAAGTACCTGCAATATTTAAACTTTTACCCCAAGGAATAACTGCTCCTGTGATCAATGAAATAAACATGACCAATGCCGGTCCTAATACGAAAAGAAACTTTTCGGCATTGGCTGGAGTAAAATCTTCCTTAAAGAAAAACTTTCCACCGTCGGCAAGTGGCTGCAGTAATCCGAAAGGTCCGGCTCTGTTGGGACCAATTCTATCCTGCATGATAGAGGCAACTTTTCTTTCTGCCCAGGTAGAGTAGGCCGCTATCGTAAGAGACAGCAGGAAAAGTGCTAGTACAAGTATAAGTTTAAATGTTAGTAAATCCATTTTATTTTTATAGATGTTAGATAGTAGAGGTTAGAAATTAGCAAGTCTGTTGTCTAATGTCTGAAATCTGATATCTTATTAATTATTTTTCGTCTTTTTCACTGATTTCTTTCGCCATAGGATTGTCTAAAACTCTTAGCTCATCCTTAGGTTTTTCATAGTGGTTCAATGAAATTACTGAGTGTCTGTCGATATGTCTAGGACCTTCAATATTCCAGTCGGACAATTCTTTTCTTTCGAAACGGCATGTATCACAAATGAATTCTTCCACTTCACCCCACTGATCTTTTCTGGCCGTCACTCTTACAATCTCGTCACCTTTCATCCAAACTACGGCTTTTCCTGAACATTTATCACATTTGCAGGTTGCATTCATTGGTTTTGTGAACCAAACTCTGCTTGCAAAACGGGAAGTTCTGTCTGTTAATGCACCTACCGGGCAAACATCAATGATGTTTCCGATGAAGTCATTATCCAGAGCTTTGTTTAAATAGGTAGAAATTTCAGCGTGATCTCCTCTGAAAAGAATTCCGTGCTCTCTTTCACCTGTTAACTGATTGGCAGCCAATACACATCTTGCACAAAGAATACAACGGTTCATATTCAACTTGATATTCGGACCAAGATCATCTGCTTCGTAAGTATTTCTTTCAAATTCAGTTCTGGTTTCAAGGTTTCCGTGCTCATATCCAAGATCCTGAAGGTGACATTCACCAGCCTGGTCGCACACTGGGCAGTCCAGAGGGTGATTAACCAATAGGAATTCGGTCACCGCTTTTCTACCTTCCTGAGCTTTTTCAGACGAAAGGTTTTTCACTTCCATACCGTCCATTACGTTAGTTCTGCAACTAGCAACTAATTTAGGCATAGGGCGAGGATCTGCTTCGGATCCTTTCGAAACTTCGACCAAGCAAGTTCTACATCTCCCTCCACTGGTTTCCAATTTGCTGTAGTAGCACATTGCAGGAGGTACAGATTTTCCACCGATTTGTCTGGCAGCTTCCAAAATAGAAGTCCCAGGCAAAACTTCAGTAGTCTGTCCGTCTATAGTTATTTTGAATTTTTTAACCTCTTCGCTCATATTCTATGCTTTCGCTTATGCTTTTAAGGCGTTAAGCTATATTTTAATTATACTTCTTCGTGTTAAATGTATACCCGATTCCAGCAAGGACCTGTCCGAAAACAAAATCCTGACGCGCTTTATCCGGTTTATTATTCAATGTAGTCTTAATATCCCACATATTGATGTATCCGGCTTTAGCTTCTGCTCTGATCATCCAGTTTTTCCAGAAAACCAGGTTAAGGCTCGTTCTGAGGTCGGTTCCCATTCCAGCAACGTGAAAACGGTCACTTCTTTCATTTCCAAAAAGTTTGATATTACTTTTAGGAAACATTACCCCGATTCCTGCTCCATAAGACCATACTAAATCTATATTTTTTTTATGAATAAGATTTTTATATTTCTCAAGACCTAAATTTTCATAGTTAAGACCATCCGTATGTTCAAAAGTTAAGAACTGGGTATCGGCTAAATTAACCTGTCCGTTCTGCACCATTCCTGCATATTTAGGATCTGAAATGGTTCCTGAAAAGTCAGCCGTCTGGTCCTGTTTCATCACATATTTCATGTGATCGATTCCTAAAACAAGGGCTAAATTATCTTTTATAAAATATCCTATTCTGAAGTTATACTGCGTTACGGTAAACCAGCTTGGATCTATATAAACGATTCCGAACTTGGTAGGTTTATCTCTTGCCTGTACATTATTCAACTGAAAATCGTATCCGTTTCCTGTGAAATGGATGTCAGAATTGCTGAAAGCGCCTCTGTTCCATCCGTAAAAAACAAACACCTGACCTTTTTTGCTTAGTGGTAAAGGTTTTTCTTTCTTTTCAGCTTTATATGGAGTTACCTCCAGTTTATATTCTTTGCCTAATGTATCTTTTTTCACTTGACCGAAAGCAAAACCTGACACCATTAATCCAACAACCAATAACTTCTTCATTTTAGCTATGCATTTTTTTCAACAGCAGGAATAGGATCTGCGTAATTGGCTAATCCATAATTTTGTGTCTGAGATAATTCAGGGTTTTTCACGTGCCATTCGAATTCGTCTCTAAAGTGACGGATTGCTGCTGCAACAGGCCAAGCCGCTGCATCACCCAATGGACAGATGGTATTTCCTTCAATTTTTCTCTGTATATCCCAAAGAAGGTCGATGTCTTCCATTTTTCCTTCTCCTTTTTCTATCTTCTTAAGGATCTTATGCATCCATCCCGTTCCTTCACGGCAAGGCGTACACTGTCCACAACTTTCGTGATGATAAAATCTCGCTAAAGTCATGGTATGTTCCACGATACACTGGTCTTCATCTAAAACAATGAAACCTCCTGAACCCATCATCGTTCCGGTAGCAAAACCACCGTCAGCCAATGATTCATAGTTCATATATCTAGGTTCTCCGTTTACGGTTCTCAATAATAAATTAGCAGGAACAATAGGAACTGAGCTTCCTCCCGGAATACAGGCTTTCAGCTTTTTTCCGTTAGCAATACCACCGCAGTACTCATCAGAATAGATGAATTCTTCAACAGTAATGGTCATATCAATTTCGTAAACTCCGGGTTTGTTGATGTTTCCACAAGCCGAAATTAATTTCGTTCCTGTAGATCTTCCAACCCCGATTTTAGCATATTCAGCTCCGGTGATATCAATGATCGGTACGATAGCTGCGATAGATTCCACGTTGTTAACTACCGTTGGTCTTTCCCAAAGTCCTTTTACAGCCGGGAATGGCGGTTTTAATCTTGGATTTCCTCTTTTACCTTCAAGGGATTCAAGCAATGCTGTTTCTTCCCCACAGATATAAGCTCCTCCTCCTCTCTGAACATAAATTTCACAGTCGAAACCGGTTCCTAAAATGTTTTTACCTAAAAATCCTGCTGCTTTAGCTTCTTCAATGGCTTCTTCTAAAATATCAGGAATCCAAGAGTATTCTCCACGGATGTAGATGTAAGAAACATTTGAACCTAGAGTAAAAGATGAAATAAGCATTCCTTCAATCAGTAAATGAGGAAGAAATTCCATCAGATATCTGTCTTTGAATGTTCCAGGCTCAGATTCATCGGCATTCACGACCAGGTGTCTTGGCACGCCTTCCGGTTTTGCCAGAAAGCTCCATTTCATCCCTGTCGGGAATCCTGCTCCACCACGTCCACGAAGTCCGGAAGTTTTTACTTCTTCCAGGATTTCCTCGGGTGTCATTTTCAAGGCTTTTTCAGCTGCGGTGTAACCTCCCTGTTTACGGTAGGTTTCAAAGTAGCGAATACCTTCTATATGTGCGTCTTTAAGTAAAAGTTTTTTACTCATTTTTTTTATTCTTTTAGCGTTCGGCTATTGGTTCATGACCTTTAGCTTACGGCTATTTTAATTTTATTACAATTTATTAGTCTAAAGCGATTTGTCCTTCTCTACAAAGATCCAGGATTTCGTCTACTTTTTCTATTGTTAAATTTTCATGAAAGAATTTTCCAAGCTGCAACATGGGTGCGTATCCGCATGCGCCAAGACATTCAGCAGGCTTTAAAGTAAACATACCGTCTTCTGTAGTTTCTCCATCCTTAATGTTGAGTTTAGTTCTGATATGATCAAGGATTTTTTCGCTTCCGCAAACCATACAAGGTCCCGTTCTGCAAACTTCCAAAACATATTTACCAACCGGCTTCATATTGAACATAGTATAAAAAGTAGCTACTTCATATACTTCAATTGGCTTAATACTTAATAATTCAGCAACATAATCCATTACAGGAACGTCTAACCATCCTCCGAATTCTTTCTGTGCTATGTGTAGAACAGGAAGAAGAGCAGATTTTTGTCTACCTTCAGGATATCTCGCCATAATTTTATGTACCTGTGCTAAACTTTCCGGTTTAAAAGCTATTGTTTCGCTCATTTTTTATCTAAGATTAAAGAGTAAAGAACAAAGAAAAAAGATTCTGAAGTCCGTTATTCTAAATTCGTATTATATTGGGTTGAAGAAAGTCTTTTACCTTTCTTCTTTTATCTTTTTGTCTATTATATTATGCGTCTAATTCTCCCGCAATAATATTCATACTACACATCGTTACAATGGCATCTGAAATCACAGAACCTGTGATCATTTCAGGATAGGCCTGGTAATAGATGAAGCATGGTCTTCTGAAGTGAAGTCTGTAAGGACTTCTTCCTCCGTCGCTCACCAAATAGAATCCTAATTCTCCGTTTCCACCTTCTACAGCATGATACACTTCTCCTTTAGGAACATCGGTTTCTCCCATAACGATTTTGAAATGGTAGATCAGAGCTTCCATTTTCTTGTAAACATCTGCCTTTTCAGGAAGATAGAAATCAGGAACATCCGCGTGGAATGGTCCTTCAGGAAGGTTGTCGTAGGCTTGGTTGATAATTTTAAGGGATTCCCAGATTTCCTGCTGACGGACCATAAAGCGGTCATAGGTATCACCGGCAGTTCCTACAGGAATAATAAAGTCGAAATCTTCATAAGAAGAATAAGGTTGTGCAACTCTTACATCATAATCTACTCCTGATGCACGTAAATTTGGACCGGTGAAACCATAGCTTAATGCTCTTTCAGCACTGATTGCTCCTGCACCAATGGTTCTGTCCATAAAAATTCTGTTCCTTTCCAGTAAAGTACCGAATTCTTTGAATCTTGCCGGGAACGTTTTTAAGAAGTCCTGTAATAACTCATGGAATTTAGGAGTGAAATCTCTTTCAAAACCTCCGATTCTTCCCATATTGGTCGTCATTCTTGCCCCGCAAATCTGCTCGTACATATCGTAAATACGTTCTCTTTCGATAAACATATAGGTAAGACCTGTAATCGCTCCTGCATCCATTCCGGTTACCCCGTTACAGATCAGGTGGTCGCCGATTCTGGCTAATTCCATTAAAATAACACGCATATAATCTACACGCTTCGGAACTTGTATGCCGATCAGCTTTTCTACTGTCATGTGCCAACCAAGGTTGTTGATGGGTGCAGAACAGTAATTCATACGGTCGGTAAGGGTCGTGATCTGAGAATAATTTCTTCTTTCAGAAATTTTTTCAAAGGCTCTGTGGATGTATCCTACTGTCTGTTCCGCATGAAGAATCCTTTCTCCGTCCATCGTTAAGATATTCTGGAAGATCCCGTGGGTTGCAGGGTGGGTAGGTCCTAAATTGAGGGTATACAACTGCCCGTCAATCTGCTCCTTACTTTCGTATTGGTTAAGTATATTAGATAATGAGTTATCTTTCATAATTTAAATGCTTTAGGCTTTAGGCTTTAGGCTTTAAGCTTATTGCTTATTGCTTACTGCTTATTGCATTATTTTTATCTTCCGAACATATTATCGTCCTTATCTGTTCTTGTTCCATCTTCCAAGCGGTATTCTTTCAGCATCGGATGGTATCCCAGATCTTCCATATTCAGGATTGGTCTCAGATCAGGATGTCCTTTAAATTTAATACCATAGAAGTCAAAGGTTTCTCTTTCCATCCAGTTCGCTCCTGCAAATAATTCTACAAGAGAATCCACTTCAATATTTTCTCTGGACATAAAGATTTTCAGACGTAATCTGAAATTGGCCATCATATTGTGAAGGTGATAAATGACCCCGATTTCCTTATCAGGAAATTCTGGATAATGGATTCCGCAGATATCGGTAAGGAAATTAAATTCCAGTGAGGAATCTCTCAAATAATGAATGATCTTTTTGATATCTTCTTTCTTCACTTCAATCGTCAACATTCCATAAGGTTCTGAACTTGAAATAACAGAATCCGGAAATTCTCTTGTGATGGCTTCTAGTACAAATTCGTTTGTCATTCCGTTAGTTGCTTATGTTGTAAGAATCTAGTAATTTCTGGTATTCAGGCATATCTCTTCTTCTGATGCTTTCACTTTCCGAAAGAGCCTGAACCTGCATTACGCCTTCAATGATTTGTTCCGGTCTAGGAGGACATCCAGGAACGTAAACGTCCACCGGAATAATTTTATCAATTCCCTGTAATACAGAGTAAGTGTCAAAAATACCACCGCTGGAAGCACAAGCTCCAACAGCAACCACCCATTTCGGCTCTGCCATCTGAGTGTAAACTTCTTTTAGGACTGGTCCTAATTTTTTAGATATCGTTCCGCAAACCATCAACATATCTGCCTGTCTTGGTGAGAAAGAGTTTCTCTCCATACCAAATCTAGAAGCATCATACGTAGGGTTCAGGGTAGCCATAAACTCGATACCACAACAAGAAGTAGCAAATGGTAAAGGCCAAAGAGAAAACTTTCTAGCCATTCCGATCACACTGCTCAGTTTTGTTGCGAAAAACCCTTCTCCTTCAAATCCTTCGGGAGCAGGTGCATCTGTTCTTATTACTGGTTTTTTATCTGACATTTTTATTAAATATTTAAAGACTGAAGTATTGAAGGATTCAAAAAAATTGAGCATTACTCATTTTTAAATTATTCAAATACATTAAATCTTTTAATGTTAAAATTTATTTATCCCAATCTAATGCACCACGTTTCCAAACATAGAAAAACGCCATGAAGAAGATTGCGACGAACGTAAGTACGGCCAGGAATCCTTCTACTCCGAATTCTCTGAAATTAACCGCATATGGGTAAAAAAATACGATTTCAATATCGAATAGTACGAACAATACCGCAGTCAGGAAGTATTTAATAGAAAACGGTGTTCTCGCATTTCCCTCTACAGGAACTCCACATTCCCAGCTTTGGTTCTTGACAGAATTTCCTTTCTTCTGTTTCGGTCCCAGAAAATGTGCTCCAAGCAAAGAAACGGCTACAAACGCCATGGCTACACCTGCTTGGATAAGGATTGGAATATAACTTTCAGGTAAATTCATTTTTGCATTATTATCTCAATTTGCAAATTTAGCGAATAAACAAGAAAGCATGAAATTAATAAGCTTAAAAGTGGGATTAAAATGGGGAAAAGCGGTAATTTAGAATCAATAAAAATAGTACTTATTTCTTCATTTTTTTGAGGAGAGAGTAGGCCATGAATGAAATATATCCGAAAAGGATACTGGCTAATATTATGTTAACTACCGTATTCATTCGATCATCTTCGATCTTAAAAAAGAAGTTGTAAGCGATAAATGCTGCGATGAGAGCAGCGAAAACAATAAGATGTGGTTTCATGGATGATGGGATACGGGTTTAAAGATACGGGTTTCGGGTTATCAAATGCCGGGGTTGGGGTTTCAAGGGGTAAAGTATGAGTTATTTGTTACCGGTTTAAAATAAGTCACGAATAACTCATACTTTATTAATCATTAATGATCAGTCATTATTGACCATTAACGAATACGTTCTTCTTCGCTTGTGATTCACCGGATTGTAGTCCTGCCAGAGAACCTGGACACTCTTGTTTTCTTCAAGCTCCGGATTTGTTTCAGCAAAATCGATTCCCATACTGGTAAAACGTACGAAAATTTCTTTGAATATAATGGCTGTTACGCCGCGTCTCTGATATTCCGGATGAATTCCGATCAGGTAAAAATTCGCACGGTCATTTTTCTTTCCTGCCTGCAAGAAGTGCCACCATCCGAAAGGAAATAGTTTTCCCTTTGATTTCTGTAAAGCCTTTGAATATGAAGGCATCGTGATGGCAAAAGAAACCAGTTCGTTATTTTCATCTACCACGCAGATGACGTAGTTTTTGTCTATAAAAGGGAAGTATTTTTCTCTGTAGGTCTGTATCTGTTCGTCTGAAATAGGCGTGTAGGTAGAAAGATGTTTATAAGTCTCGTCAAGCAATTTAAACATCGGTTCTACGAAGGGGAGAATCTCCTGTTTAGATTTGAAATTAAGCACTTTAAGTTTGTATTTCTGCGCAATTAATCCACTGAATTTTTCTACTTTTTCAGGTAAGATTTTAGGGAAGTTCATTTCATATTCCACCCATTCTTTTTCTTTGGTAAGTCCCAGCTCTTCCAGATGTTTAGGGTAGTATTCGTGATTATAGATCCCGATCATGGTGGCCAGTTTATCAAATCCCATGGTAAGCATTCCTGCTTTGTCTAAGTTGGTGAATCCCATCGGGCCTTCAATCTTGTCTATGTTGTTTTCTTTGGCGTAATCTATAGCTTTCTGGATTAAAGCTTTAGAAACCTCCTTATCGTCAATAAAATCAATCCATCCGAAACGTACTTTTCTGATGCCCAATTCCTGTTCTTCTTTGTGATTGATGATCACAGCGATTCGTCCAACCACTTTATTGTCTTTGAATGCCAGAAACTGTCTGGATTTTGAATAATTTAAAGCAGGATTTTCTTTTGCATCCCAAAGTTTAAATTCGTCTTTGATAAAAGAAGGAACATAATAAGGGTTGTTTTTATAAAGATCCATCGGAAACCTTACGAATTGTTTTAATTCGCTTTGGTTTTTAACTTCAATAACTGAAACTTTAGACATAATTAGAAGGGAATTTGAGGACAAATATAAATAATAAAATGTAATACTTTGGCACAGTTTTTACATCATTATGGTTAAAATTTAAACACAAAAATCTATATAAAATGATGGGTTATTATATCATTATCGGTATTTCAATGCTGGTAAGCTGGTGGGTTTCATCCAGATTGAAATCGAAATTTGAATATTATTCCAATGTACATCTCAGAAATGGTCTATCGGGAAAGGAAGTAGCAGAAAAAATGCTTAGAGATAACGGGATCAATGATGTACAGGTAATTTCAGTTCCCGGCCAACTGACGGATCACTATAATCCGGCAGACAAAACAGTCAATCTTTCAGAAGGAGTCTATATGCAAAGAAATGCGGCGGCAGCAGCTGTTGCAGCTCACGAATGCGGACATGCTGTACAACATGCAGTAGGGTATTCAATGCTTAATCTGCGTTCAAAATTGGTTCCTGTTGTTAATATAACTTCTAATTTAATGCAGTTTGTGCTGCTTGCCGGTATCGGAATTATGGCAGCGACAAGATCTATTGAAGATCCCAATGGAAATACAGCCGTTTTGGCGATAGGAGTAGCGATGTTTGCCATGACCACGCTTTTTGCTTTTGTAACACTTCCTGTGGAATATGATGCGAGTAACAGGGCAATGAAGTGGCTTAAAGATACGGGTACAGTTACTCAGGAAGAATTTGTAGGAGTACAGGATAGTTTGAAGTGGGCAGCAAGAACCTATGTAGTAGCGGCTATCGGATCTTTGGCTCAGCTTCTTTATTGGGGTTCTTTGCTTTTAGGAGGAAGAAGAAATTAATCTTTAAATTCAAATGAAACATACTGCATCTCGGATAATTTGTCTGAGATGCTTTCTTTTTGGGCTAGTTTTAAAGAAGCTGTGAGAATGCAGTTTTCATTGGCATCAAAATGTAAAACCTTTGCATCAAATTTAGAAAGTAACGTGAAAATGGTATTCTGTTGATTGAAGTTGAACTGAATTTCAATTTCAGCTTCAAGTTCTTTGGTAATGATATTCGCTTCTTCCAGAGTAATTTTGGCACATTCTTTATAAGCTTTAACCAGACCTGAAACCCCCAGTTTTGTACCGCCATAATAACGTACGGAAATAACAAGAACATTGGTGATCTCATGAGCCAAAAGTTGATTGTAAATAGGAAGCCCTGCACTTCCGGAAGGTTCTCCGTCGTCGTTCGCCCGATAGTTTTCCCCTTCCAGACCCATTCTGAAAGCATAGCAGTGGTGGGTTGCCTTTGGATGTTCCGTTCTCACCTTTTCAAGGGCATCTTTCAGTTCTTTATCATTGTTGACAGGAAATGCAAATCCAATGAACTTGCTTCCTTTTTCTTTCAATAAAGTATTTTCTATGGGTTTTTCTATGGTTTTATATTCGAACATACCGTTCAGTAACTTTTGAACTGCAAATTTACGGTTTATATATTGATAAAAAAAAGAGCGTTTCCGCTCCTTTCTATTTTAAATACATATCGTACCATTAGGTTTACAGACTTCACTGGCATCTGTAGGAACGCATCTGAAGTAACCTGGTCTGCAAGGACAAAAATAGGTGCCATTTGCTAAATAATAGCATCCCTGGATTCCACCCTGAATAGACTTTAATTCTCTGCTTGATAATTTTCTTAAGTTTTTCATGTTGATATTGAATTTAATGGTTAGTTTGATAAAAGGTAAGCAATTAAATCCAATAAAAGTGAAAATAGATAAAAAAAATCGGAGGTAAGTTTTTGACTGATATGTTTTTATGGATGCTTTCCTTTGTTTTTTATAGTGTTTATCTGAAAAAATAGTATATTCTGAAATTAAAGTTCAATAGAGAAGCGATCAATATTTTGACGGCTTTCCTTGTATCTTTTTTGATTTTCTAACTTAATATTATATCCCTGCTCCACAAAGATCCATTGGAATCAGGCACATATAGCTTGTAGGGCCGCAAAAATCCTGCGGACATTTATCTCTGCATCTGGTTGGTTGTCCATTGGGTAGAGTACAGGTTACGAAGGCACCACCGGTGATGCTTTTTAATCCGATTCTTGAGATTTTTTTTAGATTTTTCATATTAATTTTTTTTGGTTAAAGACTAATTTAACCAAAAAAAAATTAATATAATTCTCTATTTTGAGATAAATTAACATATTTACTTATGCTGTTGTCTCGAAAATTTTTGTGGTCAGTAGTATCATGCTTGAATTCAGGAGCTTTTGTTCCATTTTCAAGCTTCAGAGCATCATTTTTAATGACTATTGCTTCATCCCAAAGTCCGGCATTGATAAATTGTTGTAAGGTATAACTTCCGCCTTCTATAATAATGGACTGTATCTGCTCTTTATAAAGTGCATGCATCAGATCCTGTAAGAAATTCTTCTTTTCAACTTTAATAAATGTGATGTTGTTTTCTATTCCTTCTTTAGTGGTATTGATAACCAGAGTTGGAGCTTCATTATTGTAGATCTTAAAATGGTTCGGAACTTTTAAATCAAAGTCTATAAGAACCCGTATGGGATTTGTTCCCTCCGCATTTCTAACTGTTAAACTTGGATTGTCATTTAAAGCAGTCTGGGTTCCGACCAGAATTGCATGTTCGTTTGCTCTTAACTGATGGACAAACTGGTTGACAAGTGAATTGGAAATGGCGGTAGGTGTAAAGTCTTTATCTAGAAATCCATCTCCTGATTCTGCCCATTTAAGGATGATGTATGGTCTTTTCTTTTCGTGGTAGGTGAAAAATCTTTTATTGAGTTCAACAGATTCTTTTTCTAATACTCCGGAAACGACTTCTATTCCTGCATCCAGGATGATTTTCTTTCCTTTGCCATTCACTTTATCGTGGGAATCCATAGCCCCGATTACTACTTTTTTGAATCCAAGTTCTTTTATTTTTAAGGCACAAGGCGGCGTTTTCCCGTAATGGGCACAAGGCTCCAGAGAAACATAAATCGTAGATTCAGCAATGAGTTCTTGGTGCTCTACAGAGTTGATTGCGTTGATCTCAGCATGGTTTTCCCCGGCCTTACGATGATAGCCTTCTCCGATAATGTTTCCGTCATGGACGATTACACTTCCTACCAGAGGATTGGGATAGGTATTGCCTAATGCTTTTTCGGCAAGCTCAATGCATCTTTTTATATATTGTTCGTGGTTGTTCATAAGTTGAAAAGAAAAAGCGAAGACAAATTTCTTTGCTTCGCCTTTATAATATTGTTTAATTGATTACTCTCCTGCAATAATATTGTGAAGATTTTGTCTTAAAGTTTCAAGATGCGCTTTCTTCTCATCGATGGTATTGAAGGTATCTCTTAGAAGTGGATTATCTTTTGACGGATTTTTGAAGAATGACAGGTTGTTTTCCAGTTTTACAATTTCACCTTCAAGATCAGAGATCTGGCTCTTGATTTTTCTTGCTTTATCGGTAAGCTGGTTCTCTGTGAGTCCTTCTTCTTTTAATTCAAGTTCATTGATTTTATTTAATTTCAACTTTTCTCTTAATGTTCTGTTGAACTCGGTATTGATAGCAATCTTGTCTCTCGGTACTTTTCCAATGTTATTCCAGGCTGTTTTTATGGCTTCTATTTTTTCAATACTGCCTTCGTCATTGGAAACCGTTTTCAGGTCTTCAAGAATTTCTTTTTTATGCTTGTAATTTTCCTTCCAGTTGTCATTGGAAGCGTTGTTTTTCTCTCTGTAATTATTAAAAAATGTGTTACATGCATCACGGAACTCATCCCAGATTTTATTGGTCATGCTTTTTGGAACGTGACCGACCTTTTTCCAGTCTTCCTGAAGTTTTTTGAATAAAGGAACAGTAATATCCCATTCTTCATTATTCATATTGTCCTGAGCCGTCTGGATAAGTTTTAGTTTTTCTTCGAGATTAGCCTGTTGCGAACCTTTCAGAGATTTATAGTAATTATTTTTTGTTGTGTTGAAGCTTCTGAGGATTGTTTTAAAGTCATTCCAGTTCTGGTTGGACAATTTTCTTGGAACACTTCCTGTTTTTAAGAATTCTGTTCGTAAATCTTCAACTCTTTTGATAGAATTCTGCCAGTAGTTGTGGTTAGGAGTTTCAGAAGGCTCAGATAGTTTTTTGATCTCTGCAATAATCTGGTTTTTCTTTTCCAGATTATCATTCTGCTCTCCTTCAATGGCTGCCGATAGTTCAGATTTTCTTTCGTGAATTTTATTGGAAATTTCTTTGAATTCTTCCCATGTTTTTTCACGGAATTCTTCAGCAACCGGTTCAGCTTCTTCTTTCCAAAGCTTATGAAGGTACTGAAGCTCATTTAATGCTTTCTGAATGACAGGCTCACTTTCGAGTTCTTTGGCTCGTGCAATGATGTGTTGTCTTTTTTCCAGATTGTGACTGAATTCCTGCTCAAGAAATTCTTTATTCAGATCCAGCATCTGGTAAAACTGATTCAGATGGTGAAAATAGTTATTGTTAAGAATCTTGAATTCAGATTTTGCCACCTGACCTGCTTTTGACCACTCTTCTTTGATTTCACGAATGGATTTGAAAAGATTGGTTCCGGGTTCAGAATTGGTATAAAGATTTTTAAGTCGTTCTATAATGTTCTGGCGGTGATCAAGGTTTTTCTTCTGCTCTTCATCCTGTGATTTCTGGTAAGTGTCATGCTTTTCTCTGAAAATATTGATCAAAGCAGACAATTTAGACTGTAAAGGATGCTCGTAGCTGAAGTTTTCAGGAGCATTTCCTCCCTCTTCATACTCATGCTTTTTGTCTTCCACTTCATCATGAATGTAATGACTTGCTTTTTCTTTTAACTGATTGAATCTTTTGAAATTTTCACCAGCATTGGCTGTGTTGATGATGGTTTCCATTTCTTTCAAAGCATCAGCGAGAGAAATCTCTTCAGTATGGTCCTCTTCCAAATGTTCTGCATCATCAGCGGGAGCCGTTTCAGCATGAGATGCCGGTACTTCTGATGTTTCCTGTTGAGATACTTCGTTAGAATTTTTATTTTCTTCGTTTTCAGAAAGATTGTTTTCTGTAGTCATAGCAAATCTTTTATGTGAGTGGCGTTAATATCCTTTTATATATAGCTGTAAAGCCAATTAAGGTACTAATTTAGGTTATTTTTTTTGAAAATTCCAAATTTCCCAAGCTTTTTCTGCTTGCTGTTCAAGCATGTAATATCCGTTCACTGTTTTAGCCCCTTTTTCTGATGCTTTAATGATGAACTGAGTATAGTTCGGGTTGTAGATAAGATCGATGATCAGGTGCTCAGAAGTGATTCCGTCAAAAGGGAATTCAAGACAGTCTTCAATATTGGGAAACGTTCCGACGGGAGTACACTGGATAATAATTCTATGATTGCGAACGGTTTCGTTGTCAAGGTTTTTAAAGTTGATATCAGAATTCCTGGAAATGGTAACCGATGGAATTCCATGTTTATCCATTACATATTTCACTGCTTTTGCAGCGCCTCCGTTTCCTAGTATTAAAGCTTTGTCCTGATAGGTTTTCTTATGAAGCAGAAGTGTTTTCTCAAAGCCAAAAGCATCAGTGTTATACCCGGTCTTTTTTCCGTCTCTGATCAAAACACAGTTTACTGCACCTATCTTTTCAGCTTCGTCACTAAGCCCGTCAAGGTAATCAATAATCTTTTCCTTGTAAGGGATCGTCACATTGAATCCTAAAAGTTCCGGATCGGTCAGGAGGTTTTCCACTTCATTGATTTCATTCAGATCAAAAATATCGTAGGTGAAGTCTTTCAGCATAAGCTTCTGAAACTTGTCTTCAAAGAATTTTTTGGAAAAGGAATAGGAAATATTCTTTCCTATGAGTCCTAGTTTTTTATTGGAATCCATAGATCAAAAATAAAAAAAAGACCGAATAAATCGGTCTTTGTTCTCAAATATTTTTTATGGTTTATTCTACGATGAATTTTGTAGAGAAACGGTCTGTTTTTAGGATATAATTTCCTTTGGTGATTCCTTTAAGGTTGATCTTATTGGAATTTTTGAAAGGGTTTGCGATTACTTCAATAAGTTTTCCTGAAAGATCATAGATTTCAGCTTTTACAATTGTGCTTAAGTTTTCACCTTTAACAAATAATTCATTGTTTTTTACAGGGTTAGGGTAGATCGCAAATTGAGATTTATCTTTTTTCACGTCTGAAGTTCCTAATGAATTGAAGCATGTCCAGCTTAGGTCATCGATAGCCACTCTGTTTGTTGTGATTGGGTTGACTATTTTAATGATGATATCACCACTTACGTTAATATTATCAATCATAATTGCAGCTGTGGGAGCGGTTGAAGAGTACGCTATTGTTCCTACGGTTACTCCATTGATCTGAACGTTCAGATTCCCTGAACTTCCACCAAATTTTAGTTGTGCTTTTACAGATAAGCTTTTAACTCCTCCAGAGATTGTAGAGCTCGTAAGGCTTCCGTCTCTGATTGTAATGGCTTTTCCTGAAATAGTCTGGTCAGTTCTTGCGTCTGTTGCAGTCCATGTGATGTTATTATTTGTCCATGTTCTGGTTGTATAGCCTGAGTCAGAAGCTGGGATGCTATCAAAGTTTTCAGTTCCACAGCTTGTGTTTCCGCCAGGTTGTCCTGCCAGAGTAGTTCCGTCTGCAGAATTACTTTGTGGAGAAGCGTTTCCTGAAGCATCTTTAGCAATCACATAGAATGTATAGGTCGTAGAAGGCGTCAGTCCCTGCACCGTTGCTGTAGTTCCTGAAACTGTTGTTTTTAATACTCCGTTTGCATATACATCATAAGCGATAACACCAATGTTATCTGTAGCAGCTGTCCAGCTTAAAGATATTGTATTGGAAGTTGGATTTTGAGTAATAAGGTTAGTCGCAGCAGTTGGAGCCTGAGTATCTACAACCTGTGTTCCCCAGATGAGCTCAACGAATTCCGGATGATCTATGAAAGGATTTTTGTTTTTCTGATATTCGTAAGTTGCGTTGTTTCTTGAAATTTCAGCAGGCGATACCGGATCTGTAGCATGCCACGCTCTTAATTGATTAAGCTCCCACGTTTGTAGTCCCGGGAATGCTGTTGTTCCCAGCATATCTCCTGTTCCATTGGCATTTGTAAAACTCGCAAGCTGAGATTGATATCTTGTTACAAAATAAAAAATCATTCTTGCCACATCACCTTTGAATTCATCAATGGGTTCAAATACAGTTCCTCCGTATCCTGCAGATGCCGAAGTTCCTAATTTTGATCCGTTTTGAGATGTGAATGACGGGCTAAGACCTACTTTTCCAAAAGGGTAATTAGATCTCATTCCATTTACTTTTCCGTCCGTTGCTCTGATGAAGTTGACATCCGCTACCATGGGCGAAGCCTCATTAAAGAGACTTTGAGGTACAATATGCTCTCTGTTATAACAGTTACCTTCAGCAGAATATTGTCCACATTGATTAGTGCCAATGGTATAAGTATAAGGATCCGAACCGGTTGGGTTTTCAGAATAAATATCTAGAACAGAGCCATCATTTTCGTAGAAGTAGTCACGATCGGTTGTTTGGTAGGCAGTCCATAAACCGTTATAGGCTTTAGCCTGATGGCCGTCGGTGATAATTTGGCTTAACTTGTTTTTTAAAGCTATGCCTGTCAAACCTGCCGTCCCGTCATAATAGGTTGGAGGTGCCTGTGCTGAAGTAAGAATAATTGCAGAACTCAGCAAAAAAAAGGATAAAATTCGTTTCATTTAAAAAAAATTGGGCCGTAAAGGTACAAAAAATCAAAAATGAAGTAGATTTTTTTTCAGAGTAAGTGTATTAACTTTTAGTAATATAGTCTTTGTTGATTTTGGAAAAGAACCATGAAATCATAATTCCGAAAAGGGAAGCGGTAAGTGCTACAATAACATAGTTTTTACCAACAATTTTTACAGGGAATGGTAACAATTCATTGGCTCTGAAGAATTCAGTGTAAAGTTGGAAATAGCAAAGGATGGTTCCGGCAATTAAACCGGCAATTACACCTGAAATTACAATAAGAATTCCGGTATAAAAATAAGTCATTCTTAAATGGCTTAGGGGAAAACCTAATGAAATAAGGGATCTGGATTGCTCTTTTTTATCAATTTGAAGGATAATAATGGCTCCGGCTAGGTTGAAGGTAGTAATGAAGATTACCAATGCAAAGATCAGGTAGATGAACATTTTTTCTGTATTGATCATCTTCCAGAAAGCCGCATTTTCTTCTTCCTTGGTTTTTATTTCTACGTTTTTACCCAAAGATGTAAGAAGGTTTTGCTTTACAGCATCTGCATTTTCAGGATTTTTTAATTTGATGACAATCTGATATGCGGATTTCTTTGGTAAGCTTAGAAGCTCCTCTGTAAGTTCTATAGGCGCAATAATATAACTGTCCAGTTGCTCTTTCCCTGGAAACACTCCAGTGACCAGAAAATCTCTTTTGTTATAAATATCTTCTTCCTTATTGATAATACCGGTTCCAGGCTTAGGCATGAAAACCGTAGCATAATTGCTTGTGGAATCTATCGGAATGGACAGCCTGTTGTGCAGATTGGTTTCCATCAATACTTCATTGGAGTATTTGAAACTTGGATACGTTCCGTAAAATACATCCTCGTTGATAGGGTTGACCTTTATATAAGCGGAGTCTACCCCTCTTATATAGGCAATATCGCCCTTTCCTTTATAGTTGACATACACTTTTTCCTCAATCACACGGGAAAAATTGCTGATGGCCTTATTGTTTTTTAGAATACCTATTACCTTGTCCAGATCTTTAACTGTTTTTCCTGAAGCACTTTTAAGGGTCAGGTCTGCGTGAAGATTGGAAATAAGGTCTTTGTTGAGAGTTTCCAGTCCTGAGAATACTGATATGATGACGAACATTGCAGTCACAGCAACCATCATAGCACCTGCCGAAAGCCACGTAATGAACGTCACGGCGGTACTGCCTTTTTTAGCCAAAAGGTATCTGGATGCTATGTAAAATGCAATATTCTTCAAGATCTTATAAAACCGGGTTGTCGCCTTCTCCTCTTAGTTCTTTCTCTAATTTTTCAACATCATCAAGAGCGGTGTCCAGGTAAAAATTAAGTTGAGGAATAATACGTACCTGTTTTCCCATTTTCTGACCAATAAAATTTCTGTATTGTGCTTTATTTTCTTCGATTTCCTTCATGACCGCAGTACGGAATTCCTGAGGGAAAATGCTCAGATAAATCTTGGCAACCCCAAGGTCTGCCGATACTTTTACGTCTGAAACGGATACCAATATACTCTGCTTGCTTTCTGAAGCCTGTTTGCGGAAAAGCTCTGCGAAGTCTTCCTGGATAATCTGTGCTACTTTTCTTTGTCTGTTACTTTCCATAAGTTATGCAAATTTAGTACTTTTGTTTGAATTGATACCTTTGAAATTCAGCTCGGGTATCAAATTTACGATTTAATTATATTTATTAGTATTTATGAAGCTAGAACATATTGGTATCGCGGTGAAATCTTTGGGAGTGTCTGATGACCTTTTTGCCAGATTATTAGGAAAAGAATCCTATAAAAAAGAACGTGTGGAAAGGGAAGGGGTAGTGACTTCTTTTTATGAGACTGGAGAAAGTAAAATAGAGCTTTTAGAAGCAAGTAATCCTGACAGCCCGATCTCAAAGTTTATCGATAAAAAGGGCGAAGGCATCCATCATCTGGCATTTGGCGTAGAAAATATCCTTGAAGAGATTGAAAGATTAAAAAAAGAAGGATTTCAGTTTATCTCCGAAGAACCGAAAGAAGGTGCTGATAACAAATTAGTTGTCTTCCTGCACCCGAAATCCACCAATGGGGTACTGGTAGAACTTTGTCAAGAAAAGCAATAAAAAGTTTTGTAGTGAAAGAAATTTTACTATTTTTGCAATCACAAAATTTAACCAAGTTTTGAGGTCCTATAGCTCAGTTGGTTAGAGCACCTGACTCATAATCAGGTGGTCCCTGGTTCGAGCCCAGGTGGGACCACTCTCGTAATCAAGCTTTTACATTAATTTGTAAAAGCTTTTTTATTTGTTTGACGAACATTTGACGAGCAAAGATTCTTTATTTTACCTTATAATTATTATGTTTTTTTTGTATTTTTAAAAATACAAAAGCATAATTTATGGACACAATTGCTTATTTAATTTTTTGCCTTTGGGCTATATTTACTATTGGTATTTCACTTTACAATCTTGGAAGAGTTTATTTCGCTCTTACACCGGTGATGATTTATTACACTTACAAGGAAGAATTGGTATGGTATGAAGGATTGAACAGCAATCGTGCAATTATCATAGTATTTTATTCTTCATTGTCTTTATTTATTGCTTTAACGTATGGTGTTTCGGTAATTAAAAATGATAGCTGGCTTAGTTTAATTGTAAATCTTTTTCTTAATATAATTATACAGGTTGGTTTAATGATGATTATTGAGAATAAAATGCCTCACAATCTTATCCAGACAATAAAGAATTTTTGTGATAAAAATTATGTCTACTATCCTCCAAGTGAAATTCAAGAGAATAAAAGTAATATAATTGAAAGGATTTTCGAAATGATTCAAAAGATCAATCAAACTATAATTGCTTCAGAAAATAAAATTGAAAAAGTACTTGAACAATCAATGTTAATTGAAATTCCCTTTAGACCAAAGGTAAATGAGAATATGTCTACTAGTGATATAATAAAACATTATAAAATATCACCGAAGTCAGCAAACGATGTCGGATTACTGAGAAATGGTAAAGAACCGAAAAACCCGATCATTTTTACTCGCTTACATTCGGGGAAAGTGAATAAGAAGATCATATTTCTGTTTTTTAAAGATAATTTTGAATTAATTGATTATCAAGATAAAAAATGGATTGCGGAACTATCTGTAATTCTTGAATTTATTAATAAGTATAGCACTTTTGAAACTCAAGACAAGGATTATTTGGAGCTTAATAATGATAAATTTGAGATGACAGCAGATATTTTGTCCAGATATAGAGATAAGATCTGATATTTAATTTTGTAGTAAAACAATTAGTTTCCTGATATAGACAAAGAATCATTGCAATAAAAATTGCAATGATTCTTTTTTTGCAATATAATAAGCTCCTAACAAATGTAGGCCTATTCTTATTTTGTTTTATTCGGGCTTGTTTTACAAAATTGCATTGAAGGGTTCACACTTGTATTGTGATACATTTATCAAAAATAAAATGTTATGGATTCGATTAAAAAAAGTAATTCATTAGAGGAGCAACTAATTTCTCTAGTAAAGGCACAAACAGAATTTACATCTAAAGCCTTGATGATTCTTTCTTTGGGTGTTAAAAATATATATTCCAAAGAAGAGGCTGCGCTTTTTTTAAACCTTGATCCGGACTATTTATATCAATTAAAGTTTCATAACAAAATAAAAGCATATAAGAAAAAAGGACAAAAAAAAATCTATTTCAAAAAAGAAGATTTAGAAAATTATGTTCTATCTGATGATTGTGATGAAGCAAATTGTATCGATTTTGAAAAAGAAATAATTGATAAATGGAAAAAATAATGATGGGAAAGAATATTAGGTTGTCAAAAAATAAGCAAGTAAAATTTAAAAATAAAAGCATTGTAACAAAAGCTATTATTCAAAACTGAAATATTATCAGCATTGATTTAAAAAACTTAAAACATTTAAAAAATCAGAAAATGAAAAGTATAGACCCTAAAACCCCGATTTGGAAGTTAACAGTAGAAGAATTTTTAGAAGTGTCAAAAAATCTTAATTCCGAAAAAAAATATGAATACGGGTTGAAAGGTCTTGCAAAGATCCTTGGATGTTCCATTTCGAAAGCATCAGAGATAAAATCTTTGGGAATATTGGATGAAGCCATTATCCAAAACGGAAATATCATCATCATCGATAAGGAAAAAGCTTTAGATCTTTTTGCGAAAAAATAGGATGTATTATCTTGAACTCATACATCGATTTTGGGGTTTTAACCAAGGGATACATCTTCGCCCCACTGCAATCGCAATGTACTTGTACCTCCTTAAAACGAGTTATGACAACGAACGTTATGATTTCAATATTTCAGATATTGTTATCAGTGAAGATTTGGGATTGACCAGACCAACAATAATATCTACAAAAGAGAAACTCAGGAGTTTAGGGTTGATCCACTATCAAACAAAAAACGGGTTCGCTTGTTATTACAGGTTAATATTGGACTATCCTTTAATTTCCGTATCCAAAAAAGTAAAGAAAGAAGTAGTTAATAAAGAGCAATTTGCTCAAAAAGCAGAAGAAATTGCAACTCATCCAAGAGTAGTTGATTCGATTCAAAACCTCACTAAAAATACTGATCAAGAAATTGAAGTAAAGTCAATACCATTTCAATCTGCAAAAGAGAAACGTAATAATGAAGACATACCTACGATGGAAGAGTTTATTAACTATGCGCAAACGTTGGATTCTTATGAAGTTAAAATGGATTTCAGCATTAAGGAGAAATATGAAACTTGGGCAAATAATAATTGGAAGAATAGCTCAGACCGTCAGATCACCAATTGGAAGTCTTCATTGAAAAGCACGTTGCCTTTTATGAAAAATAATATCAAAGATAAAAGCATTTCGTTGCAATCAATACCAAACATAAAGCGTCCAAAATCTTCAACAGACAAATACTAAAATATAGATAAAAACCTTCAATTAAATTCAATACAAAGTCAGAATTATGAAACTATCAGATTTAAAAACCGGACAAAAAGTAAGTATCAATGAGATGCTTGCTGAATATAAAGGCATTCAGAAAGTAAGAATCTCAAATTTTGGTAAAGTAGAAAAAAGAGTTTTCAAAGCCGATGGGATTAATATTTACAAATATTACAATCTTGCTGAAGGTACAAAAACGCTTAAAAGCGAAAAAATTGAATTGATGTAAAGTGTTCAAATCTGTACGAAAATAATCCTAAACAAACTTGAATAACGATTATGGCTTTTCCAGAGAAGGAGCTAAGACTCATCCGTAAGGAATTTGAAAATAAAGACGGGAAAACTCCTGACAGAATTAGATTAGGGAACCATTTTGTGGATGATTTCATATTTGAAGATCACGAAGCTGCGGATATCCCCATCAATGCATTGCGGGTAATCTTCAATATTGTTTCCATTATCAGTAATGAGCAGTTTCGTCCGGAAGACCGACCGAAGCAGCTCTCTTTGTTTGATGAAGAATTTGAGACCGATAACAATATTTTTGCTTCAATGAAAATAAGGAACAGTAAAATTTCTCCAAGCGGTTCGACAAAACAAGTTGTGGATGCCTATGAGTTTTTAACTAAATTCAAAATGAGCTGGTATAAATCTGTAAATTCTAAAGGCAAAGAAATTAAAACTTTTGGTGGACTGATTTCAATACCAAGTTATGAACAGAGAGGTTATACTACGTTTTTAATCAGCAGTTATTGGTTGAAAAAGCTGATGGTAATTCCTAAATACAATTATATGTTGTACAATTTGATATATAATATCAAGAATAACAAACACATTATTTTTGCCATCTGGCTTTCAAAACTTCCCGAAAACGGAGCTGCATTAAAGCTCTCAACCCTGAATAAGAAATTCGGTTTAAATTATAAAACCGCCAATGATTTTTGTTTCAAATTTTTGAAGTCTGCAAGAATAAGTTTAAATCAATACAACAGTTTGTCTTTCAATTATAAATACGAAGCCGATAACATTTTTATTCTTCCCTACTTCACTAAAGCGATCCAGGATTCCACTTTATCTCTGAATACAAAAGAACATTTGGAAATTACCTATCGCTTAGGGTATTTTAAAAAGAAATATCGAATACCAGAACAGGAGATGCTTCGGTTCTCTTTTCATTACAGAAATATTGTCCAAACGAGAGAACTGATCGAAATGTCTTACAAAGAATTTATCCGGAAAAACAGATCGAACAGAGTAAAATCTACAGAATTCCAGGGAAGTGCTTTTCTGAATGAAATTCAGGAAGTAATAATTGAATTTTACAGAAATACGAAAATGGGAAAATTATTGCCCAATGGTTATCCGGTTATAATCTAAATTCGGAAAAGCGCTCATTCCATTTCGGAAAAGCACTCATCTCTAATTCGGAAAAGCACTCATTGAAGTTAAATAAATGTTAAAATTAAAATTTCCACAAATGAGTTTTCGGAAAAGCACTCATTCCTTAATAAAAATAATTTCAAAAAGTGGATAAACATCAATAATTGTGGATAACAGCGACAAATGGTTGAAAAAAAATAATTCAATTCGGAAAAGCGCTCATTTCAAAACGGGTTAGTTTTCGGAAAAGCGCTCATTTCAATTTCGGAAAGACGCTCATCTTTAAGTCGGAAAAGCGCTCATTCCAAACTACCGTTAAATGACCTGCCATAGGGTGATACAACGAATCATTAAAAGTATATTAAAAAGTAATTAAAAAGTTTTTTTTTATTAAAAAGGAAATTGTGGATAAAAAAATTGCTTTAAAAAAGAAAAAAAATGAATTGCGAAAAAATAAAAAATAGAGTTTCGATTAAAAGTGTTTTAGAATCATTTAACTTTTTTCCTGTTAAAGAAAATAGTAAAACAGCATTTTATTTTGCGTTGGACAGAGAGGAGAAGGTTCCGAGTTTATCTGTAGATTTTGCAAAAAATAAGGCATTTGATTTCGGAACTGGAAAGATTTACGATGTGATCTCTATTGTTCAGCAGGTGAAAAAATGCGCCGTTCCTGAGGCTTTACAATATCTGAAAACTCTGGATTTTTCAGAGTGCATACTTAAATTAAAACCTGAAAAAACATCGCTGGCAATTTCTTATGAAATTACCAAAATTAGCGATATAGAACATCCTGCTTTAGTTGAATACCTTCATGACAGAAAGGTTACGGGGCAGAATCATTTGGTAAAAGAGGTTCATTATCGATTAAAAAGGAAAACCTTTTTTGGAATTGGCTTTAAAAATGATTCTGGAGGTTTTGAAGTGAGAAATAAATATTCGAAAATATGTCTTGGAAGGAAAGATATTACTCTTATTAAGAATAAAAACAATAGGAATAATGAAGTTTCTATTTTTGAAGGCTTTTTCGATTATCTGACATTCAGAAAGCTACAAAAAGAAGATTCAAATTCCGACTGTTTGATTTTAAATTCCACGTCAATGCTCTTCAAAGCTAAAGGAAGGCTAAAGGAGTACGATAAAATTTCACTTTTTCTGGACAATGATTCGAATGGTAAAAATACCAAAGAAATAATCAAAAAAGAGTATGAAAATATAGAAGATTGTTCTTTATTGTATGAAAATTTCAAAGATTTAAACGAGTGGTTTTGTAGTAGCTAATCAATCTAAAATGAACACTTGATTATAAGTTCGTATGTGACAAATTGGTCATATAACTGTTCTTCGGATCAGTAATTTTCAGTAGTAAACTCTTTTTGATATCTGTTGTCCTGAAGTCTCTTCTGTATCATAATTCCGTACCTGTCCTCTCAAAATCAATCAGCTCAATTTTCGGAATCATCATTTGCAGTATAAACTTCTTTCATTTTCCTATTAACCAGGTAATATGCAGATATTCTGTTTTCTCCTACCCATACAACATCTTTTTCAGTGATAAAGTAAGGAATCATGGCAGCGGAAACATTTACATCCTCCATTGTTAAGTTTATAGCATTGTACAGCTGCCAGTTGTTTTCCCTCCGAATCAGCAGATTCCTACCTCCGGTGAAATTACCATCTGCTGCTGTACATCCGTAATCAGGGAATATTTATCGGTCACCGCATTCCACAGATACAGCCTGTCAAAGCTATTTCCTCTTGCTTTATCCATTTTGTCCACCTGCTACGTATCCACCACATTCATCAGATAGAGTGGATTACCGATGGCAGTTTCTCCAAAATATCCACGGCGGGTCATTAGAACCTGCTTACGCTTACCGGTAGCCTACGGTAAGTTTAATAAAAAAATAGAGAGCAGATTTGCTCTCTAATTCTTTTAAGATGTTAAGATAGAATAAGACATAAAATATCTATATTCATTATAATCTCCTTATCTTCTGATTCTGTCCCAGATCTCATTCATTGCACCCTCAAGTGTACCTTGAGCACCAGTACTAGGATTCTGAGGATGACAATTACCTAATCCTCTTACTGATAATTTTTGTAATTCTAAATCTTGAGTTCCTACGCTTTTCTTGAATTGATCAAGAGTTAATCTTTTTTCCATTGTTTTGAAAATTTGTTGTTAAAAATTATTATTATATAAAAGTATAAAGCTATATATGTTATATAGATTTTTCCTTGTATTAAATTTTGTTGAAATAAATTAACAATTATTGCGAGTTGAGATTGATTCAGAACAAAAAGAACTAACAGTTAGAACTCTGTAATTTCCTATCTCTTTAACGTAAGCAGAAGTTGCTGTTTCTCTTGAATTGATTAAATTTAATTTCATCGATTTTCGTGTGTTATTTTGAGTTATAAAAATATTATAATTTTTTAATAGCAAAACAATTATTTAAACGTTTTTATATGCTCTGCATATTAAATCCCTTGTTAACCTCTTTAAATGATTCAAACGTAAATACATAAGGTTGATTAGATACATCAATAGAATTAATTAAAGAATTTTTCCTTTCATATATTTGATTAAAAGTATTTACAAATAATTCATACCAATCTTGTCCTTCCTCAGTAAATAAATTAGGTATAGTGAACATATTTATACCAGTTTCAAATCTTTTCATATTAAGAGAAAACCTTCCAATTACTTCTTCATTTTGTTTTCCTTGTAGAGCCTTTTCATTTATAACTATTTCTAAACAAGCATTAATAATTATAAAAGTAAATAGACCATGAAATCTAGAGTACAAATCTCCATGTTCATTTACATCTCCTGTTATTTCAGAAAACTTTGTATCAAATGGATAATTAAATAAATTAAATTTAGAGTTGTATGTTAGAGTATTAAATACAACATGTGCGCTTTCATGCAGTATATGGTCTAAAAAAAACACCTCATCATTTTCATTATGAGCATTAAGAAAGATCATATTATGAGCAAGAATATTTGCAAAAGAATTTGGCTCTCCATCAAAAATCATTATCTTTTTAATTGTCTTTTTTATTAAATCAAAATAGGTAGGAAAATATTCCTTTATTAGCTGGATTGCCTTATTAGCATGATCAATATGTTTTGTATATGTTTTTTCGATTTCTACATCGACTATTTCATCCTGAGCGTCAAAAAATATTTTTTTCAAAAGTGGGTGTTGGCACTTAACTATTTCAATATTTTCATCCAAAAAATGTATTGGTTCAAAGCTGTGAGAAACTTCTTTTCCTTCATGATCAATAATAAAAAACATATTATTTTTCCCCTCTAAAAACAGTTCTTTATTGGCTTCTTGTGTATGAAGATAACCAATTTGTGGAATATATATTGTCCCTGTATGATTAGAAAAGACTTGAATCTTTGATTTTGGATTTTTCTCATATCCAAAAATAATTGAATCTAGGTAACTGTTGTTTTCTTGCATAACATAAGCAAAAAGCAAAGGCTCAAGATATATTCTGTCATCTTCAAAATCAATTCTTTCAAAAATATTTTCATGTCTTTGATAAAGAAGCATTTTCAGAGAATCAATAACATTTCCCTGGCAATTGTCAAAATTTTTATAAAAATCCATAATTATCTTTCTTTAAAGTTTCGTACTAACGTGTATATAAACCTCTGTAATAATCTTATATCGTCTGTGATTATTTCAGCTTGCCCCATAAGATTATTAGGTGTAATTTTTTTATTGTAACTAGTAATAAGCCCTTTATTAAGTTCTATAATAACATAGTAAACATTTTCATTCGTTACATTGGTTACTTTTTTCACTTTTCCTTCCAATACACCATATTCTTCAAACGGATAGTTTAATAATTTGATGTTCACCTTTTGCCCTACTTTAACTTTACCTGCTCTTTCCATAGGCATTTTAGCCCTAGCAAAATATTTCCCCGTATCATTATTATTTGGAATAATAGAAAATAAGGTCTGTTCATTTTTAACATATTGGTCTTTTTGCCAAATATCAAAAAAATTGATTTTCCCATCTGTGGGCGCTTCTATGAGATATTTATTTTTCCATGTTAAAATTTGTGCTTTCAGCTCTTGTGCGGAATTTTCAAGATTTGTAGATAGTTCTATTTTTTGATTCTCTTTTTGTAGACTTAAATCAACATTTTCTTTCTTGATGATACTTTTATCACTTTCTAAATTTGAAATATTAGAGTTGTAGCTTTTATACTTATTTTCAGTTTGAAGCAATTCTATTTGACTTTTTTCAAACTCATTTTTAGAAATTACACCTTGCTCAAATAAGTCCCTATTTCTACTATACTCTTTTTTCTTTACCTCATACTCTTTACGAGCTATCTCTTTTTGATTATTAAACTCACCTTGAACATTATTTACTTTATTGATCCTATCTTGATTTGAGCTAATCCCTACAAGTTGGGGGTTGAAAGTATTGAAATATTTAAATTGATTCAAAGCCTTTATAAATTCATTATAATAAGATTGTACCTCTCCAAGCTTTAAGTTTAGCGGAGTGGGAATTGTCTTTATATCTGAATAATGATTTAGGAGAGAATCAATTTTTCTAATATCTGCTGTTTTAGCAGGATTCTCAATTATTGCAAGCCAACTGTCTTTTTTAACTTCGCCACCATCTAAAACATTAAGCTCATTAACTTTTCCATTCGTTCTGGAAACTAAATAAACAGGTGGATGCTGAGATGTAACTTCTACTTGGGTAGAAATTATATCAGGATATTTTATCATCCAAGAGATAAAAAATAAAACGGCAATAAAAATAAAAAATATTGAGTTACCCCAAGTAACAATCCAAGAAGGTGTTTTTTCAAGAATTTCTCTGGAGTAATCACTATGCTCCTCTAATAAATCTATCTTCTTTTTCATCAATTTGAAAGTTCTAGTTGGTTTTTAACTAACTCAAAATATGCACCTTTAATACTAACTAAATATTCGTGATTTCCTTGTTCTACAACCTTACCCCTACTTAAAACAACAATATTATCAGCATTTTTAACCGTACTTAGCCTGTGAGCAATAACTACTACTGTTTTGCCATTAAAAAAATCATTTAAATTATCCAGTATTGTTTTCTCATTATTTGCATCTAATGCACTCGTTGCTTCATCAAAAAATAAGAACTCAGGATCTTTATAAACTGCTCTTGCTATTAATGTTCTTTGCACTTGACCTCCGCTTAATGACATACCAGTAGATCCAGCAGATCCAATTACAGTGTTGTATCCAGTCGGCAAATTTTCAATCATTTCTTCAATATTTGCGATTCTAACAGCATTTGCAAGTTTTTCTTTATTTAAAGGTGCCTCTGAACCAGACTCAGTAATGTTTCTAGAAATCGTATCGGAAAATATATATCCATCTTGCATTACGACACCGCATAGATTCCTCCATTTCTTCGTATCTATAATTGAAAGGTCTAATCCTCCTAACTTAATTTTCCCTTCTGTTGGTGTATATAGTTTTAATAGTAATTTTAAAAGAGTTGTTTTACCACTTCCACTTTCACCAACAATTGCAGTTATTTTTCCTTGAGGAATTGTCAAATTGATATCATCTAGAATTACCTGAGATCCTTTTCCACCATATTGAAAAGAGAGATTTTCGAGTTCAATATTATGATTCTTAGGAATATCATGGCTGAATTCTTGTTTCTCATATTCATCTTCAATATCTTTTACTTCGTTGATTCTAGCGAGACTCATTTTAGCATCTTGTGCATCTCTAAAAAACTGAATAATTGAAAGAAGAGGATTATTTAATTGTCCAATAATATATTGGATAGCCAGCATCATTCCCAATGTCATATCTCCCTTTATTACGGCATATGCAGCAGTAAAAGATATTAGTATATTCTTAATTTCATTTATTGAGCCTGCTCCAATAAATTGAACTTGGGATAATTTAAGAGATTGTATTGAGTTTTTCAACAATCTTATTTGCATTTCTTCCCAACCCCATCTTCTTCTTTTTTCAGAACCATTAATTTTGATTTCTCTGATACCATTTATTATCTGTAACAAACTACTTGAATTACCAGAAGATTCATCAAATCTTCTATGATCTAACTCTGCCCTTTTTTTAATAAAAAATAAGATCCAAAGGAAATAAAGGGTAGCTCCAACAAAGAAAATTGCAAAAATAGTTTTATTATAATATAAAAGAATACCCATGAAAATGAGCATATTAAAAAAAGAGAAAAGGGTTAATGGTGATGTTGTTAAAAATCTCTCTAGCCTATCTGAGTCTTGTAATCTTTGTAAAATATCTCCTGGCCGTTTTGCATCGAAATATTTTATAGGAAGTTTCATTAGCTTGATTAAAAATTCCGTTGCTATCTTTAAATTTATTCTGGAACCAATATATAACAGAAGCCAACTTTGAATAAAATTGATAAATGCTTGTGAAAAAAACAGTGTAAGCTGTGCGATTAAAACTAAACTTACAAAGCTCAATTCTCTATAGTTAATACCTTTATCTACAACAGATTGAGTTAAGAAAGGAAGTATTAGCTGAATAATACTCACAATAGTAAGACCAACTATAATTTGGAAAGTATATTTTTTGTAAGGCTTTACATATGGAAGTAAAGAAGAGAATCCAATATCTTTTTTATGTTCTTCCTCTATATTATGGAACTCAGACGAAGGTTCAAAGATAATAACTAACCCCTCGTTTGTATCATTAAGATACTTAGTGTTTTGCCAAGCCTCATTAAATTTCTGTTCAGTATAAGTAATTAGGCCATATTCCGGATCAGCAACATAAATTTTATTCTTCTCTATTTTGTAAACAATAACAAAATGCCTTTGTCTCCAATGTACAATACAAGGTAGGGGGGCTTGATTTTTTAAAGTTTCAAAATTAATACTTGCAACTACCGATTGAAAACCTATTTTTTCTGCGGCTTCTGTCATTCCCATAACAGAAATCCCATCTTGCGTAATATTGCATAATTCCCTTAAATATTCAGATGAATATATTTTCCCATAAAATTTCGCCAACATTTTTAAACAAGTAGGTCCACAATCTGTTCTATCATATTGTTTGAAAAAAGGAAATTTTTTTTCTCTAAATTGCATTTGAGTTTTTTAATTTTGCCACAAATATACAAATAGATGATACAAATAGAAGAAATATCTAAAATAGGTCTTGGAACTTATAGAATGTCTAGTGATAACGAAAGATATATAGAAGTAATAAAGTATGCCATTGATTCGGGAATAAATTTAATTGATACTGCTGTAGGGTATGGATATGGAAAATCTGAATTACTAATAGGGCAGAGTACTGATCCAGAAACAAGAAGCTCTATTTTTATTGTGTCTAAAACAGGATATTCAAATAAAGAAGAAATTGCGGAATTCAATCAAAAAGATCCTAATTTAATAGCACTAGACGAAAATACTTTGTTTTCTAATTCTCCAGACTTTATCTCCTTTCAATTAGAAAAGTCTTTAAAAAGATTAAATACAAATTATATTGATTGTTATTTACTACATAACCCTGAATATTATTGTGAGAAGAATTTTTCTACTGAAGAATTGGAAAGGATAATTTTTAATTCTTTTAAATTATTAGAAGAGAAAATAAATGAAGGTAAATTAAGGTACTATGGTATAAGTTCAAATGATTTTTCAAAAATTCCTTTAAAAGCAATAATAAATAGTATAGCTGATTTTCCAAATTTTAAGTTTCTTCAATTCCCTTATAACATAGTTGAAAGAAACACCTCGTTTTTTTTTGACAATAAAAATAATATTACTATTAGTGAGTTAAAAAACATGGGCTTTTATATTTTCACAAATCGTCCGCTTAATACAATGTTAAATGGTAAATTATTAAGATTGGCGGATACTGATATAAATGATGTAAAACCCCTTGAATATGAAGAAGAGTTATTATTCAATGAATTATTACAAAAAATACAAAATTCCTTATCTAAAATGGGTGAAGATCCTAAAATAGAAGAATATTATCCAATACAATTCTTTGTAGAAAACAGAAAAAATATGCCAGATATATCAACAATTAATTTGGCTATCAATGATTATTTATATCCTTTTTTATCAGCAATTAATTTAGTGGATGAAAGTATACTTAATATTGTAAATAATCTTAAAAATTACTGGCATGTTTTTTCTCTATATGATAATCAGGAAAGATTGAATGATTTGAAAGACACTCTTGGTAACCAGGGAATAATAGATAAAAATTATAAGGGCAATTTTTCTTCATATTTAGCAGGATTATATCTTGGGAATTCTGGAATAAATTCAGTTTTAATGGGATTAAGAGAAAAGAAGTATGTGGATAGCATAAAAAATTTACTGTAATATTTTTGTTGAAATAATGAGAAAAGGGATCATATTATGAAATGAATGGAGTAATAAACAATATAAAAATCCATATTTAACCCTTACAAATCCTCCGACAAATGAAGATATTAGTTTAGGGAGTGTAATTATGGGAGCTAATAATAAAGTATCTAAAGTAAATTCATAATTTGAAATATGCATTAATGCGAATAAAACTGAAAAAAAATAAAAAATTACATTAAAATTATTTCTATATAATTTTACTAAACTATTAGAGTATTTCACACAAAGTAAATAACAGGTAATTCCAACTAAGATTGAAGCAGCAATTCTAAGAAAAAAAAAGTTTTCTATATCAAAGTGATCTTTTAAGGTAAAGAAATAATTAATTGTATAAAAAGACAATACACTAATAGATAAGGATAAATTGATCTTAGAATAACGTAGGGGTAACCTAAAAGCAATTTCTTCTATTAACGGGATAAATAAACATGCTAATAGAAAAAGAGTAAAATTATAGTCATCTATACTTTCATGCGCCTTTGATGGTTTATTGGTTATGTAAGTAATGATTATTGTAAGTATTAGCGTAATTGGAAAACTGACAATAAACAAAAGAAGAGTTCTATACATATTTCTATACATAGAACTGTTCTCTTCTTTATCTTTGTTAGGCTTATATATAAATTTTAAAAGCTCAATAAAAACCGATGTTTCAGCATTAGGCATGTAGGAATTCTATTTGATATTTACTGTTTTTTCAAGTTCATCAAATGGAATTATAGTTTTTACTCCGTAGTCTGAAACTGGCCAAGATTGAACAACCGTTTTTACATCAAGATTAAAATCTTTTATTGCTTTATATAAACCTTCTTGCCTTGTTCCTGCTTTCTCCAGTTGTCCATTTTTACTAATCCATACAAGGTCGTCCTGAAATAAAAGTTTTTCCTTTGGAAAATAATAAACTTGATAATCAACTGTATGATCAGACTTTTTTCCGATATAATAAATTTCCATTTTGTAATTTCCGTCTGAAATTTCTAACTTATTTTTTAGCTCTATAGCCTTTATTTTTTTTGGTTCAATTTGTAAACGATCGGGATTAATAGTACGAGGGGCGTTTACAATATAATCTATATATTCTTTGTTGAACTGGTTATAAATAATGTTAGCTTCTTTATGCACAAATGATCTTATTCCTCCAATATAATGAGGATGGAAATGACCAAAAGCAAAATATTTTATTGGTTTATTGGGAGCTATTTTTTTGACTTCATTAATAATAATTTCTCCATTTTCTGAACTAATTGGAGCTTCCGCTACAAGCATAAAATCTTTAAACTCTACTACTAATACCCTGTCATCCGTATGCTTTAATTCTAAAAAATAAATATTCTCATTATACTTTTCTAATTTTGTTTCAGCTTTTAATTTGCCATCCTCTTTGAAAGTGAAATTTTCTGGAGATGGCAATAAATTAGGAACTTTTGCATCTATTGATAATTTTGAAATTCTAACTTCGTCTAGTAATTTTCCGTTTATTTTTTCAATAGAAATGTTTTTGGGATAATATATTTTATCGTCAACATAATCTTTATAATTAAATACAGACAATACATCTCCAAACAATTCATCATCTCCAACAACTGTTACTTTGTTAAGCAGGTAGTCTTTTTTATTAATAAATAACTTTACAATATTTTTGTTAATTACCGCCTTATATACAGCAAATTCTTTATTTGCATTTTTTTTATCAATTTTTACTTTTAGTTCTTTAAAGTAATTTAGCAAAAAGATTGGTGAATATTTAGCAGAAAGATAGTATTGCTCATACATATCTTCCTTGGTAACAGAAGATAATTTGTTTTCACCATAATTCATAAACAATAATTTATCTTTACTCAATTGAATACCTGAATTGTAGTCTTTATTATCTTTAGAATATTTGTCAATCTTATTATATGTATCCTGGCCAATCCACACTTTTCCTTGTATGTTATAATTTGTCTGGTCCCAAGGATTAAAATCATGCTCTAATGCATTATAACTTTCTGAATAGTTAATATTTAAAATATTGTTTTCTAAAGGACTTACTTGTTTTGTCCAACAATTCATCAGGTAATCGGTTTTTTGAGCATTAAAATAGATTGATAGTAATAGGAATAGTATCCAAGCGCTTTTTCTCCAAAATATATTAAATTTCAATGCTTTAATAGGATTCATCATTTGTTTTAGTTGAATTAAGTTTTTCTAAAAGAATATATATCAAATTTATTTAAAAATTTAATATACAATTATAAGTAAAATTTTCCAACGCAACTTTCTCCTATTTTCTGAAATTGTAGAAGATAATTAAAGAATAAATTTATTATGCATTTAGAAGTTCATTTAATCCATATTGGTCAAATAATAGTTTCCCTATTTCAAGTCTTGACCACCCTTCTTTTAATTTATAAGTAAATAACAATTTATTACTATCTAAAAAACATTCTAAGTGAAGTAATAAGGCATTCTCATTTTCAGTTAAATGATCTTCGATAAGATTTAAATGTGTGGAAAAAATAAAGAGGGAGTTTTTAAATTTTGATAAGCCATTTATTGTATTTACAGTAATCTGCGCAGCATCATTGATATTTGTACCGCTAAAAATCTCATCAAAAACAACGAAACAGTTTTTAGATTTTAATTCTAATAAAACACTTTTTACATTTATGATTTCCTGAGCAAAATGACTATAACCTTCTTTGAGGTTATCATTAATTGAAAAATACAGGAAAATACTGTCATAAAAAGGGATATTACAGTATTCGGCAGGAACAGCAATTCCCAGGTGAGCAAGTAGAACAATAATACTAATCGACTTCATTGTAGTAGATTTCCCGGACATATTAGCTCCAGTAAAAACAATAATAGCTTTATTCTTTACATCTAATGTATTATTAACAGCATTGGTAAGGTCTAAATGGTAGAAATTTTCAATTGTAAAAGTATTTTCAGAATTAAACTGAGGAAATACCAAATTGTTCAACTTAATTCCCTTCGCAATACTGGAATACACATCAAACATGTAAAAAAAATCCCAGAATAAGTCAAAATTTCCCCTATCAATTTCGGGTGCAATTTTGACTAAGATGTTCTTTCTTTGTTTAAAATTAAGTTCTGTGCTATAAAACTCATTGATGGACAGTGAGTCGATGAACACAATCATTTTTTCAATTTCATAAGAATATTCTAGGCAAGTTTCTTTCTTTTGGAAATTTCTCAGTAACAATCCGAAATGATAAAAGAAGTCTATTAACAACGAAATATTAGTATTTATTTCTTTAAAATATTCACGGTATTTAATGCTAGTAAAGTAACTATATTGGGTGACATCTATTTCATCCAAAAATTTTTGAATTGCTGAAACTCTATTTTCCTTGATTTCATAACTATTAATAATTTGAAAATTATCCAGAAATAGTTTCAGTTTTTGTTGAACATATATTGTCTGTTTTTTGTTATAAGATTTTTGATTGAAAAATGAAATTAAATATTGCTTAGATTTTCTTGTCTGAGTGAAATTAAAATGGTTTATTATTTCAGCAATATTTTCCATGATTCATTTATGTTGAATTTATATGTAAAACTAGGTAATTAAATCTTAAACATGTTTTAAAAAAATCCTAAAATTATATTTTTTGCCTTTTTATAGTCATCTATTTTCTAATCTCATCGGCTGAACCAAACGTTTTTTTATAAAGGCTCCTCTGTTAATTAGGTCTAGGAATCGTTTGTTGCTGACTCTTTGCTATAAATTTTATCAATATAAACTTCTTGCATAAAACTTTTCAGGTCTTAATTCAATATAAAGATCCGAAAAAGACTTATTCCTTTTCAATTTCCGAGAGATATATCTTATTGAAATGATGAGTATACGGGTCTATCATAGATTTTCCCTGTTTATATAATTCTATTGCCTGTTTTCTACTTTTTTCAGCCTGTTGTATATTATCCTGTACCTTGTAGATTTTAGAGATATAGTAGAGGTTTTCGGCAAGAGGGTGTATCTCAGCTTGCTTTTGAAATGCTGCCATTGAATGGTAATAATCCTTTAGCTCAAAATAGGTAACTCCTAACTGGTAATAGTCAAACCAACCCGGAGGATAATCTTTCTGGGAGAGCTGACGGTTGATAATCTCAATGGCTCGATCCTTTTCCCCCAAGGCACTGTAACAGATCGCTTTTGCTATTTGCAGATGATAATCCCCGTTGACGGAATACCCGATATCCTTTACCAATGTTTCCAACTCCTGAAAATCGGCAATAGCCCCTTTGTAATCCTTAAAGAACTGATACCTGCACCATCCCCGGTAGCCGAGGTTATCTACTTTATTATAGTTAACAGCTTTGTCCATTAGAATCTTCCAGTTGAGAAAATCCCCACTTTTTAAATAGGCTACAGATTTTTCCTTGTATGCATAAGCAAAATAAGGACAGACTTCAATAGCCTTATCATAAGCCTGCTGAAATTCACGGCTGAACTGATAATATTTTTCATCAATACCTTTAACCATTTCGCAGGCTTTATACTGAAGCGTATCCCCATAATATTTGAAGGCTTTACAGTTTGGCTGTGCATTCAGTTTTGAGAAAAGTAAGGCAGTTATAACGAGAAGAGTATATTTCATATTAAGGCATTATCTCAAGTAAGTTTCCGTTTTCGATCTTAAAGATCAGATATTGGTAATAATCCACATCACGCCCCTTGAATTTTCTGGGAATCCATCCATTCAGGTTTTTAGAGATCTGCATCAATTGACCTGTTACCTTGCTGCTAAAAGTTTTGGAATTATAATTCCAATCCATTCCCATCATTCTGAAACGGTCGGTTTCTCCTTTACAATTGACAACAAAGCGTATTCTTACTAGTCCAGTTTCGCCAGGGATATTCTGATTTTGATATTGATTGAAAAATATCTTTTCAATCTCTGCCTTTTCACCATTATACTGTAAACCATTTGTATAGTTAAAATACTGAATGATGTAGTTTCTAAAACAAAGGTGGAAATCTTTTTTGTCAGTATCAGGGTTAAACTCTATATCCCCAATATTGGGGGGATATTCAGTATTTATTTTTTCAGCCTGACAACTAAACAGGGCTGGGAATATCAGAATAACAAACAGAAATGTTTTTGTTTTCATTAGTGAGATTCAAGTGTTTTAATAAAATCTTCGATCAGTCGGTCAGTTTTTCTATCGTAAATCTATACTGCATTTTCATACATCTGACCTTCTTCTGTAAGCTGGGGAATTTTTCTTTGCCATATTCCTTTTTACTGTAAAGATCTTTAAAATTGGCTTCCTGTGACAATCGCAAAATAAAATACATTAAAAATAAAATAATATTGATTTTTTTTTCGTCCCTTCATTTAGTTTATCTGCTAATCTAATAAAAAAGAAACTAAAACAATATCATAGAAGAAAAAATAATTTTTAGGTATGAATAAGTATCACCTAATTTTAGGTAAATCCTGCAAAATGGAAAGAAAATAAAGATAACAAAAAAGGAAAATGAAATATTTGATGAAGCATCGTCTTGATTTAAAGCCTGTCGATCTTCTGTAGCTGTTTGAGAGGTACAGCATAGCACATAAGGCTCTCTCGCTCTCTCGGCATGTCAAAGAAATTCAGATGCAAATTTGGACTGCTATGTGATATTTACCACCTGTATGTTATCACATTCTATTATGTATCGACTAGAGATATTTTTGATCTTATAAAGTTTCGTGTTAAATTATTGGATTATATAATTTACATAAAAATTTCCGATTAATGAAATTATCTACTGAATTAGGAGATGAATATCCTACTTACTTAAAAAAATTTACAGGTCATTATCAAACCTGCATAAATTACATACAGGTCACATCTAAACCTGTATAAAATAAATACAGCCTATTATTTTTCCATAGCAATTATTAAATCTAAAAAATAGTTACAGGTTATTATCAAACCTGTATAAATTAAATACAGGTTATTCCGTACCTGTATAAAAAAGTGACAGGTCATTGTCTTAACCTGTAAAAAATCAATCTAGGTTTGAGTTTTTTCCTTCGAAAACTCACAATCTATTTTTATTTCATAGGCAATAATTATTAGTAGATACAATAAAAACTGATTACTAGCGTATTGTATTTTTTAAGCTTCTTTTCAGACCTCCAAAAAAATTAACGGACTTTATTGGCAAGATGTGTCTTTGTACCCACAAATTTTGGCAAATTTCCGAGTACAAAGACGATCTTGCCTTTTCTGCAAAAAGGAGAAAAAACGGCGGAACTTGTTTTTTTATGTTAGGTGAGATTTAAGTTAAGATTCCAAACTAATCCAATTTATTCTTTTTTAATCTTTATAGATTCTAGACTCATCCAGAGTATTCTTAATTAGCCCAACTCCCATCAAAACTATTGTTTTAGAGGTTTTTATGATACAACTTTGCCGTAGAAATTTTATCAAAAAATGAAAAAATCATTTAACATTTTAATATTTGTTTTTACAATTGTCGTTAAAGCTCAGGTTGGAGTTAATACGCAGACACCCTCAGCAACTTTGGATATTGTCGGCAAACCAGATCTGCCCAATCACTTTGATGGCATAATTCCCCCAAGAATTACAGGTGATCAACTTGCAAATAAAACTTATTCAGTATTGCAAAAAGGTGCCATTGTTTACGTGACTCAACCTGCATCAAATCTTTTGGGTCAAGTCATTCATATTGTTGAAGAAGGGTACTACTATTTCAATGGTATGTTTTGGAATCAGATGTTTAAGGAGCCTACTTATTACGATGCTCTTATCGTATTGGACGAAACACTTTCTGCAAATACTATTTCTGAACAATCCTCGTGGAACACATACCTTCCTTTTCCTACAAATCCTCGTCAGCATACATTATCTACAAAGATATATAGATTAGGAACATCAGGTCTAGGAATAACCGGGCAAATCGATGCGAGGCGAATAGGAACAATTGGCTATTTAGATGTCAGTATAATTTGTTCAACACCTATCACTTCAAACTACGTAATACTGAATCTTTCAAAACCATTACGGGATTTAGGTTTTATGTCGGATGGCAGTGTGGGGTCACTGAACAACATTTTAGTAAGTGGGAACTCAAATGGAATTAGTTCAGGAGTAGAGCAGGGCATTATTTCATTAACGAACGTTGATTTCAATCTACTTCTTTGGAAAAATCAAATCGAAAAATTTACCGGTACCATAAAGGGCATGACCACTTTTCCGATTAATTATCTGAATGTAATTGAATGATAAATAAGACGGATATTAAGAAGAAACATTACATTAAAATAAGGATTTCCATCATCCAAAAAGAAAAGTGGAAAAAAGCCTGTTCAGAAAAAAAAATCTCTTTAACAAGTCTAATTGTTAATTCTGTTGAAAATAGGTTTATGGACAACGAGAGAAGAAAAGTATTAGCGTTCATAGAAAAGCAGGATAACATCTTCGGAAAGATTGAAAATAATATCAATCAGGTTGCAAAAATAGCAAATGGTCAAAAATTTATCAGCGAAAATGAACTCAGAAATTTTTCGGATAAGTTATCAGAGATCATAATTCTGAAAAAAGAACAGAATGAAATCTTTATAAAAATCTATGCAGAGCTATCAAGATGATTGTTAAGATCATGGATCCGGCAGGTCCCAGTTTTCCAGGAGTTCATTATAACGATAAGAAAATTGACAAAGGAACCGGAGAATTAATGCTGATAAAAAATTTTCCTTCCTTCATTAACGAATCAAGCAGCAAGGAAGAAGTAAGAAACTATTTGAGAGCTATTTCGATTGGGAACAAGAAAGTATTAAAGCCTCAATTTCATGCGATGATCTCTACGAAATTTCAAGGACATTCGAAAGATGAGCTGACTAAGATCGCTGAGAATTTTATGGATGAAATGAAATATGGAGCGCAGCCTTTTATTGTAGTTTTTCATAGTGACACCGATAATAATCACGCTCATATAGTTACTACAAGAGTCGATAAGCAGACAGGGAAAAAGATCAATGACAGTTATGAAAGGCTTAAAGCCCAAAAAGCTTTAAGCGTTACAATGGATAAATTGTACGGACAAAAACCTGAAGAGGAATTAAACAAATTATTTGGTTACAAAATCGGTTCAATTAGTCAGTTAGAAACTTTACTCAACAGAAATGGTTATAAGATAGGCAAAAACACAGATGATATAAATTCTTTTAACATTTTAAAAAACGGAGTAATACAGCAAACACTTTCAGGAAATCAGATTGTTTTTGATAACAGTAAAAATGATAAAAGGGCAAAGCAGATCAAAGCCATATTAAGCAAATACAAAGAATTGTATTCCAACAAGGTTTTCAAAGTGGAAGATAACCGGCTAAAAGATTCAATGCTCCCAAAAAAGAAGACTAAAGACGGAGAAAGTCCTTCAAAAGTGAAAATCGATTTTGAAAGTGAACTTCAAAAAAAGTTGAGAGATGTTTTCGGGATAGATATCGTGTTTCATCATAAAGAAGGTAATAAGCCTTTCGGTTACACTGCGATAGACTATAAAACACAGAAAGTCTATAAGGGAAGTGATCTGCTAAAAATGAACGAAGTATTTGACTTCACTTCTGACACACTGGATAAGAAGACTTTTGAAATCCTGAAAGATTATAACATTCCGAATGAGGAATCAAAAAAAATATTACTGAATTTTTTAAATAAAAAATATCCGGAATTAGAGATTAAGGATTTTATGCTGTTCGAAAACCGGGGCAAAAAAGATTTGGAAACCTACCGAAAAGTTCAGATTGAAGTCAAGGATTTCATCAGAAATGCAAACCGAAATAATGATAAAAATATTTCAATAACCAAGGGTGAAGATGGAAAAACATATGCGGTTCATACACGATTCCATTACATAGGAGAGCTTCAATCATTAATTGGAGAAAAGGAATATCAAAAATTTCTGAACCCAATTCAAGCGAGTGAAATCCGAGCAGAAAATAATGAAAGTAAAGAAAAAACAGAATTAACTAAAGCGGTAAATGAAATGTTATTTGAATTGATGAAAAGTTCCGGAACTGCAAAAGACCCGGCTGAAAATGAACTCAAAAAGCGACGAAAAAAAAGGAGATAAAGTTTACGGTTGTCGATTGATAGAAAAATCAAAATAAATCTTTAAGTCCGACAACCACCAACAGACAAAAAACAACCAAACCTATGATTATCACTTTTGCCACCCAAAAAGGAGGAACCGGAAAAACAACGTTGGCCATTGCTTTTGCCAATTACATTTCCTCCATATCAGGAAGGAAAATCAATGTTTTTGATTTTGATTATCAGAAATCATTCTACTACAAATGGAAAGAAGATGAAGTACTGGATGTTCCAAAATTGTATGATGTAGAAATTATCGACGAAGATAATGAACAGCCTTTTTCAGACTTTGAGACCCTCATTAATTTGAAAGAAAGCGATGAAATTAACCTATTTGATTTGGCGGGAACACTCGATGCAAAATACAGCGATTTGCTGATTTACAGTGATTTTATCGTGATCCCTTTTGAATATTCCGATGTTTCTGTAAAATCGACTTTGGTCTTCATCAATATGCTGGGACTACTGGAAAGTGAGGCCGAAAGAATATTTATCCGTTCCAAATATGATAAAGGTTACAAGTATCTGAATCAGGAAGCAATGGACATTGAGCTCGCAAAATATGGAATGCTGCTGCCAAGTCCGGTATTCAAAAGAAACTGCCTGCAAACTATTAACACCAGAAGCCTGATAGGCAAGCAAAAATATGCAGTAGAACATACATTCGATGAACTTATAAAATATATCAATAAAACCTCAAAAATCAAAATACAAGTGATTAAAAAGAAGGAAAAAATCAAAGACTCAATACCAACAAACGACAACGATTGACTGACAACTAAATCAATAAAAAATGATAAAAATTTCACTTACTATTCTGGCTGTTTACCTGATATATTATGCGGGTAATATTTTATATGATCTGTTTCTCAAAAAAGAAAAGGGGGTCTATAAAGAGGAGACGGAGGAATTTTCTTTATCCGAAATTTCCGGGCAGTACGAAGAACTTACGGCAATTATTGGGATTGAAGATGTAGAAAACATCAACACTCCAAAATCCTTTAGTAAAAATCAAATCCATTCCGATTCCGCTGAAACAAAAGACGAAAGACAGGATCTGGAGTATTTGAGGGAACAATTTGAATCTGAACAAGATTTGGATGAGTTGGACAATCCATCAAAAATGGATTTTACAGAAACTGAAAACCAATCACATCCTGAAAAAGCTGAATCAAGCGAAGAGTATCTTAACCAGAGCGAAAAAATATCGACCGAAAAGGAAAGCCAAAAACCTGGCGAAGGCATTCAGCATAGCCCAATTACAGTCAAGGCAGATCAGGAAGCTTCAAGGATAAAAGAATGGAAGACGATGCTCAATCTTTCTGAAACATTGGTTCAACTGGTTGCAAACTACAATGGATATAAAGTTTATCAATCCACGATGTAATTAGCCAACTTAATCAATAGCTAACGTATTGATTATAGGACTTAACAACGGATTTCAATCCGTTGTCCGGGACTTCTATGCCCAAAATTTAACACACACACTTTATTATTAACCCTTTATAAAATTTTTGAATTAAGATGAAAAATTTTTTCACAAAAAACGTGACCACGAAAAAAGTTTTAACCCTAGCCTTGGTCATTATGGCGATAACCCCCGCATTTGCTCAAGGAGGAGCAACCGCTATCTCGAATGCAGCAAGTGATATCAGAGATTATTGGGATCCCGTAAAGCTGATTTTAAAAGCCGTTGGTGGACTAGTCGGTTTCATTGGAGGCCTTAGGGTGTACAACAAATGGACGAATGGCGACCAGGATGTCAACAAAGAAATTCTCGGTTATGGAGGAGCGATGATTTTCTTAATTGTAGTTCCGGAATTCGTAACAGCATTCTTTGCCTAATATGGGATTCTATCTCTACAAGGGGCTGAAAAAGCCTCTTGTATTCTTCGGACTCAAGGGGAAATACATCTTTTATGCGGTAGGTGTTATCGGAGGAGGAGTAATCTCAGCATTGGTATTATCCAAATTCGGATTACTGGGTTCATTACTTGGTCTTGCAGTCACTGCGGGAGGTGTTTATTTCATCTTCAAAAGACAGGACAAATATGGTTTGTATGACAAAACCAAAAATTTCAATCAGATTTTAATCTTCCCTAAAAGGTTGAACAACAAAAGATTTTAGCAAAATGGCACAGACAAAAAAACAAGCATTTAGCATTCCATTTATCGGATATGATTATGCAAAAGATTCGGGTTGGGATTTTGATGTTCTTTTCGGACAATACGGAAACCCTATCATTGGAATCAAGATAAAAAATATTGTAGAACAATATTCCGCAGATCCGGATACTTATCTCAATTTTCACACGGTCTTAAATCAGGTGGTATCGATCATTGGAGAAGGGAGAATTGTTCAAAAATTAGATATTTTTTCTAAGAAAAAATATACAGCAGAGCAATCCAACCAATTTCTACAACAAAAATATTCCGAACATTTTGATGGAAGGCTTTTCAAAACCATTGAAACCGTGCTTTTCTTTACGGATATTATTGATGACAAGCTGAAAAAGAAAAACAAACACTATCAATTTTCAGAAAAAAGCTATAAAGAACTTAGAGACAAATGCCAAAAAGTATTGATGCTTTTGAAACAGAGTGATTGTGAACCTCAGTTTTTATTCGAGAAAGATTTTGAATACTATATTTCAGGAGTTTTGTCAATGCAGTTTTCCGAATCTCCAACATTTGATAATTTAAAAAGCACCAACGAATTTTTACAAATAGGAAATAGGTTTATAAAAAACATTTCATACGTTGATGTAGAAAACATTGATTTACCCTCAGAAATTGAACCTTACTCTATTCTTGGAGGAAACGGTGCCGCAGCTGAAACGGCAGTGGATAATTTTAGTTTTATCAATGAACTGGAAGACTACGAAACGATTGTTTATAATCAGATTATTACCATTCCGCCACAAGCACAACAACAAAGGGAACTCGATAAGAAAAAGAAAAAACACGAAGGAGCAGCCAATAACTCTCCGTCAAATGCGATTATCGCAGAAGAAATTCAGACGCTACTTCATAATATAGCCATTGATGGACAGCTTGTTGTCAATGCCCATTTTTCAATCCTTTTTTCCGCAGAAACTCTGGAGAAAATGGAAAACATTCAGTCGATGATAGAAAACAAGCTATTTACGAAAGGAATCATTGTTTCTAAAAATGCCTACAACCAGTTGGAACTCTTTCGGTCAGCGATTCCCGGCAACGGAACTGAACTCAGGGAGTACGATTTATTTATGACGACAAGCGAAGCGGCCTTGTGTTTTTTTTTTAAAGAAAGTTACCCCGTCAATGAAGAATCCAATTTCTACCTGAGATTTACAGACAGACAAGGCGTTCCACTAAAAGTAGATCCTTCGGATTTACCGATGAAAACAGGAAGAATAAACAACAGGAACAAGTTTGTATTAGGACCTAGTGGATCAGGCAAGAGTTTTTTAATGAATAATATCATCGAACAGTATCTTACGTATAACTATGATGTGGTTATTGTTGATACAGGAGATTCCTATTCGGGAACCTGTAAATATAAGGGCGGAAGATACATCCAATACACAGAAGAAAAACCGATTACGATGAATCCTTTTTTGATGGATAAAAAGGAATTTAATATCGAGAAAATTGAATTTTTAACCAATTTGATATTCCTGATCTGGCAAGGTCCCGATTCTTCGATGTCATCCGCACAAAAATCCATTTTAGATAATGTATTGATGTCCTATTATCACGGGTATTTCAACTCTGGAACGCCGTGGTATGATAATAAAACTTCTGAAGAACTCATTTTATATCTGAGTAAGTACAACATTCACGAAGATGATCTATTCACAGAATATGAAAATGAAGCCAAAGGGCAGCATACTTATTATGATATTTTAGGAATTAATTTCGATGCCAGTTCCGATGAAATAAAAGAAGCCGGAAGAAAATTGTTGAAATTTTATCACCCCGATAAGAACATCAATAATCCGGAATATGAAAGTGAAAATTTTTATAAAGTGTATGAAGCTTACGACACGCTGAACGATGAAGAAAGAAGGAAAATATACAATGAGACCCAATTAATTTTAATCAAGTCGAATGACATCATCAAGCAACCCAGATCATCTGAAGAATGGAACGAATCTTTTAGAAAAGCCATTATCAGAAAAATCAAAGAATTAGAGGAAAAGCTGATTATAACAGAGCTTTCCTTTAATGGATTTTATGATTACTGTGATCAATTTCTTCCTATTTACTTAAATAATAAGAAACACCATATCATAGAAAAGGAATTTAATCTGCGCACCTTTTTGTTTGTACTGAAAGATTTTTACAAAGGCGGCAGGTACGGAACGACTCTAAATGAAAGTGCCGATAATACGCTGTTCGATGAACCATTCATCGTTTTTGAAATTGATAATGTAAAGGACAACCCGAAGCTGTTTCCGATTGTAACGCTCATTATTATGGACACATTCATTCAGAAAATGAGGTTAAGAAAAGACCGGAGAAAAGCCTTAATAATTGAGGAAGCGTGGAAGGCAATTGCGAGTAAATTGATGGGAGGATATATCCTTTATTTATACAAAACGGTAAGGAAATTTTGGGGAGAAGCCGTAGTGGTAACGCAGGAATTGGATGACATTATTGGAAATGCGGTGGTAAAAGATTCCATCATCAATAATTCGGATACGTTCATTTTGCTTGACCAAACGAAATTCAAAGACAACTTTGACCGCATAGCGGCTTTATTATCCCTAAATAAGGTTGAACAGAACAAGATTTTCACCATCAATAATCTGAATAACAAATTCGGGAGAAGCCGATTTAAAGAATTTTACCTGAAACGAGGCTCAAAAGGCGAAGTGTATGGAAATGAGGTTTCCCTTGAACAATATTTGACTTATACCACGGAAAAGCCGGAAAAATCAGCCGTTGAATATTATGTACATCAATATGGGGACTACGATGAAGCATTACGCAGAATAGTTGACGATTTAAAAATCTTCGGAGACAGTCTTGAAAACCTTGTGTCACTCGTGAATCTATATCAAAATCCTTTAGATGATAAAATAAATTCTTTTTACAAAATAATGAAAAAACAGCACAAAGGGAAGAATGTTTTTAAAATCATCTCACAGCAATTAGAAGACCGTAATATCAGTTTTTCAGAATTAATAAACAAACAGCAATATGAAAAAGTTTAGCATTCTATTTTTAGGATTTGGAAGTTTACTGTATGCTCAAAACACCTACATAGACCCAACGGTAACGGCAGCGATGATTCTCTATTCTGAAAATCTAAAAGCCAAACAGAATGAAGTCATTGAAGAAACTTCAAAATTAAAAGATGCGCAAACCTGGGTCGGAACACAGATGGTTGCAGCCAATGGCATTCAGAATAAAATTTTGAAAGGCTTAAAAGAGGTTTCAGGTACACTACAAAACGGAATCCAGGCACAAGAAATTTACTCTGAACTCAATAAATGCTACAATTATTCATCACAAATTGTGCAATTAGCATCAGAACATCCGGAGTATGCCATTTTTGGAGTTAAAGCTTCACAAAAAACGTATGAGCAAAGTCTCAAGATAGTGACCGATGTTTCTGATATTCTCGCATCCGGAGAACTCAATCTGGCTACCGCAGGAGACCGATATAAAATCCTGCATAATATTTCCGGTAATGTCAAAAATCTGAAACTATGGCTTTTGGCGATTAAATTAAGACTGGAAAAAGCCAACCGACTAGGATTTTGGAATTCAATAAATCCGTTTGCAGGATACATTAATACCGATAAAGGGATTGTTGAAAATATAATGAACAGATACAAACGGAATTTTTAAGACCAAAAGATGAAAAAGAAAATTGTTGTCAGTTTGCTTATTCCTGTAGTTTATTTTGTGTTGACATCTTCCGGTGGCGGTTCTACACCGGCTTGGCAACAGGAAAATGTATCATTTCCGATGATGGATATAGAAATCAATGCCACAATGAAAGAACACGATCGGCAAAAAGAAATGCGACAAAAACAAACTGCTAATGCCACCGTAGAAACCGCCAATAGAACCCAGTGGAACAGTTTCAAAGACAAAATTACCAAGATACAAGACAGGCTTCGGATTGTTTCATTTGCTATTCAAGCCATACCGACAGGAATTGCAATGAGCAGGGAAATAACGAAAATAACAAACAATCAAACCGCTATTATCAATGAAATAAATGATGCTCCTTATTCAATTATAGCCGTTTTGCCTTCTCAGGTTCAGTTTGTTGATGACTTACAAATGGTAACACGGTTAGTGATGGGGATTGTGATTTCTTACGGAGCCATCAATCAAATGGAGAAATCAGAACGTAAAGTATTATTAGACTATGCTTTAGGCGAAGTAAAGGCAATAAGCAGAAATTCTACGCATATGCTTTTGAAAATTAGAGATATAAAAGCCAAAGTAAACCGTAACAAAAGAGCCTTTCAATATTATGTCAACAGAGATAAGCAAGTAGTTGAAAGCATTATGGATAACATCAAATCCTTTTAAAAATGAAGAAAATAGTAACCTTTGGAATATTAGCGTTTTCAGGAATCACGGTTAATAGCCAGCAACTCGTTATCAATGATAAACTCCTGTCACAAATCACCGTAAACCACGGCGTCCGATTGGGAAGCGAGCAGACTTTTCTGGATTCCTATGAAAAACAAAAAGAATTGTATGATGATATCAACAATAAAATAACGCAAATCATTGCGATTCAGGAGTACATCTATCAACAATTGAAAAATGTTAATTCAGCGCTTACCCAGAGCAAAAAACTCATCTACCTGTATCAATATTTGGGTAAAATAGTGAGCAACTCCAATAAAATGCTGGATTTATCCGCACAGCATCCTGAATATTCCGTACTCATTTCAAAATATTACATAGAAATTGGAAAACAGACTTTGAAGCTTCAGCAGGAAGTTACCGGGGATATTCTCAATGAAGACAAAGACTTTCTGATGGATGCAATGGATAGGGAGATGCTGATTGAGAAGATCTTTACCCGGGTAAGAAATATTAATGGAAATATTCTGTACATCAATCTACGATTAGAGAATGCCAAGAAGATCCCTTACCTGTATCAGGTTCTGGTGCTTCGCAATTACATCAATATCGACAAAGCTATTGTTGGCGACATCATCACTAAATACAACCACATCTTTAATTAAAAAATCATGAAAAATCTACTAAAAAAAATCAGCCTATTTCAGTTCCTCTTGATTGCAGTCTCATTGTTTGGACAATTGAGTGTAAAGAGATTAAATGACCCGTCAATTGTTGCGCAGCATAAAAGAATGGTCTTTCAAGATTGGGGAGATTGGAGACCTTATCCAAAATACTTCTTAGGAATTCAAACCAATTTTGCCTACGCTACAGTCTGGGGAATTTGGGCTCCAAAAATCAACAGGGATTATAAAGATGGCGAAGACATTAGACCATTAAAACCTACTGGAGTTCAAAATCAAAGATTTGCCCAGTTAAAGTTTCAGGAGGAAGAAGCAAAAAAAATAAAAGCAGCATCCGACACTATTCATAAAAGAAGCGTTCAGGATTTTGCCCATTGGACTTCCGCCACCGTTGATGCAGATCCTCTTTGGTTATTGTATTACAAAAGAATGCTAAAACCCATTACCGAATTTCCCGATACCCCTCAAAATTTTTTAGAATGGAGGTTGAAAGACCAGCAAACATTTGAAACATTGAGCACCACGGGCACCATAAGACGGCTTCAGGAGGAATTGGATCTCATCAAAGAAAAGTACGTAATGTCCAGAAGTATGGATATGCCAAGAGGAAAACGATTCATTATGTACCACGAAACCCTTATCAAATGGAGAAAATTTGTTCAGGAATTAAAGAAGCACAATAATAAGACGACACTTCTTTTGGACTACAAGAATATTCTGAAAAACCATTCAAATTATGCGTTACCACCTGCGTGGACACCCGCATCAGACCAGCAAATTGTTCAAAATATGATGCAACACTATAAACACAAATATTAAAATGAATAAAATACTGACTTTATCTTTTTGCTTATTAGCAATTCTTTTACCTGTAATGGGTTTTGCCCAGACAGATAGCGATTACAGTAATTTACTCCAATTTTTAAAGGGAGATGGCGCCTTTGAGAAGTGGTTTATGGAGGTTTTTACCAAATTGGACAACAGTGTGCAAGATAGTGCCGCCGGTTCCGCTTTGGTAGGAAAAGCAATTGGAGGTTTAGGCGCTTTAATGTACCTCGGATATATGGGTTGGCAAATGGCGGCCGGAGATCGTGAATGGGAAATCACCCCCATGCTGAAACCCATTCTCATCGGATTTACGCTTGTTTACTGGAGTGGATTTGTCAGCCTTATCCAAGCACCATTTGAGGCAATTGCCGAACCCGGAATTTCAATTTTCAGCGAAATAGAATCGGAAGTCAATGATTTACGGGTCGAGAGATTTAAAAAGCAGCAACAATTGCTTGATGCCGTCATAAAACTGAAAGCGGAAGAAGATGCCAAACAGGAAGTCATTGAGAATACCACTGAAGATGCCGATGACTCGTGGTTTGACATCAGTGAGGGATTAGATAAATTAATTCAACCCATTAAAGAATGGCAAATCAGAATGCAATTTCAGATGCAAAAATTAGCCGCAGAACTCATAGAATTTGTCTGCCTTTCCATCCTTCGGATTTGTGTTTATCTTATTTTCTTCATCCAAAAAATATGGTCTTACATTTTAATTATTTTAGGACCCATAGCCGTAGGAATGGCTCTTATTCCCGGATTTGAAAATTCTTTATACAGTTGGGTATCCAAATTTATCAATATCAATCTGTACACTTTTGTTGCCTATACCATTATCAACATCGGTCAGCAACTCATCGCTTCCGGGTACGAGATGGAAATAGAAAGATACGACACCTTATTATCAAACGGAACGATCACCAACTTAGACGCTTTGATGGTCTATGTGAGTAATTCCGGTATGATCTACAACCAACTTTTTACCTGTGTTGCTTATGTTGTGACAGGCATTGGTGTACTGATGACCCCAACCATTGCAGATTCAATAGTTTCAGCCGGAGGAGCAGGAGCAATGACTAAAATGAAAAATGCAGCAGGAAAAATGGCGAGTAGTGCAAAAACAGCAATCTTGGCTGCCAAAACAGGAGGTGCTTCTGTAGCAGCAGCCACAGCAAAAAGTGCGGCAGCAGGTTCAGCATCGGGAAGAGTTCAGGAAGCGATGAAAAACGGAAAATAATCTCAAAAAAATACCACAACAAAATGCTTATTAAAAATATAGAACAAAGAATTAAAATCAACAAGGTTGTTTCATTATCTACCATTGCTTTTGCCGTTTTCATTGTCATTGCCGGATTTTTCTTTGCGTACAGAATGATTGAGGATTCCAGAAAATCAATTTACATTTTAGACAATGGCGTTCCGGTTCTTGCCAAGCAAACGGACGTACTACTGAATCGACCTGTTGAATACAAAGCGCAAATAGAACTTTTCCACCGATTGTTTTTCACGCTCGCACCAGATGATACCTATATCAAGGATAATATTCAAAAGTCATTGTATCTGATTGATGACAGCGGAAAGAAAGAATATACGAACCTAAAGGAAAAAGGATTTTACAATCAGATCATCGCCTCCAGTTCGATGGTAAGTATCCATACCGATTCAATTGCACTCAATATGGAACAGAAGAAATTCTCTTTTTTCGGGAAACAAATGATCACAAGAAAATCCTCTGTCATTACCAGAATGCTCATAACCGAAGGTTTCTTTGAAGACATCATCAGAAGTCCCAATAATCCTCACGGTGTGATTCTTAAAAACTGGCGAATCATCAATAACGAAGAACTATCCAATCAAAACAAAAACTCTTACTAAAATGAATACGACATTAAAACAAAAGGGTCAGAAATGGCTACAGTGGGCAGTTCAAAATCCAAAGAAATTCTTCACGTATTCAATGATTCTACTGTCGGTTTCATTTATTGGGTCTCTCATTCAAGGTGTCTTTTTTCCTTCCGAAACGGCTTTCAAAATAAGGCCTCCTGTTCTCTATTCAAAAAGTAAGATGAGTCAAAATCCATCCTTAAATAATGATAAAGAGATGGAGAAGATTGTGAACGAACTGAAAACTTTAAAAGTAAAAAGAGACCAAAACGCTCTTGAAAAAGAAGACAGCTTACGAATTGACTACTTGTTTAACCAATACCAAAAACTAAAAAATGGACATTAAAAAAATAAATTTTAAAGAAAAAAAATATGTTTTGCCGCTTTTGGCTCTGCCATTTCTTTTTCTTTTCGGCTATGTAGGCGCGCAGTTTGTCAAAGAGGACACTTCTGAAAAAGACAAGCCAAAAGAATTGTCAATATCACTCGGAGATACGCAGGATTCTATTATGAGCAAAAATGATGCATATGATGCTTTTTTCAAAAAAGAGGATAACAGAACAATGCTTGGTGGATTGGACAAAGAAGAAGACAGTTTATTGAACTATGATGACCAGTTGTCATTAGCGCAAAAAAGAAAAATAGATTCACTAAAAGCAGTCAATAGCAGACAAAACGGATACCAGGCAAAAGGAAATCAATCCTCCTATTACAAACCAAATCAATCACAAAGGGACGATAAAGATTACAACAGATCATCTGAAATCATCAAAATGCTGAATGACAAATCCTACGGAAACCAAGAAGATAAATACACTGATACACCTAAAGAAAAGACACAAAGTGTCCAACCGGATCCTGTAAAATATTTAAAAGAACAAATGCTCGTGATCGATTCTTTAGAAAAATCCCGTGATCCTGAGTACCAAAGTAAACTCGCAGCAGAAAAAAAACTGAAGTCCAATAAAGACAAGTTGGAAGATTTTCTTAATTCAACTTTCAATGTCAGTAAATCCGGTATTAACAGTGGTTTCAATGCTTTCTATAAGGAGAAAGAAAACAGTTTTATCAAAGCGGTAATTGACGAAAACAACAAAGGATTTTTAGGAAGCAGGATCAGGTTTCGCCTGTTGGAAGACATCTTTGTTGGAAACAAAAAAATAATAAAAGGCTCGATTTTATACGGACAAATCTCAGGATTTTCAATGCAAAGAGTCAATCTCAATATTGTTTCGGTCTTTACCAAAGGAGAAATCTATCCTGTCAATCTTTCGATTTATGATGTAGACGGGATGAAAGGATTATACGTTCCGCAGAGTGTTTTCAGAGATATGGTGCGAGAAATGGGAAGTAATTCTGTACAAGGAACACAGATGGATATGGGCGGAAAAGGATTCTTCTCAAGTATTGGAACCAGCCTGTTTACTTCAACCTCTAAATCCATTGCCAATCTCATCAAAGAGAACAAGGCAAAACTAAAATACAATTCATATGTGTTTTTAATCGACGAAAAACAACTGAAAGATTCACAAAACCAACAAAAAAAATAAAAAAAATGAGAGTTACTTTATATATCCTTTTACTATTCTTTGCCAATTTTTTAACTGCACAAACAGCAACCAAAGAACAGATCATTTCCGACTTACCGGAGATTGAAATTACCGAAGGCATCAACCTTCATATTATTTCGCCGGAACCGATTCAATACGTCGATTTATCTACGGAAAAACTTACGGGAGATTTACCCACTACCAATATTGCCAGGATAAAAATCACCGACAATCATTATTCTGACGAGAAGGGGAAAATTAAAATGCCTACTGCATTTTCCAATGGAACTCAAATTGGAATTATTACGGTTGTTGCTCAGTCTTTCATCGCACAGTACAAAGTAGTTTACAGAAATCAAGACAATCTAAATACGATTACCAATATTCACATACAACCCGAAGCGATGCAGCCCATAGAATTTGATAAAATGGTTTTTTCAAATCTTGAACTGAGAAAATTTGCAATGGATATTATTCAAAAAAAATCTGAGAAAAATCCGATTAGGGAAGAAAAAAATCTGAAACTCAGCTTTCAACTCAATAATGTATATGTGATAAGTGATTATATTTTTTTAGATATGACCATAAAAAATAATTCTAATCTGAGCTACGATATTGAGGATTTGAAATTTTCCTTAGAAGACAAAAAAATTCACAAAGCAACCAACAACCAAAGTGTAGATCTGACTCCCATTTTGCAACTGAATCCTCAAAAACATTTCAGGAAAAATTTCAGAAATATTTATGTTTTCAAAAAATTTACTTACCCAAACAGTAAGGTAATGATGATTCGTCTCATTGAAGAACAACTATCGGGGCGCACTATTGAAATGAAGGTGAACTATTCTGAAATTCTTAAAGCCGATACTTTTTAATTATTATGGAATCAACATTATTAATCATTGCACTCCTTCTTTTTTGTTTTTCTCTATTACTCTTCTTGTCTTCTTTATTAATGGTACATCACTACAAAAAAGTTGCAATTAAGGTAAAGCAAGATATTATAGAAACAAATTTGAAAATAGCTGAAACGCACAAATATTTTGAAAGACTTGATAAGATAAAAGAAGATTTTGACAAGTCAAAAATCCAATTAAAAGCTTTAGAATATTTTAGAACCTCATTGGGACAATTTTCACAAAATTAAGATCATGCAAGAACAACAACATCAAATAAAGATTTATGGCTTTCTTCAAAAAGCAGTGTATGCTGTCGTTGTGTTAGATTGTGCTTCGCTTTTTTACCTTAATGCCGATGTTCCGGTAGTATCCAACTTATTGAAAAATTTTTCAAAGTTGAGTTTTATTTATCCTCCTGTCAATGCCAAGTTTGCAACATTGATTTTGATTGGATTAGTAGCTGTCGGAACAAAAGCCAAGAAAAAGAAAGACCTCAATATTAGTACAGAAATTATCGTCCCTATGATTTTAGGATTGCTGATGATTTTCTCTTCACTGGTGTGGCAAAATGAGGCAGGAAATGCAAAACTTCCAAAAGTATTTCCAGGCTTCAATCTCTATCAGGTAATTTACGCCGTACTCTCTTTCTTAGGAGCCGTTATTCTTCAAATGGGTGCAGACAGTATTTCAAAACTGGTGCAGCAGAAAATGGGAAAAGACCGGTGGAATGTTGAAGAAGAATCTTTCGATCAAAATCGAGAATTAATAAACACTGATACTTCGATTAACATTCCTTATATCTTCAGATATAACAATAAGACATATGAAGGGTACATTAATATTGATCCTTTTAGAGGAACGATGGTCATCGGAACACCGGGTTCCGGGAAGTCGTTTGGTGTCATTAATCCTTCAATAAGACAAATGATAGCCAAAGGTTTTTGCCTCTGCATCTACGATTTTAAATTCCCGGATTTAGCCCAAATTGCATACTACCATTATTTGTTGAAAAAAAGTAAGGAATCCGACTACGATTACCATTTCCACGTCATCAACCTGAATGAAGTTGAAAAATCAAAACGAGTTAACCCGTTTCATAAAAAGTATATCCAAACTTTGGCAGAAGCGCAGGAAATGGCAGAATCAATGGTATCATCTTTACAAAAAGGAGGGTCGAGCTCAGGAGGAGGTTCTGAAGCTTTCTTTACCCAATCTGCGATCAATTTCCTTTCATCCTGCATTTATTTTTTTGCAACATTCGAAAATGGAAAATATTCGGATTTGCCTCATATTCTTTCTTTTATGAACAGAAGTTATAAAGAAATTTTTGATACTCTTTTTACCAATGAAGAAATTTTCTCTTTGCTTTCGCCTTTCAAAACGGCTTATGACAACAAAGCTTTTGACCAATTGGAAGGACAGGTTGGAACACTTAAGATTTTCCTTTCCCGCTTGGCGACTAAAGAAAGTTTTTGGGTGTTTTCCGGCGATGAAGTGGAATTGAAGATAACCGACAGAGATAATCCTTCCATTATTATTCTGGCATCAGACCCAGGGACACAAGACATTAATTCGGCGCTTTATTCTTCAGTATTAAACAGGACGTTGAGATTAATTAACTCCAAACACAATTTACCCGGAGGAATTATCGCAGACGAATTTCCGACGATTTATATTCATAAAATTGATAACATCGTAGCAACCGCACGAAGCAACAGGGTTGCTGTAATGCTTGGATTACAGGAAATTCCGCAGCTCCGGCAATTCTACAAAAAAGAAGTTGCTGATACGATTTCTGCAATTGTTGGAAATATTCTTTCCGGGTCTGCAAGAGACAAAAATACACTCGATTGGTTGGAAAAACTATTTGGGAAAATTAAACAGAAGTCATACTCACAATCCATTTCCCAACAAGGAACAACGACCAGTATTAATGAAAAAATGGATAATATGATTCCTGCCGGAAAAATTGCGGCTCTGAAAACCGGAGAAATGGTTGGAATGATCGCACAGGGAGAGGGAAATGATGCTGAGGAATATAAAACGTCTGCAATTAGAGGTAAAATTAATTTGGATATGAAAGCCATTCAAGAGGAAGAAAGCAACTACGTGAAAATGCCTTCTTATTATTCTTTTGTGGATAAAAAAGGGGTTAACCGAAAAGAAGAAGTGTTGATGACCAACTTTAGAAAGATCAATAAAGAAGTGGAACTCATTGTGAATGAAAATATTAAAGCTGCATAAAATGAAAAAACTAAAATCAAAATACACATTTACTTTGATGGTACTGTTTTACAGTTGCTTATCATCTGCGCAATTCAATACGATTACAGCAACAGTACCGAAAAAATCTGAAAATCCAAAAGCATCTGAGAAATTGAATATCGAAGAGCCATTAAAACAAAAAAAGGATAAAAAATCATGGAAACAAGTTTTAAATATCACCACAAAATCGGATTTAAAAAATGAAATAGATTCCTTGAAAACTTTAATTAAAGAATATAGCAGTGTGAAAGAAGTAAGAAAAAATGAGTTTGAAAAATTGAAGGATTCTTTGATCCTGCTAACACAGCATAAACTGGAAGAGAAAAAGCAATCATCAAAAAAACTAAACTCATTGGCTACTTATGATTTTGTTGAAGAACCGGAAGCCTATTTGTCAAAAATTGTGATGCCCCTTAAAAACAAAATTACAGTTACATCTTCCTACGGAACAAGAATGCATCCTATTTTCGGAACAAAAAAAATGCACAATGGCATCGACCTAAAAGCCGGTTATGAAAATGTGTATTCTGTAATGGACGGAGTCATTACTTCGGCTGGATGGGATTCTAAAGGCGGAGGAAATTTCATAAAAGTAAAACATTTTGAACGTTTCGAAACCTCGTACCTACATCTCTCAGAAATATATTATCGAGCAGGAGAACAAGTAAAAGCCGGCTTTATCATTGGGAAAAGTGGAAACTCAGGAAACTCTACAGGTCCACATCTGCATTTTTCGGTAAAAGAATTCGGACAAAGCATCAATCCTGCTCATTTTTTAAACGACCTCATAAAAGTAAACAATTTAATAGCAAACCATTATGAACACTAACACTTTACCCACAGACGAATTAAAGAAATACGGAATTATTAATGAAGATAATTCTTTCTCTAAAAAACTGAATACAGAGGATATTCAGAAATTTTTGCAAGGATATACCATTGTTGCAGATCACGACAAAAACAGGGCAACTTTTCAGCTTACGGATAATAATTCCAAACTGAAAGTCATCTTTTTAGAAAGAGACAAAAATATTTCTGAAATTCTCGAAAATAGTAAAAATAACATTCAATACACTGATACAGAGAATGTTTCTAAATCTGCAAGCGAATTGAATTTTGAGAAAAAAGCCTTCATTTTCGACAAAGAAACCAATCAAGTTGTGGAGTTTGATTTCATTAAAAACGCAAGAGAATTGACCGCAATTATAGCAGATAAAAAGAATACTGAAGAACTCAATCGTTACAAAACGGAACTTCTAAAACTAAAATCTTTCCTGCAAGATAAAATTGACCAATTCCCCGAAATGGCAAAAGAAATTACGAATGATTTGAATATTGTGTCCAAAGAATTCAATACGGTTGCTGGAATTTCTGAAAAACAAAATCACTCTCAAAAACGGGAGAAATCAGATATTCAATTGAATGTGAATGACCCTGATGTCTATCAGGATGCTAATCGCATTAGAGAGGAGGAAAGCCAGGAGCAGGACGAGGAGATACAAAAGTCACGAGGATTTAGAAGGTAATTAAGAACTTGAAAAAATGGAAAATGAACTAACCTGGATAGATAGGAATATTACTCCAAGAACCGGAGCCTATAAAAATTTTGTAAAAGAAATGGAAAGTACTTCTCCCGAACTATTTTTTCGGGACGGAGAGCGGATGTTTAGCGATAGAGAGAAAAAGTTTATGGCAATTTATCAATCTAAGGGTAAAGAATTTATTCAAGGTTCAAATTTTACATTGAAAACATTTTTTAATTCAAATCCGGATTTCCCTATTGAAGATAAATTTAATAATCCCGTTGAATTAGTCAGATTCATTGAAAAGGAACAGCTAAACAATAAAGTAATGATTCTGCAAAATGCTATGAAATTTACTGAAACAATTATTGACAGCGAAGGAACGAAGCATAAACTACTTTCAGATTTCTGGGCTCAGGAGCTGGAAATAAAAACTGATTTAAGTTCTGGATTAACAAATAAACAAATTGACGAACGCCAGGCTTTTCATTACCGCAATTATGAGCGTGAATCTAAAATGTTAGGGATAGAAGTTACTCCTTTTAATGAAATAGGAATTAAAGCATTGGCTGATAAATTACAAAGTCATTACGAAATAAATGAAGAACCGACTTGGAATTTTTCTAATCCTTATGGGTTTGAAGTTTTAAAAGCGGCAATAGAAGTCTCTCATATGAGGGAAGACGTGAAAAATGCAATATTTAACTACTTACAAACTTTTCCCCCAATGCTTCCGGAAAGAGAAAATTATTTCGACGGTAGTTACGATCAAGGTCAGAGTGATTATGAAAGAGCTCTGGAAAATTATGAAACTAAGAAAGAGCCTGAGTATATTGATAAAATTACTTCAATAGAAAAAATTCTTGTTGAAAATAATATTGCACTCGATAAATTGCCAGTACTTGAAGAACTAGAAGCTAGTGAATTTAAATATTTGGTAAAGGAGTTAGAAAAATATTTTTCTAAAGAAATCCAAAATATTATATCCGAAAAACGTGGTATTTTTAATATTGAAACTACTAAGGGCAAACCGGCCAATAATTCTGTTAAAGAATTTAAAGCTCCTACAATAATTGAAGTGCTTGACCTTTCTGATGCACAGAAAAGATTTTTAAAAACAACAGGTGTTCTTCATATTCCACAAAAAAATAGCGAGGATGAATGGAAAGTTAGTTTGACAATTGAGAAAGATGGAAATATTTCAGGAGTGTGGGCAAGTGGTGAGGAATTTACTGTTAAAAAAGAAGATTTGTTTACAGAAAGAAATATAATTCTTAATGATATTAAAGTAACTCCAGAGCAATCTAAGGCTATTTCAGAATATTTTGAGTACAAAACGGGTTCAATAATTCCTCTTACAGATGAACAGTTATCTAAAATACCAGATGTAATTGAAGGTAGGCGAATAACAGATTTTCAAAAATTAGAACTTGCAACCGGAAATTTAGAATTTTCTAATACCGGGACTGAATATTTCATTAAGAATAATAGTATTGTCAAATCACAACTTGATGAAGATTTAATACCGGTTAAAACATTTTTAAAAACAACTGATGTTTCTTTTGATAAAGTACAGGTTAGAGAAAATGATATTCAAATAGTTGGAGGAAAAATAAAGGATATTGCAGCTGAAGCTTTGAAAAATCCTCAATCATTAGAAAAATATGATTCAGTCTCTCAGAGTGTAATTAATAAATACAACGACACCAATGGCGTAGAAACTGACTTGCAAGTTTTGGAAAGTAGTCATAAATCTTTACTAGAGACAGCAGATAAATGGAAGAATGAAATATATAATCCTACTGAATTAAGCCAAGGCAGGACTTTTAGTGAAGTTCAAGAAATGCAGCATTATTTGTCGACTCTTATCGATAATTCTAATAAACGGATTAACACAGAGAAAAGTAAAGGATATATAGAATCTCCAAGTGAAGAATTTCATCTCAACATTAGTGAAATTAAAAATAAACCAAGAGAGCAGCAAAAATTAATGATTCCTGACTTCATAAATAGAAGTTTCTTATCAGATAATCAAAGGGAAAACTTAATTTCAGGGAAGGAGGTTACTTTTTTAGATAAGTACGATGACTTAGATCAAATGTTGCAACTCAAAGACGATGGAAGAATTTCATACTTCTATCCAAGTGGGGAAACTGGCTATTTATTGAATAAAGATGTAAAATTCAGTAATGCAAGAATTGATGGACTTGCAAAAGAAGCTCTACAAAATCCTCTTTATCTGCAAAACTTCGATTACACTACTCAGGACATAGTCAATAAGTATATCTACGAAAATACCAGATACTTTCCAATTTTTGAAAAAGATATTGCTATAGCATATGAACCTAAAATAAGGCAAGATATTGATATATCTACACATTATGTCAATGATGCTAAAACTAATTTAGAGACAAAAAATGGGGATCTATCAATTGACCAAATGAAAAACATCGCTAATTCCCTAGCCGCAAACATTACATTTTTTAAAAATAATATTAACAATCAAAATCCAAACATTATGGAAACACAAAAAGAATTCGATCAGGTTCAATACCTAAAAGACCAGTTAAAATACCTCGGCTTCGGAGAGGGAGAAAAGCTTCACAAAGATCTGGAGAAAGGAATTAAATCTGTCAAACAACAATTTGACATTAAAACGACTTCCGACAAAGCATTGCCCGAAAACAAGGTAGGTTTTATATTGAAATTCAATAAAACCGAAAGCGGAGGCGTTTTTCTCAATTCGTACAACGCAAAATTAACCAATGAAAAGGGCGAAGAAATTTCTCATAATTTTCCGGTAAACAGGGAAAATACATTTACCGCTAAAGAGGCAGTCAATCTTTTGGAAGGCCGTGCCGTGAAAATAGAATTTCAAAATCCCAAAACCGAACAGATGGAGCCCGCATTTGTCAAATTCAATTTCAGTGAGCCAAAAACTGAAAAAGGAAATTATAATTTCCAGAATTTTTACAAAAATTACGGTGTGGATACTGCCAATATCGTTGAAAAATCCAATCTGATCTTTGATAAGCCGGAATATAAAGAGAACACTATAAAATCTCTTGAAAAAGGAAATATTGTCAAAGTCAAATTTGAATTGGAGGATAAAGTGATAGAAGGCAAAGCGGTACTGAATCCTCAATACAAAAACTTGAATCTCTATGATTCCGATATGACCAGGATCAATACAAATAAGCCTTTAGAAGGTTTGGAACAAGATAACAAGCACGAAAAAAACAATGTGAAAGAGCAGAGTATTAAGCGATAGATAAGAAATATAATCATTCATTTATTTCCTAGCGGTAGACCAAATTATTTAAGCTGCCGCTTTTTTAAACTCTATTTTTATGAAAAAACTTTTAATACTACCCGGTCTTTTTTTTCTTTTTGTAAGCAATTCCTGCCACAAAGAAATCAAATCCGAAAAAGGCGGAATCGATGTGGTTTCCAATGTCTATTTCGATGCTTCCAAAAATCTGAACAACATCCAAAGTTTTCATTTGTCAAGCCTTAATTATTCAGGAGATTCCATTATAGAACGTATTCCGGATGTTGACGCTCCCGAAATAACCCAACAAATTTATTTCATTAAAGATTCATTATGCTATACTATTGAAAATGAAAATCCGGGAAAAATCATTCTGTCTGATATTACAAAAAACCAAAAGCCGATTTTAGTTGAAAACAAAAAAGGTGGAACACTATTTTCTCAGGAAAAAATCCCCAATTACAGAAACAGGAAAAATCTGAGTGATACCGTTTTGTTTAAGAAAAAATACAAACGATTTGAAATCAATTCACCCTGGATGTATACTCGATTTTACATTTATCCAACGGATACTATTTTACCGTACTCAATTTACAAACACGTCGAAAAAGACTACCACGGAAGACTCGAAAGAATTGATTCTTACAATAAAAAGACGGATATATTCGTAACGCTTCAATTAATATCGAGAAAAAACTGGGACAGTGAATCCAAAGAAATTTTTGAATTTAACCACTTCGTAAAAAACAGAAAAAAGTGAAAGATCAAGAATTATTTAATGAGATAATTGATAACATTTCAGTAGTTGAAGGAAATAAGAAGGAACTTATTGTTTTCACAAACAGTAAGGATACATTTTCATTTTTAGAGCTTCTTCAATTGAATAAGCAAATCAATAATAGAACACTTATTACCCTTAATTCCGGTTCAAATGCCAAAAAGTTCCTCAATAGATACCAGAATTATGATGGCAAAATATTTCTTTGTCTTACCGGAGATAGAACGGGAAATATGGTAACGCTTAAAATTCTGACAGAATTTAATGGTAAAAACATCAAAGACGTTCGTCCTTTGTATGAAATTTCTGAAAACGGGAATCAAAACCTGACCGAATATTTAAAGAATAAACTCAATCTTCAAGATAAAAATACTAATTTAGTTGAACCAAAAACTTCAGAAAATGAAAACAATGCAATTGAATCCGGAAGAACATCCAATCCTCAGCAAGTGGGAAACGGAACACTTGAACACAACACTGGAGAACATAGCCCAAAAATCCAATCCGAGCAAAACGGAAATTACGGAAGCGGACAAGCAGTGGGCGGCAACTATGCTGGAAATGGACTTGCAGGCACAGAGTGGAGCAATTTGGGAGGACGAGACCGAGGAGGACGACCCAATGACGACTCACAACAGAATGATGATGAAAAAAATGAAGGAAGAGAACATTCCTTGGGCGGAATCGTATCCGGGAGAATTGTATCCGATAGAAGAGAATCTGGAGGACGAGTTTCCGAGGTAAATGAAAATTCTACTCAAAATTATGAGTTAGAAACGCTTATCGAAAAATATAAAGGTCAAAAACTGACCAATGAACAAGTTGTGGAAGTAGTTTCTGCAGCTTGTTTTGTTTCCGACGATGACAAAATTATTCTGAAGGAAAATCTTACAATCACTGATGATTTAAAAGAGATTTGCAACCAATTCCGAAGCGGCGGAACCGCAAAAGAAGGACGAGGAATTTTAGATGAATATTACACCGATTCAAAAATTGTTGATACAGTCCGCAATTTAATCAAAGACCATTTCAAAAATCAAAAAGAAATATCCGTTTTAGAACCCAGCGTCGGAACCGGAAATTTTCTGTACACCACTCACGAATTATCGGTAAATTCTAAAATTACAGGTTTTGAAATCAATGAAACCACTGCGAAAATTGCCAAAATTCTGCATCCCGAAGCGGATATTAATCTTCGCTCTTTTGAAACCGAATTTATTGATGAAAAAGGAAATAAAAAAAAATTTTCTCAGCAATACGATTTGGTTATCGGAAATCCGCCTTACGGCGAGCATCGGGGGCTGTATAAAGGATTAGGAGAAGAGCCAAAAATTTCAAAATATGAAGATTATTTCGTAAAGCGGTCTTTAGATTCTTTAAAACCCAACGGAGTTTTGGCAATGGTACTTCCATCAGGTTGGCTGAACCGACAAAAGAATTTGCAAAATGCAAATCTTTTGGAAGCATTCCGTTTACCAAACGGAGCTTTTGCAGGAACGCAAATCGGAACAGATATTATCATTCTAAGAAAAAACAATCAAAACGTCTCTGTTGATATTTCCAGTTATTTTCAAGATAATCCCATGAAAGTTCTTGGTGAAAACCGTGAAAAAACCAATCGTTTCGGACGTTTGGAAAATTATATCCACGGAAATTTAGATGAAGCTCTCTTCAAGATTGAGCAATTTAAAAAGAAGAAGGAGACCGAAAGAATTGGAAATCTTTTTGAAGATCTATTTTTAGAAAATACTGAGCCGAACCCTATTACAAAGGCTTCACCACAGAAAGAAATTATTGCAGAGGAAAAAGACGAGTTGAATTTAACAGAAACTCAAGAAAAAATTGAATTGGCACTTTCTAAACTCAATAACATCAAGTTTAAATCTCCCACAATTACTATTGAAATTAGCAAGTATGAAAAACTTCGCAAAGATTTAATCACAAAACCAGCATCATTTTCAGAGGAAAAATTAAAAGAACTTATTGAAAAAAGTGACCGCATTATTTCCATCCACAATACTAAGTTGGACAACGAATACAAAATCCAAACAAAACCGGAAATAAAGAAAAGTATTTTAAAATATCAATTCTCAAAACAAGATGTAATTGTAAACACATCTTTGCAAAACAGTTCGGAGATTACCAAAGAACAAATTGAAGCATTTAGGGATACTTCTTATGATGGAACTTTAAACAATCGTGGTAAACACTACCAGTTTGCCAATTATATCGATGGAAATTGGGTCCACGACTTTTACTACACGGAAGGCAATATCTACGCAAAATTAGAGCAATTGGAGCGGGATTTTATTGATAAAAATGCAATTGGGGGAACGGTAGATCAGTATGAAAAGCAAAAAACATTATTAGAAAATGTTTTGCCAAAAGCAAAATCTCTTGATGAAATATTCATTAGTCCTAACCACGAATTTGTACATAAATTTGGTTTGGGTACCGTTGAGAAACTTCGTTACAATTCAGCGACAAGAAGTTCTGAACCCGTGATAGAAAATTACAATCTTGCAGAAAAATTCAAAGATTTCGTATCCGATTTGCCTAGCGAAGCCTTTGCAGGATCGTCGTCGTGGGAAGTCAAAACTTTTGTTGATAATGAAACAGTTACGGGAAGCGATAAAGAAAGAAATGCTTTAGTCCGTGAAAGACGAAAAGCCGCTGCCAATGATCTCTTTCACAAATTTGTTCGTGAAGAATTATCCGATGAATTAAGAAATCGATTTGTAAAAGATTTTAACCGTAATTATAATAATATCCACGTTCCCGACTATTCCAAATTTCCATTGTTTTCCAGAATCTATCAAAATTTTAAAGGAAAACCCTTAAAGTTAGCCGAGGTTCAGAAAGCAGGAATTGGGAGACAGACCACAAAAGGAGTAGGGCTGTTAGCGCACGAAGTAGGATTTGGGAAAACTTTATCAGGAATCCTTTCTATGCACGAAGCAATGGAGAGGGGAAATGCAACAAGACCACTCATCGTGGTTCCCAACGACAGTATTTTGAAACAATGGGTTGAAACAATATTTGAAACAATTCCCGATGCTAAAGTCAATGTTTTGGGAAATCTCGGCAAAGATTATGATCTCTCAAAATTTGACAATAAAGACGGAGAAATTACCATAGTTACTTACGAAGGTTTTAACAATATTGGATTTTCATCAGAAATTACCGAAGAGCTTTCATCAAAGTTCAACTACATCTCAGCCAGTGAACTAAAAAGTGTTACCAACACAGAGAGAGACCTCCAAATCGAACTTCAGAAAGAAAAGGAAATTGAGGGCAAGATGAAGCGCGGTAAAATCTATGATTGGGAAGATTTTGGCTTTGATCATTTGACTTACGACGAAGTTCATAACGCCAATCATATTGTTGGAAAAGTGAAAATAGAAGACCGAAGATTTGCTTCCGATTTTAGAGGGCAGAACCAACAGACTTCCAAATTAGGAATCAATACGTGGATGGCTTGCCAATATATCCAAGATAAATGTGATGGGAGGAATGTTACTTTACTCTCAGCAACACCTTTTACTAATAAACCTCTTGAATATTATTCTATTTTGTCTTTGATAGCTAATAAACGTTTGGAAGAATCGGGTTATTTTAATGTCAACACATTCTTTGAAACTTTTATGGAGGCGGATAATGATATGGAGATTGACGCGAAGGGAGATGTGAAATTCAAAGCAAATGTTCGGAGGTTTAAAAATAATTCTCTTTTCCAACAACTGCTATCGGAATTTATAGATATAAAAGGAGAAGAGGACAATCCAGAATTAATTCGTCCAAATAAAATCAACAAAGAATATAAAATTGAGCAGAATGATCTTACAAAAGAACAATATGATTTGCTCAATGAAAATTTCAGTGAAACTGAAAAAGGAGCAATTCTAACGCATATTCTCAATGCCCGATTGATTGCAATTTCGCCATACCTATCACCTTATTACACAGGATTGGAACCTTCCGATAAATTTTTTGTTGAAGATTCTCCCAAACTGAATGAGATGATGAATCTAATTAGGCAGAATAAAAAAGATATTCCTGAATCGGGACAAATTATTTATTCTGAATTAGCTGTTTCAGAGTTTCCAAAATTAAAAGACTATCTTATTGGTGAAGTGGGCTATAAGCCTGAAGAAGTAGGAATCATTACCGGGGCTACAAGCAAAAACCAAAGAATTTCTATTCAAAATGATTTTAATGTTGGGAAAATAAAAGTTGTTATTGGAAGTGAAGCCATTCAGGAAGGAATGAATCTTCAGGAAAATACAACAGATGTTTATATGCTTACATTACCCTACAATTTTACTTCATTGCGACAGGTGGAAGGACGAGCCTGGAGACAAGGAAACAAGAACGAAAATGTGCGGGTTAATTTTATGCTGACCAATGACAGTATTGATGTCTTTATGCTTCAGAAGTTGCAGACTAAGCAGGCAAGATATTTAGAAGCGATGAAAAAGGGCGCTGATGTTTTGGACATATCTGATATTAGCACGCAAGAGCTCAAAACCTCCATCATTACCAATCCCGAAACCAGAGCGAATATTGAAATTGAATTGATGAAGAAAAGGATTGAAAGTGACAAAAATAAGTACCTCGCAGATAGTGCATTTGTTTTGAGGAAATATGAAGTTTTTCTTAAAATAAAAGAAGAAGTTACAAAAGCTGAACATTCCTACAACAGAATTTTGGGGTATTCAAAAGAGGAAGGGGAGGATGCAGAATATTGGAAAAACCAGCTTCCATCTTATCAGAAAACGATTGATTTAGCTAGAGCTGAAGTTCAGAAGGCGATTGACAATTTAGCCGAAAAGGGAGTGAATGTTATAGAAATTGAAAAACAAACTAAAGCTACAGCTGATAATATCACAGAATTGGATAAAAAATTGGAAGAATTGTCAACGACTAAAGAGGGATTAATCGTTCAATATAAATTTGAAAAGGAACAGCAACTAAAAATGAATGAGAACAGAGATTACGTAAAGGAAAGGGCTGAGGAAAATATTTTTCTTTTTAAAGCATCTGAAATATTTGATACTAAACAGAATCCAATAATTGAAAGCAACCTCCTAACATCAAAGAATCTTCTTTCTGTAGAACCCGAGATAAACCCAAAAGTAAATGTGAATCAGGAACAAGGTGAATTTATATCAAGAAAAAGGTAGGTAATAAAAACTAAACTGATTCATTTAAAGCTAGTAAATTAAATATATCAAGAAGTGCTCCTGAAAAAAAATTGCATTATAATAAACCTTTATCATAAAACTGATATATGATATATTTCTTAAATTTATACTCATAACGCATTAGATGAACACAATAGAAATTTATTTCAACTCAGGTAAAATTACAGTCAAGAGTAATTGTCGATCAAAGTATGAGCTGATGCAAATTCTAAATAAAACCATTTTAGAATTTGAAAACTATGCGATAAAAAATAGACCGAATGCAAAATATGAATTCGAATATTCCTTAAAACTGAATGAAAACATTCTAAAAAAAACAATTTTTAATACAGCAATTAAATCTCATTTAAGAAATTCAAGAATAGGGTCTGCTTTAACAGAATATGAAATAGAAACGATCTTACAATTGGTAAAATTGAAAAAAGAAAGATTAAAATTTATTCGTGGATTAGGTCCAAAAGCTATAAATGAAATAGATGACTGTGTGAAAAAATTAGGATTAAAATTCGATATGTCAGATGAAGAAATATTCGTCTACTGTGAAAAAAACAGTAAAAAATAATCTATATCGTAAACAGGTTATTGTTAAAAATTTCATTAAAAATCATTGTAAAGAATGAATTTCTTGAGGATTTTTGAACAAATTTTCCAGAAAAGAATGAGGGAATTTCTTAATTATCTATATTTTTTGGGATTAAGAGGTGTCTTTTTGATATTACTTTCTGTTGAATCAAGGCAGTCAATGCTCTTTATAGGTGTTTGGAAGATATTTTATTTGAAACTTCAAATACTTAATCAGGCATTTGCTTAAGTTCACCTTCTCTCTTCCTGATAAAATCAGCAGGACTGATATTATTTACCTCAGTGAATACTTTAGAAAAGTTAGATCTGTTGCTGAAACCACATTCCTTAGCTAAAGTTTCTATAGAATAGCTTCGCCATATCTTGCTTTCATAAAGTTTTTTGGTAACATACTGGATCCTTAGGTGGTTTAAATATATATTAAAATGGTGTCCTTTATATTCGTTAACAATTTCAGATAGATAAGTGGTGTTGGTTTTCAATTTTGAGGCCAGCTTATTTTGAGTAAGCCCCTTTTCAAGAAAAAAATTAGTCTGCTCAAGAATATTCAGCTTATTTAATAGATCACTGACCATTTCTACAGATAGTTTTGAATTTTTCGGCTTATGCACAAATTCATCCTTTGGTTTTTCAGTATTATCCTGTGCTATTTTTAGAAGTAGTTCTTCATACTTTTTATGAATTTCTCTTTCTTTCCGCCTTCTGAAAAAAGTGATAGTAAAAATTAAAATAAGTAGAGACATTGAGAAGGCTGCTATTCCATAGCCATATAGCCTTGAATTCTCCAACCTTTTTTTAGCCCTCAAAAGATCTTTTGTATCATATTCTTTATGAATTTTCTCTAAAAGATATCTAAAATCGGTGGAAAGGATAAGATCAACCTTGAGAAGTTGGTTGGTGAAATACAACTCTATCTTTTCATTTTTAGTTTTTTTAGAATGATTTATCAGGATCTCGTAATTCTCCCTCACTTCGGGCAAAATAAATTGATGTTTACTAAATATGGAATCTACCTTTTTAAAATAACAAACAGCATTATTCACGTCATTTTTACTCAATAGGCTTTTGCCCTTATAAAAATATATTGCTGAGGCATTGGTAAAATCGTTTTTCTTTTCTACTCCTGCTAAAGCGTTATTAAAATTGGATATTGCCTTATCATAGTTTTTTTTCTTAAAATCAATGATACCCTGTAACTTATAAAAATAACTTCTTTCAATATAAAAGTCTATGTGAGATGAAGCTCCGGTAAGCCCTTCATCGATCAACAGGGATGCTTCGTTGAGACGATCCAGCTCAATGAGACAGATAATATTCTGATGGAGACTATTAAGATAGCCTTTCTTATTATTATACTCTAAATTTGGAAATCCAGGAGGTATCTTTTTACTGCTAAAATAATTTCTGCATTTTTCAAAAATATCCAATGTTTCCTCATGATATCCTAGATAACTTTTTACAACACCAATATGGTAAAGGTTTTTATAATAAAGATATTCATCTTTTGTATTTTCTAAATAATTCCAAGCTTTCAAATATTCATCTAAAGCAAGTTTAAATTTTTTATGATTAAAATAGAAGACCGTGCCTTTAGTTAGATAAGAAGCACCCAACAAATCTTTATCTCCGGTTTTGGAAGCCGCCCATATTATACTGTCCGCATAGTACAATTTGTGATTTGGCGAAAAGCTGATAGCATCTTTATAGGCCTGTGCTAATTCGCGATAGTTTTTTTCCTGTTTTGCTTTTTGAATATAAGGATTTAAAAAATTGAAAGCCCTTATATCGTTTTCTTCAAAATTATCGTAGCGCATTCTATAATCAGAAAATTCCTGACTATTTAGTCGGATGCAATAAAAAACGAGAACAAGTAAAATTTTCCACAAAATAAATACAATATTTATATCACAAATTTATGAAATTACCACTATAAGTCAAATATTTGCAAGCGTAAAAGTGAAAAAAAATCAATTATTAAATATTACATTATAAAAAATAACAAAAAACTTGTAAACGACTGATAATAATATAATTAAGTCCAAAATATTTATGATCTGATTTGTAAATCGTATCAGTACGATTTACAAATCAGGTCATGCTTTCCTTTTTTCAGGATCAATCCTTTTCTACATTCGTCCTAGAATTCTAAAGAAAACCGGCCGGGATTATTAACTAATTAAATCCCAAACAATGAAAAAGTATTTTTTATTTATAACTACAGGAAGTATCATCTTGTTTTTAAATTCTTGTCGTGAGCACGATACATACACTGACGAGACTGAAAAGTATGTAACTGATCAAAATACCTTTAAAAGAGATAGTACAGTCGCTAAGAAAATTGGAGAAACTGACCCTCCGAAAGATCGGGATAATTGGAGAATGAGCCAGTGAATCCGTAAAAATTGAATGGGTATGGAAAATCACAATAGTTTTCATATCAAAACTACAGAGAATCAACAATTCTGATATTCAGGATGTATCCTTTTACTTCTAACCTTTTGATTTTACATGAAATATTATGAAAAAACTGACCATCTATTTTCCTACTGGAATTGCCTACTTCTTTATACTTTTGTTCTGTTACGCCAGCATTAGTAAAATATTTGATTTTGAGAATTTCCAGGTTCAAATTGGGCAATCACCTCTGTTAAGCGCTTATGCAGGATTTGTTTCTTATGCTGTCATTATTATAGAACTGCTGATTGTGCTTGCACTCATTTTCACCAATACAAAAAGATTAGGGCTCTACGCCTCTTTGGGAATTATGGTTGCATTTACTGTATATATTTTTCTCATCCTTAATTACAGTGAATTTATACCCTGTTCCTGCGGAGGCATTTTGGAGAAAATGGGATGGATAGAACATCTGATCTTTAATATCGTCTGTATTCTTTTGGCAATGGTTGCCATCATCATCCTTGAAAAAGAGAAAGAAAGAAGACTTGCTCATTATATTTCTTTGATGATCTCGGTAATTATTGTCAATATAGGAATTGTTACCTATCTGTTTTTCTCTTCTGAGCAGATTATAAAAAAGGAAAATAATTTTACCCGCCGGTTTTTAATGCATCCAACATTAGAAAAGAAGCAATTACAGTTAAGCGATTCTTACTATTATTTTGCAGGGTATGATGATAAAAACATCTATCTCGGAAACAGGAAATTCCCCCAGACACTGCTCACCTTAGATACAGCACTTGCAGGAAAGCGGGTAACAAATATCAGTCTGGATAACATAAAACATCCATTCAGAAATATTAAACTCCAGGTTAAAGCGCCATATTATTACATTTACGACGGAACAGTACCGGTTATCTTCAGGGGCAGGCTCGGAAATCCAAAATCAAAAACCATCAGTTTTAATGAAGCTTACTTTAATCAACTGATCGTACTGGATTCACTTCGTTTTGCGATAAGGACACAAAGCAGTAAGACGAAGCAATTTGTACTGGCTGATCTTAATCTTAATTCGGCAGGTGAAAAGCTTACGCTGTATTCCGATATCCTTCAAAAACAAATCGATGGTGTTTTTGATATTGACGGAAACTTTATCACAGATGGCTTTCGTTCGCAGCTAATATACACTTATACCTACAGGAACCAGTTTATAGTGATGGATAAAGATTTAAAAGTTCAAAATCAAATGAACACTATTGATACGGTACGAATTGCTAAAATAGAATCAAAGCGCCTTGCAGACGGAATTCATAAAATGAGTGCTCCACCCTTAAAAGTCAACCTTCGTTCGGCTGTCCATAAGAACCTTTTATTCAACCAATCTGATTTGATGGGAAAACATGAATCAAAAAAAACATGGCAGGAAGCGAGTATTGTGGATGTCTATAAGACCGATGAAAATGAATACATCGGAAGCATGTACCTCTTTAAGAAAGATAGCCACGGTGTTTCTGATTTTATCGTTACCGATAAATATCTCTATGTAATTATTGACAATAAAATTATTCAGCACCAATTTACAAAACCTATAACTAAATATTTTATATCCGGAGAAGCCGAAAACCGGTCCAAAGAGTAGGCACAAATACCATTTTATACTATGAAAAAGTTCATTTTTCCAGTAGCCTTAGTCCTATTGGGTACAGGTTCAGCGTTTGCTACCAAAGTGGCAAAAGAAAACAAAAAAGCTATTGTAGCAGGTTATAGGCTTGTTAACAATGGAAACGGAACCTTCAGCTGTCTAAATGCTGAGAAAGACTGTAGTGACGAAAACGTAGGTCCTGTTTGTACGTGGACATCAGATCCAAGTGTACAACTACGTGAACTCGTATCGCCAACCATGTGTGGAACCTTATTACATGAGATCCCGCAGTAATTAAAATGAGCCGCCTCCGGTGAGGCGGCTTTTATTTTTGTGGTACAAAAAAAGAATGACAGGACTTGTCATTCTCAAAACACAAATGATAGATTAAAATATCCATTTTGAGGTAAATATATAATATTTTTTGAAACTCAAAAATTAAATAAAAACCGCATACATCATTGATTGCGTTCATATTGATTCATTTCTTTCTCTATCCACGGAATATTTTTCTCGTCTTTTAGGAAATACCTCCACCAATCTAACGTTTTAAGGTTTAAATCTTTACTTTCCTCACTTCCTATTCCCAAATCATGCTCCCTATGTGGATACATTAAAGCAATAACAGGTTTACGGTTTCTTACAAGCCCTGCAAAAAATGCCATCGTCTGGTCAGGGGTAACATTTTGATCTTTTGTGCCTGCCCACAGCAGCATCGGGGCACTTACTTTTTCAACATCATGAATTGGATTATTCTTAAAATACTTTTCCTTATTTTCCGAAAACGGAACATTCATTTCATATTGCCCATTTTCCAGTCTTGCATAATCCATGAAGCTGAAATGCGTGTTAAAGGAAAAATAAGACTTCACAATATTACTTATGGAAGCTCCTGAAAGATAGGCAACAAACCGATCAGATTTTGTGGCAATAAAATTGGTTTCATAGCCTCCCATGGAATGCCCGGTCAGTCCTATTTTCTTCTGGTCAATATTCGGATAGGTTATTAATTGATCCAGTCCGCTGTTCACACAATCCAGTGCTGAGACTCCCGTTCCCCTTTCATCATAAATAATATCTGGAAGAAATACAAAATATCCATTTTCCAAAAGCAGCCTCAAATTAAAACCATCTTCATCATAATCAGGAATTGGATAAATACCGGAGGATTCAGACTGCTGCTGGTAAATCCTCACCACCATCGGGTATTTTTTATTCAGATTAAAACCTATCGGGTAATACAGCATTCCTTTTAAGGGTGTTTCCGCTGTATTGGTATATGATAGAATTTCCTGTTTTAGATTTTTAATGATTTTATCTTCTTTTCCCGATCTGAATATTTGTGTTTTTACGGCTCCTTTATTGCTGTACCGATACAATACCGGCGGACTGTTGTAATTTTCTTCGATACTGAAAATACTGTTTCCTCCTTCATTATATTTAAAATCTTTAATTCTATTTTGAGATGGTGGAATAATAACTTCAGATTTTCCTTTTTTCCAATTAATACATGAAGTCAAATTCCTTTCTTTATCGCGTACTTTTAAAAGCATGGGCTTTTGAAGATCAACTGCTCTTAGTTCGACGCTCACATTAAACTGCCGGAATAGAGTTTCCGTTATTAAATTGCTGATTTTTACATCCTGATTCGGAGCAATATTCAGCCTTTTAACCTCTTTGGTTTTCAAATCCATCTGCCAAAGGTCATTTTCACTCTCAAAAAGAACAAACTGATTATCTGAACTAAAAACCGGCGACAGCTTACCTTTATTTTTTACAGGAATAAAAGCAGATTCGAGCGTATCATACAATACCCATCCCTTGATTTTTTCATCATAAGCACTAATATACCTTCCATCAGGACTTACAATGATCCGGTAGGTCTTTGTAAAAATACGTTCAGAAGAGCCCATCAGTTTGTCGTACAAATGCATCGAATATAAGTGGGTGCCACTGGTATAATTGAATTCTTCGTCTGAATTAAACGCTAAAAAGTAACGATCGCTTCCTATTGAGGCGTAGGATGAAAATTGATCTGTCGGAAGCTTTACCGATTCATTGAGTTTAGGATTCCAGAGCAAGTACTGATGCTGCTGAGACCCATATTTCTTTTCCCGAAGTTTTTTATCCGTTCCATACCAAATTTCCACCATTTCCTCTTTGACAAGAGGTATTCTTTTATCAAAATCAATAAGGTAAGAATTACCATTCTGAATTTCACTCACCATAACAAAATCTGCTTTCCCTGAAAAACTTTTGAAATTTTTTTTTATTGTTGAAGACCTTGTGCCAGTTTCTACGAATGTGATTTGCAAAAGATCAGAATCCCTTATTTTTTCTGTAACCGTTACATATTTTCCGGAAGGTATAAGCTCCAGTTTAGTGATTTCATTCTCCGTTGAATATAAAGTTTCTTTGTCAATGCTCTTTTTGTCATTTAATAAAACTGATACCATAGTATTTTTCATTTTCTCCAGTTTTTCGGAAACGAAAATTTTTGATTTTTTATCACTTACATAGTCCGCAACTCCGGAAGTAGAATGTATTAGTTTAGCATTCTTATCATATAGACTGAGGTTTTTATTTTTGTCTAAAATAAAATATTGGTTGCTTTTATTCAATACTTCAGCTCGTTGAATGTTTTCATACACTTTCTTCTGATTCATTTTTACATCCAAAAACTCTGCTTTTCCGTTTCCTGAGGTAAGTATATAGCCACTACCCAAAAAGAAATTCTGAGGTCTCTTAATGATGGTATGAATCACTTGATCCGGCTTGGTGGAATCAAAAACCAACACCGTATCATTATTTCTTTTGTAGATTTTATTAAGCATCACCCATCGGTTGTTCTTAGAAATTTTCATAGTTCCCAGCGTATAAAATTTAGACATCCATTGTTGTAAGGTGTCTTTATCTTTTTTATGGTGATTAGGATAGAATTTTATAGGGCTGTCTTTTAGGTTTTTCGCTTGCTGCCCTAAAGACGGTTGAAATGCCATTATACTTATTAAAAATATAATGGTGAAAAGTCTTTGAACAATCCTCTCCATGGCAGCCTTTATTACATTTCTCTTTTCCTCTGTTTCTCTTTTCATACTATATTATTTCTTTAATAGCCTGTATTCTGAGGATTAAGGTTGATATTAAGCAGGAGTTCTTTCTGAGGAATTGGAAATACCCTGTGAAAATCTTTCCAATTAGGCTTTACCGAAACAAGTGTTTGCAAACGACTGAGTCTTTTCAGATCAAAAAAGCGGTGCCCGAATTCTGTAAAAAATTCCCTTCTTTTTTCCAGTAGTATTTCATTAAGTAAATTTTCTTTGGAAACAGGATTCGTAATCACTGTCAGTCCAGCGCGTTGTCTTGTAGGATTGAGATATACTAAAGCTTCAGCCAATTTATCCTGCTGGGCTAACGCTTCTGCCAAGAGTAAATAGACTTCTTCCAAACGGAACACAACTGAATATTCCGTCGTATTATTTGACCTGTTTTTATACTTTTCTGCTCTATACCATGTATTTGCACCCACAGTTACAGCAGCTATCCAGTGTTGCTTCCTTAAGTCACCTGCCGCAAAAGCATTCACCAGATCTTGCGATAAAGTAAATGAGCTGGGAGCTGCGCCCGTAAAATAATAGATACTGGCTTCTTTTACGGCATCACCCGGATTCTTAGGCTTAAGCTGCCATAAAATATGAGTTCCGGTTTTGATAAAAACCTTGGTGATATCATTCTGGAAAGTATAGGGCGGACTTTGAATAATATTTTTTAACAAGATTTCTGCTTCCGCCCATTTTGTCAGGGTATTCTGAGCCATATAAGTTTTGGCAAGCATGAATTGAGCTACTTTTTTATTGGGGAAAATTCTTTCCGCATTGCGATAATCATCAGGGATCAGGTTTATTACGGAATTTAGATCTCCATCAATCTTTGTTAAAGCTTCATTGGAACCGATTTTAGGAAGAACTTTATTGAGATTGTAATCGGTAGTCGTCGGTAGAGGAATGTCTCCATAGATTTGCTGTAAATAGAAAAAGAGCATCGCTCTAATTAATAAAGCTTCGCCTTTCAATCTGTTCCTATCCGTTGTAGAAAGGGAAACAGATTTTTCAACTCCTTCTATAATGGCATTTGCCATATAGATTTTCTGATAAGTGGAAGCCCAATAGGCATATACCGCTGCATTAGAATCGGTATGGGTATTCTGATACAAATCTAAAATACCGTTGGTGGAAGTCGTTGCATAATACGAAAGATCATCGGTATAGGTTCCGAGGAGCTTTCCGGTCTGATCGCCCGCTAACGGCGAATTATCCCACAATCCGCTGTATAAAGCAGCCAAAGCGGCATCCGCTGTCTGCACATCCTGAAAGACCTGTTCTGAAGGTATTTGGTTTTCGGGCAAATCGACATCGATCATTTTCTCACAGGAAATACAGAAATATTGTAATAAAATGAGAAAAAGGATATAGGTTATGGTGTTTATATAGGTTTTCATTTTTTCTTTTTTAGAGTTTGTTTTTAAATAGAATATTTGCTCTTTCATTCATACTGTCAAGATTTACACATCTTTTTAGCAAGTATTTTTCAATATTTTTAATTATCATTCATCATTATCAAATACTATCAACCGTAGGCGATCAACTATTGGCCATTGTGATTAAAAGCTGATTTGCATTCCTAAAGAATAGGTTCTTAGGGGTGGTAAAAAGCCGATGGAAGAAAATTCGGGATCAATTCCAAAATATTTTGTCCATGTGTACAAATTCTGTCCCTGAAAATAAATCTTAGCTTCTTTGATGATACTTTTATTACTTTCTATCGGGATTCTGTATCCTATCTGAAGATTCTTCAACCTTATAAATGAAGCATCTGAAACACTAGCATCACTGCCCTGAAACAAAACATGGGAAGCAGTTGCTGTAGAATGATACGGTATATAATAGCCATCAGGATTTTGAGCTGACCAAACGTCAAGTGCCTCTACCGGAAGGTTGTTCATAATTCCCGGAGAAGGCATAATATAATTGTAGTTCCTGTTCTGCTGTTTCACAAACTGGAGTAAAAATGAAAGATTCCAGTTTTTATAAGTGAAACTGTTGTTAAGCCCTCCGAAAAATTCGATCCCTATATTTTTAATCACCTGCCTGTCGTCAGGGGAAGTAATTTTACCATCTTTATTATAATCCGTAAACTGGTATTGTCCGGTCTGTGGATTGATACCTTCCAGATGATAGAGCTTTACAATAGAAACAGGCTCACCAATCACATACGAATTAGTATAGGTAGAGCCCTCAAGTCCCGGAAATGCAATCAGCTTGTTTTTGGGAAAGCTGATGTTAAAGCTGGCGTCCCATTTGAAATCATCGCTGGATATAGGTTTTCCGCTCATTTCAATTTCCAGTCCTGTATTCTGCACTGTAGCATCCAGATTGGCAAGTACCGAAGTAAAGCCTGTTATTGCCGGAAGTTGGTATCCTACCAATTGATTCGAAGAACGGTTTCGGTAATAGGCTGCCGTCATGTTCAAGCGGTTATTAAAGAATCCTAGTTCCAGTGCCGTTTCCAGTTTTACCGTTTTCTCCCAACTGAAATCGGGATTAAACAATCTTGATGGGGATAATCCTACGACTCCATTATAGATAAGGGTAGATGAAGTAATAAAAGTATCCCTGTATTGGTAATCGCCTATATTATCACTTCCTGAAGAACCGTAACTTGCTCTCAGCTTTCCAAAGGACAACCATTTTAAATTGAGAGATTTGAATACATCTTCTTTGGAGAACAACCATGCGGCTCCTACCGCTCCAAAATTGACAAATTTATTATTCGGTCCGAACCTGCTGCTCCCATCTCTTCTCCCTGTAATATTTAGGATATACTTATGGCCAAACTGGTAGTTGATCCTTCCGAATACCGCGGCATATTTATACTGCGTCTTTATCAAGTCGGAAATAATCTTGGTCTGTGCCGATCCAATATTCTGGATAAAAGCATTGCTTTGGAATCCGTATCCCTGAAGCGATTGCTGATTTGTCACATCACTTTGATAGGTTCCCCCTACTAAAACATCCAGTTGATGTTTTCCTTTTTTAAATAAATAATTTAATTGAGGCTCAACAATGAATGACAATTTATTGCTGTTTGCAGTATATGCCTGTGAATACGCCGGGGTTAATCCTGATGAGGGATTGTAGATCGTATGAGGAATTAAAGACCATTCTTCAAAGATTTGATAGTTCGAACCACTGTTGAGCTTGATCTTAAAATTCGAAAAGAGTTCATATTCTGTACTCAGATTATTGAGGAATTGTAAATTTTTATTGGAATAGGTAGAGTTATAAGCCGCTACAGGATTATTAAATGTATTATTCTCCCAATTCAGGTTCCCATCTTGGTCATACAGAGTCGGAGCATTAGATGATAATATAAAAGCATTTCTTGTAACATCCTGATTCAGCACATTATTTTCCTGCATCGAAAAAAGATTCGATACATTCAGCATAAATTTCTTGTCTGACGAACGATGCGAGATATTGCTCGAAATATTGTTGGTCTTATACTTGAAATCTTTTCCAAAAACCGTGGTTTGTTCCTGATGTCCGAGACTGAGTAAAAAAGTAGTGGTTTCACTTCCTCCGCTTAAGGATAATTGGGTAATAGATTGAGAGGCGGTATTCCCGATCAGGGTTTTCGCCCAGTCTGTATTCCGGTTCTGATCCCATACTCCATTGACATCATACGCAGTGACGGGATAATTCGTGATTCCGTCATTGGCAAAAGCCTGTCTTCTTACACTCAAATACTGCTCGGTGTTCATCATTTTCAAATTAGAGAAGGCTTGGCTTAGGGCATAAGAGGTATTCAGGCTGAGCGACAGCTTTCCTTTCTTGGCTTTTTTGGTGGTAATCAAAACCACACCATTCGCTCCCCTTGAACCATAGATCGCAGTGGCATCAGCATCTTTTAACACTTCGATCGACTCAATATCACCGGGGTTGATGCTGTTAAGCGGATTAATACCTGCTTCAGGTAAAATCGCTCCTGAATAAGGTGACACGACATTTCCTCCTATTGGGATGCCATCTACAACATACAATGGCGCATTACCGTCAATACTGCTGTTGCCCCTGGTTCTAAGGCTGTTTCTTCCACGAATCTGGATATCGTAGCCACCCCCCGGAACGCCGCTGTTTTGGACAATATTAACTCCCACCATTCTTCCCTGAGCAGCAGAAAGAACATTTGTGACAGGCTGGTTTTCGATTTCTTTAGCGGAAACTTTAGCAATGCTTCCCGTTCTTTCTTTTTCTTTGACTTTGTAGTAGCCTGCATTCAAAACCACTTCTTCAATATGCTGTACTTGCTCTGTATCTGGTTTAGATAAAGGGGATAAGGTATCCGTCTTTTTCTTCAACATAGAGACTTCAGAGGTATTGTTTCGTGGAATAGTATCTGTAATTCTCCGTACCTGCGCTTGAAAAGAAATGCCTGTTACCGTCAGTATAAGGGCAAAAGAAATGCCTCCTATGCTGGTGTAGGATTTTTTCATACTTTTGAAAAGTTTTAATTCGTTAAACGATTGCTCTTTCTCTACGGTCTGCAAACTTTAAGGGAAAGGGCTTTTTTGTTGGTCTATATGGTTGATTAATTTTTACTGTCTGGTTTGTACTTTAATTGTTTTAAAGACCTTTCGGGAGGAAGTTTTACCAGTGCAGAAAACTCCCTGCCCGGACAGGTCAAAAATTAATATGAATGAAAATTAACGTCTCGTGAAAGCTGTGAAGCCGCAATGAGTTTTAAACTCAATGTAAAGTGTCATTTCTAAATGAGAAAACATTTTAATGAAATCTAAAAACAGCCGTAACCATCTGAATTATACAGACCGTTCACTTTTTTTTGTCTTTAGTAATAAATTCCCTTCGTGCTGAAAAATAATTTGGAAAATTGAAAGAAAGCGAGTACTTTTAAGGTGTGGGTTTAAAGCGTAGTCTGGCTTTCCTTTTACTATTAAAGGAATTTCGGGGTGTCGGTTATTAAAAAGTTATATGCCTATCCTGCATTTAAAGCAGGCAATGTGGTATACAGCTGTTAGTTTTTTTCTGGTTTGCTAGCGGACTACTCCGGTGGGCAAATAAGAAGAATGGTTGAAAATGTCGTTCTCATAATATTTTGTTTTTAAAAATTTTGTTATGAGTTCTGGAAGGATTACTATAAAAAATAGCGGAGGATAATCCCTCACCTTCCACTGCCAAACAGGTACGACCAAGCACCCTAGACACAGCTTCCAGCAAGGGAATATCCCCCGCATTTGTGCAAATGTACAAAATTAGCGGGGAAATTAACTCCCTCGGGCTCCGTGTCTTAAAAATTGGTCGTTTTGTTTGACGGAACTCATTTGTTAATTATAAAACATTATAACTAACTGAAGCAAAAATATAAATAATAATCGTAATAACAAAATATTATAGTACGATTTTAATAATGATTGATAATTTGAAATCAGAAAACCAAAGAATCAGAGATTTAATTAGGAAATATCGTGAGCATTATAAATGTTCACGCAAGGAAATTGCACTTTTAACAAAGTTACAAGAAGCACTATATACTTCTATTGAAAGTGGGACAGGTAATATTGACTTTGATAGAACCGCCATCATTGCCAAAATTTATGGACTTTCATTATTGGATTTTATTAATCCCAAACAAAAAATCCCACAAATTGAACTCTTGCCATCAGCAACGAAAAAGGTCGTATTGAAGAATAAGAACAAGCAAATCCCTATTTCAAATATTAATCTGAACCTTCCAGAAAAAATTAGATTAATATTAGATTCAAAACAACTTCCTAAACAGTTTACAACAAAGGATATCAAAAGTTTACTTCCTCAAAATCTACAAGAGGTAATTGCTACGTCTAGAATAGCAGATACTATTACCCGAAAAGGTTTTGAAGATTTGGTTGAGGTTGGAAAAATTGGTAGAAGCAAGTTGTATGAATTTAGAGGAAAACTTTAAAACCAAGAATCTTTACTAACACAGATGCTATTGCGTTTATGGGGTGGGGAATTTTTCAGGATCGTCTCTTTGATCGCTTAGGATCTATGCCCAAACATGAGGAGGCTGGAATTCGCTTTGATTCTACAGACCCACTATTTGCAATTGAGATGCTTAACCAAATGATTTCTACCTAAGTTTGGATATTCCCTCGCTCTTAAGCAGCTTTCTTATTGGTACTGTTTAATATTCATTGTAATTTATTGAGTGATTTCAAACTTTTGGCAATAAATTAAACTTACTGCCGAAAGTTTGAAATACTTATTAATCTTTATTTCATATATTGTTTTTTTTTGAAATTATAAATATCAGTATGTATGTATTTAGTTAATAATAATTTGTAACTTACATTAATCTAAATAAAAATCAAACTTACGGCAGTAAAATGATATTTTTGCCGTAAGTTTGTAAAATATTTTTATTGCAATGGTAAAAAAGGATAAGGATAAAAAGGATAAAAGAGCATTACAGGAATATTTTGGGAATCAATCAGAACTTTCCTTAGATGATCTGCGTGCTTATTTTAAAATAAATGACCCTAAGATTCCAGATACTACCATTAGGTGGAGAGTATATGATCTTGTTAGATCCTCAATACTGCATAGAGTAGGAAGAGGATTGTTTCAACTCGGAGATGCCATGCTATATCGGCCGGAACTATCTTCCAGGTCAAAAAAAATCGGCACATTTATCCGGAAAAACTTTCCTGATGTTTCTTTTTGTTCTTGGAACTCAGACTTGTTGAACGAGTTTGCCCAGCATCTAAGCGCGTATCCATTCGTGCTGGTAGATGTTGAACGTGATGTTGCAGAGTCCGTGTATTATCAACTCAAAAATAATTTTAGTGGTGTATTTTTACGTCCTTCGGAAATGCTGATAAACGATCTTCTTCCTGATTTCCGTTCACCCATTATAGTCCGATATCTTACAACTGAAAGCCCCTTAAATGAACAAAACGGGTTACCCATTATTAGCATTGAGAAAATGCTGGTCGATATATTCTGTGATCCGGAGTTTACATTCTTAGCAGGGAGTGAGCTCAGAAGCATATTTATGAATGCATTTAAAAAATACATTGTAAATGAAAACAGGCTTTTACGATATGCTGACCGAAAGGGCAGAAAACAAGAGCTGATTAAATATATATACGACTCTCGCTTCCTTAAACAATAACCATTATAAATTCTAAACTATTATGATATCAAAAGACAGCCTTACTACTGAATGGCTGAACAGTGTCTCTGTTAAGAATAACAAAGCAGACAAAATTCTTATAGAAAAAGTGATCCGTGCACTACTTCTCCTTGAAGGGCTCGTGAAGGCGGAAGTTCAGTTTGTTTTTAAAGGAGGAACAGCGCTCATGTTATTGATGCAGAGTACCAAACGACTTTCCATCGATATTGATGTAATTATTAGTAATCCTAAGCAAGATCTCGAAGAAAAGTTCCAAGGGTTTTTATCTGAACAAGGCTTTACACGCTTTGAGGTGCAGCAGAGGCAAACATCCGGTGACATTGAAAAGGCACATTTCAAGTTTTTTTATATACCCGTTCATAAGTCTAATATGACCGAAGACTATGTATTGCTGGATATTCTTTTTGAAGAACCACACTATGCGAAAATTCTAAATTTTCCGATAGATTCAAGTTTTGTCATACAATCTGGTGACCCTATAAAAGTAAATATCCCATGCCATGAAGACATCTTAGGAGATAAACTTACAGCCTTCGCGCCAAATACCACGGGAATACCATACGAGAAAAGTGGCGATTCCAGAACGATGGAGATCATGAAACAGCTTTTCGATATTGGAAGCCTTTTGGAACCTGTTGTTGATATCAGTATTATTAGTCGGACTTTCGATATTTTTGCGAAAACAGAGATTGGTTATAGAAAATGTGAAACTGATGCAAATGGAGTTCTTGACGATATTTACGATACGGCACTTCATATCTGCTCCCGTGGAGAAAAAGGCAAAGGAGATTTTAAAGCACTTTCAGCAGGTATCAACCAGGTGAAAAGATTCATATTTTCCGAAAGTTATCATTTAGATAGAGCTATTATCGATGCTGCAAAAGCTGCCTATCTAGCAACTGTGCTGAAATATAAAGTAAAGGAACTTGAAAAATATAAAGGTATAGAAAGTATCAAGGAGATGGTAATCGATCAAGGGTTTGATTCCAAGCTCAATAAACTTAAAAAGGGGAATCCTGAAGCCTTCTTCTATTGGTACCAGATCTCGCTTATAAGAAAATCCCAATAATCAAACTGGCGCCAGCAAAGCTGTAGTCTTGCAGTAATTAGTGTAGCACATAGAAAATCAATAGCTGAAAAAATAAAGGAATCTAGTAAAAATGTTGAAATTAAAGTGGATTGGCAGATTCTTAATTTTTCAGAATAATTAAGTGAACTTATCGAATGGTAATTGCAAATTTATATACTCGATCTAAACTTTACATCTATTTTATTTAAGTGCGAGATAACCCGTTGATCTAAGGAGATTGTAGAAATCCAGTAAGGCTTACAACTTTATTTTTCGTACAATCGTAAACAACTTCAACATAGAAATTGAATAGTTTGTATAAAGCAAATTTTACATCGTCCTTTTGGGATGTGTCAATAAAATCGCCGTGGGTTAGTGCCAATTCGTATTATTTATCTTTTGCCAGTTGTGAGAATTCGTAAAAGGAAAGCTGCTTCATTTCGCAAATTTAATTATTCGTAATAATTTATAGGTAATTTTCTTCCATTTTACGGGAAATCGTAATTTTAAAAGGGAGGTGTTTGTAATTCAAACGCAGGTTAGTAGTTCGGCTTTTTTTACATTATATCTATCTAATACCACAATGACAAATTTTGTTCTTAAATATTTACAAATGTTTTCTAAATAAGATAATTGTTTATATTTGAGTGTTACCTCCAAGTGTAACAGATGACACAAAAACCGATATCGAAAAGAAAATATAATCGGAACAGCAATATTGGCAATAATAACAACGGCATTTAATATGGGACTTTTTGACAAATTATTGGGCAAAACAAATAAGAAACAATCGGGAATGATTCCTGCCACCAAAAAAGAACACGAAGAGGAATGGGATTTTTATTTCAGCAACGTAAATGATAACTTAGGTTCGCTCTTTGTTGACCTTGGAGTTCGTGAGGTTGCACCAATAAAAGATAAACCAAATATTGTTTGGGTCTCTATCAGAATGAACAACCCAAGAGAGGACGGACTGTCCTCACAAGAAGAAAGCGGAATTTTGGCTGATATCGAAGACGCTTTGGTCGCAAGAATTATCTCTGAACACAACGCCGTCTATGTAGGACGACTTACATCAGCGGGCGACAGAGATTTGTATTTCTATTTTGGAGACACTATTCTGTATGACAAAACAATTTCAGAGGTGATGGTTGCTTACCCAAAATACGAATTTGACTATGGTTCAAAGGAAGACAAAGAATGGGATGACTATTTTGACTTTTTATATCCTACGCCACAACAATTTCAAAGTATTCAGAATAGACATGTAATTGAACAACTTGAAAAAAATGGAGATAGTTTAAATAAGGCAAGAGAAGTTGACCATTGGATATATTTTCAAACAGAAACTGATAGAGAAACATTTCTGCAAAAAATATCAAATGATGGATTTAGTATAGTGGACAAAGACTATGATAAAGAATTGGATGAAACACCATTTAAGTTACATATAAAAAGAATAGATTATGTTGACCAAAATAGCGTGGACGTGTATGTAATTTATTTGTGGAAACTTGCTAACGAATTAAACGCAGATTATGACGGTTGGGAAACTTCAATTGAAAAGGACTAGCAAATTGATACTTTGTGCTGAAAAATATCCGCTTGAAAGCAAAATATTAGTGACAACTTTAAAGCGAAATTCTATATGAGTAAAGAAGAGAACCATTCTGAATGGCTCGGCAACATGGGAAGAGAAGCCAACAGACAGCAGAGTGAAGAAATTGCGGAAAGAATAAAGCAGATGAATGCTGAAAAACAGAGAAAAAAACAGGAAGAACTGAAAAAAGCGCAAGAAGAAAAAAGGCGGATTGAGGAGAAAAAAAAGAAAGAAGAAGAAAGACGCAGGCTTTTTTACCTTAAAACATAAATGAAGATATATCTATGAAAAATTTATTACCACTTACAATACTTATTTGGTTGCTCAGTTCCGGAACTGCCAAAGCTCAGAGCAATCAATTTTATAATGATTCTTACCAGACCATTGATAATATGTTGGAAGGCAAACAGAAATACAGCTTTAAAAATGCTGTTTTCAGTGTAGAAGAAGCCTATTATCAAGGGAAATTGGATACTGTAGCTCTCAATAAAGAGATCGAGTTTTTAAAGAGATTTGCACAGAGTATTTTAAAAAATCGGGATCTGGAATATAAAGAAGCTGATAAGGAAAAGGTTAGCAAATATTCTGCGGTCTATTCTATCATGTGCCGATCTCTTCCGATAGCTTATAAAGATACTGTTATTCAGTATAAGCCTTTTGCTTATGATTTTACCGATGTTTTCGGGCACAACGACCTCCCTAACCTGTTTGTTTCTAAATTGTTGATTACAAAAAAAGGAAATTGTAACTCTATGCCCTATTTGTATAAAATATTGTCAGAGGAATTAGGTGTAGAAGCCAATTTAGCATTAGCACCCAACCATGTATATATCAAACATCAGATAAAATCTATTGGTTGGTTTAATACCGAGTTAACAAGCGGTATATTTCCGGAAGATGGATGGCTGATGGCTTCTGGATATATTCATTTGGATGCCATTAAAAACGGTGTTTTTATGAAAGCACTTAACAATAAAGAAAGTTTAGCACTATGCCTTTTTGACTTAGCTCAGGCATACAATAGAAGTTTTCCGGGCAATAATGGAGAGTTTGTATTAAAAGCTCTAAACAGGGCTGTAGAAGTATATCCTAATTTTGCTAAAGGTCTTATTTTAAGGGCAGAAACTCATAAAAAGCAGTTTGAAAAGCAGATGCATTACCAAAATCTTGACCCTAATAATTCTGCTAATATAAAAATTGCCCAACAAGATCCAAAAACAAAGGAACTCATGGAACTCATGAAAAAAGAATACGGGCACATTTATGATCTTGGGTACAGACAAATGCCGGAAGATATGTACTTAGACTGGCTCGTATCATTGAGAACGGAGAGAAATAAATATGAGAATAAAAAATTAATAAATAACTTCGACAAATAATCACAACCATGAAAAAATTATTTTACTTTATTATTATCCTGCTTACAGGATTTTCCAATGCTCAGGTACAAAATAAGGCTATTCAAAAGCCCGAAAAGCCATATGTAAATCCTGTAAAGCTAACTAAAAAAGAACGTGCTAAACCTTATATGGATGAAGTGCTTAAATCCAGAGATTCGCTATCTCCACAGGAAGCAGAGAGAAGAAGAAAAAATATTGAACTGGCAAATCCTTTTAAAAAATACGGTTTTTACCCTAAAATAGCCACTTTAAGCAAGGGAAAATATTTAGAGGTTCACGATATTGACAGCGTTATTAGTATAGGTTCTGTCCGTTTTAACAGAAAAACGAGAGATATTGTTGAATTTAGGGAAATTGATTTGAGCGATCCAGATGCACAGCCGTATCTTGATACCGCAGGGCGTTGGTTCTCTCCTGATCCTTTGAGTGAAGAGTTTTCGGAATGGTCGCCTTATAATTTTTCTTTCAACAATCCTGTTCGTTTTGTTGATCCGGATGGGAGAGCTCCTGAAGAAGTGAACGGCTGTTGTTGGTGGCTGAGATTAATGCCATTATTTGAGGAATCGTCAATTAAACCAAATATTGTTGAGCCTCTTACAAAAGTCGGAGAGGTAGGAACGAAAGCGACTGAAAATTCAGTACGACAGGAACGCTTTAATTTTGGTAGATATGTCGAGAAAAAAGAACTGGCTAAAATGGGAAGAGAAAAAAATACAGAAACTTATGAATTTACTGATCCTAAGACTGGAAAGACTGGACGAACAATTCCTGATGCTATGACAGAAGAAGGTGGAACAATTGAGATAAAGCATGTTGTTAAACAGTCATTAACTAAACAACTCAGGGGTCAACAGCAAATTTCGAAAGGCAATGGTCAAGAAGCAATATTACATTTAAATAAGTCGGCAGAAATTACTAAGCCTCTTGAAAACTCAGGAATCAAGATACAAAGATATGCTCCACCTGCAAAACCTAAAATTGATAATCTCAAAGTTACTCCTGCTCCTGCACCAAAGTTTGCACCAGTGCCAAAACCAAGAGATCCTTGTGCTGGCATTCCTGGTTGTGCATAAGTCAAAAATATATTATATTTAATTATGACTAATATTGAAATATTGCTTGAAGCAGTTAAAGAGCAAGCAGAGAAATTTTTACTTGAAAATGGGGTATTTGCTCCATATGGAACTTATATCAGAGCGAACGGAAAATTAACTTACGTGGGTGCCTATTCCGAATCAACTGACTCAAAAGAACTATATAACATTTTATTAACTGGAGCTTTTGACGAATTGAAAGATGAGGATGTACGGGTTTATGCTCTTGCTATGGATGGAAAATATCAAGAAAAGGATGTATTAGTTATTGAATTCATACTGTCATCAGACGATATATATCAGCAAATTTATCCCTATACAATAGAAGATAAAAAAGTAATATTTGGAGAAAATTTATTCAAAAAATAATGACAAATAATTCATATTTAACTTTTAAAAATGATGAATTGGCGAAATCCAAAATTTTAGCCAAAGAACTAAATATTTCTGAAACTGATTTTATTAATATTCAATTTTGGTTTGATTTATTACTATTGAAACATGAAGAAGCAACGAGTAATCATGATGAACAATTAAAAGTAGAAAAAGAGTTAGAGACCAAATTCAATGAAATAATTTCATCAGAAATTGAAAGGAAAAGCTATCTATACATCCTCCCTAAGTTATTGCATTATAATAATGTATTCAATGATGCTTTTTTAAGATCGCTATATGTATCAAGGTTAGGAGCTTTACTTAGAGATAATTTGATACCGAAACTTGTTAATGACAAGACAATTGTCTATTCACCAGAAGATTTCTTTCATGTTACTGTTTATCTTAAAGACAACTATTTTGTTTCTCCTAACAGCAATTTTTTAGAAGATATACTGAAAATAGAAAATGTTCGTGGTATTTTTAAACAGGCTACTATCAAAGTTAAGTTTGAAACTTTGAAAAATATATTACACATTATATATCAGAAAACCTATCATCATGATATTATCTGTTTTAAAAAGATTTTAAAATTAGTATCAGAAACCGATTCCGAATTAATTGGCTATTTAAAGAACTTTCAAGTAGAAAATAAACAAGGTTGCTATAAGATTATTAAAGATATTTTGAATTTGGATTTGTTTAAAGATAATTGGAATGACTTTGAGATAAAAGTTCAGTTAATTAGTTTTTTCGATACAGCCAGAGGTGCTAATCCTACTTCCAGTTGGAATAATAAATTTCAAGAACTATCCGCAATTATTGATAAGAAAATGTTTTTAGAAATTGTACATGCCGTTTTGAAAAATGAAAACTGTAGAATTTATGAATTTGATTATGGGGCGCAATGGGGTGACGATACAGCAAAACGATTTTTAAAATCTGCACAGTGGATAAAAGATATTTTGTAATGAATAATAGTGCAAAAATCGAAGAAGATAATATTTATCAATACAATTTATATAAGGCAAAATGTACTTTATGGTATTTTAACGACCTTATTAAAACTGGGGTTTCAGGATATAATTCTGTTAAATTTAAAAATAGTGAAGATGTTTATGTATGGTTAGAAAATGTTAAAATTGAAGGGAATTATTATTTAGGCAACTTGGCTGAAAACGGCATTTCACAAAAGATTATGATTGATAATGTCATAGACTGGATGATTATTGAAGACGGAAGATTGATTGGCGGTTATACTATAAGGCATTATAGAGATACTCTTGATGATGAAGCAAAACTAAACTTTGATATAGATTTTGGAGTTAAAATAGATGATGGAAATGATTTTTTCAAGCCTGATTCATCAACTCCAGAGGGCGTAATTATTAAAATTGAAAATTATTATTCAAATAAAGATTTAAAAGGTGTAATTTCTTGTAGAGATTTTGAAATGGAAGCGAAAAATTTACTGGAGGAAAGAGACGCAATTATTACCGCAGAGACAAAAAATAAAATAGCAGAAGCATTAAAATCATCTTTGGTTGAAACTTTTCAATCAAACGAATTTCCAAATTTCGAAAATATAGAAAGATGTTTTACTCTTTTAGAAGAAAAACAGAATCAGCGATTAATTGAAGAAAAAGTTATCTATCAAAATGGAAATTTTACATTCAACAAATTATGGGTATGTCAGTCTAAAGAAGGAGATTGGAAAATTTTAAATCTGGTTGAAGATTATCAAGTGTAATAATTTTATGAAAACATTAATTTTAATAACAATTTCATTATTATTTATAAACTGTTCAAATACTGAAATGTTCATTTCGTTATATAATTTAATTAATTTTGTATATAAATGTAAGGTTATAATAGTAAATATTATATAAATTCTCAGAGCCAATATGTAAATTTGCTAATAATAAAATTTATAATCGCAAAATGAAAAAAATTATACTTTTAATATTTCTTTTATCCGTTGTATTTAATAATGCACAAAGTTTAGAATACAATGCTCATATGTCAGTTAAATATAACACAGAGAAAGGGAAATGGGAAAATAATGACTCAGAAGGTAATTTCAAAACTGCTGTTAATATTGATGAATTCAACAGGCTAATAAGTGTAAATTATATTGGAATTAAAGACCAAGCTACATTGGAGTTATCTGTTATTGAAAAAGCACCTATTGAGGATGGCTCAACAATGTATGTTTGCAAAGGAATTAAAAGTGATGCATTAGATAAAGTACTAATTACTTTCAATAAGCTAAAGACAGAAATGTCAATAATGTATAAGTGTAAAGAAGACGGCAATTGTGGAACAGCAACTTATCATACCAACAAATAAAATTCGATGGAAAAAATATTTTTCATAAGTTGGGGTCAGTCTATTAAAATTTAAAAATCAATAGATTTTATCCTTAACGTACAAAATTTTACTTTTCGTCGACTGACCCCATAATAAAATATTTAGGACTTCCTGCCGGAAATCGTTTTTTGATAGACGACAAAGGTTTTGAAGATGTCTGGTTTGATGAAAATTTATTAACAAATGATACTCAACAATCATAGTCAAAATAAAATTGAAATATGAATACTTATGGAATCATACTGGGAACAAAAATTTATTTCTCTTTTACATAAGACACCAAAAACGAAAGAAGAGGTTCAAGAAATGGAGAATGCAAGAATAGAGTTTGAAAAGGAACTTAATAATGAAACTTTTGAATTACTAAATGAGATTAAAAAAAATGGATTAATCCTTACTAATATATGGGATTTGGTAAATACAAAAGATTCTTATGTAGAAGCAATTGAGCCTTTGACAAAACATCTTTTACTACCATATCATCATAGAAATAAGGAAGGAATTATAAGAGCATTAGGAGTTAAGCAATCAGGAGTAACAACGCTCAGAGCATTATTAGTTGAATATCCTAATTGTAGCAATAAATATATTTCTGACGCAATAATTTTTTCAATTTTTAATATAATTAAACCTAACAATGCAAAAAAGCTTTTTGAGCAAACCAAAGAAAGTGATAGTCTATTGAGGGATATTTTACAAATTTTTATTGATAATAAGAAAACAAATGTCAATCAGTTCTATCGACTATTTATAGAAAATTTTGAACAAAGGCTCGTTTTTCAAACTTTAAAATAATTTATATAATGAAGAAGTTATTATTTTTAACAGCAATAATTCTATGCATAGGAATTTGCCTTAGTCTTACATTTTGCTCAACAAAATCTAAATTAAATGATTTTAAATTAGTTTCTTACGATGTTGAAAATAATGGAATTTTAATATCATCATATTCAGCATTTGATGAAAAAGGAATTCTTAAAGTTTTTTTAAAAAGATATAATGATTCTGCATATTATAAGTATCAATTAACAAAAAATGAAATTGAGAGTATAAATAAACTGTCCTCTAAAAAACTAAAAGATTTTATCATTAAAAAGAAATTTGAACCAGGTTCTGGATATTCTGGAAGTTCAAATTATTTGTCTTTTAAAATAGATAATAAAAATGAAAATTTATGCTTTATACTTCCTTTTATGGATAATGAGTTCAATGAAAGTATTAGTTTATTAGAAAGCAAAATTTTTAGTCAAAATGACTCATGCAAAATATCCGGATTTAATATTGATTTTGAAAAGGTAAGGAGGGAAATAACAAAACAAGAACAAATTGATAATTATCTTCCAAAAAAACAATCTTTACCTCCACCTATTAAGAAAACTAATTAAAATAATTTCTATTTAAGTACTGCAAATAAGAATAATAACAAAAATGATTGTTAGCTGAAATTACATGAAAACACTTTTTTTAACAACAATTTCGATAATATTTTTAAGTTGTTCAAATACTGAAAACAATAACTCTATGGGACTATTCGGAAAACTCTTCGGAAAATCACAATCAAACGAAAAAAAATCAAGTAAAAACAATTTTAGCGACATTGAAAAAACTGCTGAAATGTTAGATGAAAATATTTTTTGGAAGATAATTGATAATTCATTAAAAAATACCAATAATCAGCAAAATCAAGAAGCTTTTCTAATTAAGGAAATTGAAAAATTATCCCCAAAAGAAATTATTGGTTTTCGTTTAAGAACGGACAAACTACTATATGATACTTATAATTCAAAAATGTGGTGTGCAGGATATATTATGAATGGCGGTTGTTCTGATGATGGATTTGAATATTTTAGAAATTGGGTTATTTCGAGAGGAAAAGATGTCTATTATAAAGCAAAAGAAAATCCAGACACTCTTATAAGTGAAAAGGAAAATGGCGAAGATGAAATGTTTGACTTTGAAAGTTTTTGGTATGTTGCACTAGAGGCATTTAATAAAAAGACAGGGAAAGATTTATATGATTTTATCGACTATGAAAAATTTAAAACAAATGAAGGAAATTATCCTCAATTTGAGTTTGACTGGAAAGAAGAAAATCCTGAAAGTATGAAAAAACTTTGTCCACAATTATTTGTCCACTTTTGGAATTAGAAAAACTTCTGCTAAAAAGGGATCAGTTATATCATCTTTTCATTGATAATTTTGTTGAGGTTTGTTGTTCGATATTTAAAATAAATTCATTTAATAAAGAAAATATTATATTTCAAAGCATTAATAAAGGAAAAGATGTTTTAAGCCCAAAAATGGTTCGATGAAGGTTTATTAGTTATGATATTCAACAGGGTAAAATACTTAAAACACAAAGTAGGATGGAGTAGAATGCTGAGTGAATTAACAGAAAATTTTAACAGTAATTTGTCTCAAAAATAGCTGCAAATTCATAATTTGATGGATGGCAGGTAGCTAGTAATTAACCATTTTTAAAACGAATAGAAATAATAATTCGTATTTTCGCATATATCAAGAATACTATGGAACAACGTTTTGCAGATATAATTTATTTAATTAAAGAATCTCGTAGCAATGCAATAAAAGCGGTTAATACCGAGCTGATTAACCTTTATTGGAATGTTGGAGCATACATCAAACAAAAATTGTCCATTTCCGAATGGGGTGATAAAACTATAGATGAACTTGCTGGTTTTATTCAGAAAAATAATCCGGAACTGAAGGGGTTTAATCGCAGGGGACTTTATAGAATGATGCAGTTTTATGAAACTTATGCTTCACATTCAATTGTGTCCCCAGTGAGGGCACAATTACAAAATACTGACAATCAAAGTAATAATATTACGTCCCCAACGAGGACACAACTTGAAACAAAGGATATTAGAAACACTATTTTAGTTCAGTTGAGTTGGACGCATCACCGTACAATTTTCTCACGTTGTAAAACGGAGGAAGAACGGGAGTTTTATTTACGAATGAGCATCCGGGAAAATTACAGTGTAAGAGAGCTTGATCGTCAAATTTCCGCAGGTCTTTTTGAACGGACAATGATCGGAAGTACCACATTGTCTCCACAGATAAAAGAAATCCACGCTGATATTGCCAACACATTTAAGGACAATTATATTTTTGAATTCCTGAATTTGCCGGAATCGCACAGTGAAAATGATCTTCAAAAAGGATTAATTCAGCAGATGAAAAATTTCATTCTTGAATTAGGAAGGGATTTTATCTATATTGATGAAGAATATAAGGTGCAGGTTGGCAACAGTGATTTTTATATTGACCTATTATTTTATCATCGCGGTTTGCAATGTTTGGTTGCATTTGAATTGAAGGCGGATAAATTTAAACCTGAGCATTTAGGGCAACTCAATTTCTACTTGGAAGCATTAGATCGTGATGTGAAAAAGGAAAACGAAAAACCAAGTATTGGTATTCTATTATGTAAAGACAAAGAGAATGAAGTGGTAGAATACGCATTAAGTCGAAGTCTGTCCCCTACATTGGTTACTGAATATAAGTTACAATTACCAGATAAGAAATTGCTGCAAAATAAATTACACGAATTATTCGAAAACAGTAGGAAAATCGAATAAAATGAATCCAGTCATATTTTAAGAGTTATTGTAAATTTGCTGCACATCAATTGGGTGACTAAAGAGTAGCTCGTCTATTCTGCCTAAGAAGTGTACAAAATGTTATAAGTCTTTTATCCATAAAACTTTCCCCTTCTTTCTTTATTTGTTTTCTCCAAATCATAAATCCGGTGGATAATAAAGTCTACATTTTCAAGGATAAGTTGATTTGTCTTACATAAAAATTACTACGAAATCCAGGTTGTAATCATAGTGAAGGTGTTATCAAATAACTTCAATAGTTTACCCTTTTATTCTTTATCAAAAATACGATTACCTATTGCCACTAAGCAATCGGGCAGTACAAAAACAAAGTTAAATAGGACCTATTCTGAAATTACATATCCATATTTTCAGTCCAATTAATGACCAGATTGTCCAATTTCCAATTATCGTTTCTTGTTTGCAATAAGTAAAATAAATAATTTCTACCCAAGAATTTAGGCAATTTCATTTCTATAAAAAAGAATGAGTTTTTCTACCAATACATTTTAAAAAGCTGTTCCTTTTTGTTTTAGATTTTATTTTTTTCAATTTTAAAGAACGCCCATCAAATCACTCCTAACTGTGGTTTTTACTTTTTACTGTTGCAAATGTAGCACAGTATCATTCACTCAAAAAAATCTTTTTGGGTTTCTACAAAAATTCTTTCCACTTTGTTCCAATAATTTTTCCAGACACTCCTGAATCCTTCGGACAAAAAGATTTCCAGCCCGATTCAAAGCCTGTATTCTATTACGGGTCTTGAATCGGGTTTTGTGTGGCTGCTACTGTCCTATAATCATCGGCAAAGAAAAAGTCGGAACCTCAGTTATACGAATCAATTTAATAGCAGTCGCTCTTTGAAATCAACGAAAAAAACAAAATAAAAACAACAAAGAATAGTGCTTTTCCAATCTGGTAAAAGTAAAAAAGAAAAGAGCCGAGTGTCCTCGATACCAAATCAAATCACTCTCAAATTTCAACCAACAACTAAAAAATTAAAATAATATGAATACTACTATTAAAAGAAAAATTACAATAACAGAAATTGAAAAATTATTTGAAAAAAGAGAACTGATAAACATTAGATATTATCACTGCATCGATAAGAAATTTTCAGAAAATGAATTAGAAGTACCCTTTTTATTTGAAATTACAATAAGGCATAATGAAGATGAGAATGTAATGAAAATTTGGACAACCGCCCATAAGGAAATTAAAAATCAGAAATCTCAAAATTATTAACTCCAAAAAATTAATTATTAACAATTAAAATCGAAGTATTATGAACACAATTATCGGTAGAGTTACCAAAAACGCAGAAATCAACAATTTGAAAAACGACAAACAGGTCGTTAATTTTTCAGTAGCCATCAATGACAGCTACAAGACCAGACAAGGCGACATAAAAGAACAGATCACCTATTACAATTGTTCCTATTGGATAAGTCCCAATGTGGCAAAAATTCTTACCAAAGGAACTTTGGTAGAATTGACAGGTAGAGCAAGTTCGAGTGCGTGGATTGGAAAAGACGGAGAAATAAAGTCAGGTCTGAACTTCCATACTTCAAAAATAAAATCACACGGCGGAGGGCAGAAATGGGAGGCACAGGTCAAGCCAACCGAAACATCAGAGAAAACGAATGTGTTCGCAGAAGACACGGATGACGATTTACCATTCTAAGAATTCAGAATTATGGAAGCACAGTTTAATTTTCAGATGAAACACCGAAAGGATAGAAGAGGATGGGAAGCGATAGAAGTCTATTATAAGACCCATTGTGACAGAACCAAAGCAATACGCTATGCAAGAAATCTTTCAAAGATTTTCAATTCGGAAATACGAATGACACAGGGAACAGAACCGCTAAAGTTAAGCGGAACATACATTTATGAAAACCATTAATTCAACAAAAATAATCAAATGAAAACATCAATCACAGCAACAGAATATCTGCTCATCAAAGCAATGACGAACAGTGAATGGGATAATGGCGATTTTGCCATTATCCATATTACAGAAGATTGGAAGCAAACCCAAAAGAAAAGATTGGAAGCCGTAAAAATAGTCGAAAACGATTATGATTTGAAGTGGCTGAACTATGCCGATACCAACGTTGAGTTTTTCAGGTTTTCGGAAGAAAAATATCCCGAAGTTAAACAATGGCTTTCGGAGAGTAGCAGGATTTTTATCGAATTGGAAAAAGAAGATTTGAAAAAAATGTTGCAACCTGAAAATAATCTGAATTGCTACCAAATGCAGGTTTTCAAAAGTGGAAACGCCATTTACAATGCTTTCGGAAAACACACGAGTGAAGAATTTTGGACAGAAGAATTTTCATTATGGGAATTGATAAAATGATTCAAGATTCAAAGTGAAAATCTAAAATTTAAATTCTAAAATCAAAGTATTATGCAAACCAATTTTTTCAGACAGATAGCCAAGTTGAATCTTACCGGAGATTTACAAATCACACTCCGACAGACCACAGAAAACAGTTTTGTCCTTTCCGTATTGCTCAACAATGAGCAATGCGGGGATGAAGCAAGGAAACTCATTCCACCACTTAATTTGAGGGGGACGGCAGAGGAATTGGACAACGGATTTTTTGAAAATATTTCGATACCGCTACAAACCGCTTCGGGATTGATGGTGGATATGGAAAGTTTTATGAAACAGGTTGAAGAAGCCAAGAAGAAGTCGGCAATGGAAAAGGAAAAATACGACAAGGAGAAAAAAGAAAAGGAAGCTAAAGACAAAAAATATAAAGATGCCTTGCAGAAAGCCGAAAACCTCGAAAAAGAAGGCAAGTACAAAGAAGCGTGGTCTGTACTTCCAAAAGCATCGGAATATCCCGACTATGCAGAGAATATCCGCAAAAAGCAGGACGAATATGAAAGGCATTTTGCGCCAAGTCTTTTCTCTGAAAACCCCACCGAGAACTTAACTGAAACTCAAATTTAAAAATCAAAATTATGCTACTTGCAACACTATTAGAACGAGTTTTTATACTGAAAGATAACGGACAAGAAATCAAACTTCCAGACCCCGAACCCAAATGGAGCGTTGAATCCGTAATGAATTTTTACGCCAACACGTACCCGATTTTGACCACTTCAAAAATTTCAGCGCCGAAAATCAAAGATGATGCAGTTGAATACCAATTTGAAAGTGTAATGGGAACGAAAGGGTAACAGGCATATTGCGGTTTGCTTACAGCCAACTGCAATTTTGCAAAAATTCCCATCCAATCAACTATCAACAGACAACCAAAACCAAAATGAATGCAACGAAAGACCATATCGGGAACCATTCAACCACCCGAAGAAAAAAAGCAAAGACGACTGCACCAACAGTTGAGAGAGTACGCACAATGGATGAATCAGATGAAAAACAGCTCGGAAGTTCAGAAAGACCAACGGAAATCAGTTCCTATGTCCCAACTTCCGATGCTTTTCTGAAAACCTGCTTTATGCCGAAATTAAAAGAAAATGAAATAACAGCAAAACAAGGCAAACGTAAGTCTGCTAAAACAGAAAGGGATTTTTATAAGTCCCTTTCTCAATTGGCAATGCATTATGAAATTACTCCGATTCCGACACAGCATTTTAATTACCCCTATAATATCAGCCTTTCCCTTTGGGATATTAAAAGACAGTTGAAAAGCAAGACTGAAAATTGGGATAACATCAGAGTGATTGAAAAAGGAAGTAAAACCTGTTTTGCTGTCCAGGAAAGATGCAACACAGGAACGATATTGTACTATGTTCCTGTTAGACCCCTTTATCAGTTACTAAAAAACAAGGCGCATAGAAAAGCAGCCTGCCTGCTCTTGTCGGTTTGCTCTTACTTATACAGAATTGCAGACATACCATATTACAGACAGGAAGGCACGTATCTCTACGGGATATATGAAATGCTTACCGATTGGATGGAGCAAGACGAAGAAATGGACGATAGTCACAACGGCAAAAAAGAACTTCAAAGTGCTGAAATTATTGGAGATATAATGGGACAGAAAATATCCGACCCTCATAATCTTCTTTTTTTTGAGCAACGAGTGAAAGGTTTTAGACCAAAAGACAGATTTGAAAAAGAGTGCCTTGCATTGGCAGAAAAAGCCTTCCAACTGTATTGTGATTACCCTAATGAAAGCATATACAGGAATGCTCATTATAACAATAATGTCAAGTCCAACGATGTGGATGAAGATGACTATTACAATGAGGAAACGGTTATCGCAATGGATAAATACATTTCATTTTTTGCCGAGAGTGAAGGATTAATCTATGATAATCTGATGGACACCATAAATAACGAGTTCAATGAATATGCTGAAACCCAAGAACCAATGATTTTTAAATCCTTTGACGGAAGCAATCTAACCGACAAAAACCTTGATTTTGAAAATAGGCTGTTTAAGCTCTTGAACGAATTGTGTGGGTTGCTCAACTAATCAATATACACAAAACTGAATAATTCAAATTATACAAAATTATGAGACATACAGTACATACAACCGAAAAAGAAGAAACCGACATAACCAATAATTTTGGAACACTATACCATCCTAAATCAGCATTGGTCTTTTATGAGACAGAGGGTTATAATCCCGATGGCTACGTTGAATATTTTGATATTGACCGTAACGGAAACCCCATTAACGCACATCCCTTGACCGTAAGGGAAGCACAGCGTCTATCAAAAACGCTGAATATCCAAAACAAAAAAGATAAAGATTTTCTAAGACCGAGCGGTATTATTTCTGAAAACATACTTTTTACAGATGCATCCGATAATGGGAAAGTGATATGGTTCACAAAATCACAGGAACGACCGTTATTATTTACCGAGCAACTTTCTATTCCAAACGGATTAGCGAACGTACCACCTTTAGTATGGTGTGCCAATAAGCAAGGGATGAAAATATTCGCTTTGGAGAACAACCAACGTCCGAATGCGGAGACACCCCTTTTTCACGCTCCTTTTTTCAATGTGTATGAAAGCGGAAGCGTTTGTATGGGAACAGTCGATGTGAATATTAAAAATTCTGTATCTCTTGAAGAGTTTACGGAAAAATGGGAAGACTATTTTTTCAATTCTTATTTCAGTCATTTGGTCAACAGCCATAATCCGATAAATGGAAATTGTGTGAATCTGTGGAAAAATTTAATTCAAAGTAAAGAAGCTTTTCCGACAGAGGTCTTAATCAATTCAAATCTAACCTTAAAAAATCTGCTCTAATGATATATTCAGAAAAATCAAAAGTTCATTTTACCGATGACAGCCTTATATATCCGACCAATCCTATTACCGTAAACCTTATAGGAGGGGGCGGGACAGGGTCAAAAGTCCTAACCGCCTTGATGGAAATGAACCATTCCTTGATTGAATTGGGACATGCAGGAATACAAGTTCGGCTGTGGGATGACGATATAATCACAGAAGCGAACCAAGGCAGACAGCGTTTTGCAGAATGTGAAGTAGGATTGCCAAAGGCAGTTACACTGATAAATCGGGAAAACCGATGGTCGGGTACGAATTGGAAAGCCGAAGTCAGAAGGTTTGAAAGAGATTCTTTGGGTAGGATTCACGAGAGTATGCAATCTGCAATTTATATCTCTTGTGTTGATAATGTTAAATCACGATTTGAAATTGCTGATATTCTAAACGAGTTGAAAGAGGGTAGGAGATTATACAGAAATCAGGCTAAATATTGGATTGATGCTGGAAACGGTAAATATACGGGGCAAATTCTTTTATCTACCATTGGAAATATTCAGCAACCTAATTCCGAGAAGTACGAAACGGTGTCGCATCTTCCTTATGTAACGGAAGAATTCGGAGAACTACTTAAACAATCAGAAACCGAAGATGATACACCAAGTTGCAGTTTGGCAGAAGCTTTGGAAAAGCAGGATTTGTTTATCAATTCTACGTTGGCACAAATGGGGTGTTCGTTGCTTTGGAATTTATTTCGCAATGGGCTGACAGAAAACAGGGGATTCTTTCTCAATCTAAAAAATTTCCATTCCCAACCCATAAAACTATAAAAAGCCGCCTGATGAAAATCGGGCGGCAAAAATGCAATTCCTCCCGTTGGTCGGAAACGCATTTTTGCGGAAAGTGGAGCAACCACATTTCTAAAACATTGCTAATACTTTTCCTTGAGATGTTTTTGAAAAAAGGTTGCGTTTTTATATTTAAATACCTTGAATTTTAATATTCAAAGTATTATTAATTCCAGACAACTTTTATATCTCTAAATTCTAAATTCGATTTCGTTTTTTCAAATGTGTTTCTTTCGTGCTGTGAAGTGGTTTTAAACCTGAAAATTTTAATAAATAAAGGTTCGCCTTGTATATCTTTAAATGAAAAAGTAAGTTTGACAGGTACATTCAATGCTAACTCAGGATATGGCTTACTGGATTTATACAAATCAATTTTATATTCATTTCCTTCAATGTCTACGACGAAAACATCTTCAATCGTCATTTTTTTCTTCTCATCTTTTGCTTCAATAAGAAATGAAATAGCTATGCTTTTTTCGGTTTTATTTCCAACAACCTTTGTTATTTTAAATGATGAATTTTCTTTTTCCGTTTCAAGAATTGGTTTGTTAATATCAAGCACCTTTTTAAGATATTCATTTTCTGAACCCAAAATTTTATTCGTCGACTGTAAATTTTCATTTTCCTTTTTGAGAGCTTCGCAATTGACTTGGCTATATGCTAATGAATAGATTGATATGACTGATAGAAGTAGTATTTTTTTCATTTTATTTTTGTTGGAATTATTAGATATTGGTAAGCAGTTCAAATATAAAAAAAAATGAGAATGAATTTTATACTCTTTATTTTTATTAAACAAAATAGTTCTATATGGCAGTCTTCTTTTTAAATTCATAAAAGCCTTCAAATTCATCTTCAAGATTTTCAAATTCTATGAACTGGACGAATTCCTCCATACATTTTCCCTTGAAGCCTCTATATTTTGGATAGTCTGTAAGAGGAATGTCTGTCAAATCTTTAAAGGTCACAATGTCCATCTTGTTTAGCATATTCCTAAGTCTGCTGCTGAAAAGAAATGAACTTGCGGTGATATTTCTGTTTTGGAGTTCGGTTTTCCTTGGTCTATTTTCGGATGAAGCCTTAAAATCTGATATAAATTCTTTACTGAGCGGATTTATTTTTTCTTTTAACAGGTCAATCTCCCTGATTAACCCTGAAACAGATTTTACCTTATAAAATACATTTTCGTAAATCTTTCTTATAGATGCAAATCCCACATTATATTTTTCAGAAAGAATCTCTAAAGGGCATTTATCAATAAGTATTTTCTCCAGAATTTCATATTCCCTTTCTGAAAGGATATTTTTGGACATTTCAAGATAGAATTGATTAGTCATATCAATAATTTTCTGTCCTGAAATACGACTGATTTCAGCATTGTCATTAAAAGCTGTATTGAAAGAATCTTTTTTGTTGTCAGCACTCATATTTCCAGTATTTACTTTGTGGAGTGCTACAAAAAAAAGGCGTAGGACACTACACTTACCGACATTGAGGCACTGGTATACCCGACTACGAATAAGCGAGCGCCCACGCCAAAACGTGAGCGTTCTTACTTATTGTCCCGTAGTCTTAAAAATTACCAGTTTTCAATGTGGGACTTAAAGAAAAACACTTTAAGATTAATATTTTATAGTACAAATATAAACAAGCTAAAGCAAAAATTGACATCTACTTTACAAATTACGGTATAATTGGCTGTCTCAATAAATTCAATGCAAGAATCGGAGCCGACTTTTTTTGCTTATCATTCTATTCCATCTTCATTCTGGGCAGTCCTATTTCGTGCTCCTGCGGATAAGGTTTTCGCCACGTCATACTGACATCTTCGCGAATATTGTTATAGGCATCGTAAGCCTTTTCTTTATACAAAGAATATCTCGGGTCGGGAATGAATGGCATTTTTGCCATTTTCATTATAGTAATAGTGGGGAAGTGAAAATCAACCTCCACGGTCCCTAGCAACAGATAGCATCCACCTCCCTGGAATGGATACCGGGAAAGGTTATCAGGAAAATGAGCTGTATCAAAGTACTCTCCCTCCGCATCGATCCACGTTCCGAAATACATTGTCCCCCTCTTGGTGGGAACTTGCTTTCGGGAAATCAGGTAAGCTAACATCTTTACCTGTTTTTTGTGGTATTTCGTCAATTCCTTTGCCATTACGCTCCCCTTGTATTTTGTCTGAAGCATATCGAATGGACTGAAAGAAACTGGGAACCCCAAAATTTCAATTTCATCAAAGGCATCTTCAAAAGGGTGTCTTTGTACTTTGGGTAGTTTATAATTTTTCTGGGGTTCCTCAAACAATGTCAAATGCCTGTAATCAGTCTTTTTTCCTGCCAACAAGAATCTTGCTTCTATCAGGAGTTCGTGCTTTTGCTTTCCTGTAAACCGGAAAGCTCCGATGAAAATTAGTATATGCAATGTCTCAATACCGATAGGGACTCTTTTGACAAAGTTTTCCAATGATAAATAATCCCCATTTGTTTTTCTTTCCTCAGGAATTAAATGAGCAGTTTTGCTCTCCAATTTCTCAATGTGCATCAGTCCGAGATAGACATCTTTTCCATAAAGAGTAGTTTTGCACTCACTCTGATTGACACAGGGATTAAGGATAACAGCTCCTGACATTCTGGCTTCGTGAACATAGACCTCCGGTCGGTAAAAACCACCACCATTATTGATTGCAGATACCATAAATTCAATAGGGTAGTACACTTTCAGATATAGGCTTTGGTAACTTTCAACAGCATAGGATGCGGAGTGGGCTTTACAAAAGGAGTAGCCGGCAAACGATTCAATTTGTCTGTATACTTCTTTGGATAATTGTTCCGGATGTCCAATCTTTGTGCACGATTCAAAAAAATGGTCTTTCACTTTTTGCAACGCAGATAAAGACCTTCCCTTGCCACTCATTGCTCTTCGCAACACATCCCCATCTGCAGGTGTTAATCCACCAAAATGCAACGCAATTTTAATAACATCCTCTTGATAGACCATTATGCCGTAAGTTTCACCAAGTTCCTTTTTAAAGACCTCGTGGAAATATTCAAACTTATCAGGGTTGTTGTGCCGGAATATATATTCTTTCATCATTCCGCTTTGGGCAACTCCCGGTCTGATAATAGATGAAGCAGCTACCAGCACTTTATAATTATCACATTTCAACCTGCGGAGCAGTCCTCTCATTGCAGGACTTTCAATATAAAAGCAGCCGATTGTTTTTCCTTTGCTTAAGTATTCATTGCATTTTTCTTCATTTTTGGAGATTCTCACATCCCTTATGTCTACCTTTATGCCACGTTTTTCCTCAATCAATTTCACAGCGTCATTTATCGTTCCTAAACCTCTCTGGGAAAGGATATCGAATTTCTCAAATCCTATCTCTTCGGAAACGTGCATATCGAACTGAACAATCGGAAATCCCTTTGGAGGCATTTCCAATGCGGTGAAATTAGTAATGGGTTCCTCGGAAATTAAAATTCCGCAACTGTGCATACTCCTTTGATTGGGAAATTTTTCCAACAATTTTCCATACTTATAAACCATTCTGGTAACGGAATTATTATCGTGCTGCTCAATAGGCTTGGGGGCCAATATATCCAGTTCCTCTTTCGGTAGCCCAAATGCTTTTCCAACCTCCCGGAAAATTGATTTGTATTTGAACTGTACATTCGTTCCGCAAAATGCAACGTGGTCTTTTCCGTATTTATCAAAAATATATTGCAATATGGTGTCTCTGTCGTGCCAACTCCAGTCAATATCAAAATCAGGTGGTGATTTACGGTTCAAATTGAGGAAGCGTTCAAAATAAAGATCCAGTTCGAGTGGACAGATGTCAGTAATGCCAAGACAATAGGCAATGATACTGTTGGCCCCGCTACCTCTCCCAACGTGCATAAATCCCATTCTATTGCTATACTGGATAATATCCCAGGTTATAAGGAAATAAGCACTAAAGTTCAATTGGTCGATCACGCCTAATTCTTTTTCCGCTCTGGCTTGAGCTGTGCCGTCATCATCTGGATATCTTATTGCAAGTCCTTTATATGCCAGCACTTTTAATAACTTAAAATCATTTTCTTTGCTGTCGGTAAAATGCTTTTTATTTTTTGGAGTTGAACAATCAAGCTCAAAATAGCATTCTTCTAATATCCGCTTTGTATTTTGGGTGATTTCAGGATACTGTTGAAAGGCTTTCAGCAATTCAGCAGGCGGAACAAATTTCTCATTATTTTTACAATAATCATTAACCTCTAATTTTGTAACCAAAGTATTGCGATCAATAGCACGTAAAATCCGGTGAAGATGGTATTCTCTTTTAGTCGTAAATGTGACAGGCTTTAAAATGACCATTTTATGAAAATATTTTGCTAATGACGGATTCACTAAAAGATTGATTTCCTCGGGTCTTATCCCAATGTATTCATTCCGATTAAGTTTTGGAGGAAAATCATTTAAAGGATAAATGACCGTCACATCGGTAAAATTCGGATGATATTTAGGAAGTTCTTTCCCATCGCAATTATGCACGGTAAGAAGCCTGTTGATTTCTGAAATTCCAGTTCTGCTTTTTGCTAAGCAGATATAATACAAGAGGTTTTCTTTTCTTATCTCAACACCAACAACGGGTTTGATATGATGCTGTAAGCACAACTTATGAAATTCGTAAATTCCGGTGATCGTATTGATATCGGTCAATGCAGCCACCTCGATACCCAGCTCAACACATTGCTGAACCAATTCCTCTACAGAAATTGTTCCGTATCGAAGACTATGATAAGAGTGGCAGTTCACAAACATAATGGCAGTTATTTTATTATGAGTCCCGATGCCCTCCCGACACTGGTAGCGCCGAATCTCATTTTTATTTTATCCATTGTCTGATAAAGACTAATAAGTTCTTCAGTATCTTCAAACAAATTCATCTGGTGGCATCCGTTGACCAAACCTGTAAATTTTATTCCGATCAGACGAATTCTCATCCTCCTGGTATAAGCCTTAGCCAAAAGTTCAAATGCATATTGTAGCAGGATATGGTCAGAAGAAGTATAAGGAACTTTGCATTGTTTGGTTTCTGTATCAAAATTAGAGTACCTAATTTTTATGACGACAGCCGATGTCAGCCATTTTTCTTTCCGGAGTTGAAAACATAATTGTTCAACCATTCCTGACAGTAAACTTTTAATGCCTGAAATATCAATGGTGTCTTGTGTAAATGTATGTTCCTTTGAAATAGATTTTCTTTCTGAATATGGAATAACGGGAGTTTCATCGATCCCATTGGCTTTTTTCCATAACTCCGAACCATTTTTTCCTAAAAGCTGATGCAAAACGTCTACGGGCATTTCGGATAGGCTTTGGATATTTCTAATACCAATCCGGGAAAGCAATTGAAAGGTTACATTTCCGACCATCGGAATTTTCTTAATGGACAGAGGATTTAAAAAAGATTTTACATTTTGTTCTTGAATCTCAAACCTCCCTATTGGTTTTGATTCTCCGGTTCCGATTTTTGAAACTGTTTTATTGGTCGATAGTGCAAAGCTGATAGGCAATCCTGTATTTTTGGAAACAGATTCTGCAATTTCAGTCGTCCATTGATAGCATCCGAAAAATTTATCCATTCCGGACAGATCCATATAAAATTCATCTATACTTGCTTTCTCCAAAACCGGGACTTTCTCCTGAATAATTTCAGTTACGGTATGGGACATATTGGAATACATTTCCATATCTCCTTTGATAACTTTTGCTTCAGGGCATAATCTCAAAGCCATTTTGATTGGCATTGCACTTCTTACTCCAAAATATCTGGTTTCGTAAGAACACGATGCCACGACACCTCTGTCCCCACCACCAATGATAAGTGGAACTCCTTTTAAGCTGGGATTTTTCAGCCTTTCACAGGACACAAAATAGGTGTCCAGATCCATATGTACAATTGAGCGAGTCATTACTATTAAATTATTCAACAAATTTGGTAACATTTTTCACAAATATCATTACATTTGTTGTGATTAATATTCACAAAATGTCTACGCTATCTATTTTATCAGATAACATCCTGTATTTAAGGATGCAGATTCCTAAAATGACACAAGAAAAAATTGCTGAGAAGTTGGTTGTTTCAAGAGATTCTTATGCTAAATATGAGACTGGAAAAACAGCCCCTCCATTAGATGTGCTATTAGCAATTTCTCGTTATTATCAAGTTAGTACTGACTTGCTGCTTACAGTAGATCTCAGAAAATATTCTAGAGAGGATATGATAGAGCTACCGAATAATCGAAGTGTTTTGCCCATATTGGTTGATGAAGCCGGCGAGAATAAAATTGAAATTGTTCCTCACAAAGCTTCAATGGGATATCTTAACGGTTACAACGATCCGGAATATATCGGAAACCTTCAATATATGTCATTACCTTTTTTACACAATGGAAAATACAGGGCGTTTCCTGCTGGTGGAGATTCAATGCCCCCTTATAATGATTCCACATATTTTGTGGGAAAATATGTGGAGAGTAGAAATGACCTCAAAAAAGGGAAATCTTATTTTTTTGTTACTCGTGAAGGATTTGTATACAAACGCTATACAGATCAAAATCAATACGGTACTTTGGTGAGTTTTGACAATAGCTTTTATGATCCCTATGAAATTGAGTGGGCAGATGTTCTGGAGATCTGGGAATATGAGTGTAGTATCAATAAAGATGATCTGGGACTTTTAAATCCTGTCCCTATGGAAATACAGTCAATGTTTTTATCTTTAAAAAACGATATACAAATTGTGAAGGACAGCTTAAAAAAATAATTGATGAGAAAACTGATATTTTTAATCCTACTATTACCACTTAGTGTTTTTTCTCAGACAGTATCAAAAGTTGTAGCTATTACGGACGGTGACACGATTACCGTACTTTTGGATGGCAATATCCAAAAAAAGCTCCGGCTGGCAGAAGTGGATTGCCCTGAAAGCGGACAGCCTTTTGGAAAAAATGCAAAGCAATTTACTTCCGAACAGGTTTTCGGAAAGCAAATTTCATTTATTGAAACCGATACCGACCGTTATGGACGGACTATTGCCAAGGTCTATTATGATAATGAAAAGTATCTTTCTGCTGAAATCATCAAAGCAGGACTAGGGTGGTGGTATTACCACTTTTCCAAAGATAAATCTTTGGGTGATTTAGAGCAGGAAGCCAAACTGAACAAATTAGGTCTATGGCAGGATGATAATGCTGTTTCACCTTGGGAGTATAGAAAAATGAAGCGTGAAAATATAATTTTGGAATAATAATACTAAAGATTTGACTTTTTCTTACTGTCAATGCCAATGAAATTTGCAATATAACGGCTATTAATCTTAAAATAATGGAATTTGCTACTTTTTTCGAAGTTCGACTTATTCCAAATTTCATTGCTAATTTGTCAGATATATGTACAATGATTGTCCTCCAAAAAAATCAAATTTGTTCAATATGATTTTGATACTCTTGATTATTTAAGTTATATACTCTTGTCATTTCCCTATGTATATTTACATCAGTATGTTTTCCTAATAAAAATAACAATAAATTATTTTTAAGTTTAGCTTCCTTGCCAAGCATTTTTTCATTCCAAAAAATGTATTTCCAAATATTTCCACTTAAATTAAAATCAATAAGCCGAAGCTTTCTTTTAAATTCAGGCAATTCATTTGCCAGGAACTTTGTATAAGCGTTAGCAATCAATTCCTGCCCAACTGGTCTTAATAGCAAACTTCCCCCTGAATTATCATTTCTTAGAATTGGTTTTTCGTTTATTGTTAAATTTTCCACTTCGTCAGTATAATTTATTAATTCAGGGAAAACTTCAAATAAAGTATTCCAAAAAGCGACAGATTTTTGATATAGACTTTCAATTATATCATCAGCAGGCCTCACAGTATAGTATGAAGCGTTTTGAGAATATAGCTTCTTATTGATACTATATAAAGTAACTAATGTCGTAAATGACTTATTATCATTTGTGGGAATAGCACCGGATTTCGAAGAAGATAATGCATTAGGCTTGGATAAAATAGGATGTTCAATGACTAATCTTCTAGTGTTTATGGCTGCAACATCATCTTCGTCAAGAATTATCAATTCTGCACCTTTAGGTTTTTCAGCATATTTATTTAGTACAGTAAATAAACGCCTTGTCTTTTCAACTTGGTTATGATTGTGAATTACAAATATTACAGGAATTTCAAGGTCTTCAATAGTCTCATCTTCTTCATAGGCTTTTCGTAAACCCTTTAAACGGTGCTGTCCATCTAATGCAAATATTTCTTCATCTCCATTTAGAGATAAGATACCAAATTTGCTTCCCAAAAAATTAACTTGTTCTTGGTTAATTTCACTACCGTCGATTTCAATTCTTTCAAATAAATCAATATCAGACCATTTGGGGCTTCCTTTATGAACGGCTACAATTAAACTGCTAAAGAAACGTTCATCATTTTCTTTGATATATTTTTTCAAAGATTTTATTCTACTTTGATTAATTTCTCTCTGTAAAATTCGATTAATATTTTGAGTATATAATTCTTCAGATTCTGAAACAGTAATAACACGATTGTCGGTAACTAAATCCTTAATCTTGATAACTGTAGAGTAGTATGTCCAGTATCCGATATTCCCTCTAAGACAGGCTAAGTGTATCATAGTATTCTTAGTATAAGTTTCTAGATTGTTCAGTTTTACCACCAATCTTTGAATTGAGTGGTGGAACTATTTTTTTTATTATTTCGTCTTCAATTCTTGCAATTTCATCGTCTGTAAGATGGTTTAGACTGTAAAAATAAACGTGTGTGTAATCTGGCCAAAGATTTGTGAGTAAAACTTTGTTAAGACTTCCGTTTATATTTCCTATTTGATTTTTATACTCATCAAATCTTTTGAAAAAACTAAAACTGGTTTGTCCTTCCCTTACTCTTCCTATATAAAGCAGATGATTTATTATGGGCTCAAATGGATGCGAAGGTTCTAAGAAAAACATATAAAGACCTTTATTGTTTTTTATTGCTTGAGGCATATTAACTTTAATATCTTCATCAAATTTGACTTTTGTTGGCTGGGGAAGCTGGGGAATATTAAGTGTACTCCATAGATCTGGTTGATGAATTACATTTAAAAGATAGCGATTGTCAATAAAATGGTTATTTATTTCCTGTACATTTAATACTGCCATAATCTATCAACTATTATAAAACTGTTTAATCTCAAACAACTCACCCTTCGGAAATTCTTTCATATTGGAAATAGCCTGTCCTTTTTGAATCTTTTCAAGACTTCTATATGCTTTCAAACCATCTTTTTCACTAAATCCTAAAAATTTATTAATTGCCTTTGTGTTGTTTTTATCCTTTATATTTAATAAAAACGAAATTTCACACATACTCGAAAAATCAAAAGTCGGTTGGTTGAACTCTTCAATTCCTTGTGATAAAAGAACTACGGAAACACCTTTAGAACGAACTTCACGTAAAATTTTCTCTAAAATATCTTGGTATTTCTTTTCTTTGAAAATAACGTGTGCCTCATCGATTAAAAGAACATATCTCATAGCACGAAAGCCATTTTCCGTAGGCGTACTATCCATATTCATAAAGACATTATAAATATAGTTTATAATCAAAAATAATGAAGTGAATCTTACAGAATTAGATAAATCTCCAGATAGGGACAAGTAAATATTTTGGTTAAGAAAATTCTTAACTTTTTTATCTTCTTGGAAAACATTATATCTACTTAGTTCATCAATGATTTCTGTGAGCGTATCTCTTTTCTCTCCAACAAGTTCCAAAAGTTGCTCGTTGATTTCAGAAAAACTCGGATAAGCACCAGGTTTCATTTTCTGAAAAGCCTCTATTGTTGCTTCTCTTAATTTACCTCTTTGTTTAATTCCGATATTTGAATATTTACAAATAATATCAACAAACTTGTCAATTCCCATTTGTTTATTAACATCATTAATACTGTCAATAAATGACAAAGGATTTACAGGGAAAGGAGTTTTGGGAGCGTCAATAAACTGCGATTTAGTCTTTTCAAAGAAAGGTTGCATTTCTGCTAAGTCATCATCTTTTAATCCTTTAAAATCAAGATAAATAAAATTGACGTGATGATTTGATTTTTCCGAAATTTCCCTTAAAAGTTGCAAAGCAAACTGGGTCTTACCAGTTCCCGAACTTCCAGCAACTGCAATATGATTGTTGTTGTAGATTCCTGTATCATTGAAGTTTAATACAACATCTTCGGACTTATTTGCAAGATAATTTCCAATTAAAATTTTTATTGGTTCAGAAAAATATGATTTTTCAATACCTTGATTATTATTTTTAACTGCATCTAAACTTACTTTAACGGTATCTAACATAGAGATTCCTTTATCTAAATGTTCCGTCAAAAAGTCTAAAAATGTATAGTTATTATTATTTGAAAACAAATTATCCATCAATTCCAATCCGTGGTCAATGTGCAGTTTAATATATTTTGGAATATTATCATTTGTTTTATAAATCCCATAATACTGACAAACTAAGGCTATGTAAAAATCCCTATATTTTGCATCAAAAAGTATATGGTCTTTGTATTCTTTACCTTTAGAATCATATAAACTAAACTCTGATACAGTAAAACGTTTTCCGTTCTGTAAAGAATATCCTAAGGCAATTCTTGCAATTACATTTTCTTTAGTACCAACAGGGAGTCTAGAGGTTAGTTTTCTTACTATTTCCTGATTGGCTTCGGAAGTTCTAATATTAATTTGCATACAGTTCGTTATATGTATTAATTAAATTTTCTGGTTCAGATTCAACAAAGTTCGATGCGTCTGTACTAATATTGCGAATGATATATGCCCTGCTAATATTCGGTTTCAATAATTCAAATTCACCCTCTGTTAATTCCTTATGAATTAATGGAAATAATATTACTTGTTTGGAGACATTTGGATAAAACTCTCTGATAACATTTTCAGCATGGTCTTTATCAAATTTTTGCATTGGAGAGTCAATAAATACTGGAAATTCAATGTCCGATTCATCAACTAAGGCTTTCAGCAATGCAGACGCATACATTTGCCTTTCGCCCATAGAAAGAGAACCTTTGTCAATTTTTTCATCTCTGGAATTATACAAATTAATATCTACATCATCTCCTGCTTGATTAATATCTACAACAACTTTTTTGATAAAGCCTTTTTTATGCATTAAAATATTAAGTTCACTTAAAACGTTCTCTTCTAACTTTTTCTTTGTTGTTAGTTTGAAATCTTTGATGAAGTCCTTTAAATTATGTATTAAGTCTTGAGTTTTTTTGTCTTTTTCAGAATAACGTCTTGAGTCATCAATCTTTTTACGCAACTCTTCCTGTCTCTGTTTTAAAGTTTTAATTTCATTTTTGAATGCGCCAGTCCTTTCACCCAAATCGTAGATGTCTTTTTCAATCGTGAAAATCCTGTTGTCCAAGCGTGTTTTGTCTTCTCTAAGTTTGGAGATGTACTCATCTTCTGCATCTTTTTCGGCAGCTCTGATCTTCCTCCGTATGGAATCTAATTCATTCTTAGACCTCAAATATTCATCATTAAGTTTTGTGAAAACACTTTTAAATGTATGTTTTAAATTGTTGACAAGAGAATTTAACTCATTTGTTTCAGAATCTGAAAAATCGTGTAAAGAGACAAAACTTGCAGGTAGTTCTGGAATGTCAGAGAAAAAATATTTTTTTATTAAATTTTTTATTTGTAATTCATAAAAATCTCTCACTTTAACATCAACAAACCCATTAAATTCTTTTTTTGCGCTTTCAATATCACCTAAAATTTGGTTTGTTTTTTCGCCTACATCCTCTTGCTTATATTTGCTTTCTCTGTGGTTTTTTTCATCGCTCAATTGATTAGAGACATCCATTAAAGTTTCACCTGCCAGACCGAATGGAATTAAATCGAATAAATCTTTTAAATCATTTTGAAGTTCATTGATTTTTTCATTTAAACTAATCTCATCATTTTTTAGAATGTTTAATTGTTCGAGAGTCATCATATTTCCTTCTTGAATCAACTTCATTTGAATCTCATTAGATTCGCTCTGCTTTTCAATCTTTTCTTGATTTAATTCTTGAATCTGTAAATCTATATCATCAATTGAAATTTGTTTGTTTTTTATATCATTTTCAATATCATTGAATTCTTGACGCTCTTGTGGCTTTGCTGATTTTTTTCTATACTCATCTTGAATGTTCTCAAGCTGGTCTTTTAAATCTTCATATTTTTTAATTCCTAATACTTCAGTGTAGGCTTTGCTTAGTAATCTACGTTGTTCCGGGGAATTAATTTCGGCAAGGGATACAATTTTTTCAGCATCAAAAAAGAAAAATTTAGCAATTTCAATTGGTAGAATAAAATCACGTATAAATATTTCTTCCCCATCTTGTTTACCATCAGTCGTTAAATCTTGAATCAATTCGTTTTGAAAGCCATCGATAAGAACTTCTACCTTATCATTTGTACTTGTTTTTACATCGTAACTTCTTGTAATTTTGATTTCATTACAGGTTATTTCGGGAATTTTGACATCACGAAATGTTACAGATACGGAAAATTTTGTATCTCCTTCTGCATTAGCTAATCTATTCAGGCTGTTTCCAATATACTTACCATAACCTCCTTTGTCTCCAATTTCTTTTTGGTAAAGTTCATCAACTTTTTCCATCTGCCTACCATATAGACACCATACCAAGGACATTAAAAAGGTGGTTTTTCCAAATCCATTTTTACCACTTACGACAATGATATTCTTATTGTCTTTTGGTAAAAGTTCAATTTTGTTTACGCCTTTATAAATCCGGAAGTTATTTAGTTCTATTTCTTTAATGAACATCTTTCTGCTCTTTTTTTAAGTATTCCTCTATTCGTGTTTCAATATCATCTTTCAATCCCCTTTTTCGGTTAAGAAGAGATTTGTTTTTTTGCAAAGTGAGAAGTTCTTGAATTAACTCAAAATCTTGCGGATTTTCTTGACAAGATTTTTTCAACAATTCAAGTTCTTTTTCTTTTTTCTCATTATGGTCTTTCATATCCAAATCTGATTTATAGGCGTTGTGGTAAATTTCCGAAACTTTTTGATCAAATACGAAATCACGATACCAAATGGTTTGAATGGCAATTAGTTCTTGATTTGTAATTAACTCAACGTGAGGTTTGTCTTTTTGAACTTCTTTTTGCGCTTGTAGCAATCTTAATAATACCGAAGCACGATATTTTGGATAATATGGACCCATTCCATTTATTGCATCAGTTCCATTTCTACGTTGTGGCATTCTGTTTTCAATGATATTTCGTTCTTCTGCTAACTCATTTCTTAATTGCAAAAGAGGTTTAAGCCAAGTTAAACCATTTTCTATCAATGCTGACATTGATTTGTCTTGCTTCACAACGGTACAAGTCCAACAACCAAAACGACTTTGTCCACAAGATTTATGTTCCTTATCTGTTACAACAGTCGGACATTCATAATCGTCAGCACTGGCATCAGAATAAATTTGAAAAAGTTCTTCATTACTTGCTCCCCAAGGTGAGGGCATTGTATTTATTGTGTACCAAACTTCCTCTAAGGATAGGTGTCGAATGGGGGCATACATAAATGTATTGGGCTGAGTTGGATGTTTGCTCAAACGTTTTCCTTTTATTGCGTGTTTTTTCATTGATTTTGCACGACTTGCAGATTCTGCCGAACGTGTACCAATCAATATAACAGCCTCTCCAAATTCATCAATTTGCTCCAAAATAAAACGTTGAGTTGGCTTTATTTTTAGTCTTTCTGTGCACCAACGGAATGCGTTGTTAGGTGCTGGGTAGCCTTTCCCAATCAAATTTACCCAAAAAGAATCTTCTAATCTCGGTATTGTTTTTATCACACGAATTGGCAAATCTTGCTCGACAGCAGCTTGCTCAATTTTTTCTAAAACCCGATATACATATTCTGTAATTACAGGGTTTTCAACCATCGTATCATTACAAACAATGTATATTTCTCTATAAGGTACAAGAGCAAGTTGTTTTATGTGTTGTAGTGCTTTCCAAACAAATTGAAGCATTACTGTCGAATCTTTACCGCCACTAAAACCTATAATCCAAGGTCTTAAAGATTTGTCTGCAAAAAGATACTGATCAATAATTTCATCAACAATGTTCTGAATGAATTTTGCCATAATTTTTCCTATGGTACAAATTAATAATTTTTTTTGGTCTTACAAAAGGAAAAACGTTTAAATTGAATGAAAAATACTGTTTCGATGATCGAGGTAGCACTTAGTATTTCCTATATTCTACTTCCTAGCAGAAAGCTTATAAAAATGAAATACTAACATTCCATTGCTTCGAAAAATTTTCAATTTAATTCCAAAAAACCATTTCACTAAACGAGAGTATTAGCAAAGATTACAGTTTTGCCACGAATTCAGTTTATTAAATATAAATATAAGGAATTGAATAGATTTAGTATTGTATTTTTAATATACAGTTTAAAATCGGATATATTGTAAAATATATAACGTCTTTACTAATTTAATTTATATGAACTGATTTATAAATCGTACTGGTACGATTTATAAATCAGTGCAAGCTTTTCTTTTTTTTTAATTCATCGCCCTCTAAATTCGTTTTCAGAATTCTAATAACCATCAGGGTTATTAGCTGTAAAAATCCTAAAATAATGAAAAACTGACAACCTATTTTCCTACCAAAGTAATCTGCCTTCTGTCAAAGCGATTACAAACTCATAACACAATCTTTTATTGAATGAATCAATGAAAAGACAGCTTAATGTAGGTGTTTTTATTTCATATCGAAATGAAAAGTTCAGTATAGCATAGTTGAATAATGATAGTTTCAAAAAGAGAAACTAAAAAATCTAACAGAGTAAGTATTATATCAGAAAAACTTTAATTATGAAAAAGTTCATTTTATCAGTAACAATCCTTTTAATATTTGCAGGAATAGCATTTGCAACCAATTTTGTTAAGCAAAACAAAGTGATTTTTGAAGGTCGTTGTGATTATGATTCAACTTCACAAAGAAAATGTACTCAAAATGTTCAGATGCAGGAATATGACACCCGAAGTATTAAATAATTATTGAATATTATAATATAATATCTTCAATGATTTTATCCAACTTTGCATCTGGTAAAGTATTCAAGTAAGCCATTGTGGACTGTATGTCTTTATGTCCCAAGGCTTCTTTAATGATATCAATTGAAATGTTTTTAAATTTCAATGCTGTTGCAAAAGAATGTCTTGCGCAATAAAATGTGATGTTTTTATTAATTTTAAGGTTTTTAATAATATCTTTAAGAGGCGGATTGACAAATTCCTTTAGATATTTGTGGCTTTTATTTTTTAAATAACCAATGTCAGTATTATTGTTTTGAATAATTTTAAAAATGAAGTATGAATCGACGTTAGAACTATATCTTTTAATTATTTCATCGTTTTTATCAGATAATTTAAAATTAATGGAAACTCCTGTCTTTGTTCTGATATAATTTATATTACTGCCGAAAATAGATTTTTTTTCAAGTTTAATTATGTCAATAAAATTTATTCCTCGCGAATAGTAACTGAAGAGAAACATATCTTTTGCAAATTGTTCTCTAGCATTTTCTGCTTCATATTCATTTAAAAGTTGTATTTCATCTTGGGTTAGAAATTCTTTTTTACTATTGCTTTTTATTTTTGAGACCTTATAATCTTTGAAAGGATATTGAGTTTCTTTAATAATTTTTGCTTTAATTGCTTTATTAAAAATATTTCGTATAGTTCTAACCCGAATTCCCAAGGTACTCATTTTGTTACCTTTTTCTGTACAATAAGCTTCGTATTTATTTAATGAAGTATAATTGATTTCATTGAATCCAATATCTTTTTTGTTGAAAAAAGTTTGAAGAGAATTTAAAGTTTCTTTTTCTATTTGGGCGCTGCCTAATTTATCAGATTTTTTTAAATTTTCAATATTTTCTAACTGAAATTCTGTATATGAAGAAGTTTTGTTTTTGCCTTTGTAGGTTTTTATTCTATTAATTAGGTCGGGGAGGGTATAAGGAATATTTTCTTCTTCAAATTGATCAATAATATGTTCGATAATTATTTTATACTTTTCTATGAATGTATTAAGCTTATTATGATCCGGATGATTCTTTTTTACACGCTCTGTTTCAAAGCTCCATTGATCTTCACGACAAGACTTTTGTAAAGAAAGAGAAGTATTCTTTCTATCCTTTATAAAAGATATAATGATGCTTTTTTCACCGTTAGATTTTGGTGCGTTTTTTAAAGTAAATTGAAAAGATGTCATATATTTTGACGAACATTTGACGAACATTCGTACTACAAATATAAGAAATAACAATAGAATAATAAAATTAAATTGGATGTAAGTTGCTGATAATTAGGTGTTATAAATATAAATGTATTTATAATAAAATAAAATAAATACAAAAAAACATATCTCATAATCAGGTGGTCCCTGGTTCGAGCCCAGGTGGGACCACTAAAAATCAGACACTTACAGAAATGTGAGTGTCTTTTTTTATTTTGTTGCAAGAAAGTTGCAAGAATATAATCCATTACTTTTAAATTTATCTTTTATTACATTCATATAAGTAAATATGAACAAGACAAAGAGTAGATATTAATAAACTAAAAACTAACCCAAAACCATGAAACAATTATTACTTAATAACAACAATTCTGTTGCTTATGATGATATTGATGCAGACGATGTAAAGGTATATATAGACGGAAAATTGCACGAATTTAATGATACCACTGATAACAGAATCGATTATGCTATTGCAACAAAAAGAAAAAAATATTCTCAGTTACTTAATAATCAGTTTGAAAATTTGATACTTTTAACTGGTGCTGGTTCATCTATAGGATGGGGGAAAGATGGTAAAATAGGTAAATCTATGGCTGATTTATGGGATGATGCAGAAAACTTATTGACAAGTGATTTATTTAGTAAATTACTTGAAAGAATAGGATATAATGAAACTTGGCCTGATGGTGAAATTATTAAGAACTTAGAGCGGGTTCTTTCGTTAGCAACTCCTGCAATACCATTCATACCAAAAACAGATATTGATATTGAAGACTGTGTAAATAAAATTAAAAACTTTATTAAAAATGCATGTGACCTTAGTTTACCAGATAATGCACCTCATACTCTTTTATTAAATAAAGTTACTAAACGTAAAGTTACTTTACCACGATTCAAATTATTTACATTGAATTATGACTTAATGTTTGAACAAGCAGCTTGTATAGGTAATTTTGTTGTGATAGATGGTTTTTCATTCTCCAAACCACGCACATTTAGTGGGAGAAATTTTGATTATGATATTGTATCAAGAAATCAAAGTAGAGTAAAAGAAGAAGATAATTTTATTCAAAAGGTTTTTCATCTATATAAATTACATGGATCGTTAAATTGGGATAGAGAAAATGAAAAAATAATACAAAAAGATGATGCTTTAGAGCCCTTAATGATATATCCCCATCAGTCAAAATATGAAAGTTCTTATGAAGCTCCCTATTTTGAAATGATGTCAAGATTTCAATCCAATTTAAGGAGAGAAAATGTTTTTCTTATCACAGTAGGTTTTAGTTTTGGTGATAAACATATTGTAACTGCAATTATTGAAGCTTTAGAACAAAATCCAAGTTTTCAATTAATGATTATAAATAGGGGGATTGATGAAACAAATGAAAATTTGAAACCCTTGATAGAAGCTGCAAAAAAGTATTCTAATATATCTATTGTTGCTGAAACATTTGAAGATTTTGCAATTAATTATCCAGATTTAAAATCTTATAATCAAGAAGATAGTAAACAGATAGTGATTAACCTCCCAAATAATTAATTTTATGAACAATAGTCCTTTTAACCATAGTCACTTTCTAGGATATATCAACTTTGTTTCACCGTCATTTGTTAAAATACATTTTCCTTCCTCCGTATTAATGAAAACTTTTGTTCATCATGCTGAGTCACTAAGAGGAGGACTTGTAGGGAACTATATTGTAATTGAAGGGGAGGACAAAGGATTTTTAGGTAAAATGCTAGAAATTTCGTTACCTGAAAAAGAGCGTTTAGAATTGAGTGAGAAAACTTTTTCAACCAAAGCATTCCATCCGGTAGGGAAAATTGAAATCCTTTTATCATTTGATTTATTTAATCCAAGTAAAATAGAAAAAGGTATAAATAGTATGCCATTAATAGGATCAAAAGTTTTTATATGTTCATCTGAATTTCTTTCAACTCATTTTAAAACTTTTGGTGTAAATTCTGAAAGCATAGATAGTTCTCCTATATTTAAATTGGGTAATTTAATTTATGATAAAAATGTTCCTGTTAATATTTCGTTGCAAGCAATTTTTAGCAGACATTGCGCAATTGTGGGTACAACTGGTGGAGGGAAAAGTTATTCAATTAGTAAATTTATTGAGGGAATTATAGAAACAGGAGCAAAGGCAATAATTCTGGATCCAACAGGTGAATATTCGACCTTTGATGATCATCCAAATGTTGATCATTCTGTTCTGATTACTGATAGCTATTTTCCATACCAAAATCTTACAATTAATGATTTTTTTGTTCTATTCAGACCTTCTGGCCAAGTTCAACAGCCATTATTATTAGAAGCAATTAAGTCTTTGAAAGTTGCACATTGCCTACTAAGTAGTCTTCCTAATAAAATACATAGTAAGAATGGAGATAATGATTTATTTACTTATAGAGATCAGCAAGTAATTATTAATAATGGATTGATTGTAAAACAAGGAAATTTTACCGCAGCCTATAATAATGCTTACTACAAATATAAATCTATAGTAGAAGAATTTACAATTAACAACTTTGATATATCTATTCTTCATAAGCAAATAGGTAATGAATGTTATCAAATTTTCAATGACAGATGGTCAGTAACACGAGATGAGAGAAATTATGGAAATGCCACAAGTCTTATTATGCGTATAAACAATGTGATATCAGATAACAATTATTCTCAAATGTTTGGATTTGGTGATTCCACAAATAAAAATTTAATTTCCCAAATTGAAGAATTCTTAATTAACCCTAGAAAAAATATACTAAGGATTGGTTTTGAAAACGTACCATATAATTTTCAAGTTAGAGAAATCTTAGCTAATTCGTTAGGTAGATATTTGTTGAATAAGTCTCGAACAAATATTTTTAGAACATCTCCTTTGATACTTTTTGTAGACGAGGCTCATCAATTCTTAAATAAAAAAATTAAGTGTACGTCTTCAAACCAACTTAGACATTTTAGTTTAAATCCTTAAGGAGGATTTTCGGTTTATAAACTTACTAATTTTTGTTGATTATATATTTGTCTTCTTTTTCGGATGGATTCCGCTTTTGTTTGCTTTCTTTTTTCCAAAATCTGTTCTGATCTTCCGAAGTACACATCTGCTGGAGTGAGGTTATTTATCGACTCGTGATAGCGCTTGTTATTGTAGTTTTCTACAAACTTCTCCAGTGCTTGGATGAGTTCCTCGGGGTGATAAAAATGATTGAGTTTCACTACGTTTTTCATAGTTCTGTGATAACGTTCAATCTTACCTTGGGTCTGCGGATGCATTGGTTTTCCGTGAACCTGCTTCATCTTTACATTATCTCTAAGATAGGTTTTCAGTTCACTGGAGACGTAGCAGGAACCGTTATCTGAGAGCAGTTTCGGTTTAGCTTTGGTCTTTAATTTCGCTTTTTTAATGGCCGTGTCCACCGTTCGTTTCACATCTTCGGCCTTCATCGAGTCGCACAGCTCCCAGTGAATGATGTAGCGGCTATAATCGTCCAAAATCGTGCTCAGATAGTACCATCCCCAGCCAATGATCTTGAAATAGGTAAAATCTGTCTGCCACATTTGATGCACAAATTCAGTTTTGTCTTTGAACTCATTTGCTGCCGAAAGAAGAAAATGATTCGGTGCCGGGATTAAGTCTCTTTGCTTTAAAATACGGTAAACACTGGATTCTGAAATAAAAACACCTTGCTCATCGGTAATTTTGTAGGCCAGTTCCCTTGCAGACAATTCGGTGTGTTCCAAAGCGATCTCTACCACCAGATCTTTCTGTCTTTCAGGAATGCTGTTCCATTGTCTATGGTTTGTTCTTTTCGTAGTTTCCAAGCCATCATAGCCGTATTCGAGGTAGCTTTTATACCATTTGTAAAAACTACTTCTGGCGATTCCAAAACTTTCCAAGGTTCGCTTCACACCGATTTCACTCCTGGTCACCGTTTGAATGATCTCGTATTTCTCGGCTGCTGATAATCTCATATATTTCCTGTATTTATCGATTAATCCAGCCTGTCTAAACTTTTTTTTACAATATCATAGCGAACGACCAGATCAGCTACGATCTCTTTCAAACGTGCGTTTTCCTTCTTCAGATCTGATACTTCATCACTCGTAGCCTCGCGAGCAATATCTCCATTGAGACGCTTCTTTCCTGCTTCCATAAACTCCTTGTTCCAGGCATAAAACTGCGACTGTGCAATATTATGGTTCCTGCAAAGTTCGGCTACGGAAGTCTCAGCTCGAAGACCTTCCATCACGATTAAAATCTTTTGCTCTGCAGTGAATATTCTGCGGGTGTTCTGCCGAATATCTTTTACGAATTTCTCGGTCGGTTTCTTTTTCGGTGTTGCCATAATTAAAATTACTCTTTTTATGAAAACACTCCTTAACTTTTTAATATCTAATGTCTACTTTTTGCTGACGATTTACAATTGCCCATTTGATTACAGAGGAAAAACTGGAGGTTAATCTCATCAAAATGGTTTAAAATGAATGTGTTTACACCTTATATCCCATTAATTTCAGATTCCTGGACAGAAAAATACAAGGCTGTTCTTGCTGATGAACATCTGGCGACTATGGAAAGCAATATCTGCAAATTTCAGGAAAACATTCTTGAATCAGAGCTCCCGTATTTTAATGAAGAAATTAAAACAGACAGAAAAGAAAGCTTTGAACTGTTTATCAATATATTTCAAAGCAATAATTCCGATGAGGTTAAAGCATTACATTTAGAAAAAATTCCTTTTGAACACTGGCTTACTATTCTGGGACAACGACTGACTTCTGCCAGCATCAGGGATGAAAATGCTGTTCCGCCTTTAAAACTGATATTGCTTGAAGCCTGCATGAAAAGTTTTAACAGTGAAATTACCATGGCACAAAGAGCCTGGGAGAAACATATCGGAAGAATGGACGATCAGTTCTGGGGCGAAATCAAAGGAAATAATCTGCAGAAACAGGAAAAAGTGATGGAGAAAATCAGCTATATTCTGGACAACAGAACCTGGTGGAATGTTTTCTATCATTATAAACATGAGCTTGTTTTTGAAGTCAGGGAAAAAGAAGGTCACGGAATCCGTTGGAGCCACGGCGGTAAAAAGCTCATCGGTTTTCTTGAAAAATTTATCAACGAATAACGGATAAATCTTCAGTGCGTAAAAAGATTGCGTACTGCACAGATAATTTTGCAGATATAAACTGAAGCTATGAATTTTTCAGATCAAAAATTTTCGCAAAACGAATGGGAAATATGTCTCAAGGTTCTGAATGCCTTGAAAGATGATCCGTTCCTCAATCCTGACAATCAGACATTTTCAGGACTGATCACGAAAATTCATAAGAATGCTAAAAAACAGATCCGCCATGAAAATTATTCAATGATGAAATCTCATGATCTTGCGGTGAGTTCTGATGCTGTTCTTATGCAAAAGGCATTGGCAGGAGCTTCAGCTTTCTATGATGATAAAAGAGAGGAGACGAAACTCACTCCGCTTAAGATCCCGAAAAACTGCTACTGCTGTAACCAGAGCTATCAGTATGCCCATTCTTTTTACACAAGACTTTGCCCGAAATGTGCCGCAGAAAACTATGAAAGACGTTTTGAAACGGCAAATCTAAAAGGACGAAATGTTATCCTGACAGGAGGAAGAGTGAAAGTAGGATGGGCCACCGCATTGAAATTGTTGAGAAACGGAGCCAATTTGGTTTTGACAACCCGTTTTCCGGCACTGGCGCTGGATATGATGCAGCAGGAAGCAGATTACGAAGACTGGAAAGAAAAACTCTGGGTGTATGGTTTGGATCTGAGAAATCTGAAAGCAATCCAGGATTTTATAGATTTTTATAAAACCCGTTTTGATACGTTGGATATTCTGATCAACAATGCAGCACAAACCATAAAATATCCTGATGAATATTATCTTCCGATCATCAAATGTGAAAAGGAAAAGTTAGTTGAATTCAAAAATATTCCAAATCTTTTTCCGAACCAGACAGAAATTTCAAGCGAAATCGCAAAACTTGAATATGCACAGAACGACGAAACGACGGTGGCACTTACCCGTTTCGGACAGCCTGTCGACAACAGAGAAAAAACAAGCTGGAATTCTACACTGGAAGAAGTTTCTATGTATGAACTGGTAGAGGTGAATCTGATCAATCATATCGCGCCTTATTTTTTAATTAAAGAACTGAAACCTTTGATGAAAAACTCAGCGTTTTCGGAGAAATTTATCATCAATGTGACCTCTTCTGAAGGTATTTTCAGCTACGATAATAAAACAGTATTTCATCCGCACACGAATATGACAAAGGCGGCTCTGAATATGATGACGCTTACCTCAGCAAAAGAATTTGAAAACGATCAGATTTACATGAGTGCAGTAGATGTAGGATGGATTTCTACAGGAGCCAAAGAAAGTCTTCGAAAGAAGCAGTTTGAGCAGGGATATATTCCGCCGCTGGATTCTGTAGACGGAGCGGCGCGAATTTTACATCCGGTCGTTGAAGGAATAAAAGGAAATTATTACAGTGGAGTACTGCTGAAAAATTATAAAATAAATGCATGGTAAAGGGAGAAACGTTAGCTCAATGGAAGAGCGCTGAGTCGACAAGTCAGAGGCGCAGGTTCGAATCCTGCCGTTTCACAGAGAATAATAAGGAAAGAAATAGTTTAATCCGGAGAAAACCAGCTTCTAAGAAGCGAATTATCGGTTCGAATCCGATTTTCTTTCTGTTTTTTATCATCAAAAAATAAAAGCCATGTTGAAAAAGATATTTGATTTTTTTAGAGAAAACGGTCCCGTTGAAGAAATAACAGTTGTTCCTGTCACGCAGGAAAGTACCCTTCATTTTGTAGAAAACATGAATATTCCCGAATCATCTGACATTAAGCCTTACCTAAGAAAAAGTTCAGAGGCAAGAGAAAAAATCAACAACTTAGAAGAACACACCGAAACTTATAAAGAATACTGTCTGGAAAAGACAAGCAATCAGCATACCCTGAAAGCACCCGGATATAAGATTATTGAAAAAGACGGTAGTACGGAAACTTTCAGAATCTATGGCGATGGCTTTATTTTTCACGGTGAACATAAAATCCTTCGTATAGAAAGTGACTATTTTGTAAAATACATCCAGCAGGAATACAATCCCATAACCCAACTGACAGAAAATGCATACGACTGATCCCATCACAAGATATAAAGTATTCTCCACGGAAGACCTTCCGGAGACGTCTTTTGATGACCCTGTGACCGTAGAAATATATGGCAGAAACATCACATGGGACATTGAAGAACTGAACGGAACCCTGCTTCTGCGTGGAGAAGGATGTCACTTTCCGAACCTGAAAACAGTCAAAGGATCTCTATCTATAGATGCTGCAGACTGTTCTCTTCCCAATCTTAAGATCGTAGAAGAAAACTTCACCCTGCATTGTTTTGCCCAAATCTGGGGACTGGAAACCGTAAAAGGTCATTTCAAATGCATCATTGATTTTGATTTTAAAAATCTGGCAACGATAGGAGGAAATATTTCCCTTAAAAAAGCCAATGTCATTGCAAGAGGTAAAAAGCTGGTGCAGTCCAGAATTGTTATCCCGATCAATCATCAGTATGAAGTGGAATTTCTTCCGAAAGAAGGTGTTTTCAATGTCGATATTTTCGGGAACGATATTATTATTCCACACTATGAAATCCGTGGAAGGATTAATGTTTACGGTAAAAATGTATCTTTTCCCTACCTTGAATTTCTTCAGGGACAGATCAATATGGAATGCCGTGACAAAACCGGGCATTATTTTACACACGATTTTCCGGAACTGAAAAAAATAGTCGGACACCTCAGATTTGAAAAGACAAAAGCTTCTTTTCCGGTGCTTCAGGAAATCACGGGAAATATTCTATTGGAACAGGGTTGTTATGCAGATTTTCCATTGCTGGAAACGTCAGGCAGCATTTCTGTTAACCGTAATTCAGGCGTAAGGTTTCCATTATTGAGAAATGTGAACGGAAATATTCAGAATCAGGGCGAAACCTGTCATTTTATATCTTTGGAAAAAGTAAAAGGAACGTATAAAACCCACCAGACGATTGCCCCTAAAATTCAGGAAGTCGGGGATCTGGAGATGCATACTTCTTTGGAATTTGAAAATCTTAAGAGAATCAACGGAAGGCTGATCAATGCATTCAAAGTTAATTTTAAATCTCTTGAGTATATTAATTTTTTCGGTGATGAAAGACATAACGGGTCGCAACTTCCGGCATTGAAACAGATCAATTTTTATCTGTACCAGAAAGACGATCATTTTGAACATCTGGCTAAAAATATTTATTTTAAGATCAATGACAGAATGTATCTTTCCAAAGATAAACTGATCCTTTCCGGAGCGTCTTTCAACTATGCGGTTCATCAGCAGAATTACACCATCCGGAAACTGGTTTCTATCCTGAAGCTGCGTCACAGCAGTTTTCAGAACTTTATGACGAGAGAATATGAACGCCAGTGGACGAGGTTTGAAACGCCGTTTTTTACCAAAATTCTGGAAAAAATAGAAAAACTCTGGAATGGGGTGGAAACCATACAATTTGAAGAATTCTTCGAATCTACAGACAGAAATCTGCGTCTCTTCTGTTTTAATTATATAGGGGTAGGAAATCTGATGAAGCGTCTGGAAGCAGAAAAGATCAATGAAGAAGAAGCAGAACTGAATTACAACGAATACGATCAAAACGGAAATAAAACCCAGATCCTAAGAATCAACTGTTATGAAGTGTATAAAATTGAAAATAAAAAATTAGGAATTTATACTTGGCGTGAAACAGATCATTATTCCTATGCCGTAAAATGCTGGTGCCCTTCCACAGAAAAGGAACACTGGCTTTGGATAGAACAGGAATATAAAGGAAATGCGCTCACCGCCATCGCATCTACGTTCAGAATACATGAAAACATTATTCCACACATCAAGTGTCTGAAAAGACAGGGCGATCTTCTGATCTGTGAACTGGAAAGGGAAATTACGCCACGCGGCTTTCCCAGAGCGCTCACCGCTTCAGAATATTTCAGCCTGCTGGAAGTGGAAGCATAACTAAAGAAACAGTAGTTTAACTGGAAAAACATTCCATTCACCGGAAGGTTGCAGGTTCGGGTCCTGTCTGTTTCTATTTTAAAAGCTAAAACAATGAAAACATAGTAAACTCTTAAATTTTCAAATAAACGGAGGCAATAGTTTAACGGAAAAACGCACACTGCTAATGTGATATGCGGGTTCGAATCCTGCTAGCCTCCCTTTTTAATGCGAATAAAGGATGAAAAATACTTATAATAAAGGAGATTTCAGAGCCGGAGAAGACGGAAAAATCTCTCAGGAACTGAGAAAATATGGTAATAAAAAATGGCGAAGGACAGCAAAAACAATCATCAAGGATCAGTTAAGCGAAACATTTACATTGAAAAAAGCCATAAAAGCCAGACACAAAATAATCTGGGTAAAAATAACGAAAGAATTCAACGGAGTAAAGCGTTCGGATGTCAGAGGATTTTATTCTGAAAAAGAATTCAAAAACGTTTTGAAAGGACCCAACATTGTTAGATATTTTATAAACAAAAACAAAACAAAAACAAATGAATACCTACATTGATATTGGCATTAACCTGACCAATAAACAGTTCTATAACGAACACGAAGAAATGATCAACCGCGCCCTGGACAATGGCGTAGAACAAATGATCCTTACCGGAACAAGCATCCGGGGAAGTAAAGAATCTGCTGAAATCGCAGAAGAATATCCCGAAATTCTATTTTCTACAGCAGGGATTCATCCTCATGACGCCAAATCTTTTAATCAGGAAAGCATCATGGAACTTCGGAATCTTTTGAAATTGGATCACGTAGTCTCGGTAGGAGAATGCGGATTGGATTTTGACCGGGATTTCTCGCCCAGACCCATTCAGGAAAAATGCTACAGAGCCCAGTTGGAACTGGCTGTTGAGGTGAATAAACCCCTTTTCCTTCATGAAAGATCAGCGTTTAAAAGATTTAATGAAATTACAGATGAATACCTTTCCAGATTACCCGAAGCAGTTGTTCATTGCTTTACAGGAACTTTGGAGGAAGCTAAAATTTATCTTGATAAAGGATTTTATTTAGGATTTACAGGTGCGATAAGTGATGATAAAAGATTTAAACAGCTGGAAGAAGTGATCAGATACACGCCGCTCGACCGGATGATGATCGAAACAGATGCCCCGTTCATGCTTCCGAAAAATATGCCGAGAATGCAGAACCGCAGGAATGAACCATCTTTCCTTCCCTATGTGGCACAGACGATCGCTCACTGGAAGAAAATCAGTATTTCCGAAGTTGCAGAGGAAACCACGGAAACCGCCAGGAATTTTTTCAAACTATAAAAAAGAGCTCTACTGATGAAGTAAAGCTCTTTTTTATGGCGAAACTGCAAAACTGCAGCTTAACTTTTTGTTTTATTAAAGACTTTTTATTGCTGATTCCAAAGCCAGTTCCATCATCGGTTTAAGGGCTTTTTCTCTTTCGTCAGCAGAAATTTTTTCGTGGGTAGGAATAATATCAGTTACCGTAAGAATCGTCGCTGCGTTTTTCCCTAAATGTTGTGCATTTGCGAATAATCCGAAAGCTTCCATTTCTACAGCCGGACAGTTGTATTTCGTAGCAATCGCAGGAATATTCTGATCTTTTCTGTAGAAAATATCGCTGCTGTGTACATTGATCGCTTTGGTGGCTAAAGAAAGCTCCTGAGCCGTTTCATTGATGGTTCCAAAGATATTTCCCTGGTGAGGAAGGATCTCATCTTCAATTTCCCATGCATATTTGGCATACGTACTTTCGCTGGCCGCATTTTCAATATTTAAAATATCAAAAAGCTTAAGGTCCGTCGTGTAAGCTCCGCAGGTTCCGATTCTGATGATCGTATCTACTTCATACTCCGTAAATAATTCAAAAGAATAGATCCCGATACTCGGAAAGCCCATTCCGCTGGCACCTACACTGATCTCTTTTCCTTTATAAAGACCTGTATAATAAAAGATTCCTCTTGTTTTGCTTACCAGTTTAGCATTTTCCAAATAATTTTCAGCAATATATTGTGCACGAAGCGGATCCCCCGGCTGCAATACTACTTTAGCAATTTCTCCTTTTTTTGCACTGATGTGAATACTCATAATGTTATTTTGAAGGGACAAAGATAGCAACTTTTAGATTGAAATTTATAAAGATTTGTAGCTCAATATCCTAAGTTTTCTAAGCATAAATTCCCCAAACCAACCTCATAGGTTTCCAAAACCTATGAGGTTTAAATTAAACCAACGCAATGATCTCCATCATCTGCCCAATCCGCGAGAGCTGAAAAACAGAAAAAAGACTTTTATCATTAATTGAATCAATATATTTATAAATAATTCATCCCAAATATTATTTAACTGTCAATCATTCATATAAAAATTTTATTCTCTGCGAAATAGTTTTATTTTTGTTAGATGATGGAAACCAGATCCCCATTTCTAGACACTATTTTTCTGCTGCGAAACAGCGGGTCCATTACTGTATTTTCAAACCTGCAGGAAATTTCTAAAAAAGAAGAGCAGGAAGCAGGAGATTATTTCGAAGCAGAGTTCGAAAAAGAGAGACTGGAATTTTTATCCACAGCTATACATTGTGATAAAGAAGCTGCAGTTTGGGGAGCAAAAGTCCTGTACCACAGTGCTCAGCTCTATCTTATCCGGGAAAATACATCAAAAGATCTGGATAAACTGATCCCGAGAATGAAAATAACCGCTGATGTTTCTACCATCTTATCTGCAGATTTATCCCTGAGGTTTCTGCCACAGATTACTTCCGTTTTACAGACTGCAGATCCTTATGATCCATTGGTGAAAATTCTGGAAGATATTCTCACGCAGTTTCATTATTCCGGAATCGGATATCCGCTGAATCTGGAGAAAATCGACTGGGAAAAGGAGCTTCAGGACAAAACATACCGAAAATTATATCTGGAAAGGATCGTTGAAAAGAAGGCCTATTCGCTGGCAGAAATTCCCTATATTAATAAATTGCTTATGGCAGATTTTGGACTTCATAAGGATGTTTACTGGCGGGATTTAAAAATAGTTGCCCATGGAGATTAATACTGCAGTTGCATTAGGAGGAATAGTTGCTTCCTACTTTTTTGTGTTCTGTATTTTGGCATATTATGCCAATATTTTGATGTTTAAAACGAAAGTGAATGAGATTTGGATGTTCATGTCCTTTTCAAAACCCTTGTATGCTTATACCATAAAAAATGATCTCAGAATTAAGTTTGGCTATATTCCCCTTTCCAGCCTTGTGAAAACAGATTCAGGAGAGGATGTGGGGCCTAATGATGATGAACTGAAGAAATATGATAAGCGGACTATGAAAAATGCCTTTATTTTTCATGGAATAATGGGAACTATGCTCACCGTTTTAATTGTTGCTGTCATTTGGATTTCAGGGTATGATCCCCTTGTGATTTTTAAAGATTTCGGAACCCATATCTGGCTGCTGTTTTCAGGAAAGAATGACTTTTCTGGGTTTGTAAATTTTATTCACAGCCAATACACCGCATACGGGAAGCATTTTTTTATTTTTTTAAGTGTGGGAATATATTTTGTTTTTATCTCACTGGTCATGATGATTTCCTCACTGTATTCCTTCCTATCGGCGCTTATGGGCCTTGTGATAATAGTTGGATACTTTGTTGTAGGCTTTAAATTTCTAGAACTTCCATTTACTTTTTATATTGATCTTATTCTTTCACTGATTGTAATTGGATTTATATACTTTTTACTGTTAAGATTTTTCATTAAATAAATACTAATGACTCAAAATATCACAAAACTCAATACCGTTCTCAACTACGTAAAAGACACCTTCGTAGGAAAAAATGATGTCGTAGACCTGCTGGGAATATGTCTTCTGGCCAAAGAAAACGCGTTTTTATACGGACCACCGGGAACCGCAAAATCTGCGATTGTAAGAACGCTGTCCAAAACAGTGAAAGATGGCAAAAACTTTGAATATTTGCTGACCCGTTTCACAGAGCCCAACGAAATTTTCGGGCCTTTTGACATCAGAAAATTAAAAGAAGGTGAACTTCTTACGAATACGGAAGGCATGATGCCGGAAGCTTCATTGGTTTTTCTGGACGAAATATTCAATGCCAACTCGGCCATCCTGAATTCACTTCTGACTGCCCTCAACGAAAAAATATTCAAAAGAGGAAAAGAAACGAAACAACTCCCAGCCCTTATGTTTGTGGGAGCCAGTAATGTTCTTCCAGAAGATGAATCTTTAAATGCATTGTTTGACCGTTTTCTGGTGAGGATTAATGTCGATTATGTAAATCCTGAGTTGCTGCAGCAAGTTCTTATTGCCGGAAGAAAATTAGAAAATGAAACCGAGACGGAAATTCCCGAAATTCTTGCAGATGAAATCAGGGAACTGCAAAACCTGTGTAAAACCATAGACCTCAGACCCATCTATGAAGTGTATTTAAATACCATCATCAGCCTGAGAAATACCGGAATTGCGATTTCGGACCGTAGAGCCGTAAAACTTCAGAACCTGATTGCGGCCAGTGCCCTGATCTGCGGAAGAAATGAAGCCGTACTTTCAGACCTGTGGGTCCTGAAACATATCTGGGATACTGAAGAACAAATCGAGATTCTTGAAGGCATTATCAACAGAACCATTGAAAAAGATGATCATCCAAACTCCCATCCACAAGCCATGCAGAATAAAACTCCCAATCCGGAGGAAGTCATGAAGGATGTAAAAATCCTGGTGGAAAAATGGAACAGCGGAATGCTGAGTTTTGAAGAACAGAATGTGATCAAAGATAAATTAAGATACCTGCAGACCCGATGCAACTGGATCAGAAATCCTGAGCAGAAGCAATATATTCAGCAAGAAATTGAAAGCTTATGGCAGAAGATCCTTCAAAGTGTGTAAAAGAATTCTGGGCAGAACTTCCGCGGGCCAATGAAGATTTTCTGGGCGCTATTCGGGACTGGAAAAATGTACAGATTGCAGTAGACGACGATACGGTTTGGCTGAAGGGTTTTACCGAAGAACAGGCTGTATCCGCAGATATCCGGCAGCTACCAAACTTTATTCTGTACGAACTGCGCAACGGACTTTTGTTTAAAAAAGAAGCACTGGTACCCAGCAAAAAGATGAGAACAGCTTTGCTTTGGTCACCTATAGATAAAGCATTACGACTTACGTTTCCTGCTTCCAACAACAATTATTTTGGGATCAGCGAAAAAGTGGAAGTCAGATTGAAACCGGGGAATGAAGAATATCCTGCTGTATCACTCTTAAGCTCAATAACAGAAATTAAAGACAGTATTCCTGCACAGCCGAATTTCAAACTGGATAAAATAGAATGGACAGTGATTGACGATAAAGCATTGTTTCTCGGAACACCGCTGTTGAGCCTGCCCGGAAAAACCTACTGGACCAGAGACGGTCATCTTTTGCCTTCAGGTTTTGATTTCGAATTTAAAAATCTGAGTTCACTCCTGCAGCAGCAATATAACAAAATGTCGGACAAATGGCTGTTATGGAACGAAGACGGAACCTATCTTCCCATTAAGAAAGAAAATTTCCGGAAACTTTCTGTAAGCTCATTCCGTCTTACTGAAAAAACAAAAGAATGGATCTGAACGAATATTTCCAATCATACGAAAACTACTTTTGGGAGTGGGAAACCGACGAGGATATCGCCGGTGATTCCGGATACCATGACTACAATCTTATCTCGATTCCCGGGGTTGGGGCTATAGCTTACAGGCCTTACATCATGGAAATCCTGAAAGAACTTCAGCCGCAGGGATGGCCTCCTTTTGGAGCATTACTCATGGTTTTATATGCCATGCAGGATGGATACACAGATTTCGCAGGCCCAATGAAACATACCGCTACTTTTCACAGCATTGGAAATTTTGATTTCACCGCTGACAAGAGTATTGAGTTCCTTGAAAAGATCAAATCATTAAATAAAGTCTATAAGTACGGACAGAACAGAATTATATTGCTTCAGACCCTTTTCCAGGATGCCCACAACAGAATAGCTCCCGGCAAAGCAGAAATGATTCTCAACATCTACTACAAAAGACCTCATATGCTGGCAGCAAGTGCCGAAAAAAAATATGCAGGACCATCGGCGATCAACAGAGACCTGAGCGCATTACAGCTGTTAAATGAAAAATTCCCTACCGTCCAGTCTATCATTGATGCTATGCGGGATCATATTGATGAACCTGAACTGGATGACGAAGTCGTAGAGGAAGAAATCACCGTAGAAACCGATAAGGATTTTATCCAGCAGCTCATAGAAGAACCAAAAACATTCCAGGTAGGAAGCCTGATAAAGAGGATTTGGAGCGGACTTAGAATACCTATGCGTCATTTATCCCCGGGAGAACAGCCCATCGGGGGAATTTCCGATATGGCCAATAAAGGCGATCTTCACAGAATGCTGCTTTCCGAATTTGCGAATGAAGATGAGGTGTTCATGAATCGTATTGCCAATAACGAAGCACTATACATCCAGAGAGAAATACCGCCGGAAGAAAATATTTTTGAACGCGTCATTCTAGTTGATACCTCCCTGAGGAACTGGGGTACTCCAAAAGTATTGGCTTTTGCGTCGGCTATTGCTGTGATCCGTCATCCAAAAGCCCATTCAGAATGTAAGGTTTTTGCTATGGGGCAGGCTGGATTACCTATATCTCTCGACAAAACGGAAGATGTTATTGAAAATCTGAATCAGGTGAGTCCGGTTCTCGAAGTGTCAGAAGCATTGGGCAAGTTTTTCAATGAAGAACATACCGAAAAAGATATTGAAGTTTTCTTTATTACCCATCAGGAAAATTTAGCTGACGAAAAGATCAGAAAAGTAATCCACGAAAACAGAGACCGACTTAAATTCCTGATCACGACCTCATCAGACGGAGAACTGAATTTTTATAAGCATCATAAAGGAGCCCGGAAACATATCCAGAAGATAAAACTTCCGCTCCAGGAATTGTGGGCGAACCCACCTCAGCGTAAACTTAAAGCGACTACCGTTAATGGTAAGAAAACAGATCTTCCACAGAATTATCCGATCCTGTTTCCAACGCCTTCCAATAAAATAGCCCAGTTTTTATATGAAGGGGAATTTTATATTTTAAGTTCCAAAAAGCAGTTGCTGAAAACGTATCTTTCCGATAATTATTATGACCGGAACTCCTATGATTATTACAAAACATACCATGGATGTGAAGTGCTGATCGAAGATATTTCGGTAAAACCAAGAGGACAGTTTGCTCTGGCAAAAAACAGACAGCAACAATTCATTCTCTGCCAGTATCAGCCTGATAAAAAACTGATTTCAAAACTAAACCTGAATACAAAAGAATATTCTGAAATAAATACGACTGGACTGAATATTCCGAACTCATACCATCTGACGTATTTCGGAAGAAGCTTTTATCTGCATCAGCCCATGAATTCCTCTCTTTATAAGATCAATTTGGAAGGAAATATATCTGTAGAATCTGTATTTAATGATGATCGCGAAATAGATAAGAATATTGCAAAAGCTGAAACCGAAGTCGCCAAGCTGGACCGCAGCGGAATGAAGATTATCAGCAACTTTAACAGACTGGGAATCAATGAAAATAATAATCTTGTGATTTCCGGAAATGAGCTCTCCAGATTATATGATAACTCATTAAATCTTTATAAAAACAGATGTACTATTAAGATTCTTGCAGAACAGAACAAAAATAAATTTACATTTCAGGACGGAAGTGAAATCATCACAGATGCCCGTGGAATGCTTACCTTTAAAAGCAGCAATACCGGAATTCCTACTTTTTATATTCCCTCTACAGAATATGGTTTCCTGGCAGTGTCTACCCATACAGAATATGGAGGTTCAGAATATTATCTTCCACAACAGACCTTGTTGAAAGTAAAAACTCTGGAAGAAATGTATTCCCAGTATTTAACAGCATTTATTGATCAGATCTTGGATTATGGAGCTTAGAATAAAACCTTTTCCGAAAAACAGCTATCCCAAAAAGGGTCTTTTGATCAAAGATTCTTCCCCTGGAGTATGGCTTCATGAGCTGGAAGTTTTGGGAGTAGATCTCAATACAGTAAAATCCTATGCTATCCCGTCAGATCAGCCCAATGTTCTCTACGGATGTTTGATTGTTTTTTATCATGAAGCTCCTCAGGAAATTGGAAAAAATGCCTATTTCCAGTGTGTAGACGATCAGCTTTTTATCCCTGAAAATACTGTATTTTATCCTAAAGTCAATCCGGAAGACTGGAAATCTGCAGGAGCAAAATTGATGATCATGCACCCTGAATTTGGATTGGTTAAACTCTCGGAAGAAATAAACTGGATTTCCTTGCTGCAGGAACCTGGAATAGCAAAAGGTAAAGTAAGAAAACCTTCCAATGGAGTGAAAACACCTCAGCATATCGAAAGCTTTACGGTGGAGATGGATGATGAAAAAATTCTGGCGGCCCTTCAACAACCCAAGAATGAAGAAGAATGGATGAAAAACCTGCCTTTTGACCTTAAAAAAGTAATGGCCGGAAATAAAAAAGAGATTGAAAAATACTTAAAATATATAGAACAATATCCTGACAGAGCTGTAGAGCTGGGAGTTCCACTGGATATTATGGGAACTTCCCGGGGAGACGGTTTTGGAAAATTCACTTTTGGAGACCGCTGGCTAAGTGCTTTATTCGGAGGTTCCGGAGATCAAAAAGAAACGGCAGGAACCCGGAATTTCCGTAAAATATTTTGGGCAGTGGTCATCATCGCGATACTTTTCAGAATTTTTATGCCTTCAGATCAAAACAAAACAATCAAAGAAGATTTTCTTGTTTCATCGGGTAAAATTATGAACGGAGCCGATAAAAACCACGCAGATATGATTGCCTACCAATCCGGCGTGACGGATATTGATATGAAAATTGATTCTATTTACGGAAAAACAAGAAAAAAACTTTCCAGTGAATATTCTGCAGCAGGCGCTGCCATGTCAAAAGATAAAAACGAAAGAGAGCAGTATAAAAAATCAGGAGGAAGAAACCTTGGAGAAGTTGGAAATGATATCGAAAAACTCAATGCCAGAGAACAGAACAGCAGAGATTCCCTGAAAATTGTTTACTCAAAAAAAATAACGAAACATCTGGTGCAGCAGGAAGCAACCATGAAACGTCGCATTTCAGATTCCCTGAAACAATACAGCAAGGGAAAACCTGTCAATGGTGAAGTGGTGAAATTTGTTTTAAAGAAAAAACAGGTACTCATGGCAGATTCGCTGGGACGACTCTATGGAACGCTTGACATGATGCAAGCTCCTCCAACTCCCGTTAAAGATTCAAAAATAGGAAAGCTCGAGTCCGGCGATAGCAATTCTCCTGAAAAAACAGAGGTTTCAGATATCCTCTATCTTGTAATTTTTATGTTTGGAGCTGTAGGAATTTACTCTTTCATCTTCAAAAGGAAATCATTAAACCTTGGTGGAGACAGTGTCCCGCTTTGGGTGAAGATCATTTTGTCGGTATTCCTTGTTGCTATGCTGGTGTATTTGTTTTATCCATTGATAAAAATGTTTGGATACAACTGGTTTGTATGGCTTCTGGTAATTTGTGTGATTCTTCTCCTTTACCGCCTGTTCAGCGAGGACAAAACTATTTTAAACCCTGACGACGATGAATAAACAGAAATTTATAGACAAATTCCTGATTGCATTTATGATCCTGGCCGTGTTTAAGATCATAGGAATTGGAGCACAGCTATTTCACGAAAGCTTTTGGAGTGTTGTAGGAACGCTGGCGATTTTCCTTGTGGTAGCCTTTGTCATCATGATCATCATTACTGCTTTAAAAGATAAGGAACAGAACAGGAAAAATTCTGGCAAGCGAGGTTCCGGCGGAGGAAATTTCTATCTCGAAGCTTCATTGTTTGACAGAATTCGAAGCAAATATGAAGAGCTTGCTGAAAAATACATTGCCGATAAGGATTATAAAAAAGCAGCAAAAGTGTATATGAATTTGCTTCAGGATAATTTTCGCGGGGCAAAAACCCTGGAAGAAGGTGGTTTTTACAATGAAGCTGCAGCAGTGTATCTTAAAAAACTAAACAATAAAGCAGAAGCGGCATCCTGTTACGAAAAGGCAAAACAATACAAAAAAGCCATCGACCTGTATAAAGAAATGCAGCAGAAAGAAAAAGTAGGGGATTTGTATAAGGAACTTAACGATATCCATAATGCCCACGGCTATTACCAAATGGTAGTAGACGATTATACTGCCAACAGTCAAATGGTAAAAGCTTCTCTGATCTACAGTAAAAAAATGGAACAGCCGGAGGAAGCTCAGAAAATACTGCTCAAGGGATGGAATGAAGATAAAGATGCCTTCAACTGTCTGAATAATTATTTCGCCAATGTTTTTGATATCATAAAACTGGAAAAAGAAATCCATAAGCTTTATCAGAAGACCCCTTCCTATAAAAAGACGATCTACCTGGAAGCAATGAAGCATGAGTTTAAAAAGGATCCGAAACTACAGCCTGTAACACGAAGTATCGCCTATGAAATTATTGCAGAAAAAGTAGGTACCCGTTCTGAGATCATCAATGAACTGAAATATTTTAATCCCGATGATAGTGTGATCCTGAAAGATATTTCAAGGTTTAAAACGGGAAGGAATAAGATGTTGAGAAATTAATAAATTTAAAGATTTAAAAATTTAAGGATTCAAGCATTAAAAAAATAGAAGAAATTTCTTATAACGGCAAATAAAAGGTGGCTGAGGTACTCGAAGCCACCGTCTCAAAAGCCCTTAATTGAACAATTTTCACAGGCAAACTATCCCCCTGTTTAGTGAACCAAAGTATTATTTTCATTGCTGAAAAACAATTTTTCCTATCTTTGCGCCAGAAAATTATGACACTACAAAGAGCACATATCAATGTAAATCTATGCGATAGCCCTTCAATAAAAGGATTATTCGGATACGAATGGATGATATGGAATGAGGCGAAATGTGCTTGCTTTGAAAATTATTTACAATAAACCCGTAAGAATTTAAACAAAATACCGCAGAAACGCCTCGATAACTCGAGGCGTTTCTTGTGTTTTAGGCCATAAATTATTTAGAATGAAAAAAAATAACCATACAAACAAAAAAATTTTAATTAACAATGTCAATTTAATACGATAAATAAGAGTGATAAGTAACCCGATGAGAGACAGTCATTTAGGTATTTAAGAGATCCGCAGGATATTGCGGACGGTTATTCTTTATGCTAAAAATACAGTTTAACTTGTTGATTATCAAATAATTAATTGAAAAATAAATTTGCAGATTAAAAAATTTCATACTTACTTTGCAACCGAAAATTGAAAGCAACAGGTTTTCAGGATTCAAAAACTTTTTAAATAACAGGAATATAATGAAACAATTACATAACATATCTAATCAGTATTCAAGACTACACGGACAGGAGCCGAAAGGATATCCATGTATTCTGGATAGTGAATTTATACATAAAAGGTGCTTATATACGTAGGTCTCAGTGATCTGACACGTCAAAATATATACAGCACCTCCCGAAAAGAGGTGCTTTTTTTATGGTTTCTTTAGCTTATATGGTAAAGCGTCGGTCTGTGGAACCGGAGAACAGGGTTCGATCCCCGAAGATACCCAAAGTGAATAGGAATAATGAATTTTGGTAAGAATGAATGGTCAATAGTGAATAATGAATTTAAAATTGGCAAGCAAAGCAAATTGACAATTAACCATTCACATAGAAAAACAATCTCATAGCTCAATTGGTCAGAGCACCGGTCTTTTAAACCGGGGGTTGAAGGTTCAATTCCTTCTGAGATTACAAAACAATTCTGTAGCTCAATTGGATAGAGTGTTGGTTTTCTAAACTGAAGGTTAGAGGTTCGATCCCTCTCAGAATTACAAAAAAGGTCTATTGAGGTAAAGGCTAACCTGCCCGACTGTCTCTTGGGCACTGCGGGTTCGATTCCCGCATAGACCGCAAGGTTCACGGAAAATTTTAGCTCCGGCTGTCTCCCGGCAAAAAAATTGGAAACCGAACCTGAAAAACTGGAAAGATAACGGTGGTTGTTTACCCGTCTTGGACGCGGGAGGTTGCAAGTTCGAATCTTGCTTTCCAGACAAGTTTTGCTTGGTGTAAAAGTGAATAGTGAATAGTGAATTTTGCTTCGCAAGTGAATTTTAAAAAATTGACAGTACAACGAATTGACAATTGACCATTCACAAACAAAAAACAATTTCGTAGCTCAAGTGGTTAGAGTGTCGGTCTGATACGCCGAAGGTTGAAGGTTCGAGTCCTTCCGGAATTACAAAAGATGCAAAAGATGCAAAAGTGAATGGTGAATAGTGAATTTTGCTTCGCAAGTGAATTTTTAAAAATTGACAGTACAACGAATTGACCATTGACCATTCACAAACAAAAAACAATTTCGTAGCTCAAGTGGTTAGAGTGTCGGTCTGATACGCCGAAGGTTGAAGGTTCGAGTCCTTCCGGAATTACAAAAGATGCAAAAGTGAATGGTGAATAGTGAATTTTGCTTCGCAAGTGAATTTTTAAAAATTGACAGTAAAACGGATTGACCATTGACCATTCACATAAAAAAATGATTTCGTAGCTCAATGGTAGAGCGCCGGTCTGTTAAACCGGAAGTTGAAAGTTCGAATCTTTCCGGAATCGCAAAAAACTAAATGTTAACTGTTTCAAAAGAGAAGAAATAAGGTGTGTCAAGAGCAGAAGATCTTTACGCCAAATATGGAAAATACCGACAGCCCTTTTTCTTTTTTTATTAGAAGCTAGATTTTAGAAGTTAATAGGGGTGTAAATTCACTATTAATCATCAATTATCATTTATAATCCTATCTGATGGTTCGCCGAAGGGGAAGAGTCGGGGCGGTCTGCAAAACCGTTGCGTAAGCTGAGTGGGTTTAAAATGTGAAATATTCGTGAATTCAATAACAAAAATAAAATGGTTATGAACAATCCCATAACCATCTCAAATAACTAAAATGAGATTAGTTCCGGAGAAAAAGTAAAAGTTTGTCGAGCGCAGAAGTTCTTATATCAAACTAAAAATTAAGACAGGCTTTGTTTTTCTTCACAAAGGGATTAGAGATTAGAAATTAGAAGTAAGAGGGAATTATAAGATTACATATCACTTATCATTATAAAATTTAGTTAGTTCAGAAGAAAAAGTAAAAGTTTGTCGGGCGAAGAAGTTCTTATATCAAACAAAAAATTAAGACAGACTTTATTTTTCTTCAAATAGAAATTAGAGGTTAGAAGTTAGAAAATTGCTCATTACTAATTATCTATTACTCATTATACTGGGAAGCGCGCCGGAGTTGGAGAGTCGGGGCAGACTGTAAATCTGTTGCTTATTGCTGAGTAGGTTCGAATCCTACTGCTTCCACAAAAACCGCTGATAATGTAACGGCAGCATGCAGGAAAAGTACTCTTGTTGTTCAGGTTCGATTCCTGGTTAGTTGGTTTACACGCTCCATTCGTCTAACGGCTAGGACGCCTGCCTTTCGAGCAGATGATAAGGGTTCGATTCCCTTATGGAGTACAAACGTGAATGGTCAAAAATCAATGATGAATAAATAATACCATGAAAGTTCAGATCGAGGAGATAAAATTGATCCGATCATTCACAAATTTATAAGTAACGAGTAATAAGCAATGAGTAATCAATGGTGAATGGTCAATAAGTCAATTTTTTAAAATTACTCATTACTTATAAAACCTGCAGAAATGGCGGAACTGGCAGACGCGCTTGATTTAGGATCAAGATATTGAGGGTTCGAATCCCTTTTTCTGTACAAAACATGAATGATGAAAGATGATTGATAAATACCCATAGGACTATGTCGGGATTACTCATTACCAATTACTCATTATATATAAACAGGGATCAGTGGTGTAGAAGGTCTGCACATTTGTCTGAAAAGCAAAAGGGAACCGTTCAATTCGGTTTTGATCCACAAAAAATGATTCATAGTGTAATGGTTTAGCACACAAGACTCTGACTCTTGTTGTTCAGGTTCGAGTCCTGATGAATCAACAAAAAACTACTCTGATAGTGTAATGGCAGCATCTCAGTCTCCAAAACTGATGGTATTGGTTCGAGTCCGGTTCGGAGTGCAAAAAATGAAGGTCAATAGTGAATCGTCAATGGTGAATTTTATAAAATTGACTGTGAAACGAATTGACAATAGACAAATTAATATAAAGCAGAATTTAAAACATGTAAAAAAAATGGAAACGCAACAAGAAGTATGGCAGAATATGAAAGGAAATTTTTTCCAGAAATCTATCACCCAGCTGGTAGAAGAAGCCATCATCCGCGAACAGGCTAACGGTCACCGCCTGAAAGTATGTGTGGGCTCAGATTCCCACGTTTACGGCGAAGCGATCAGCTATGCTACGGCAGTAGTATTTGTACGGGAGGGAAAAGGAGCGTTTACCTTTATCAGAAAAGAAAGACAAATACAGAAGATCAGTATCAAAGAAAGAATGCTGAACGAGGTCAACAGATCCGTAGAAATTGCTTACGCTATCTGTGCCATTCTGGATGCTTATGGAGTGGAAATGGAGGTACACGCAGACATTAATACCGACCCTGATTTTAAATCAAACACAGCATTGAAAGATGCTATGGGATATATTCTGGGAATGGGATATGTGTTTAAGGCAAAACCTTATGCATTCGCAAGCTCCAATTGTGCTGATATGATGGTTTAAAAAAAATGTTAAGACAAGCTTTCGGGCTAAAAAAATAAAAACAATGGAAATGACCAAAAGACTATTATTTCTGGACGATATAAGATATCCGATTGAAGCGTATCATTATACCAAACAGGATATTTTCCTCAGAAAAGACTGGCATATTGTTCGCAATTACGAGCAGTTTGTCAACAGAATTATGGAAAAAGGACTTCCGGAACTCATTTCTTTTGACCATGACCTGGCAGACCAACACTATCTGAAACCGGATTCTCAGGAATATACTGAAAAAACTGGCTATGACTGTGCCAAATGGCTGGTAGAATACTGCATGGATAATTATTTGGATCTGCCAAAATTCTATTGTCATTCAATGAATCCGGTGGGAAAGAAGAATATTCTAAGCCTTTTGGAAAATTTTAAACAATTGTAATCAACATTTTCAGATCAGCGCAAAAAGATTGCGTTCTTACTTTTTTACTTTGCATAATCAAAATATCAAAGATTACTGAAAAAAAGGAGATGAAGATGATTGATGGAAAGGCAGGAAAATATTCCAGGCCTTTTGGAAAACGATAAAAAAACTAAAAACTAAAAAAAATGATTTTCAAAACATATAACTCTATAGAAAATGCTTACCAAGCCCGCGTGATCGATCAGATCAGGTTGCAGGGATTTGGGGATGAGGTTTTCATCGTGCAGGAAAAGGTTCATGGTGCTAATTTCTCTTTCTTTACCGACGGGAAGGAAATTAAAATCGCGAAGAGAACCGCTTTCATTGAAAAGGATGAAAAATTCTACAACGCACACCACATTTTAGAAAGGTACAGAACAAATGTAATCGATGTGTTTCAAAAGGTTAAAACCATTCATCCGGAATTGGAAACGGTCGTGATCTACGGTGAACTGTTCGGAGGTGGCTACAAACATCCAGAAGTAGAACCCGTAAAAGAGGCCATCAAAGTACAAAAAGGTATTGAATACGCACCTCATAATGAATTCTATGGATTCGATATTAAATTGAACGGTACTACTTATTTGGACACCGATGTGGTGAATCAGATTTTTGAGGAAACCGGATTTTTCTACGCAAAGGTTTTATTCCAGGGCAGCTTGGAAGATGCTTTGAGGTTCCCGAATGTATTTGACTCTAAAATTCCGGCTTGGCTTGGCCTACCCGAAATGGAGAACAATAGGTGCGAAGGAACGATTGTCAAAACTTTGAAAACCAGATATTTTGGAAACGGCGCCAGAGTTATTCTTAAAAATAAGAATGACAAGTGGGTAGAAAGATCTAAAATGGTGAAAAAAGACCATAAAGAAACTCATAAACCGGCAGATTTTTCAGAAAATGCTCAGAATATCTGGGAAGAAATTCAGAGGTACGCTACAGTCAACAGATTGAATAATGTGGTGAGTAAAATTGGAGAATTTGAACCCAAAATGACAGGTAAGATCATAGGTCTTTTTGCTCAGGACATTTTGGAAGATTTTGGAAAAGATTTTCCTGATGCTTTCAATTCTATAGAAAAAGATGAACAGAAAAGAATCAACAAAAAGTTGAATACTTTAGTGATTGATCTTATTAAAGAAGAGTTGATGACTCTTAAAGTTTAGTTTCGGTATATTTTTACCGGAACTTTTTTATGTTTAAAAACGAATACAATGATACAGGCAGAAATAAAAAGTCTTCTGAGAGAAGACATCAGCATATTAATAAAAATTGCAAATTCAGGAAAACACTATTTGTGTGACTGCGGTGAAGCCAGCCAGCTGACGGTAAAAGAAATACAGTCGGTTTCAGCAGTGTTCATCAGTCATACACACATTGATCATTTTTCGAATTTTGACGGAATTTTCAGACATCAGATTGGTAGTGGAGAAAGAGTGGTGATCTGCGGACCGAAAAATATTCATCATCAGATTGAAGCGCGGTTAAAATCTTACACATGGAATCTGATTGATGAAAAAGCCATTGAATATGAGATCCGGGAGATCATTTCCCTTAAAGAAATCAATGTCTATAACCTTCGTCCACCACACTGGAATCTGGAACTGGTGAAGACACAGAACTTTCTTTTTGAAGATGATCAGGTAAAAGTTGATTTTGCCATTCTCGATCATAAAACAGATTCCATTGCGTATATGTTCAAAGAAAAAGATTCAGTCACCTTTCATGAAGAGGCTTCCGGCTTCAGAAAAGGAAAATGGATCAGCGAACTGAAAACGGCTTTTGAAAATAATGATACGGATCTGGAAATTCAGATTGAAGGAGCAGCTTACAAAGCAGCTGATCTGTTTCATTTACTGACGAGAAATCAGGGTTACAGGCTTGGGGTAATCATGGATCACGCAGCAGATAAAGAAAATTATGAAAAGATAAAAGCGGTGTTCAGCGAGGCAGATCTTGTGTATATCGAGAGTTTCTATAAAGATTCAGATCAGGAATTTGCAAAGCTCAATTATCACAGTTTTGCATCTGCATCCGGAAAGATCATGAAAGAATGTCAGGTGAAAGAAGCCGTTCCCATTCATTTTTCAAGACGATATACGGAAACGGATGTTATTGAGATTGAAACAGCTTTTTATAAGGCATTTCGCGAAAATTAATTAAAATTTAAACTACAAAAGAATTGATTTTCTTAAACACAAACACCACAAATGATCTCCACAAATAAACACAATATCTTTGTATTCTGTGTAATCAGTGGGAAAAAACGTAGTAAAAATTAAACAACCCAATTATTAAAAAAATGAAACCTAATATATTTTTTACAGCGGACCATCATTTCGGTCACGCCAATATTATAAAATTTTCAGAAAGACCATTCGAATCTTTAGACCATATGAATGAGGAACTGATTAAAAGATGGAATGAAAGAATCGGTACCCATGATACCGTCTACCATCTTGGCGATATCAGTTTGGGAAAACCGGATTTCACCAAGGAAATTCTCGACAGATTAAACGGCAATATCCATTTGATCAGAGGAAACCATGAAGGTGCCGCGCTCACATACCCCAAACGATTTGAATCCGTGAGAGATTATCATGAACTGAAAATTGATGAGCCGGAAAACAGCAATGGCAAACAAAAGATTATCCTCCTTCATTACGCTATGCGTACCTGGAACGGATCTCATCGCGGGGTTTGGCAGCTCTACGGCCATTCACACGGAACTTTACCCGATGATGAGATGGCTTTAAGCTTCGACGTGGGAGTAGACTGCCACGATTTTTATCCGGTTTCCTACGAAGAGGTTAAGGAAATTATGAAACGAAAGAAATGGTCACCTCCGTTTGGAGACAGAGGACTATAAATAATGAGAAATGAGTAATGAGTAATGAGTAATGAGTAATGAGTGGCGGCCATTATAATACATTGGACTAACACAATCATGAATATATTTTACTTTTTACATTATACATTTTACAAAAAAATGAACACAACCAACGAAATACTTATCATCGATTTAGAAGCTACCTGCTGGGAGAACGACAGGATTCCCATTGGAGAGAAAGTCGATATTATAGAAATAGGGATCTGCAAACTTGATTTAAAATCAAAAGCCATTTCCCAAAAACAAAGCATTTATGTCATTCCCGAAAGATCAGAGATCAATGATTTTTGCACAAAACTAACAGGAATTACACCACAGATGATCGAAGAAAAAGGAATCTATTTTGAAGAAGCCTGTGAAAAGATCATACATGAATATCATCCGTCAACACTTAACTGGGCGGGTTTTGGAAACTTCGACAAGGAGCAGATTTTTGAACAGTGTGACTGGCTCGGAATAGACATTCCTTTTGACGGAGAATATCTGAACATCATGGAAGAATTCAGAGATCATTTCAGACTCCATAAAATGATAGGCCTGAAAAGAGCCCTTGACTACCTGAAAATGGATTTTGAAGGAAACCATCACAGTGGAGCAGATGATGCTTACAATGCGGCCAAAATTTTACAGAAGATTTTGGAATAAGAATAAAGCCAGAAGCTGGAAAAAGAATGTCCATGATCCACTTCTATCTTCTTAAACATTAAATTTTAAACAAATGAAAACAACAGAAAATATACTTATTATAGATCTGGAAGCCACCTGCTGGGACGACAGACCGCCCAGAGGCCAGGAAAGCGAGATCATCGAAATAGGAGTATGCATCATGAATGCAGCAACCGGCAAAGTCTCAAAAAGCGAAGGCATTTTAGTAAAGCCACAGTACTCAAAGGTCAGTCCCTTCTGTACACAACTGACTTCTATAACGCAAAATATGCTTGACGATGAAGGCATCATGCTGGAAGATGCATTGGATATCCTCAGAGCAGAATACGATTCCGAGGACCTGACATGGGCAAGCTACGGTAATTATGACCTGAATATGCTGCAGAACCAGGCCAGAAGATTCAATGTGGATTATCCGTTGAGCGATGAGCATATCAATGTAAAAACATTATTCGGACAGCTGCATCCTACCGTCAGAAAAAGTGTAGGAATGAGCAGAGCTTTAGGCGAGTTGAATCTCAAGCTGGAAGGTACTCACCACAGAGGAGTAGACGATGCGAAGAATATTGCGAAAATTTTGCATTGGTGCTTGAATCAGGCTTAATGTAACAATTTAATCATACAACAGTATAGCAATGACTCCCTTTTTTAGGGAGTTTTTTTTATTTTTTATCAAATTTTATTTCCTACGCAGAATGATTGCGCAATACAGTTTTTACTTTGCATTATCAAAATGAAACAGCACTGAAATTTTGAAAAACAGATTTCAGTTAAAATATCAGGCAAGTCAGGTTGTGTGTTTCTGTATAGCACCATTGCAGAAGAATTTGTTGAAAAAGATTGTTTTCGCTCTGTTCAGCTTGGCCCGAAGGTTTGAGGAGTTAACCAAAAAACTTCTACCATTAGCTATTGTACGAAGGTTCGAATCCTTCTGTTTCCTTAAGGGGAAATATAACTCAAGAGGATAGAGTAAATAGTTTTTTTGCGAAGGTTCGAATCCTTCTCTCAATTAAGATTGAGATAGCTCAAGTGGTTAGAGCACTACACTTTACATGTAGTTAAAGATAGACTGAAAATCTATTTTTTACAAAGTTTTCAATGTTTTTCTTTAAAAACATTCCTATAGAGAAAATCTGAGTTTTTTCAGTTGTTGAATCAACATTTTTGAAAAAGCCAGTAAGAAAGATTTTTTCTGAAAGTGAAATTCAGTTGATGAATACCACAATTGAACGGAATTTTCTGATAAGGACGGGTTTTCCGCGTGAGCGATGGTAACGGATATCCTTTTTTGTACGCAAAAAAGATAGCAGTGAACGTAGCGACCCGGGTTGCTGCTTTCAGCGGTGGCCAAGGGACACGCCCAAGATCTTACCAATTGGGAAAAATAAGTTTAAGAACAGTATTTTGAAATGATTTGAGCTTTTTGAAACTCCTTTGCTTCCGCCATTTTTTGGAAGAAAGAAATTCGGTTTTCTCTTTTTAATTGAAATAATACAATTTAAAAATATAATAAAATGATAAAAAATGTACACATTAAAGCCTACCAAATGGGTTTGGTCTTCAAAAACCGAAACTTAATTGAAGTTCTCAAAGAAGGTAATCATTATGTCTTCGGAAATAAATCGGTAGAAATCTATGAGATGAAATCCCGTTTTGAAGCCGGTGAAGATTTACCGATTCTGTTGAAAAATGAAACATTGAAAAATCTCTTGGAAACCGTAGAGGCAAAAGACGGAGAAATCATTTTAGTTCATGAAAACGGAATTTTTAAAGATGTTTTGACTGTTGGACAGTATGCATTCTGGATGGGAATGGTCAACAGAGAATTTCAGAAAATAGATTTAACAAATATTGAAATCCCGGAAGGAATCTCCAAGACAATTTTAGAAAATATAAAGGTGAAAAGCTTTGTAAGAAAGTTTCTTGTTCCTCATCACCACAAAGGTTTATTGTTAATTGACGGTAAATTAACTCAAATATTGGAAAGCGGTATTTACTCCTTCTGGAACAATGATGTTTCAGTTGAGGTTAAATTAATTGATCCCAATTATGAAGTAAAATCTCAGTTTGGAACGCATGAAAATGGAGCTGCTTTATTAAAAAATGAAACCCTGAAAAGCCTTTTAAAAATTGTAGAGGTAAAAGATGGTGAGATCATTTTGCTATATGAAAACGGGACTTTAAAAGATGTTCTGAATGTTGGACAATATGCATTCTGGATGGATATTACTGAAAGAACTTTTCAAAAAGTGGATTTAACGAAAGTTGAAATCACCGAGGATATCCCGAATACCATCCTGGAAAATTCAAGGCTGAGACATTACGTAAGAAAATTTATTGTACCGAATCAGTATAAAGGATTGCTGATCATTGGCGGTAAATTGGTAAACACTCTGGAAGCGGGAACTTACAGTTTTTGGAATAATGAAATTTCCATCGATGTCAATACGGTTGATATGCGAATGCAGCAGATGGAAATTGCAGGTCAGGAGCTTTTGACTAAGGATAAAGCGATGCTAAGAATCAATTTTTATGTGAGTTTTCAGGTACAGAGTATCGAAAAAGCACTGATGGAAAATAAAGAATATGATAAGCAATTGTATATTCTGATGCAGCTGGCATTGCGTGAGTTTGTAGGAGCTTTAACACTGGATGAACTGTTGCTGAAGAAAGATTCGGTAGGAAAAGAAATTCTTGAAAATCTGGGTGGAAAAGCCGGCGATTTAGGGATCAGAGCTTTTGATGCGGGTATCCGTGATGTGATCTTAACGGGAGAAATGAAGGAGATTATGAATCAGGTATTAATCGCTGAGAAAAAAGCCCAGGCCAACAGCATCATGCGCCGTGAAGAAACGGCTTCCACAAGAAGCTTGCTGAACACTGCGAAGCTAATGGAAGAAAATGAAGTTTTATGGAAGCTGAAAGAAATGGAGTATATGGAAAAAATCGCAGAAAAGATTGGTGATATTACCGTTTCAGGAAACAGTAACATCGTTTCCCAGCTGAAAGAAATTTTTACAAAATAAAAACTAAAAACTAATAACTGTTACTATAGGGTAGGCTTGTGTAAAACGGTCTGCCCTTTTTAAATCCTAATGGTGAAAAGAGGAGAACAGAGATAAATCCATTTTTTTAGCACGGGCTGAAGAGATGGATTTTATCATTTTGAAAAGATCATAAACAACCGTTACGATATCCCGCATACGGATTCCAAAGAAAAATTGATGACTAAAAATTCAGAAACAAATTCTTTTTTTCCTAGATTAATACAAGAATCTGGAGAGCCTGGTTCCCGAAAATCCTGCGTTCCCATTGATGAATTTTACAGTTAGAAAATTAAAATTTGGAGATGAAATAGCATCAGAAAGCGAAATGGCGGTTTTGAAAGGTGGTTCAGGAATTAATATCGCTGTTAATAAATTTGACACGTACTATTTCTTAGGTAATCATCAATGCTTAAATGATTATCTCAAATTTTTTCCTGATGGATTTTTTAACATATATTGTCATAATATAAAGAAAGAAGAATATGCACTGGAATCAGACTTTTTTGTATTTGGAATCAATACCCATTTTTCAATTGACCTCAGAGATAAAGAAATCAATTGTCAAATTCACGACTATCACGGAGATCATTTGAGCTTCAGAAAAACAGCTTCCAAAGAAAAGACAGATATCTACCGTTTTTTCAAAGATGAAAGAAGAATTCCTTTTAACTTTTATTCAGAAATGCTTGCAGAACTCCTGTTGAAAGCATAATTTTTTGTTAAAAAAATCACTTTAAAGGGATATTTCAATGTCTGTCAGTCATTTTTTATTATTTTAGTCCCCTAGATTGGAATTATGCTTATTGGAGATGAATTGAAGACGATTTATTTAAATTTTAGAATCAAGGAAATTATTCCTTTTCTTATCAAGCTGACCCCAAAAGAAAAGAAAGAAACTGCAGTCATTTTAAAGAAATTTTTAAATAAAGACTGGGGTCATAATCACATTTCCATGCTGGCCACATTGGCTTGCAGCAGTACTCAGGAAGAATACGAAAAATTGGCTTCTGCCTATTATGCATTACCGGTCGATCTCATTGATGAATTATTTGAATCTTATGTTCCGGAATGGGTGGGAAACTGTTACCCGTTTCTAAGAAATATTGATTATCTCAAAGTTCTTGAATGGCAAAAGAAAGGATATCTTCAGCTGACTGATGAAGTTTCTGCCAATCTCCTTTCAGAATCACTCGCTTCCAATCATACTTCAGAAGAAATTCTTTTTACTTATCCGATCACAATAAATTCCCATATCTGGCTGCTTTTTCAATATGAGACAAGCATCAACTGTCATTATCAAAACGGAAGAAACTGGAAAGTCCTTTTGCGTGAACTTCTCAGTGACAATAAACTGGACCGTTCAAAAGTTTTACAGGGATGTTGGGATGCCGTCAATCTTAATGTATCAAAAGATCATAATAGCTGGTTTCTCGAATTGTTTTCTCATCTTGAACCTTCCGACAAAGAAATTTTAGCTCTACAGGACAATCTCTTTTCAGTCCTTCATTCCTCACAGCAATCACTTTTTGTTCCGGTACTGAAAATTATAAATCAGGTAACCACGGAAGATGAATTCAAAACTGAGGAATTTCTTAAGGCTGCACTGGTTTTACCGGCTCTTCAGGGTAAAAATATTTTGAATACACTCCTGCAGATCCTTGAGAAAATAGCGAAGAAGGATAAAAGGTACAGAGAAGAAATCTGTCTTTTTTTACTTCCTGTATTCATCAATAAAGATGCTGCGATACAGATCAAAGCAGCAAAGATCATAGCGAAATATGGGGATCCGGATTCAGAAAATATAAAAAACGAAATCCTTTCGTATGGAGAATCTCTTCTTTCAGACACCAAAGTATTACTAGAGAAATTTCTTTCCATTAAAGAAAATAATGAATTTCATACATTGGTTGAAAATGAAGAATTGGCTGTCTGGCATATCAGTCAAACGGTTTCTCCGATTCAGTCAGCCAGCGATTTTATATTCTTTGCCCCACAATTGTTCAGCAACAACAATCCTGGTGATTTTGATCTCTTTTTAGATGCGTTAATGAGATTCAATACTGAGATCAATGAAGAAGAACTTAACCAATTGGAACCAGCGTTTAAAGCAGCTTTGAAAGTAAAAGGAAGTGTTGGATTGCATCATTTACATGCGACATTTTTTATTCAATACGGTCTTTTAAAACATAAGAACGGATCTCCAATACTTAATGAGGCCAGAAAAGAATTTCCCGAGCTTGAAAACTGGGTAGGAAAACGGACACCTTTGATTTTTAAAGCCTATCATCAGTTTCTTTCCGGCATATTTGAGCTTTTAAAACAAGGGAAAAATATTCCATTGCTTTCAGTTCCGGACCATACTCCATGCTGGATAGACATTCGTAAGCTTGTGGATAAAATAAAAATATATCAGGACCTGAAAATAATTCCCATTCCTTTCGATCTTCAGCGGGCCATCCTCAGGGTGAAAAAAGAGCATCTTACAGAATCAAAAAAGTATGCACAGATACAACTTGGCAAAGAGTATTTTAAATATTTAGAACCTGTTTTTGATCCCGAATATTTCAAAGCCAGGTATGAAAGCGCCTATCTGGAAGGCAGCTTCAATAGAAAATTGGGGATTAGAAAAATATACAAAGCATACGTTGCAGAAGAAGTTCCGGAGATTACGGTAACGATTGAAAATAAAGAAATCCCGGCAGAAGCACCGCTTTTGGATCACTTATTTAACTCATATCATGGAGTTTATGATCATGATCTGATTCGCATTTTATATACCGCTCCCTATTTTTCGGCATCGGTTTTTGCGAAAAAATGTAATGAAACCCTGTCCAATGCTGTTTATCAGTATGACAGCAAGACCAATACCGGATTATTAGACGCGTGGATGAAGCTGGATCTTCCATTCCAATCCATGCATTATTTATTCCTGTCCGCTGCCATGTTCAGCAAGGATAAAACCTTCTCTGGTACGGCTTTTGAAGCGATTATTCACAAGATAGCTTCAGATGATTTTGACATTGGGACATTAGGAATAATGATCGGCGAAAAAATCAACTTCGGACTAGTTCCGGTTAAAAGACTGAGAGATGGAATTGATCGCTTTATTGGATTGAATTCCAGTCTTAACCGGGCTTTCGAAAAACTATTGATATCCATTCTTAAAACAATAGATCACCCAGTTTTTAATCTTAAAAAGATTTTGGAGATTTATGACGAGCTGTTACATCTCAATCAGTCGAAAACTGATGCTGATGTGGCTGTGAGGTTAAAAGAATGGGAAAACGAAAATAACCTGAAAAAAATGATTATCAAATTAAAAACAAATGAAAGAAAGATTGTATGAGATCCTTAATGAGGAAAAAGCACATGAGATTATTCCTTTTCTGAAGCAGCTTACCGCAGAAGAAAGAAAATCCCTGGTACCTACCATAAAAAAACTGGACAGGGAGATCAGTAAGATTGTAATGACGAAAAACTCCTACCATACTGCCGGTTCTGCAGACCAGCATTCTATCATAGACATCGCTTCGTTTGTCTGCATGGATCAAAAGCATTATGGAAAAAACTATTGGAGTCTTTTCAGAAACAAAGAACAGACCAGCACCATATTGGAATGGGGTTGTCCACACTGGTTTTCAGATTTTATCAATGATTCTATTGAGGCAGAATTTACTGCATTTGATTATCAGGACATTCTGGGTTGGACAGAAAAAGGATACGTACAGCCAAGACCAGAGCTGCTGGGCTACCATTTAAGCCTTCAGCCCTATGATCTGGATAAATCTCCCGAAACACTGGAAACCCACTTTTGGTATTTGTGCGAATTTCCTTCAAAATCACTTCCTTTTAAAAGAGAGTGGCTTCCATTAGTTCAAAAACTCATTGCCGAAAATAAAATTGACAGAAAAAGATTTCTCAAAGAATGCCTTCTGGCAGCCAACAGAAATTTTAATAAAAATGTCACTGGATGGTTCATGGAAGCATTCAATGTACTAAAACCTTCTGATGAGGAACTGATCTTGCTGCAGGACGAACTGATGGCAGGTCTGGCTTCTGTACAGTCGAAGGCCGTCAATACCGTACTTGCCCATTTGAAAAAAATAGTGCCAACCGTTGAATTTAAGACCAGTGAGTTTTCCCATTTTCTTCCGAATCTGTTGAGTTCAGAGGTAAAAACCGTCGTGGCCGCCAGTCTTACCGTAACAGAAAAGATATTTCAAAAAAAGAAACTGGACACCGAAAATCTGGAAATGGCCTTAAGTGCAGCTTTTGTAAGCAAAGACGAAAGCATTCAGAGCAAAGCCGCAAAGATTATTCAGAGGTACATTCCCGTTTCAGATAACATGAAGGAAGCCCTGTCTCATTATGCCGATAATATTTTAGCTAATGTACGGCCTGGTTTGGTTCAATATATCGAAAATACACAACTTGAGCTTGATATTGTTATTCCTGAAAAACTAGAACTGATCAGTGAAGACAGTAAGATTCAGGAACCGGAAAGCTTTGAAGATCTCATGTTTTTTCTGCCACAGGCCATAGAAAATCCCGGAACATGCTACTATGATCTTGCATTGGCAGGACTTATTCGTTTTGCCGATAAAGAAGATGAAGAATCTGTAAAGCTTTTTGAACCCGTATTTCAGAAAGCCTGTAAAACCATTGCCAAATGGGAAGTACATCATTTTAATGTGTTGCTGGGAAATCTGATCATCAATTACGGACTTTCATTATTAGAAAAATATCCTGTTCAGCTTAAGAATCTGGACAAAATATATAAAAGAACCTGCGAGGATGAAGCCACAAGAGAAGCCTATTCCAGTTATCATAAAAAACTTGGACCTATCAAAGATATCAAAGTGGGTGGACTGGCGATGAAGCCTTTCAAAAATATAGCAGTACATGTTTATAATAAGATAACAACAGGAGATAAAATACCGTTGCTGTCTACGGTTACGCATGAGCCGTGCTGGGTAAGTCCTGAAGCATTGATCGAAAGATTTGAAACCTATCAGAATGAAAATATTCAACCTGATGATCTTGATGTACAGCTTGCGTTACAACGATGTTCAATGGAAAAAACGTCAGACCGGATTAAACTTGTTGAACAAAAGTTAAAAGGAGAATACAAAGAACTTCTTCTGTTCTTTTTTGATAAAAACAGGACTCCAAAAGGTAAATTTGAGCATCCTTCATGGTGGATGACCGCAGGAATTACAAGATCTCCGGGAAGAATTTTTGAAGAATTCAACAACTTCGGATATGATGATATTCCTAAAGAATTTATTACAGGTTCTTATAACTGGAAAACAATTGACAGCAAAAAGAATTCCTATTATCCTGTAGAATTGAATATCAATGTTCCGAAATACCACCTGAACAAAAGAGACCACCCTCTCTTTTTAGAATACTTTATTGCAGAACAGAAGCATTTTTCTGAAACCCCTTCCTTTATGTGGAGTTTCCCGAATACCCCTGGAAATGTTTTCGCTAAGATCATTAAAGACTGCCTGTTTTATTCAGGAATGGCAGAGGTTTATGAAAGAGGACTGGTTCTGAATACAGCACAGGCCCTTCATCAAATGAAAAAGCCTCTGGATGAAATGGGATACCTGTTTCTGGGTACTATTTTCCTCGACGGAGACAAAGTCATCCGCGGAACCGCTGCTGAGATCTGGCTGGAACATGTTTCCCATAAAGTAATGGATAATGTGCAATTAGGACGTATAATAGGACTACATGAAAAGCTGGAATGGGCACCGGTAAAGAGATTCACCGATCTTGTTCAGCACCAGATGCTCAATGTCAGCAAAGACCATAATCTCGCACTGGAAGAGCTTCTTACCCATATTTTGCTGCAGATGGAAACACCCGTTACCAATCTTAAAAAAATATTGGATATTTATCATGAAGTTCTGGCCTTAAATCAATCACAGGCCGATAAAAACTTAAAAGAAAAACTGAATAGCTGGAAAGACAATTCCAGTCTGAAAAAAATCTGCAATCTTCTTCTAAAAAAATAGATATGGAAGATACGCTTGTTTACAATTATCAGAGACCATCGTCTCTGATAAAAAAAGATGCATCTGAAGAATTATTTCTGTCCAAGTACAGCGAGATTCAGAAGAATACAGATGCTCCCTGCTTTTTCTGGGGAAATGTCAGTCAGCCGTTTATATTGGCAAGATGCCTTATTACACTTTCGAATATTGTGAAATCCAGCTTTAATCTGTCGCCGTTTCAGATGGCCTTGCTTAAAGATCCAATCGTTACAGCCGGAAACAGCAGGTTGCGATTTGAAGGGTTTTCACACTGTGCAGGTGTTTATGCCAGGGTAGATGTGCTGTCTGAAAGCCTTGATGGCGAATTTCTTGAGAACGGAACCACCAATGTGGATTTCAACCAGCCGATGATTACCGCTTTGGGAAGCATTCGTCCCAATGAGAAAATAGTCCTCTCTGTAGGTGAAAAAGAAGTAGGGTTTTACAAAGAAGAAAAAAAAATAGTGGAAAGAAAAGTTCCGCTGCCTGTAAAATGGATCAAAGGACTCAGCACGGTTCAGATCTATCTGTCTGAGTCAGAAAAGCTTTATACGTTCAATAAAATCCAGACCCAACAGCTGTTCAGAGGAATACCAAAAGGTCCCGTGAAATCAGATTACTATTTGATCATCAGAGGGAATAAACCGATGTTCTCTCCTGTGAAATCAGCAGATGCTGTATGTATCGGAGGACTCAACAGGCTTCGTCTGCTGGAACCACTTCTTCCTTACATCGATCAGATGCAGGTATTTCCGCATGCAGATATGCAGTCTACCACATGGCAATTGTATATGGGGAATATCAGATTCAGTTTTTCATTGTCAAGAGAAAGCTGGAGAGGGTTTTCCGGTGAAGGCGCTGTTTTAGACAGTCTGATTGATGATATATCTGATGAGTGGATTGATGCACTGGATAAGTATGCTTACGCCAACCAGTCTTTTAATCCCACTTCTTTTGCTTTAAATGAAAATATAGGTCTGAAGAAAACAGATAACCTCACCGGAAGACTGGCTGCCATGGGACTCTTGGGCTATGATCTTGATGACAATGAATTTTTCTATCGGAGATTGCCGTTTAAACTCAATAGAATTATCGGGTTAAATCCAAGGATGAAAAATGCAGAAAAATTAATTGCTGAAGGAAAAGTACAGATTTTAAATAAAAATCTGGCCAGAACTGAAGCTAGGGTAGAAGGTACAGGTGTTCATCATACCGTTATTATAGACAATGGCAAAGAGCGTTGTACCTGTGAATGGTTTAGTAAATACCAGGGCGAAAGAGGGGCATGCAAACATGTACTTGCGGTAAAAAAATTAGTACAAATGTAAATACAAAGGACAGCTTATCACATAAGTCTGTCCTTTTTTATTATTGATGGTTCATCCATTCTTCATAAGAAATCACTCCCAATTCAGGTTTTCCCTCCCCTTTAAGAATGGAGATAAATTCAAGCTGGTTGCCATCCGGATCATTGAAATAAATGGCTAATGCAGGCATCCAGGCAAAAACCATAGGTTCATCAATACCATCTTTCAGGAAGTTATATGGTTTCAGATGTTTATTTTTCAGAAAATCTACGGAATAATTTAAAATATCTTTTTGACTGCTCGAAAAAGCAAAATGTCTTGGCTGCAGATTTTCTTTCTGCTCCCACAATCCCAGCATAAATTCTTTGCCTTCTCCAATCCACAAAAATGCAATAGGACGCGTCTTATCCCTATGGGCCAGCTTCAGACCCAGTACCTCAGTGTAAAATCGGATAGAATCTTCTAAACTGCTTACCTGCACATGGGTCTCATATAATCCTTTAATCATAGCTTCAATATTAATGTATACAAATCTAGACAATGCTATTTGGAAAAGCAGAGAATGGCGATTCCTTTATTGGAAATGAATGATAGACATTTTGTATGTGGGAAAAATTAGATAAAAGATAAAAGATAAAAGATAAAAGATAAAAGATAAAAGATAAAAGATAAAAGATAAAAGATAAAAGATAAAAGATATTTTCAGTAAGCATCTGAATTCAAAACACGGATATCACCAATCCTTTACACAAATAACACAATGATAGGCATGGATCTGAGAAATCTGCGGGAGATAAAACATACATACCGTTTCAAAATTCACCAATTTGATTAAGTTAAAAAATAATATAAATATTCACTACGCAAAAAGACTGCGTAATACTGTTTTTACTTTGCAACAGATATCAGAGAGGATGAGGTGATCCTCACAACAATGTTTAACAAAAAACAGTAACTCATGAAATTTAATTTTTTAAAAAAAGAGAAAAATACCGTATTCAATTACGAAGGTGCAAAGGCTTTTTCTATGACACCTGCCGAAGAATTGTATAGTGCTGTTGTTACAACAGGATTATCCAACACTTCTTATGAAAAAGGGAATGACCGATGGAAAAGAATTCAGTCTCTGATCAAAAAAAATGATCCGGAATTTGTAGCTCAACTGGCAGTCTATGCCAGAAAGGATATGTATCTCCGTTCGATTCCGTTGGTTTTGACTGCGGAACTTGCAAAGCAGACCTCCGGGACAGACCTTGTCAGCAGAACTGTTGAAGGTATTGTTCAGAGAGCAGATGAAATCACCGAACTTTTAGCCTACTATCAGACTGCTAATGAAAGAACAGAAACCAAAAAGCTGAACAAACTTTCAAAGCAGATCCAGAAAGGTCTTGCCAAATCTTTCAATAAATTTGATGAATACCAGTTCGCAAAATACAACAGAAAAGCAGAAGTCACCCTTAAAGATGCCTTATTTTTGGTTCACCCGAAAGCAAAGGATGAAAATCAACAGGCAATTTTCAACAAAATTGTGAGAGATACTTTGGAAACTCCGTACACTTGGGAGGTTGAACTTTCAGTTTTAGGTCAGACTAAATTTGCAGATGAAGCAGAAAAAAAGATGGCTTTTAAAACAAAATGGGAAGAATTGATCTTCAGCAACAAGCTTGGATATATGGCAACGTTGAGAAACCTGAGAAATATTTTGGAATCAGGGGTTTCCTCTGATGCCATCTATAAGATCTCTACCTATTTATCCAATGAAAAAGCAGTCATCAACTCGAAGCAGCTTCCGTTTAGATTTTTAGCCGCCTATAGAGAATTGAAGACTATTGATTCACCTTATTTGTCATCCATTTTGGAAGCATTGGAAGATGCGGTGATGGTAAGTGCAAAAAATATAAAAGGTTTTGGCTTTGATACTTCGGTGATCATTGCGGCAGATATTTCAGGTTCTATGCAACAGCCTGTTTCTCCTAAAAGTAAGGTATTGCTTTACGATATCGGATTATTGATGTCTATGATTTTGCAGTCACAGTGTAAAAATGTGATCACCGGTATGTTCGGTGACCTCTGGAAAAGAGTTCCGATGCCTAAAAGTGGTATTTTGAGAAACGTTAATGAATGGTACAAAAGAGAAGGGGAGGTAGGTTATTCTACCAACGGCTATCTGGTGATTGAAGATCTGATTTCCAGAAAAGAAAAAGCAGATAAAGTAATGTTGTTTACAGACACCCAATTGTGGAACAGCAACTGGACTAAAAATTCTTTTGAAGATTCCTGGAATCGTTATAAAAAAATAGCTCCGGATGCGAAATTATATATCTTTGATCTGGCAGGTTATGGAAAACCACCATTAGATGTCAAAAAAAATGATGTCTACCTTATTGCTGGCTGGTCAGATAAGATTTTCGATGTACTGAATGCTTTGGAAGACAGAAAATCTGCAATTCAGGTCATTAAAAAAGTGGTGCTGTAAAAGGCACTGCTTTTATAAACTATAAATGATGAATGATGATCGAATCTTCATGACAAATTGATCGAATAAATTTCAATAAACACAACTTGAATTCTTCAGAGTATGAAACTAATTAATGTAATTGAAATCTACCCATTAAAATATTCAAGAGAAGAATCTGAATTACCAGATAGTTCTGATTTTCCAGATTCTGACATCTGGTATACGGAATGGGAAAAAGCCGTCTCTAGGCTAAATTTTAATTTTAGTCCAATAGATAAAGATACCTATTTTGTTAATATTGAAATGATTGATGATGAAAATTTAGAAATTATTTTAGAAGTGAATCTTAAAGAGATAAATCCGGAAGAAACTGAAGATATGATGACGGCTTTTGATGGAGGAATAGTTTTGATAGAAGAGGATAAAACATGGGTTTTACCTACATGTTGTGGAGATATTGGTAATATCAAAGAGTGGAAAAAAATTCTTGAAGATAAAACTGAAGAATGGAACGAGCTGTGGATCGGTCACCCATGGATTTTTTATAAAAAGGTAAAAGGAAAAATTCAGTTGTCCGGTTATTCTGATATAAGTATTAAAGGTTCAAAAAATATACAAACCCTTATTGAAGTTGATGAATTGAAATTGAAAACTGAATTGGAGAAAGCAGAAAAACAACAAATTAATTTCAAAAACAGAATTTCAAAAATTCTGGAAAACCTGGAGATCAAAAATTTTGATAGGATCTCAGAAATATTGACCGGTATGAACAAAGCAACTTAGGAAACGGAGGCTTTAAAAAAATAAACCATTTTAACATTAAAAAACATCTACTGTCTGATTGTGAGATCAATTTTGAACAAAAACAACAAGATATAATTCTCGCGAGTTTTGGAATTTTTAGAGAGCCTAGATTATATTTAACCTGAGTTTTCAAATCTTTAATTTTTGGTTTTTTTGCTTCAAGGCAAAACGAACCAATAGGATTAATGAGATTCCTTCGTCACTTCGTTCCTCGCAATGACAAAAAAATAATACCATGTCCCAAAATTATCAATACCAGGAAGCTCCTATTATCAGAGGAGATCTCACGCATCTTTGTTTGTGCCCTTGTTGCAGAGCACCTGATTGCGGTGAAGAATATATGCTTGTTACGAAATCAGAGGGCAGACTTGAAGCTGTACTTTTTGGTGGGGCAAGTTTCAGAATGTATTTAAACTACTGGTTTTATGAAGGTATTACTCCGGAAGAATACAACAGGGTACCGGAATTTGTGAGACAAAATAATGAATGTATAGGTTGGCAGGATATCAGTGCTGAGCGTACAGAAATCAATGCAGATGATTTTCTGTTCACTTTGGAATCCATAAAAAATAACAGCCGTTCGGAATATCAGGACAAAGATTTTGAAAACTATTATTATCCCGTTTTTAAGAGTTTTACACAGGAGGTTATAAGAAAAGGGCAGAAGCTTTATATCAGTATTTAAAAAACAATAAAAATAAAATAAGCTGCGTAAAAAGAATGCGCACTTCTGAAATAATTTTGCAGTGTTATTCATCCGGTGACGTAAGGAAAGAACTTCTTCGACTTCGACTTGAAACAAAGTCTTTCCGCCAGATGCCCGGTAAAAATACAGGAAAACCCGTTGGGAAAATATAAAGCAGGTGCCGTAAAACAGAATTGCTTCGTTGGGTGGCAGCAATACAGGTTCGAATCCTGTTCTGGAAACAGATGGCGTAATGGTATCGCTCTGTCGTGAGTTTCTGTTTGATTGAATGCCGTGCTTAAAAAAATCAAGTGTCGTTTTAGGATCATACTTCGATTGTTAAACGTTTAGGTCGCAGGTTCGATTCCTGCCTTCCCTGTTGTAAACGGGAGTGAAGCTCAGAAGGTAGAGCAAAACGCAGAAAAGATCCTTACATTATTACCTTGATTTTCAACAAAAGAGTGCCGTTAGAGAAAACTTACTTCGGTTACTATTGGTTCGATTCCAGAATAAGCCTGATGGTTTATGTATAAAAGTTTTTTCGCCTTTAGCCTCTTTTTAATTTTAAAAAAACTTAGCAGATAAGTGTCGTAGAGAAGAGTTCCTTCGAATTAACGGTCCTAAGGTAGCGTCATTCGGGCGACCGAACTAGCGACGCTGGATTGAAACCCAGCCTGGCAAAAGTTTTTCTTCTGGGAAAATGCAAGTCTCAAGCAGATGTAGAATTGCCGGTTCACTGCCCGATAGGGTAAGAACGACGCTCTGAAAAGAGCAAACTTTTTTCGCCTGTTTCCTTATCTGTTACAAAATAAACAAGTGCCGTAGAACAGTGTTACTTCGCTCATTACGACGGGGTCACGGGTTCGAGTCCCGTCTCTTCCACAAAAAAACACAATCTATCAATAGGAAGAGTAGCTCAGTTGGTTAGAGCACGACTACACTTTCGGTTGTTGCCTTGTTTTACAATATAAAAGTGTCGTAAAGGAAGAAATCCATCGTCACAACTTTTGGGGAGGAATAGCGAAGCTGGTCACTCCGGCAAGGCTATCCGGTTCGAATCCGGCAAAGCGACACCCCATTTTTCCTGACCATTACCTTTTACAAAAAATGCCGGTGAATTAATTTTCGCCGGCATTAATTACTTTTTCTATCTCTTCTTCGAACGTTTTTTTCCAGTTGATGATAGTCGTTCTGCTGATCTTATATTTCCTGGACATATAGCTGGTAGAAAAACCATGCTTGCTTTGATACTGCAAAAGCTTGAACATCGTTTTTTTATCATACGTTTTAAGCTTCTGGTTGTTGATCTGGCTTTCTTTAGACTGGGCAAAAATCTTTTCGTTAAAATTTAAGACATCCTCAGTGGTATTCAATTTATCCAGAAGTTCTTTGATCTTTGGATCCTTTAGCTTTTCCGGATGTTCCAGCCTCAGCATATCATAATATATCTTCTTGTAGTTGGGACGCATACTCAGTTCTGTTTATCCGTTAGTATTATCATTGTTTTTCTGAAGCCATCGGTGAAGTGTACTTTTTGGAATAGAATATTCTTTGATCACTTCGCCATAGGTCATTTCACCCGATAAGATTCTCTTCATGATAAAATCTTTGATTTCCTGGGTGTAAATATTCTTTCTGAAATAAGGAATTTTATCAGATTTCTTTTGATTTTTATTAACGGCAGAGGGAGGTGCATATAAAATAAGATGCGAACTGTAAAGTCTGAAAAAATCATATTCCAGAAGCTTGCTCCATCTCAGCAGTAATTCCACATCGATGGATTTGCTGTTGTATACATTTTCAATAAATTGCTCATCCTTATTGAGAAAATTACAGATCCTCTCCATGGGTATCTCATTTTCATCAACCATCTCCTTGATAAACTTTCCTATATGAATTTCTTTATATAACATGTATAAGTAAATTTCTTATTAAATTTATGAATTAAAAAAAATAGATAATATATTACATTTTATACCGAATACATTAGACGGTCTGAAAAATAAAATTACGCCAAGAAAATCTAAGCGGCAGCAAAAAGGAATAGTAAGCTCAGTCCTATACTTGGTTAGGGTGCAGTGGCAGAGTATGGGATCATCTGCCTGTAATTTAGTTTTCAGGTTATAATATCTTAAGAATATTCTAGACTTCCCATTTCCTTCTGGTATATTTTATTCAATAGACTTAGGTAAGACCTCTTTCATACATCAGACTTCTTTTCTGTAAGAATAATATATAACCTATTAACGCTTTTTCATGCAGTTTTATTCGTAATATTTTTAACTATTGTCCTTAGTGTAAACAGATCATGGTTTTATTAATACTAATTAATCTGTTTGTCCGTTTCCAAATTTAAATAAAAAATAGAATCTAATTCTCAAAAATGCATAAAAAATATCCTTTAAAACGAAATTTAATTAAAATTAACAAATTAAATAAATCTATATGTGAATTATTTTAAGTCAGTCAGAATCATATTTGAAAAAAGATAAAAAATACTAATTGTATTCCATCTTGCAAGTATATACCTTTGCAGTTCAATGAAAAATACCATAAGCTTATTCGATTTTTCGAAAAAAATAAATTATAAGAACGAACTTTTGGCCGGCTTTACAGTAGCGATGACTATGATCCCTGAATCACTTTCTTTTGCAATACTGGCCGGACTTTCTCCGCTTACAGGGCTTTATGCAGCCTTTATGATGGGAATTGTGACAGCTGTTTTGGGAGGTCGTCCCGGAATGGTCTCCGGTGGAGCAGGAGCTACTATTGTTGTATTGATTGCTTTGATAAAATCTCATGGCATCGAATATCTTTTTGCCGCCGTAGCCCTTGCCGGAATGTTCCAGATACTGGTAGGCGTTTTTAAGTTGGGTAAATTTGTCAGGCTTATTCCGCAGCCTGTGATGTATGGTTTTCTGAACGGCCTGGCCATTATTATTTTTATGGCTCAGGTGGAGCAGTTTAAAATCACAGACAGTACCGGAGTGTCCGCTTGGCTCCAGGGAACTCCTTTATATAGTATGGCCGGATTAACTGCTCTCACAATTGCCATTGTTTACTTTTTCCCAAAGATCACAAAAGCAGTCCCTGCATCGTTAGTAGCGATCATGATCGTTTTTGCGGTGGTTGTGGGTTTTAACATACCTACTAAAACAGTCGCAGATATTGCCCATATCAGCGGAAATCTTCCCAGTTTCCATATTCCTCAGATTCCTTTTACTTTGGAAACGCTGCAGATCATTTTTCCCTATGCTTTGGTCATGGCCGGAGTCGGTCTTATTGAATCTCTTTTGACCTTATCAATGGTGGATGAAATTACCAATTCAAAAGGAAATGCCAACAGGGAATCAGTGGCTCAGGGAATCGCTAATATCACCAACGGATTTTTTGGCGGAATGGGAGGCTGCGCGATGGTAGCCCAGACACTGGTCAATCTCAATGCGGGTTCAAGAGCCAGGCTGTCAGGAATTATCGGTTCAGTCATGATTCTTATGATCATTCTGTTTGGAGCTCCTTTTATTGAAAGAATACCGATGGCAGCGCTGGTGGGAGTGATGATGATGGTTGCGATAAGTACTTTTCAGTGGGTATCTATCCGGATTGCCAATAAAATGCCGAAATCTGATATATTTGTTGGGGTTACCGTAGCCCTCATCACTGTGATCCTTCATAATCTTGCATTGGCCGTTTTGGTCGGGGTTGTGATTGCTGCTCTGGTGTTCGCCTGGGATAATGCAAAAAGGATCCGTGCAAAAAAATCCATTGATAAAAATGGGGTTAAACATTATGAAATATACGGTCCCTTGTTTTTTGGATCTGTTACCGCATTCATGGATAAATTTGATCTCATGGATGATCCGGAAGAAGTAGTCGTGGATTTCAAAGAAAGTCGTATCGTAGATATGAGTGCCATTGATGCTTTGGATAAACTCTCTAAACGCTACAACCAGCAGAATAAAAAACTCTACCTGCGCCATCTCAGTGAAGACTGCCGTACAATGCTGAAAAATGCAGAAGCAGTCATTGAAGTCAATATTCAGGAAGATCCTACGTATAAGGTGATGCCGGAGAAATAGGGGATTTAAAAATTTAATCATTAAAAGATTTAAAGATCTGTGCTATCTGAGAAATCTGCGGGATATAAAAATTCACCATTCACATTTCAAGACTCTAATAACCAAACAAGGACTGTAAAATTACTTTACAGCCCTTGTTTTTAGGTTACTAATATATTCGCAATGAAATCAGGCACTAATGCATAGTGCGAAAGTTTCATGCTTATCGAAGCTCTTCCGCTCGTCAAAGTCCTCAGATCGGAAATATATCCGAACGTAGAAGCCAACGGAACTTCTGCCGTGAAAATCTTTCTTCCTGATCGTTCATCGATGGATGAAATAATTCCCCTTCTCCGGTTGATGTCAGCAGTTACAGCACCTGTGTACTCTTCAATACTCTGAATTTCCACCTGCATGATCGGTTCCAGAAGTTTAGGACTGCATGATAAAGCCGCCGCTCTGAATCCGTCTCTCGCGGCATTTTCAAAATCAAATGCACCAGAATCCTGATCATGGAAAGAACCATCCAGAAGTCTGATCTTCATGCTTTCCAAAGGATAGCCTTTAAGAGGTCCGTTTTCCATGGCTTCCCTGAAACCTTTTTCTACGGAAGGAATAAATTCACCGGGAATCACACCTCCTTTGATCAGATTAATGAATTCCAATCCGGGTTCATTATTTTCTCTTGGCCCGATTTCAAAGGTGATATCGGCAAACTGTCCGCTTCCGCCATTCTGCTTCGAAAGCTTTTCCCTGTGGGTTCTGGTTTCTGTTAAAACCTCACGGTAAGACACTTTAGGCTTCCCCTGATTGACTTCTATCCCATGATTCAGACGGATTTTTTCCAGAGTCACCTCAAGATGAAGCTCGCCCAAACCGCTCAACAAAGTTTCACCAGTCTGACGGTCTCTTTCAACCACTAAAGAAGGATCTTCTTCCTGGATCTTGGCCAGAACCAAACCGAAAGTTTTCTCATCACTGTTCGTTTTAGGCTCTATCGAAACCCTGATCACAGGAGCAGGAATGGTAATCGCTTCCAGAAGGACAGGCTTCTCTACCGCAGATAAAGAATCTCCGGTTTTCGCATCCTTTATGCCTGTTAAGGCTACAATATCACCCGCTTTTCCCTCTTCAATTGATAAGGTTTTGTCCGACTGCATCTTCAGAATTCTCGATATCCTGAAACTTTCCCCTGTTCTCACATTCAGAACCGTATCTCCTGATTGTATGGTACCGGAATACAGACGAAGCATAGCAAGTCTTCCCATATGTTTATCAATTACCACCTTAAATACAAGTCCTGAAAAAGTTTCTGTTTCATTTCTTACGAGTTCTACAGCTTCTTCCGTATCAGGGTCTTTCCCCTGAACGGCTGGAAGCAGATCCGGCGCCGGAAAATAAGTGACTACCGCGTCCAAAAGAGGTTGTACTCCTTTATTTTTAAAGGCAGAACCGCAGAGAACCGGAACCGCAGCTCCTGATCTGCAGACTTTTTGTAAGGCTTCAGTAATCATTTCTTCCGTTAGCTTTTTTTCAGGATCCATGAAAATCTCAAAGAACGTTTCATCATATCCGGCGAGCGTTTCCATCAATTTCATTCTGTATTCATCGGCATCTGCTTTGTGATCCTCAGGAATTTCCTTCTCAATAATGGTTTCTCCGTTTTCATCCGTCCAGTACAAAGCCTTCTGTCTGATTAAATCAATCACTCCCTCAAATTGGTCCTCAGCTCCGATCGGGATTTGAAGTGCCATAGGAACAGCATTAAGTTTGGTTTCTATTTCCTTAAGAACCGCAAAGAAATCTGCTCCGATCCTGTCCATTTTATTGATGAAACAAATCTTTGAAATTCCATGCTTTTCAGCCTGGAACCATACATTTTCGGTTTGAGGCTGAACCCCTGAGGAAGCACAGAAAACGGCAACAACGCTATCCAGAACTCTTAAGGAACGTTCAACTTCTACTGCGAAATCGATGTGTCCGGGAGTATCAATGATGTTGATATTATATACTGTTTCTCCTTTTTTCCATTGGGTAGAAACGGCCGCGGATGAAATGGTGATTCCTCTGTTTTTCTCCTGGATATCTTTGTCCATCGTCGTATTTCCATCGTCTACGTTTCCAATTTTATGAATGAGGCCCGTGTAATAGAGAAGCCTTTCGGATAAAGTGGTTTTTCCTGCGTCTACATGCGCTATAATTCCTATATTTCTTGTGTTATATTTCATTTTGCTGAATTTAAATTGTTGATTTTGAGAATACAGGTAGGTATTCTCCTCGTTTTGAGGTCTGAAAATAAGGCAGCAAAAAAGACCCATCTGAATAGATAGGTCTTCAATATATTTTTAGTAATAAAAGATCTAAGGAACTATTCAGATAAATAATTAGTGCTGCCAGAGTACACAGCTCTCACAGGATTACTTAAAGTGATTATATTTATCATTGTTGTTGACATTGTTGATTGTTAATCGGTTGCGAAATTAGATAAATTTTTTAATTGCCCAAAATTTTTTAGATAAATTTTTTGATCATCGAATTTAAACAAAGGGTTAACTCCAACTGCTAACCCCAGAAAAGGAAGTGAAAATTCATAAAAATTTCTTAAAACAGAGAAGTACGTAATGCTTTTCTAAGAAAAATTTTATCTTTGGAAAGAATACCCAAAGAAACACTTGTTGATGATTAAACAATTTTAAATCTTTTTCAAGAAAGCTAAATAAAACTTTTAACTTAAAACTATTGAAAACGGATATCGACATTCACAACCACTGTCATTTTTCTTTTGACCTGTGGCTCACCCTAATCAAATCTCACCCTGAATTTAAAACAAAAAGAGTTGAGCTGTTCACCTCGTTTTTTACTATTGATAAACCTGTTGCTGATGTTGCGAAAACGGTAAAATATTACGACGATCTCTGCAATACAATCAATGAGGTCACAGGTGGGAATATTGATACTTTTGAAATGTATTTACTGATTCTGGGCTCACTGGATGTAGATATAAAACAATTAGATAAAGAAAAATTAGAAGAATTTTACCTGAAAAGCGAAGAACTGTTTTTAGAATATAAACCTGTTGTTATTTTCGAAAACATAAAGGAATTCTTTGATCAGATCAAAAATGAAGGAAAAACGGTTAATATTTTAAGCAATACAGGATTTATCAAAGGAAGAACCATGAGAAAATTTTTGATTCAGGAGGAACTGGATCAGTATATAGATTTCCATATTTATTCTGATGAGATTAATATTTCCAAACCGAATCCTCTTATTTTTCAGGAGGTAAAAAATAACCTTAAAGATCAGGATCTTCCGATGCACCGTATCCTACATATCGGAGATAATCCGGTGGCAGATTATAAAGGCGCAAAAGATTTTGGTTTCAGTGCCCACTTACTTAAACACTAAATTGTATGAATAAAAGATACAGCTTACACCCCATTCATTCCGCAGATGAATTCACTTTTTCACCCGCAGAATACAGCTATTTCAAATATGGCGATAAGTCGTATGCTGAAAAGTTTGCTAAAGAATTATTCAACGGATTTATCGCAGAACACGCCGAACTTTTAAACACAGAAAAAGAAATCGTTGTTCTTCCTAGTCCGTATATGGCCATTCCTACGGCTTCTAATTTTTTATGTTTTTTCTTTAAAAAGCATCTGGATCTGTACCTGTTTCAGAAAGGGAGAAGATCCAGTATAATATCGAAAATCAACCGTAATCACACCTATATCACAGATTATGGGAATCTTAATTTTGAAGATCGTAAAAATCTGATCGCTAATGATACTTATTATATTGATAAGGATTTTTTAAGAGAAAAACTTTGTATTTTTATAGACGATATAAAAATCACGGGAAGTCACGAATTTACGGTGAACAGAATTTTGAACGAATACGAAGTAGAGGCAGATTTTATGTTCCTCTATTATGCGGAACTGATGAATTTTGACCTTGATCCGAAAATTGAAAACTTCTTTAACTATTACGCGGTAAAAAATATCAAACATGTCGCAGAAGTAATGGCGAAGCCAAGTTTTGAATTCAATACAAGGATCGTGAAATATATTTTAGGCCTGGATTCAAGTAATTTTGACTATCTTACGTCTAAAGTAAAAAAGGAGCAGATGGACCTGCTTCTGGAGCTGGCCATCAGCAACAATTATCATTTAATAAAAGAATACGAAAATAACATCAATACTTTAACACAAACGGAACTCTATTATGGCTATTAACTTACAAAAAGGACAAAGAGAAAACATTAACGCACCTAAATTCACTGTAGGTTTAGGATGGGATATCAATAATACTTCTACAGGAACAGGTTTTGACCTTGACGCTTCATTATTTTTGTTGGGCGAGGACAAAAAACTGGTTTCAGACAGTCACTTTATTTTCTATAATAATTTAGAATCTCCGGACAAATCTGTGATCCACACAGGAGACAACCTTACAGGAGAAGGTTCGGGAGATGATGAGCAGATCAAGATCGATCTTACGAAAATAGATTCAGCGATTCAGGAAATTACAGTAGTGGTAACCATCCATGATGCTGATGCAAGAAAGCAGAACTTCGGACAGGTGAGAAATTCTTTCATCAGAATTTTCAATACAGATACGAACGAAGAAATTCTGAAATATGAATTAGACGAAGATTTCTCTATTGAAACTGCTGTAGAATTCGGAAGAATCTACAACAGAAACGGAGAATGGAAATTTGAAGCTGTTGGGGCAGGACAGAGAGACGGCCTTGACAAATTCGTATCAATTTATCAAAAATAATTATGGACAACCAGGACAATCAACCAATAGATCCAATGGGGTCAATTGAACCTCTTAAAACATTTGAGCCCGCTCCGATGACTCCTCAAAGTCAGCCCGTACAAAATACGACACCGGCGGTTCTTGTGGACAGAGAGGGGAATGTTAATCTGACTCAGCTGCAGGTAGAAGAGCGTAAGAAATATGAAGTTCTTGCCAACTCGATCGATGAGACCAATCCGGGTTCCATCGTTAATTATGGAGCAGAACTTCAGAAAACGTTATCCAACCAGAGTGACAGCTTTTTGGGAAATGTAAGAAGATCCAACTCAGGAGAAGTAGGAGTGCTTATCAATGATCTATTGGTGGAACTTAACTACGTAGACGTTGAAGAACTTCAGCAAAATAAAGTGAAAAGCTTTCTGAGCAAGATTCCGTTCATGAAAAAGGTCATGACCCAGGTGGAAAATCTGTTCACGAAATATGATAAGATCATCAATAATATCGAACAGATCGCTCATAAGGTAAATGCAGGGATCATCACTTCTACCAAAGATAATGCAGTTCTTCAGACTATTTTTGAAAGCAATGTGAATTCCATTAAGGCTATTGAAGAATTGGTCATCGCGGGAAATGTAAGAATGGAAAGAGCGGCGGGAGAATTAGCGCAAATGGAAGCTGATCCGCAGACCTATCAGGATTATCAGATTGCTGACAAAAGGGATTTCATCGCAAGATTAGATAGAAGAATGGCTGACCTTAAAGTGGTCCGTATCATCATGATGCAGTCCCTTCCACAGATCAGACTCGTACAGAATAACAATGTTTCTATTGCTGAAAAAGCACAGACGATCCTTACCACCACATTACCGGTTTGGAAAAATCAGCTTTCACTGGCGGTTGCCATGTACAGACAGCAGCAAAATATAGAAATTCAGCAAAAGGTATCTTCTACGACAGAAGCCATTCTGAAGAAAAATGCAGAACGTCTGGGTCAGAACTCTGTGAATGTTGCCAGAGCGAACGAGCAAACGATCGTATCGGTAGAAACATTGAGAGAAACAACTTCAATGTTGATCAATACATTGAATGAAGTGAAGCAGATCCAGAAACAGGGTGCTGAAGGAAGAAGAAAACTGGATCAGGATCTTCAGACACTGGAGCATGAATTAAAAGCTAACGTCAGAGGTTAATTAACAGAATATCAAGGTGGGAGATGATGCGGCAGCCATAATGTCTCAGAGCAGAAGAAGATTAACAAAGCTTAAACTTCTGGCTAATTTTTTTGAACATATCGACATCATATCTATTTACATCAAAACGGATATCATTCATAATTTGTTTCAGGAAAACACTACTCTGGACTATAATAAGCTGGAGCTTTTTCATCTGCAGTATACCGACAGTCTCATAGAACTTCTTACCAAAATAAAGCGGCAGAAGGAAAATGATATGCTCACTGTCATTAATGAAATTGACGTTAACACTAAATATATTGAAGGTTTTGAAGAAAGGCGGGTAGACAGCTTTCAGACCGACCGGAAGATGTACAGCGGTATATTTTCCCAGCATCTGAAAATGCTCTATAAAGATCTTACCCAGGATATTTTTACGGCAGACTGGAACAACGTCCTGTATTTTCATAAAAAATACGGACAGGAGTTCTACAGAACCAACGCAGATGAAGAACAGCTGAAATCAAAGCCTTTTCCTGCCTATCAATACAGAGATTATGCAATAGAAAGGAAGCTTTTGGGAAGATTGAATATCCAGAGTTTTAAAGTACGATTTGTCTGTGGTTATCTGATCGGGACCAATGAGTACGAACTCTTTAAGATATTTCAGTCAGATGATCATTTTATTTTCGGTATCGATGATAGGAAACTTTACCTGTTTGACGGTGATCTTGAAAAAATAGATATTTCTGAGAACGAGTCTAACCAGAGTTCAATCATCAATCAGCTGAAAAGAAAAAATGAGCTGCTGGAAAATTCCATCAACGAAAGGAAAAGAACGATTCCTGCAGAAGTGGAAAATGTACTGAAAGACTATCTGAAAAACCTTGAGAACATAGATATTATGAGCAAAATATTTGACTTCGACGAAGAAACCAATATTCTGCGCGCAATGCTTAATTTAAATTTGAATAATAATTAATACGAAATTTGATTTGCAAATAGGTTCATAAGCCCATTTGCCAAAAATAAATAACAACAATAAATATAAAAAGATGGCTATTAACTTACAAAAAGGTCAAAGAATCAACCTGAAAAAGGAAAACGGTGCCGAACTTACCCAAGCTTGTGTAGGGATCAACTGGGGGGCAATCGAGAAAAAAGGACTTTTCGGAACTAAAAAAGAAGCAGTAGACTTAGATGGAAGCTGTATTTTATTTGATTCAAATAAAACGCTGACAGAAGTTATTTATTTCGGAAATCTGAAATCAAGAAACGGTTCTGTAAAACATAGCGGTGATGACCTTACCGGAGACGTAAACGGAGATGACGGACTGGACAATGAAGTCATTACAGTAGATTTCAGCCAGCTGGAACCCAACGTGGAGCACGTTGCATTGGTACTGAACAGCTACCAGGGACAGGATTTCGGAACGATTCCTTTTGCTTCTATCCGTATCTACGAAGGAACCCCTACCAATGTAAGAGAGGTTTTCGCTAAATATGATATCGCCAATGATGCTTCTTTCAAAGGACACGTTGCTATGGTAATGGGAGTGTTCTACAAAAGAAATGGCGAGTGGAAGTTCAATGCGATCGGAGATCCTACTTCAGACAGAAAACTGGAACAGACGATTCAGACGGTTCAGGCCAATTATTTATAACCAATAGATAATCAGTAAGAATGAGCCTTGCTTCATTCGGAAAAAATGAATAGTTTTACAGGCTTGAAGCCAGAAATTATTGATCTGTTGATATCAAATAAAAAACATTAAAAATTAGCAATATTTGTGCATACTGTACATCTATTGCTTTTATCATATAATAACATAAACTGAAGTGGAACATCAAAGTATTTTAGAATTGCACCCGGGCTTGGTGTGGGGATTTGCGGTAACAGTCGTTATCATGCTGCTCCTGGATTTAGGAGTATTCAACAAAAAAAGCCATGAAGTATCATCCAAAGAAGCAACCATCTGGTCTATCGTATGGATTTCACTATCCATGGTATTCTCAGGAGTAGTCTATTGGGTTTTCAATACAGACGGAAGTCCTGAGAGCCACGCGGTGGCCGTAGAGAAATTTACGCAGTATCAGGCCGCCTACTGGATCGAAAAAGCCCTCTCTGTGGATAACTTATTCGTATTTATTCTTGTTTTCGGGTTCTTTAAAGTTCCGAAATACCTTCATCACAAAGTTCTTTTCTGGGGAATTATTGGAGCACTGATCTTCAGAGCGATATTTATTTTCGCAGGAGTAGGATTGATCAACCTGACGTATCTTCCTGAAATGACTATTTTTGGAAAAGCAGTACAGATCAACGTGGTAATGGCTCTGTTCGGTCTCTTCCTTGTTTATGCCGGGATAAAATCCTGGGGCGACGGAGGTGATGATGATGACGAAGATTACAGCAATACAGCTGGGGCAAGACTGATTAAAAGTTTCTGGAAAGTTTCCGATAATTATGATGGTGATAAGTTCTTCACCGTTCAAAACGGAATCAAGATGGCAACTCCGCTTTTAGTAGTGGTTGGGGTTATTGAATTTACCGACGTTCTTTTTGCAGTAGATTCTATTCCGGCGATCTTTGCGATCTCCAATGACCCGTTCATCCTGTATACATCCAATATTTTCGCGATCTTAGGATTAAGATCTTTATATTTCCTATTGGCGAACTTTATCCACATGTTCAGCAAGCTTCCTTACGGACTGGCGATTATCCTGTCATTTATCGGGGTAAAAATGTTGATCGCGCCTTGGATTCATATTCCGTCTCCGGTTTCATTGGGAATTGTAGGAGGAGTATTGGTACTTTCTGTTCTGGTATCTATTATTTTCCCTGAAAAAGAAGATGATGTAAAAGAAAAATCAGACAAATAAGAATCGCAAAACCTGATCATATAAAAAGGCTTTACCATCTGTAAAGCCTTTTTTATTTTAAAAAATTAATTGAATCAACAAATATTCACATTTTGTAATTCACTATTCAGAACTGACCACTCACTTCACTCCGTGTAACAGCTTATTAATCTTTTTCCTGGTCTGCATAGAAACCTTATAGGCTTCATCACGAAGTTTCTGTATCTTTCCCACAGGCTGGAAAAAAATCTTGCTTTCAAATGGATTGAACGATAACAGTTCATTGCTGCAATTGCGCGGATCCAAAAGATCGCCTTTATTTATTCTTACTTCTCCAATCTTTAGATAAGGCGAATTTTTCCATTCCACATTCAGTCTATTGACAGGCTGGTCTTTCAGATCGTAACAAAACTGGATCAGAACATCTGCCGTATAGTCATGATCTTGGAAAAAGTTTTTCACAGCTTCTTTCATCTTTGATTTTTTACCGAAATGTTTATCTACAGATTGGGGAACCAGTTTTATTTTAATCATATAGTCACCAAGACGGTAAGCTCCTACAGAATGATAATCAAAAGACAGAATAAAATCATTCCTTTTGCTCAACAATTTAAAAACATTCCTGGCGAATGATAGCGTGAAAACAGAAGGTACAACTTTTAAAGACTGAGCTGCCAGTGAAAAAAAACTGCTCCATTTTTTAATATAAAATCTGTTCACCGCAGTAAACAGTTTCAGGAAATGAGAAACCGAATTCGTTGGGAAGAGAGGGAAATTAACGAGAGGGAAATTAGCGATTAAGCCCCCTTTTTCATCCTTTACTTTTACAGCAAATCCATAGGCTGGAATATCGTTTCCTTTGTTTTTAATTTTCAGATTCGCATTGGAAAGCCTTATAGTAAGGTCAAATTTTTCGCTGTCAAAAAACGGGAGAAGTTCTTCCGGAATATTTTTATCGATGAAGAATGTCCCCTCTGCTGTAGCATAAGTTTTGGCATGAGCATTTCTGGTAGCGTAGTTGACATCACTTATGGAAGAAGACTGTTCAACGAAATCTGCAATCGTTTTTTTATTGATTTCCAGAAGTTCTCTTTCCTCTTCAGTAAGCTCATCAAATTTCCTGTTATATTTTAGTGGTGTTGGCATTTAGTTTTTAAATTCAATTATAACGCCAAGTTTTGGAATCTGCGTTAACATAATATTAAAATTACTTGAATTTTGTAGCAGGCAATAGGGTTGGAAGGGAACGTTTTGCTAATCTGTGGTTTAGCAGAAGTGATGGAAGAGGAAAAGGAGGAAAAACTTCCGATGCACCCATCAGCTAGCTGTGATGCAAATTTATTTCGTCATTATATTCTAAACCGACAACCAGCAACATCTTAACTATTATTCCTTCCATCTACCTCCATAACTTCCATCCTCCGGCTTCCTTCTTCCATTCTCTCCAAAACTCCTATCTTTGTAAAAAATATCAACAATGGGAGTAGCAGATATGTTATTTAAAAAGAAAAAAGAACTGGCAGAAAAGAACCTTAACGATGGTAAGGAATATATGATGGAATATGGTAAGAGAGAAAGCGTTGTGCAATTACCAAGCGGTTTACAATACGAAATCATTACTGAAGGCGACGGCCCAAAACCAGGTCCTAAATCCACGGTAAAATGCCACTACCACGGAACGACCATTTCCGGCAAAGTATTCGACAGCTCTGTAAAAAGAGGAACACCCGCTTCTTTCCCTTTAAACAAAGTGATTAAGGGATGGACAGAAGCACTCCAGTTAATGCCTGTTGGAAGCAAATGGAGACTGATTCTTCCTCCGCATTTAGCGTATGGAGATCAGCAGATCAGCAAAGAAATCGGACCCAATTCTACACTGGTTTTTGAAGTAGAGTTGCTGGATATAAAATAATCCTGCTTAAAAATAGATTAAAAAATTACCCGAATTCGGGTAATTTTTTTTATTTGTATTATATTCGTATCAATCAATTTCAAAGGATAAAACGGATTGGAATAATTTTTAGAATTATCGTTACAACTTTTCCATAAAATTGGTGTATTTAAATTGTATAAAAGATAAAATCATTACACCTTAAAAAGAGAAACAGCTGAATCTCTTCGAGCCTTTGCAATTAACGAACTACATGACACAAAGAAAAATATAGACTGAATGAAAAAACTCTTTTACCTTTTGGCAGTATTCAGCTTGCTGACTTCCTGTATTTCCAAAAAGAATCAGGTGATCAGACAGAATATTCTTACTTTAAAAGACAGCTACTGTAAAGCACCTTTTAAATATAACTACAGCACCAGAGTACCATCATACAATTCTGATTCTATTTTAGCGGCCAATAAAGAATTGCAGGGAATGTTCTCCGATCAGAGTATTTTGATTTTGAATGCTTTGGATAATCTGGACGAAGTTCATAAAATTGTTGATCTGAAAAAGGATTCATCCATTACAGCCCAGGTAAAAGTATTACAGCTTAAAAGTAAAATCAACAGTAAAATTACCATTGCCCTTACCGAATTGGATGCGGTTGCCGCAGAATTTGATTGTGAAGGGGAGAGGGTAGCACAGATTGGAAATTATGTGGATAACCTTAATGATTCCAGAAATAACAAAATGATTCTCTACTCCATTGTGACGGGAGCGGCTGCCTCTATAGCAGGAGGTATCGTTTCAGACGGTGGATGGAGCAATGCGATTGATATCAGTGGGGGAGTCGTGGGAGCAGGTTTCGGTTTGGCAACCCTGAATCCAAAAGGAAAAAAAGTAGAATTTATCCATCAGAGAAATCTATTGAGAGATATATGGAAAGAAAAGCTGGAGTCTCCGAATTTTCCACCATTCATCTGGTACATGTATACCGAGAAAAAATTCTCCAATAAAGAAAAACATTCTATCATCAGCAGTATGAAGGAAAGATGGCTTCATTACCAGTTTGATGACAGTAAAGAAGAGGCTGATCAGTCGGTGATCTTCAGCGACGGAGGTTTTTACAGAGCTGATGATCTTCATAACCGTGCTGCGATGCTCAATCAGATGCAGTCCGCAACGAGAACGATTAACCAGAATATTAATTATCTGCTGCTGGATCTGGACAAATTAATTCTTTAAGAAAAATTTAACTGTAATAAATTTTGTTACATTTAAAAAATGTTTATCTTTGCCCTGTAATTATAATGAACAATACAAGATTTGCTACGGCGATACACATGATGACCTTGTTGGCGAAAAGTCCTCAGGAGTGGCTCACTTCTGAATGGATTGCAGGCAGCGTGAATGTCAATGCAGTGATCGTAAGGAAAGAATTAAGTGTATTGAGAGAAGCAGGCCTGATTGCCAGCAGACAGGGAAAAGATGGCGGAAGCCAGCTTGCGAAGGGCGCAGATCAGATCAGTATTTCTGAAATCTACAGAGCGGTAAAGAATACCGAAGTTTTAGGAAAAAAAAATCAGAATCCTAATCCGGAATGCAGTGTAGGGAAGGAGATCAATAACCATTTAATGACCTTGTTTGAAGAAACAGATCAGTTGGTTACTCAATTTTTAGGCAATAAATCATTGCAGGAATTCAGCGATCAGTTTGATTAAAATTTTTTATCTATAAATGTAACAAAAGTTATTACAATTTAATTTTAAAATAAAATATTATGAAAAAAGTATCAGTAATCGGTGCAACCGGTTTTGTGGGAAAAAATGTGGTGAACGAATTGGCGAAAAGAGGATATGCTGTGGAAGCTTTGGTAAGAGATGCTTCTAAGGTAGAATCTAAAGAAAACGTGACGGCAAAAAGTGTTGATGTAAACAATACAGAAGAACTGGCAGAAGCTTTAAAAGGAAGTGATGCGGTCATCAGTGCATTCAACGCTGGCTGGACAAATCCAAATCTTTACAATGATTTTCTGAATGGTTCTGTTAATATTGAAAAAGCAGTAGAAAAATCAGGCGTAAAAAGGCTGATCGTGGTAGGAGGAGCAGGAAGTCTTTATACTCCGGATCATGTACAGATCGTAGATACACCAGATTTCCCTGAGGCTTACAAACCAGGTGCAACGGCAGCAAGAGATTATTTAAACAAAATTAAAGAAAACACTACACTGGACTGGACTTTCTTCAGCCCTGCCATTGAAATGAACCAGGCGAATGTAGGGGAAAGAACAGGGAAATACAGAACCTCTTTAGAAACTCCGGTTTTTGATGAGAACGGAAGAAGCCGTCTTTCTGTTGAAGATGTAGCAGCCGTTTTGGTCGACGAACTGGAGCAAAATAACCATATCCGTGAACGTTTTACAGCAGCTTACTAATTCCTTAAAAAAAAGACAATGTTAAAAAAGAAATTATTATCACTATTGACACTGCTGGGTTTTGTAAGCATTATGTTTGCAGGGAATTTAAAGATTAAAGTGTACAATCCCGGCCCCAAGGCTATTTTTCCTATTACATCCACCATTATTTATGGCGATAAAGATGCGGTGCTTATCGATGCTCAGTTTCAGAAGCAGTATGCAGAACAATTGGTAAAAGAGATTAAGGCCACGGGAAAAAATCTGAAAACGGTTTTTATTTCCCACAGCGATCCCGATTTTTACTTTGGTTTAGAGGTGATCAAAAAAGCATTTCCAAATGCAAAGATTATTTCTACAGCGCAGACTGCTTACTTGATATCTGCCTCAAAAGATGATAAAATGGCCGTGTGGAAACCGCAGCTTAAAGAAGATGCTCCCTCAGAGATCATTATTCCTGAAGCAGTAAACGCCATTCCTGATCTGGAGGGAAATAAGATTGAAATCAAAATGAATGCTGAAGATTCTGCTCACAGTTTTGTCTGGATTCCATCTCTAAAAACTGTAGCCGGTGGTATTTCTGTATCAGTAGATTCCCATATCTGGATGGCGGATACTCAGAATATCAAAGCAATTGATCAGTGGATCGCACAGATTGATGCCATGAAAGCACTACAACCTGAACAGGTCGTTCCTTCCCATTTTGCAAAGCTTTCGGTGTCTACTCAGTCACTTGATTTTGTTAAAAACTATCTTGAAAACTATAAAAGGGCCGTCACTGAAAACAAAACATCTTCAGGTGTTGTAGATTTTATGGTAAAAAAATACCCTGATCTTCACGGAAAAGATGAACTGGAAATGGGAGCGAAAGTTTTCTTCGGAGCGATCAACTGGGATTTGAGATCACCTTATCCGGCCATAGGAAACAAAGTAGAAGCTGATTTCGGAACTTTTAAATTCATTCTTGATTTCAAAAACAATAAAGAAATGTCTTTCACCGGAGTTTCCGGAAACGTAAAGGGAAATACCGATACGGTCCGGTACACTGCTGTAGAAGTAGCAAAGAATATCTTTATGGTCTACTGGCATGAACCTAAATTAGGCGCTAATGTGACCCATATTCAGGATTATAATCAAAATATAATATATACCAATATAGCAGAACCTAACGGATCATTCACTCATCTGAAAGGAACTCTTAAAATTCTGAAATAATATGTAAAACTGCTGTCATTAGATGGCAGTTTTTTATTGATAATACAGTATATTTTGCGAGAACAAGATCATTGATGACAAATATTTCTGGGAGACTGAGTTTCTCAAAGCCCTCACGCGCTTAAATTATTTAAACCACAAAAGTCACAAAATTTTATAGTTTTAAACACTTTAGATCACTTTAGTTTCAAAAGTTTATCATCCTGATACATAATAAGACCACATAAGCAGAAAATCAAAGATTTTCATAAAACTTTAGTGCACTTTATCGGTTTAATGTATTTAACTTAAAAATAAGTTGTGTTTTAAAAGCTTTTGTGACTTTTGTGGTTGATGTTTTTCGTTTCCCACGGATTTCTCAGAATACACAGATTTTCTTTTGATAGTATTACATAAAAAATGGCCGTCCAACAGACAGCCATTTTTTTATAAATTCATAAACAGTTTCGGATTTACCGGCGTGTTGTTTTTATGTACTTCGTAATGCAGGTGAGGCCCTGTAGAACGTCCGGAATTTCCAGACTTCGCGATAACCTGTCCTACTTTTACTTTCTCGTTCACTTTAGAGACCAATTGAGACAAGTGGCCATATAATGTAGCCAGTCCGTTTCCGTGAGAAACGATAACACAGTTTCCATAACCACCCTTCTGACCGGAGAAAATAACAGTTCCGGCAGCAGCAGCTCTCACATCTGAACCGAAGGCCACCGCAATGTCAAGTCCCTTATGGAACTGCATCTGGTCAGCTTCAGCAGGTGGATTATTCTTTTCTGCAGACGCTTTAGCTGGAGAATTGCTGGCCACAGCTTTTGTTGAAGTGGCAGTTGCAGACGATGGGGCCGGAGCAGTAGGTGCTGCTTTAGGCGTTACCATAACTTTTACTTCTCTTTTGTTACCATAGCTGTCCGTTAATTCAATGATTTTCTCAACGGGTTCTACTTTTACTTCCGGTTTAGGAGCGGCAGCGGCTATTGGCTTAGACTCTGCGGCACTTGATTTTACAGAAGCAAATACGGTTTTAAAAGGAATTGGATTTTTTCTGATACCAAAATTAGAGGAGATATATCCGTCCGTAGGCATTCCCAGAGGAACTTCCATCAGCTTTTTTTGAAGATTCATGAGATACTGACTGTAGCGGTTGGCTTGCTTAGCCAGATATACGGAATTTGAAATACTGTCTTTACTGAGGATCATCACTTTTTCATTGGAGATGTCTTTGGATTTCAGGAAAGAATTAAGTTCAGATACCGTTTGATCTACCAAAGTAAGATCTGTTTTCATTTTTAAATAATCTACACTGTCTTTTTCAGTGTTGATCTTGACAAGGTTCACTTCATACATCTTGTCATCCTTTTCAGAAAATAACCTGGCGATAAAGATGGCCTGTGCAAAAACTACCAGCAAAAGTCCTCCCAGGAGAATATTCACATTCTTCTTGCTGTTTAGAAATTTCTTCATATTTCTTTTCTTAAGTATATTACAAAACGGTTTTAAGCGTGCAAATTTAATTAAAAATACTCTTTGATGTATATTTTTAAAGAAAACTTAGTTTTTTCTGTATTTAACGTCTAATTAGATATTTAATTGTGTTTAAGTGTTAATTTTTTCAGAAAATGGCTTTTATCATAAGCCTAAAGTCCTTCTTCCGCCTTTGTTTTAATATATTTGTAGCTCATATTTCAATTATGGCTAAAAAGAAAATAATTTCCGAATCTTCGAATCCAAAAAAGAATAAAAACGAAGTTTCTGTAGGGGTAGTAGGCAGTGGAAGTTTTGCAACTGCTATCGTAAAAATGCTTGTTGAAAACTGTAAAGTGGTCCACTGGTGTGTAAGAAGCGAATTCGTAAAAGGGGCTATAGAGCTTCGCGGACACAACCCATCTTACCTGACAGCAGTTAATTTTAATCTTAAAAGTCTAAAACTGACAACCGATATTAATGAATTGGTAAGTGCCTGTGATGTCATCGTATTGGCAACACCTTCCATTTACCTTTCTGATACTATGGATAAAATGACCTGTGAATATGGTGACAAGATCTTTGTTTCAGCAATTAAAGGAATTATTCCCAAAGTCAATGATGTGGTAGCGCATTATTTAAGGGATGAATTTAAAATAGGTTTCAGAAATCAGGCGGTTATTGCAGGGCCATGTCACGCGGAAGAAGTAGCTATGGAAAGGCTTTCTTACCTCACCGTTGCCGCAGTAGAAGATGAAACAGCAAATAAACTGACCGGAATTTTCAGTTCAGATTTTATCAAAGTACATTCCAGTAAAGATATTTTAGGAAACGAATACAGTGCCATTCTTAAAAATATTTTCGCCATCGGAGCGGGAATAGCAAGCGGATTGGGCTATGGAGATAACTTCACGGCCGTTTTTGTTTCCAATGCGATCCGTGAAATGGAAATTTTCCTGGAAGCAGTATATGAAGCTCCAAGAGACGTTAATGAAAGTGCGTATCTGGGTGATCTTTTGGTAACGGCATACTCTCTTTTCTCAAGAAACCGAAGTTTAGGAAATCTCATCGGAAAAGGATACACTGTAAAATCTGCAATCCAATCGATGAATATGGTGGCAGAAGGATATTATGCTGCTGACTCTATTTATAAGACTGCAAAGCAGAAAAATCTTAAGCTTCCGATTATTGATACCGTGTATGCCATCCTTTACGAAGGAAAGAATGCTGAAAAGCAATTTAAAAAACTGACCGCTAAGTTAAATTAAAAAAACAAGGCTTTAAAGATTAAAACCTTGTTCAGATATACCATTAAACTAAAGCCTTTTTTCAAGGCTTTAGTTTTTTTATAAGCTCATTTTGGTGATCAAAAGTGTAAAGGAAGCTCTTACATTAAGATTACTTGCCGTAAATCCATTGCCTGTATCAAATTCAAACTTCTGTCTGATCGTTGTTGGAGCAGCCAGCATTAAAAAATAAGTTCCCTGAAAAAAAGTAAATGAACTGGATAGCTGGCACATTTTGTTCATTTCAGTAATCGTAGCACTTGTGGCCCCATTAATTAAATAAGAACGTGTGCAGGTAAAGTTTTGTGAAAGATACTGTGTATTCGCCGGACCCGAATTATTATTGGCATTACTCGTATCTACAGAATAACGGACGATGTAAGTTCCGGCTGGCAATGTAATGGTAGAAGTATCAGCACCAAGTGATGCACCTGTGATCTTATTGGCAGCAACGGTAAATCCTGTAAGTGTATTATTCGTACTGTTAGCAGGGATTAGAGCAGAAGGGTTAATAAGAAGAGACATAATCTGGGGTTCAGATCCTGCAAGAATAGCACGTTGCCACTGGTCTCTTATCCATATATAGTACCCTTTTGGATAGACAGAACTGCCTCCTTTGTTAAATATCATTAGTCCGTCTGCAGGGTTTGAAACCGGAGTAGAAGTACTGTTCAGTACCGTGAGATCATATTGTGGAAAAAGAACACCTTTATTTGCTGAATTGATATCCAGAACACTACTTGCGTTGGGTGTATTGGTATTAATACCCACCTGTGCTTTTATGAACATGCTTGACAGGAAAGCTGCCATACAGAATATATAAATAAGTTTTTTCATTTTTTTACTGTTATTGATTAAGAGCAGAACGCTGGATGTCAATTTTTGCATTGGTAATGATGATTTCTCCGTTATTTGGAGTGGTACCTCCAGCGCCCGCCTGATAGGTTCCTCCAGCGTCATGAGCAATAGAAGGAAGAAGTGTAATAGGCGTTGTAGAAGTTGTTACAAAAGAGAAACTCAAATTAAGAGTATGCGTTTTGTTGGTGGCGATCGACTGGGCGTTTAAGCTGATAGTTTTTCCATACTGTGTCCCGCTTACAGGGTCGATAAGCTTTACAAGATACTGATGTAAATGAACTGCGGTGCCTCCAATACCCAATGTCGTGCTTTCAAGAGCTGTACGGATGTTCAGACATACCACTGTTGCCAGGGAGTGTGATAAGCCCGGAGCCAGTATTGTAAGACGCTCCGATATCGTTCGAGATGACTGTAAGGGCGGCATCATTGAAGTTTTTAAAAGTGCCGTTTGCAGAAGCTCCCAGTATAGTATAATCAGTAGTTCTCTGAAGGATCATATAGCTCACGAGATTGTAAGTGTCTGAAATCTGGTTCCAGCGGTTGTTTTTCCATAAGTAGAGACCTGGGCTCATAGAATTCCCTTTATTATATACTAAAAGCCCATTTGCAGGATTGTTTACAGGACTTGTATTGCTTAATATATCTACAATATCTACTCTGGGAAGAAGAACTCCTTTATTGGAAGATTCTGAAATTTCCAGCACTGCAGAGCTGTTAACGGTGTTTTTCCCTATAGCAACTTGTGCATATATCAGGTGGGCTATTGATAAAAATAGTAGAATATAACTTTTTTTCATATTTTGTATTTAAAGCTTAGAGATTTTAATATAAGATCCTGTTGGGATCACATTCACCAGATCATAGAATGTACTGTTCTGCATTCTTCCAAGGCTAAGCCTTAGTCCCCCGATGATGTTGGCATTGGCATTATTAGGTACACTATAATAATACGACCAGGTTGCAAGGTGATTGGTGTTCACTTTCGAAACAATCGGGACTTCCTTTCTGGAATTGGCTCCCGCTGTAAAGGTGCTGGTAGAGTTATTAAAGGTTTCGCTAAAGAAATCGATGAAATATCCCATCAGATAATAAGTACTACCTGTAAGAGGAGCAGTGCCTCCCTGTCCTGCAGGGCTTTCCTGTGGTGAGTTGAGGTTAAGGTTTACTTCAACGAGGTAATTTCCCTGTGGAAGAACTAAAGAATAGCCTCCGGATACTGTATTCAGCACTACTTTAAAACCATTAATATTGGAAACACCGGAAATTGCCGGCGGGTTTACGACTAATAGCGCACTAGCTCCTGCAACAGCATTGTCCAGTAAAGACAGAGAACCTGTGAAATCCAGATAAGCTACTTTAGGGGTTTCTTCAGCATCTATCGTACTTTGCCACTGGTTTGAAGTACCATTGAAAAAATGAAGTGCCTTATTGTTACTGTTCGTTCCTCCATTAAAGCCAATAAGCCCATTGGCTGGCGATGCTACGGGAGAAGTTGTACTGCTCAGGTTAGCGATATTAAGGTTGGGGAAAAGAAGACCTTTGTTACCTCCGGAGATCGTAACAGTAGGAGGACTGGTATAACCCGTTCCACCATTATTAATCGTAATTCCTGTCACTGTACCTCCTGAAATAGAAGCTGTTGCCCTGGCTTTTGTTCCTCCGTTGACGATAGATCCTCCTGCATAGAAGTTAACTGTAGGAGCGGTAGTGTATCCGCTTCCGCCGTTGGTTAAGGTAATCCCTGTGACAGCACCTCCTGAAATTGTTGCCGTAGCAATAGCTGGAGTTCCTTTAAAGTTTTCGATGTGTAAAATTGCACTGGGATCAGGTGTGGACGTGTCAATCCCTACATTTCCGCTTTGGGCTAGTGCCGCTGTTGCAAAAAATGTACTCATGAAATGGATGATTTTCATCTGTTTTATGTTTTAATGAATATTTTTAATTAAATACTAATAAAATAAACAATATTAAGGGTGCAAATTACATAAAATAAATAACTTAATTGAATTCTTATTATAAATTTAATTTACTTATTTGTGTGTTTTATTCAATTAAAAGTGAGAAATATTATATTTGATCTATTATTTTTCACAATGTATTGATAATTATTTACCTCTAAGATGTCTATTATTGAATCGTTCTACATAACAGACTTAAGTGAACTTAAGTGAACTTAAATTATTTTTTAGAAAATTTTAAACCATTTCATTTGATATTTATTAAAAAAATTCTCAATAAAATAGATTCTATTACGACTATTCACCAGCATTTTTAAAAAATACAAATTGTAATTTCATTACGAATTTCAATGCAAGGCTATTGACAGTATCCATGAAATATTTTTGGCCGTTAAAAAACTTTTTTGGCTGTAAAAATTAACGTGTTAAAATCGTTAAACCCATCCTTACTTATCAAACTTTTCCCGAAATTTGATGTAAAATTTAGAAATATGCCACAATCGCTTATAAGCAGAACACCGAAACCAAAATATGACGTTGTACTGATAGGCGGCGGAATCATGAGCGCCACTTTAGCAACATTGCTTCACGAATTTGATCCCAATCTTGAAATTGCCATCTTCGAAAGGCTTGGCAGGTTTGCGAAAGAAAGTACCGCAGCATGGAATAATGCTGGTACGGGGCATTCAGCTTTTTGTGAACTTAATTATACGCATGAAAGACCGGATGGAACCGTTGATATTACTAAAGCCGAGAGTATTGCAGAGCAGTTTGAAATGTCAAAACAGTTCTGGGCTTATCTGGTGACTAAAGGATATGTGGAGAATCCAAAGGATTTTATCAATTCATGTCCGCATATGAGTCTTGTATTCGGCGAAAAAGAAGCTGAATACCTTAGAAAACGTCATCAGACGATGTCGGAATCGGTTCTTTTTTCAGGGATGGAATATTCTACCGATCATGATAAGCTTAGAGAATGGATTCCCCTGGTGATGAGCAAAAGAAATGATTCTGAAGTGATGGCGGCTACCAAGATGGATATGGGGACGGATGTCAACTTCGGAACTTTAACCAGAAAGATGGGAAGACATCTGCTGGAGGATTCTAATGTTGAGGTATTTCTTTACCATGAAGTAAAAGACGTTGATCCCAGAGAAGACGGAAAGTGGGAAATGAAAGTCAAAGACAGAATCCACAATCACAAACAGGAAGTTGTTGCTGATTTTGTATTCATTGGTGCTGGTGGCTATGCGCTTCCTCTATTGGATAGTTCAGATATCAAAGAAAGTGAAGGGTACGGTGGTTTCCCTGTTTCCGGACAATGGCTGGTAAGTCATAACCAGGAACTGGTTGAAAAACATCACGCCAAAGTATATACCCAGGCAACAGTAGATGCTCCGCCTATGTCTGTTCCTCACTTGGATCTTAGAATTATTGATGGTAAAAAAGCGCTTCTTTTCGGACCTTTTGCCGGGTTCTCTACAAAATTTCTGAAAGAAGGAAGTTATCTGGACTTACCTGAAAGCGTTAATACTAAAAATTTAAGATCACTATTTGGTGCTTGGTGGCACAATCTTCCGCTGACTAAATACCTTATTCAGCAGGTAGCGATGACGAAATCACAAAGAATACAGCATCTGAGAGAATTCATCAAAGATGCCAATGAAGAAGACTGGGAACTGAAAGTAGCAGGACAGAGAGTACAGATCATTAAAAAAGATGAAAAAGACGGTGGAAAACTGGAGTTCGGAACTGAAGTGGTCGTTAATAAAAGCGGAACCATTGCGTCCTTGCTTGGCGCTTCTCCGGGTGCTTCCACAGCGGTATATGCTATGCTGAATGTTCTTGAAAAATGCTTCCCTGAAAAACTACAGGGAGAGTGGAAAGACAAACTTTTGGAAATGGTGCCTTCTTACGGACAAAAACTAGCCCACAATCCGGAGCTGACCGAAAAAGTAAGAAACTATACCAAAGACAAATTAGAATTAGAATATTAAAAAATTGAATGGTGAATAATTAATGTTAAAAATTGACTATTCACCATTCACTATTGACATTATATAAAAGGTGGAAGAAATACTCGTAAAGCCCATTATCGCTAAAGAACTCCTGGAATCTCTTCAGACCAAAATTGAAGAGGAGAAGCAGGTTATTGTCCATTGCTGTTTTCCCGCATCACCATTTTTAGGAAATCTGATCAGGATATGGAATTCTACTTACCTTCTTGACAATCAGTCTGATCATAAAAGTAAGCTTATTCATGCTGAGAATATTACGATCTACCCCAATTGGACAGCCGTTCCGTTCATGCAGGATTTCTGGTTTACGTTAGTATTTTCTGGTTTGCCAAAAGACTGTAAAAGTTTTAACCTTAAAGAAGTTATACCAGAAGAAGGAGGTTTTTTTGTGGAATCTATCAAAAGAAACTCTCTGGATGTCTACCGGGTGAAAATTTCAGAATCTTATTAATAATGAAAGCGCGGGAGGAAAAACTGAAGCATATTATCAGCTGGGCAGACAACAATCCTGACATTCACGCTGTACTGCTGACCAGTTCGTTGGTGAATCCTTTCGCACCTGTAGATGATTTCAGCGACCTTGATATAGAACTGGTCTTTGAAAATTTAAAAGAGTATGAGACCGATAAGAAATGGATTTATATTTTTGGTGATCCTGTTTCCATGGTAGAAGAAGATGATTCTCATTTTGATGGGAAACACGCCATGAAAATGGTACTGTACGCTGATCATGTGAAGGTTGATTTTAAACTTTATCAAAAATCAGAATTTTTAAAAGAGGTTCAGGAAGAAAAGCTTCCAGATGATTGGGATGTTGGTTACAAGGTTTTGATTGATAAAGATCAGCTGACCAAAGATTTAAAGCCGCCAACCTATCAGTCTGTCATGATCCGGAAACCTACAGAACAAAAGTTTCAGCAATTGATGAACGACTTCTGGTGGGATACGACCTATGTGGCCAAATGCCTGAAACGTGAAGATCTGTTTTATGCTAAATTCATGTCAGAAGATGTGATCCGGACAGATTATCTCGTGCCTCTGATTGAATGGTCTATTGCCAGTTTTCACGACTGGAAAAATATCACCACCAATAAACATGGCCGTCTTTTCAAAAAACACCTGTCTGCAGAACTCTGGGAAAGAGCAGAAGCCACCTTCTCAGGAAGCAGTATTGACGATAACTGGCGTGCTTTATACGCTTCAGCAGATTTGGTGCATGACCTTGGGACAGCTTTGGCTGAGAATCTTAATTTTGAGTACCCTCATCAACAGGAAGAGGATATCAGAAAATATTTAAATGAAGTACAATCCATGTAGTGATATCTTAATCCTATGCAAATTCATTCTGCCTGATTAGATTTTCAATGCAATATTCTGCAATAGCAGTAATGGTCACAAAAGGATTAACCCCGATTGTTCCCGGAATCAAAGATCCATCTAACACATAAAGATTGTCGTGATCTTTTAGTTTTCCATAGTCATTGGTTGCTTTACCGAGTACACAGCCTCCCAGCGGATGATAGCAGACATCAGCTCCGAAACCGTTATTAAATAAGAAATGGCTTCTCGTTCCACCATTCGCCCGGTTCATCTTTTTAATAAAATAATTCGCATTCTCCCTCATTTTAGCCGTATGGCTCTGATCCCAGTTTAAACTCAGCTTTTTGGTAGTAGTATCATACGAAACTTCTCCTTTTTTATCTACTCTGTTGATCAGAAGATATAATGCTGTAGCTACATCCATTCCCATCGGAAGCGGAGCAATTTCCGTGAAAAAAGGATGTTCTTTGTCTTCCCAGTTATCAATACCTCCCACAGGAATCGTAGATTGTTTGGCCCCTGTTCCGCCGGACAATGGTTTTACCCAGTTTCTGCCCGTCATGAAATTGCCGTTGTTCCCCCAGTTTTTCCCGATCTCTTCGTGAATCGGAAATTTATTAACGGCATTGGACTGTAACAGAATTTTCAAAGTTCCCATCGTTCCCGCAGCGAGAATCAGTTTTTTACAGTTGAATACCTTATCAGAAACGACAGCCCCTGAAGTATCAATTTGCTGCACATTTAAAGTATAGGTTTTATCGTCATTAAGCTTAATGTTTTCGACACAATGAAGATCCATAATTTCGAGATTTCCGGTTTCGAGAGCCTTTTTGAGGTAGGTTTTATCCAGACTGTTCTTGCCGTGGTTATTTCCGTAAATCACTTCTGTATTAAAAGCAGAACGGGGAACTTCATTCTTATATTCTTTTTCCATGTATTGGAAATCATAGACATTCGGAACCCGTATGGTTTTGAAACCTGCTTTATGAGCCTCCTCTTCACCTACCCTTGTAAACTGATAATAAGGGCAGTCTTTTAAAAAATGCTCATCAATAATATTCACTTTCAGTTCTTTATGAACCAATGGGAAATAGGTGCTGTAAAACTTTTCAGCATCCAGATCAGGAAAAACTTCTTTAAAGTAGCTTTCCTTAGGGGTAACGGCCATTCCGCCATTTACCAGAGAACCGCCGCCTACACCCCGTCCAACCCAGATATTGATATGCTCAAAATCCATTCTGTCCAGCGTTCCCGTGAAAGGAGTTAATGAAAAAATATTCATAAACGGGGCAATGGTCTTCTTTTTCAGCCACGCTGCACTTTTGCCTGGTTTCAACATACTGGAAAATGGAATTCCTGATTTTTCCCAATTCAGACCCATTTCAAGCATGACCACTTTTTTTCCGGCTTCACAAAGACGTAAAGCCGAAACAGCTCCTCCATATCCGCTGCCTACAATAAGTATAGGAGCGTCTATGACATTTCCTTCTAAGCTGTCTGTTTTCGGCTGCATGGCCTGAAACAGATCAGCATTAAGAAAATAAAAACCTGATACTGCGAGAAGGCCCGTCTTGATGAATTTCTTTCTGTCCATAAGCTTTAAAGGTCAAAAAATATGCTAAAGAAAATGGAATACGGATTATTTAAAACAGATTGTGCCTTTTTATTACAATTTTAACTTTTCATGCCATGAAAAATTCATAGTTTTACTTATAATTTGAAGCGTTCATGAAAAAAATATTAATCATTCTTCTGTTGTCTCCACTCTTCATTTTAGCTCAAAAAGGAGCTACAAAAGAAAGCAAGGAGATCAGAAAATTTCAGAAAGAACTCGATGCAGAATATCTTAATCCAAAGGAAACGCCCTTACGTGGAGACAATTTTACGAATTTTAAAAAACATCCTTTCTTTCCAGTTAATTTAAAATACAGGGTTACCGCAAAATTCAGTAGAACTGAAAATCCCCAACCTTTTGAGCTGCCTACGTCTTCTGGTAAGACAAAGCCGTATCGTGAATATGGAAAAGCAACCTTTGAACTCGATGGAAAACCTTATACCGTGACTTTGTATCAGAGTCTTGATCTTATTAAGCAGGAGAAATATAAAGACCATCTTTTCCTTCCTTTTCGCGATGCTACCAATGAAAAAGAAACCTATGGAGGCGGAAAATATATGGACCTGAAAATTCCGAAAGGAAATACGATTGTTGTGGATTTTAATCAATCGTATCAGCCTTACTGTGCCTATAATGCGTACGATTACAATTGTCCCGTAGTTCCTGAAGAAAACAAGCTTCCAATAGAAATCAAGGCAGGTGTCATGTATCAGGATATTTATCATCATTAAGAATATGGTCAGCTTAGATTTTTATAAACAGGAAGATTTCGCAGGGCTTAATTATGCCCTGGATGAACATCAGCAAAGGTATACTTCAACTGTAGAGCAGGCCTTGAAAAGACTCAGCGAGATCAACGATCCTAAAGCGTATGCCATAACGGTCTTTGAAAACAGGCAGCCGTCAGGATTTTTCGTGCTGGATTTTGGAGAAGATAAATTTGACTTGACCGATAATGAACAATCTGTTTTGCTGAGGTCTTTATCTATCAATCCTGACTTACAGGGAAAAGGAATCGGAAAAGCTGCCATGCAGATTGCTGATGAATTTGTGAGGGGGAATTTTCCCGATTGCGAGGAAATTGTTCTGGCAGTTAATCAGAAAAATCTTTCAGCCTATCATATTTATCTGAAAACAGGATATCTGTACGATGGTAAAAGCAGAATAGGGAGGAGTGGTCCACAATATCTGATGTATAAAAAACTTTAATAAATTCAGTTAATGCAGTTCCGTCATTGATCAGCGATTCGATAGCCATTCCAGAAATAGAGTGGCCTTTTCTCTGGGCACAAAAACTTTCTCAGAGGTTTCCACATCCAACAGGATCAAAAGTTTTCGATGGAAATAATGCTGTACTTCTCTGATGCTTTTGAAAGCTACAAGATGTTGTCGGTTGACCCTAAAAAAATCTTCCGGACTTACCTGCCGCTGGAGTTCCTCTAATGTTTCTTTCATTGGATATACCTTATGGTCAGTTGTGGATAAAAAGGTGCCTTCAGTTCTTTTACAGAAATAGGAAATTTCACCGGTAGGAACATTGATATATCTGTTTTGTGAAAAGATCAGAAAATTAGTTTTTGTTTTTTCAGAGGGAATCACCGATTTTATGATCTGTAAAAGTTCAGCTGGTGAGTTTTGTTTTTGAAAGAAATTGCGGAACTGTTCCAGTTTTTGAAGGGATAACTCAATTTCGTTTATTGTAAAAGGTTTCAGGATATAATCGATCCCGTTATTTCGGAAAGCCTCGAACGTATGGTCACTGTAAGCAGTACAGAATATAACGGGGATATGGATATCAACAGATTCGAAAATTTCAAAACATTGACCGTCTGCCAATTGGATATCCATGAATATCAGATCCGGCAGAGTTTCGTTCTGTAACCAGTCTATTGCAGATTCCACGCTTTGTAAAATACTCAGAATCTGACTTTCCGGCCTTATTTTCTTAAGATTATCTGCCAGTGCCTTGGCAGCCTTTACTTCATCTTCAATAATGAGAATATTCATAGACAAGCGGTAATTTAACAATGAAAAAATCTTTATTATGGATCACTTTTACAGGTTGATCTGTTAAGTGTGCATATCTGCCTTTTATATTATCCAGTCCTATTCCGGACGATTGCTCTACATTTCTTTTGCGTTGTATATTATTTTGAATCACCAGTTGACAATCCTCTTCAAAGATGGTTATACGGATGGGTTTTTCCAATGATACAATATTATGCTTAATACTGTTTTCAATAAGAAGCTGCAGGGTAAAAGGAGGAATTAAAGATGGTCTGGTCTTGTCTGAAATTGAAATTTCAATCTGGAAACCCTCTTCAAACCTTGATTTCAGGAGAAATGTATAAGCTTCCAAAATAGCAATTTCTTTATCAAGCGGGACAACATTCTCCCTTCTGCTTTCAAGCGAAAAACGATAAAAATTGGATAATTTCACAACGAAATCCGACGCCTGATTATCCTGTACATCAATCATTGATTTCAGCGTATTGAGGCTATTGAATAAAAAATGAGGATTGACCTGTTGTTTTAATAGTTCGTATTGAGCATTCAGATTATCGGTCTTTATTTTCTCAAGCTGTAATTTTACCTGTTGGGTGTCATAGCTTTGGTAAATGAAGTGAATCAGTAAAAAGACCGTAAGATTAATTAAAATTCCTCTAAACTGGTACATAAGAAACATCGGTAGAAACTGATAATGAGAAAAAATCAGATGGTACAAAGCGACTAAAATAGCCATGAATACCGTTCCTGAAATCAAACTGATCACAAGTTTCTTAGTCAGTTGATTCCGGCTGTTTCCGGATACTGAAAATTTCGGTAGGCTGTAGAGATTATAATACCATATAAATAAAGTGTAGATGAAAGCCATTCCTGCATCCACAGCCAATTCTGATGTTGTAATATTAATCTGAAGAACCTTTGGAATAGAGGCCAGAATAGCCATAAATACAGAGCTCAGCCATATTATTTTCGGAGAAACGTTAAAAGTATTTCTATTCAGCTGCATGTGATGAGTTACAAAATTAAAACTGGCTTCAACAAGGTACAAAAATTCAATGTTAATTACTGAAACGATAGATCGCTTTTTAAAACCTTCAACTATATTTTTCTTTTTTTAAGGCATGACGGCTGGATGCAATGCCAGAATAGCTTTGATCCGCTTGCCCTTATCCGATGCTGGGATATCTTGTTCTGAGTGAGCACCAGGCAAAAATTCATAGGTGATATTGTGTAGATCTTTAAAGTTGGTATTTGTTTTTAAAGTCTCAATACTCACCAGCGAGCCAGGGATTTTTGCACCAAACCAGTTAGGATCATCTTGTTGTTTCCATGTGATCAGCACTAAATTTTTACTGCTGTTACTAGGGGTGGAATCTGACTGTAGCATTGCATTATAGGCGTTCTCATTACCATATAATGTACTTGTTGTATGGTTTTTCGGATGAATAAAAGTGGTAATGGTTTTAAGCTTCATCTCTTTAAAATTGAATTTTTCAGGAAGAGATGCTTGCTGATTTCTGTTTTCCGGGAATGCTTTATTACATGAACAAAGCAAAAAAGAAAAGGTAATGGTAAGGATAAGGTATTTCATATTAGTGTTGCATTGGTAAGGTGAAAACATAATCGGTATTGGCTACAGGAGTATGACAATTGACACACTCTTTCGTAAAACTTTCATCATTTCCGTAGGGCTTCAGGTCAGTAGTCAAAAATCTTGCCCATCCCCATCCCTTGGTAGAAGCATATTTTTTACGGTCTTTAATCATATATTCCACAGCCCTGAAAGCACCGGGAGAAATATTTCCATCGGGAGTCGTCAAAGATTCCCAGTTGACTTTGGCAATAATGCTTCCATCTGGCCAGGGGTTTGTATGATGTTCTTTGATGGCCTGTATGGCAATGTTATTTCCGAAAATAATACGCAATGTTCCATTATCAATTCTTTGGGTCGTGCTTATTGGAGTCCAGTTTTTATATTCCGGGATATAAGCGATTCCATTTACGGCAACAGGTGACTTTTGGGGCGTTTTCATCTCTTTGTCACGCCATGCAGCATATTGTAAATTGAGCTTATGATCTTTTGCTGTGTCCTTTTTTTGTTCAGGAGCCAGCGTAAGGGCGTACTTTTTAAGTTTTTCCAGGTCAGCGTTTGACACTTTGGCTTCAGGGTGTAATGTTAAATAACTCTTTAACGGCATTGCACCCAGCATGATTTTATTAACAGCTCCCCATATTTTGGTATTTTGATCGGATTTTTGAAGCTGATCAAATTCTGAAAAATTTAAAACACTTTTTGCCCTGTTAACATCGTCTGCAACGATCCAGTTGGCAGGTGCGATCTGATCAAACCATTTTAAATTTTGCTGGTTGGAATGACAGTCGTAACATGAGTTTTTAAGAATCACCTGCACATCGTGAGGAAATACTTTTTTTTGACTTTCATGATGTCCTTTATCTATTTTTGGACGGTACAGTTGCATGAGTGCAAAAATACCTGTGATGACAAGTCCGGTTGTAATCATCTTGTTTTTCATAAATAGGCTTGAATTGAATACAAAGTAAAAGATGTTTTTCCTTTCAAAATTATAAAATGAGTTGAAACGTTCATTTTTATTCTTTAAACGTTCATAAGGCTTCGTCTGAAAAACTTTAATAAAATTTTAAATTTAAAAATTCCATCCGGCTGATTTCTTTCCATAACTTTGAGTAAGATCAAATAATAAAATATGGAAATATCACTTCGTAATCAGGTAGCTGTCGTTACTGGAGGCTCAAGCGGAATAGGTTCAGGAATTGCAAAATCACTTGCATCTGCGGGGGCAACTGTTATTGTGAATCACTCTTCGGAAAGATCAACCGATGATGCGCAGGCTGTCTTAAAAGAAATTACAGATGCCGGAGGAAAAGGAATGACCTATCAGTGTGATGTTTCTAAAGAAGACCAGGTGGTTAAGATGTTTGAAGATACCGTTTCACAATTCGGAACCGTAGATATCCTTATTAATAATGCCGGAATTCAAAAAGACTCAAAGTTTACTGAAATGACCCTTGATCAGTGGAATGCCGTGATTGGTGTAAATCTTACCGGGCAATTTCTCTGTGCCCGCGAAGCTATTAAGGAATTTCTTCGCAGAGGGATAGATCCGTCCCGTTCCGTTGCCTGTGGGAAAATCATTCATATCAGTTCTGTTCACGAAATTATTCCATGGGCAGGACATGCCAATTATGCTTCCAGCAAAGGGGCCATCAGAATGCTTATGCAAACTCTTGCACAGGAATATGGTGCCAATAAAATCCGTGTGAATTCTATCTGTCCCGGTGCCATTCAAACCCCAATCAATAAAGAGGCATGGGGTACACCTGAGGCTTTGAATTCCCTGCTTCATCTTATTCCGTATGATAGAATAGGGCAGCCAGAGGATATCGGGAATTTAGCCGCTTTTCTGGCAAGTGATCTGGCAGATTATATCACAGGAACAAGCATTTTCGTAGACGGAGGTATGACCACATTTGAAAGCTTTTCTACAGGAGGATAGGTCATTTTAAGTTTTCAATAGTATTAATGTTTGAGAGTGTTCTAGTGCCTGCAGAAGCCTCTTATTTAATCGTCTGAAATCCGACGTCTTAAGTCTTTTTTCTTTATTCTTTTCTCCACTGATCGATATATTTAAAAAAAAAATCAACACATGTCCGAAAAACAAAGACTTTCAGAAATCTCATGGAAAAAATGGGGACCCTATGTCAGCAATCGCGAATGGGGGCTTGTCCGCGAAGATTATAGCGGAAACGGAGATGCATGGAACTATACCAGCCATGATACCGCAGAAGCCAAAACCTACCGCTGGGGTGAAGAGGGGGTTTGTGGAATCTGTGATGATCTTCAGAAGCTGGTCTTTTCCATCGGATTCTGGAATAAAAAGGATAAAATGGTCAAAGAACGTTTTTTCGGTCTTACCAACGGGCAGGGAAATCACGGAGAAGATGTCAAGGAATATTTTTATTATCTCGATTCTACCCCAACGCATTCCTATATGAAGATGTTGTACAAATATCCTCAGAATGCTTTTCCTTATGAAGATCTTTTAGAAACGAATGCCAAAAAAGGTAAAAATGAGCCTGAATATGAGTTGATCGATACCGGAGTCTTTGATCAAAATGAGTATTTTGACCTGTTTATTGAATATGCTAAAGAAAGTGAGCACGATATCTTAGTTAAGCTTACAGTCGTCAATAAGTCTGAAAAAGAGGCACCGCTTGTCATACTACCCACAATATGGTTCAGAAATACATGGAACTGGGGATACGATGATTACAAACCGAAGCTGAATAGCGAAGATCCGCAACATATTGCGATTGATCATAAGGATCTTGAAATTAAAAATATCTATGCAAAAGAGTCATTAAAAACACTGTTCTGTAATAATGAAACCAATACTGAAAGACTCTATCAATCTCCCAGTGAAGTAAAATACTGCAAAGACGGGATTAATGATTTTGTCATTAATGGAAATTCTCAGGCCGTTAATCCTCAAAGTAACGGAACTAAAGCTGCTTTTTTTATTGATGACGTACTGAAAGCAGGAGCGTCTAAAATTTTTGAATTCAGAATAACAGATAAAGAACTAAAAGAACCTTTTGCCGATTTTGAAGAAGTCTTTGAGTTAAGGAAAAAAGAAGCAGATGAGTTTTATGCTGAAATTCAGAGGGGAATAGAGTCGGACGACAAAAAATTGGTTCAGAGACAGGCTTTTGCAGGAATGCTCTGGAACAAAATGTACTATCATTATAATGTGGAAAAGTGGCTGAAAGGAGATCCGGCAGAAATACCACCTCCCAAATCCCGTGAGAAGATCCGGAATTACCAATGGAAGCATCTGAATAACGAACATATTATTTCCATGCCGGATAAATGGGAATATCCATGGTATGCGACCTGGGATCTTGCGTTTCATACCATTAGTTTTTCATTGATAGATCCGGATTTTGCAAAATATCAGCTAAAACTTTTTCTGTTTGAATGGTATATGCATCCCAATGGCCAGCTTCCTGCTTATGAATGGAATTTAAGCGATGTGAATCCACCGGTTCATGCATGGGCTGTTTTCAGAGTGTTTAAAATAGATGAATACATCAAAGGAGAACCGGATATTGAATTTTTGGAGAGTGCTTTTCAGAAACTCCTCATGAATTTTACATGGTGGGTGAATAAAAAAGACAACAACGGAAATAATATTTTTGAAGGAGGCTTTTTAGGACTGGATAATATTGGGGTTTTTGACCGCAATACAACCCTTCCCAACGGAGAACAGCTGGAACAGTCGGACGGAACAAGCTGGATGGCCATGTTTGCATTGAATATGATGAGAATTGCACTCGAACTGTCTTTATACAACATTGTTTATGAAGAAATGGCGATGAAGTTTTTTGAACACTTCCTTGCCATTGCCAATTCACTCGATAATATGGGCGAAGAAGAGTTCAGCCTCTGGGATCAGGAAGATGAATTTTTCTATGATGCCATTGCTTCCAGTGATGGTAATCATATGTACTTAAAGCTACGCACGATTGTAGGGCTGATTCCCATGTTTGCCGTTGAGGTGATCGATGATGAAATGATTGAAAAACTGCCCAATTTCAAAAAAAGAATGAAATGGGTACTTGAAAATAAACCCGAACTGGCCTCCCTCGTATCCAGATGGGAAGTGAAAGGACAGGATTCCAAACACCTTCTCTCACTGCTCCGTGGTCATCGTTTAAAGAGACTTTTAAGCAGAATGCTGAATCCGGAAGAGTTTCTGAGCGATTATGGAGTGCGTGCATTGTCTAAAGAATATGAAAAAAATCCCTATACCTTAAATTTAAACGGAACCGATTACTGTGTGAAATATATGCCTGCAGAAAGTGATAGCGGACTTTTCGGAGGAAACAGCAATTGGCGTGGGCCGGTATGGTTTCCAATCAATTTTCTCATTATTGAGAGCCTTCAGCGGTTTTTCTTTTATTACAGTCCGGATTTTATAGTAGAATATCCTACGGGAAGCGGAAATTACTCCAATCTGGATGAGATTGCAGATTCTCTAAGCAAAAGGCTTTCTAAGATATTTTTAAAAGATGAAAACGGAAAACGTCCGGTGAATGGGCAGTATGAAAGGTTTCAGACGGATCCGGATTTTAAAGATTATATCTTATTCTACGAATATTTTCATGGTGATAATGGAAGGGGAGTGGGAGCTTCCCACCAGACAGGATGGACAGGACTTATTGCAAAAATCCTACAACCAAGATTCTCTAAAAAAGAAATAGCTGAATCTGAAACGGAAATGCCGGGAGAAACGAAGCGTTAAGAGTTGAGGGACGATACAAGGTGATTTTTTATAATTTCCATCTTCCATCCTCAAGCTTGATTATAAATAAAAAATCTTATATTATTCAAATATCTGCTGGATCACCTCCAGTGATGCCGGGACCTTAAAATCTGTCATATGATAATGATAATAGACCAGAAGACTGTCCAGGAAATCTTTTCTTAAAGACGAATGTATTTTTGTTGTATAAAGGTTTTCTGAGCAGAGTGCTGTTTTCCAGATATTTGATATTTCTTCATTGAAGAGTTGGTGAGCATGGGCTGCAGAGAATGTTCCGGTTTCCGGATCCAAATAAGTTCCGCTATTAATCAAAGGGGCAACACCCTGAATTTTTAATATCCTAATTAAAAATAACAGATGACACTGATAGTTTTTGCTGGTCAGTTCAGTGACAAATTCATCAATACCAAAGAATAAGCCCGGGTTTTTGTTTTCGTGTCTTAAAATCTGATTAAGGAAGTCCGAAATGAAAAATATGACCGTATTGGCTTTGATATCCATATACATATCTGGATTCTTCACCAGTTCAAATCTAGACACTGATGGTATTCCATTACCTCTCGTGGGATGAATGGTAAAACTGAGCATACTCAGAGGCTGAAGCAGGGCTTTCTTTTTATTTCGTTTAGCATAGATCCCTTTTACGAAATAGGTCTGAAAGCCATCCTCTTCTGTAAAACAATGCAGAACAGCATCATTTTCGCCATATTTTATGAATGATAATAAAAATCCGTTTTGTGAATTCATTAATTGACCACAGCTATTTTTGCGGTAGCTTTATCTGATCCGTCTTCGTTGGTCATCAGTACAAAATATATTCCGGAAGCTACTCTGTTCCCCTTCATATTATTAAGATCCCATTCATAATAACCTCCTCTGGCCACTGCAGAATGTATTACATTTCCAGCGGCATCTGTGATTCTGATATTGGTTTTTTCAGCAAGACCTTTAATGGTAACCTTTCCTTTAAAATTTGAATACACTACAGGGTTAGGATAGACTACCACATTTCCAAAATTGGCTGTCAAATCAGCAACATCTCCCTGGTAGGCAACAATACCGTTAAAAGTTACAAAATATACTTTTCCTGTTTTTTTGTCGACCTTAATATCGGTAACTGAATTGGTAGGAAGAGGCGAATTTTCTTTTGTAAAATGCTTAATGGTTTGCTGTCCGTCGGAAGAAAGATAATATACCCCACCTCCGTCTACAGAGATCCATTTATAATCTCCTGCATCTACTTCTATCTGCAGTATCTGACCATCTCTGAAAAGTTCTTCTCCAAGCCCGCCTTGCTCTATGATAATAGGTTCTACTTTAGGATCCGGATTTTTTATTTCTGTTACTGCATTGGACATTATTCTTAAACCACTGTCAGTGCCTATCCAGGCATCTCCGGACTTACTGAATGCAACAGATAATGTTCCCTTTGAATTTCCGGCGAACCCATTAGAATCTTTTAAGATATAATCTACATCATCAGAAAGATTCGTTGGATTTTTATAATCGTATACGATAAAATTATTACTTCTGGGAATAGGAATCCACAGTTGATTTTCATGGAATATCGGTTTTTGCATTCCTTCACTTGATATTCCGAATTTTTTTATGATAAAATCATCCGCTGCCTTGTCATAGATTCCTATCGAAGGTGAGCCGTCATGGAAACCTACCGAAACGAAAATATTGTTCTGATTGTCAAATGCGAAACCTACGGGACGACGGTAATAGATACTGGGTGCTCCCATGTCATAATATTTTGATAGATCAAAATCTTTATTACCGGGATTATACTTCATTTTATAAACACCCTGCGCACCTACCGTATAGTTCGTAAAAAAAACTTCACTGTTGTCAGCAGGGTTCATTACAGCATCAAGAACATTGATGGGAAAAGTCTTGCCTATGAAATAAGATGGGTATATCCATTCCGATCCATTAAAGTAGTAAAATCCAGGTTTTTTAGGATTTTCTCCAGGCTGATTATACCTGTTCAGTCTTGAACCTGACGACACCAGCATCTGGTTGTTATCATACAGATTAATTTTATATGAAGAGTTGGAATAAGGACCTGATGGTTTATAAGTGGTACCGCCTTCGTCTTTTATTCCTGACAGTATCGTTCCTCCATATACTTTTCCGTTGACAGTTAAAGCTGTATTACAGTCTTCTCCCATACTTACAGCGTTTAATGAGACTCCGTTTAATCCGAATGTATAAATTCTACTGTCCGTTACTACAATGTTATTTGAACTTAATGTAATGTCTTTGATACCTCCAAAAGTTGTGGGAAGAGGAGTTCCGGTTCCGTTATTGTAGATAAATGCAGCAGTTGCTGATGAAAAAATAAGTGAGGAAGACTCTCCGTCAATATGCTTAAAGGATCCGGGTATTTCCGTAGTCCATGTAGAAAACACAGGAAATGTTGTATTCAGTTCGTGACTTTTCAAACCTGTATTGGTAACAGAATATAATTTGTTTCCAAAAATAGTAGCTTCATTACTGGCTTCATAGACACCGCCGCTTACAAAAAATGCAGAATCTCCGAATTCCTTCTTATTAATATTAAATATAGAAACTCCATAACCCACAGAAATTACCGCCTGATCTCCTGTAATCGAAATATGATTGATTCTTTTGCTTCCATTATAACCGGTTGCAATGGGTATATCAACAATATATTTGATTTCCTGAGGAGTGATAACGTCCATTGAGCCGTTGGCATATCCCACCACAGCGATCTTAGTCTGCGGATTATAGTCAAAAGCAGATATATTAACATCATGGAGACCTGTGGCTTTTGACAGCTTTGTAATTTCTCCTGTTGCTATGGTATAATAAAATATCCCATTTTCTGTCGCGGCTACTATTTTTCCATTGTCTTCCTTCATAGCCAAGACATTGTTGTAGGAAAAATGATCCGTCCATTTTTTTGATGAAATGACCTGCGCATTGATGAATTGCAGGGAGGCTAAAGTAGCGAGAGAGAGTAATGAGAGTTTTTTCATATTATACGGTTATACTGCTGTCTATTGTCTGGTTGTTCCAGGAAATATGCTTTACGTTTTTATTTGCATCAAAGTAAAAATCTATTCTGCCAAGAAGAAGACCTGCCCATCCTACCTGATTGACCAGAACGTTTTTCCCTTGTCGGTTGGTAAAGGTTTGTGGTTCAGATAAAAAAGTATGGGTATGTCCGCCCAGAATAATATCAATATTCTCTGTTTTGGCAGCAAGAATTTTGTCACTTATTTTATTAGGTTCATCTTCATAATCATAACCTATGTGCGAAAGGCAGATCACAAGATCACATTTTTGTTCATTTTTAAGAAAGTTGGAATAGTGCTGGGCTACATCTACAGGATCCGAATATACGGTTTCACCATACTGTTTTTTACCCACAAGTCCGTCCAGTTGAATACCTACTCCGAAAATACCTACTTTTATTCCGTTTTTATTAAAGATCTTATACGGTGAAGTCTTTCCATCCAGAACGGTATTCTTAAAATCATAGTTTGAACAGATAAAAGGGAATTTTGCATTGGGAAGAACTTTTAAAAATCCATCTAAACTATTGTCAAAATCATGGTTTCCCATTGTAGAAGCATCATACTTCATCATAGACATCAGCTTAAACTCCAGCTCACCTCCGAAGAAATTGAAATAAGGAGTTCCCTGAAAAATATCACCTGAATCCAGAAGCAAAACATTGCTTTCCTGATTTCTTATTTGCTGTATCAAACTAGCCCTTCTTGCAAAACCACCCTGATTGGGATTTTTGGTATAGCTTGCATCAAAAGGTTCTATTCTGCTGTGCTGGTCATTGGTATGAAGAATGGTCAGTTTATTTGTGGAATTTAAATTAAGAATTTTTAATTCTTCCGCCATCATCATTTGGGGAGCTAAAGACATTGCTAAAGTTCCACCACCTAGTACTTTTAAAAAACTTTTTCTATCCATTATTTCTTACCGATAAAATTTAAACGAATATCTGTATTGGGAACTACTTCAGACGTTTTCTTGAAATATTCAATGAAAAGATCCCTCAATTTGATTCCGGTAGAAATAGCTTCTCCTTTGGAAAAGAATTTCATATTGTCACCCCCTAAAGCCAGATAATCCGAAGTTGCGATATAATAATCCTGCGTAGGAACTATAGGTTTTCCATTGATCAGCGATTGGGTAAGCTGCCCATTTTTGGTTTCTATGTACAAATGAGAAACAGGATTGTTTACCTGAGTTTTTGCATAATAATCAAAAAGTCCCTGCAGATCTGTCCCTTTCATTTTTACAATGATCACTTCATTTTCGAAAGGCATGACTTCAAAAACGCTTTTCAGAAGAATATCTCCTTTTCCAATCGTAGTACGGATACCACCGATATTGATCAGGGCAGCGTCTACATTTTTTTTAAGATTGGTTTTCGTCCAGGCATCAGCGCCTTCGAACGTGTAATCGGCCAAAAGATTACCCAGATTGCTGTTATCCCCTTGTTTGGTAAGATCTACACTGGTATGAGAGATTTTCTGATTCATCTCTTTGTCCAGTTTTTGCTTATAAGGTTCGATAACTTTTACAAACTCCCCATCATTCTTTAGCTCATTATTAATAGAAATGTTTTTCTGGATCTTTACATCCGCCATCTGCAGCGTAGAAGCTGTTTTGCAGGCAGTAAGCGAAGCCAGAGCAATTCCTAGTAACAAGAATTTATTTTTCATAATATCTTTTAGTATATGCAAATATAATTATATGTAGAATAAAACATTATTATTTATTACAAATTCTTCTGGTAAATTATTAAATTTGACGAAAATAATTCTAACAGATGAGCATTTTAAAAGGAGTAGGTGTTGCATTGGTAACGCCCTTTAATGAAGATTTATCCGTTGATTTCGACAGTTTAACAAAACTTGTTGAGTATAATATCGAAAACGGAACCAATTATTTAGTTGTTTTGGGAACTACAGCAGAAGCTGCAACGCTTTCTGATGAGGAGAAGAAACAGGTGATTGAGCATATCATTAAGGTTAATAACAAACGTCTTCCTTTGGTTTTAGGAATTGGCGGGAACAATACTCTTGAAGTAAAGAAACAGATAGAAGAAACAGATCTTTCAGCATTTGATGCAGTACTTTCTGTATCTCCATACTATAACAAACCGAATCAGGAAGGACTTTACCAACATTATAAAATGTTGGCTTCTACCGGTAAAAATATCATTATTTATAATGTTCCATCGAGAACAGGACAGAATCTTGAAGCTGACACGACGATCCGTCTGGCAAAAGAATTCCCTAATCTGTTGATGATCAAAGAAGCGGCACCGAATATTCTTCAGTACTTCGATATTTTAAGAAAGAAGCCGGAAGGTTTTTTATTGGTATCAGGAGATGATGAATATACATTGCCTGTAACTTTAGCCGGTGGAAACGGAGTGATTTCCGTGATCGGGCAGGGGTATCCAAAAGAATTCTCTACAATGGTTCAGTTGGCTTTTGAAGGAAAAGTAAAAGAAGCATACGAGATTCACAATAAGTTGGTTGAAATGACAAGATTGATCTTTGCAGAAGGAAATCCATGTGGAATTAAAGTGATTTTAACGGAAAAAGGAATCATCAAAAATTATCTGAGACTTCCTTTAGTTCCTGCTTCAGAAGGTCTTTATGCGAAGATCAAAGCTGAAATGGAGAAAATTTAATAAGCCGTCAATGGTGAATTTTGCTTCGCAAGTGAATTGTCAATATTTAAAGTTAAGTGTTGACAGCTCACCATTGACATCAAAAATACCAAAGGTGAAAAGTTCCGGCTTTTCACTTTTTTTAATCATAAAAAGTATGAAATTAATAAAGGCGACAGAAAAAGATATTCCCCTTATTCAGGATCTGGCGAAAAGATCATGGGGAAATGCTTATGCGGATATTCTCTCCGGTGAGCAGATGGACTATATGCTTTCAGAAATGTATTCCGAAGCAGAAATCAGTAGTCATCTCAGCAATGCAGATTATCATTATTATATGATTCAGGATGATAATAATGGTTCGTATGAGGGCTTTATAGGATACCAGCATCATTATGAAGAGGGAACCACAAAACTTCACCGGATCTATTTAGTTCCGGAAAGCAAAGGGAAAGGTTTCGGAAAAGCTGCCCTGCAGTTTCTTAACGGTAAAGTAGCTGAGAACAGAGATAAAAGGATTATATTGAATGTCAACAAATACAATGCTGCCAGAAATTTCTACGAATCCCAGGGATACAAGGTGTACGGAGAGGGAGTTTTTGATATAGGAAATGGTTTTGTGATGGATGATTATCTGATGGAATTCTTAATTCACGAATGAATGACTTAAAATTGTGTAACATTTAATTTTAATTCTATAACATGTGATGTTTCTTTTTGGTCCATCTTTGTATCAGAACCAAATCACTTTCAATAATACATTCATATGCTTGGTTTTGAGCTTTTGCAGCTTTTTATCAGTATATTTTTTTCATCCTTAGTGTTTAAATTCCTGTATTCTATATGCAGGAGTTTTTTGTTTTTATACATTATGTTAAAAAAATTCACTGCTATTTCACTTTTAAATGAAATAAATTATTATATTTACTTCGAAATTTGACACACTTATATTAGGATGAAAATGTATGTAAAATTTGATTTCAATGCTCTCTGTAAGAAAGTGTTGGATGAAAAGCTAAAAGAGCATGGGCTGAAATACCGCCTGCTGAACTTTGGTGAAGTGGAGTTCTATGAACCGATTACCAAAGAGCAGCATAATCTATTTAAGAAGAATCTTGGAGATTACGGTATAGAGATTATTGAAAGCCAGAAAACGGCTTTAATACAGAAGATAAAAGATGTCATCGTAGAGCTCGTTTTTGCCGAAAACGCTATTCCCGTAAAAGCATCTATTTATATTGCTGAAAAACTGAACCATAGCTATGGTTATCTTTCCAATCTTTTTTCTGAAGTAGCCTATACTTCAATAGAGAATTTTATTATCCATCAGAAAATTGAGTATGCAAAAGAGCTGATTTTAAATAATAAACTGAGTCTGACAGAAATTGCCCATAAACTGAACTATTCCAGCGTAGCCCACCTGAGTACCCAGTTCAAAAATACAACGGGCATTACGCCTTCTCAGTTTCATAAGATCATTACCAGGAGAAGAAAGATCCAAAGCATGGCCACAAATTCTAAAATGATGTATGAATAAAGAATATTTAAATGTAATAGCAGCAGATAATGACGAGGGTAATATAATATTTTTTAAAAATATTTTCAAGGATTTAAGGATCGGAGTAAAGTCCCAATGTTTCTCGAGCGGAGAGGATCTTATGGAGTATCTTACCAGTGAAGGAACCATTATTCCTGAAGTTGTTTTCATTAAATATGACATTCCCGGAAAAAATTCTATGGAATGTCTGGATGAAATAAAAACAGATTCCAGATTAAGCAATATCATCATTGTAATATACAGTGATCAAATTTCTGAAAGTGAAATAGAAGAAATATTTGTTAATGGAGGCAATATTGTTATGAGAAAGCCAGACAGCTATGATGGTCTTAAAAAATCACTCACAGAAATAATTACAATAAACTGGCAGTACCATACTTCCGGACTAAATAAAGATAATTTCATCATGAAAGTATGATGGATAAAGTAATTTTTAGTTTTTATTTATGAAGGTGTAATTGGTATTTAATACATACTATTCACATAAAGGTGAGAATTGTATAACTAATAATGAAAATGATATAAGACAAAATCGGCGTAATATCACCAATTTTGTAAATGTAAACATTGCAACACAAATTAGCATATAAAAAGCAATGGATGATAGAGAATAGATTATTTCATTTAGAAATCAAGATATAAGTCACAATGTTAGTTTTAACAAAATGAATTATCTTCATTTCCAGCTATAAAGCATAGAAGATCTTTAAACAAAACGGTACAATCATGAAAACTTAAAAAAGTTGAAGGGTATTTATTCGTTTCATTCCCACTTCCTTCAACTTGAAACAGTTAGTTTTTATAATAAGCAAGCTGGAAAAATAATTCATTTTGTTTTTTTTAATTTATTTTAATAGTCAGGACTGAAAATTCAAATAATATATAAATATTTTCACACCAAATCACAAGATATTAAGTTCTGACTACTAGAATAAATTCTTTACACAGACCAAAAGTAATTTCTTCTAAATAACAGTTTTATAAGGGGGCCGCGGAAAGATTTTCTTTTCGCGGTTTTTTTATGAAATTTTACTCCACTTATTCTTTCCTTTGTAGTACCTCAGGTAGTAGTTTTTGATGATCACGTTGTCCGGATTAGCCAGATGGGGATCTGCTTCCAGAATTTTATCAACTGTATTTTTTGTGGTTTTGATAATGGCAGAATCATTCACCAGATCCAGTCTTTTAAAATCTACCACTCCGCTTTGTTGTGTTCCCAAAATATCTCCGGGACCTCTGAGCTGCATATCCACCTCTGAAATTTTAAACCCGTCATTGGTCTCTGTCATCGTTTTGATACGCGTTCTGCTCTCCTTAGATAATTTATCGGAAGTCATAAGGATGCAGTAACTCTGTTCTGCCCCTCTTCCTACACGGCCTCTCAGCTGGTGAAGCTGTGAAAGTCCAAATCTTTCCGAACTTTCTATAACCATTACAGATGCATTAGGCACATTCACACCTACCTCAATCACAGTAGTTGCGACCATGATTTCTGCTTTACCTGAAGCGAAATAATTCATAGCGGCATCCTTTTCAGCAGGTTTCATTTTTCCGTGAAGCATTGTAGTATTATAGTCCGAAAATGCGGTCATCACATGGTCAAGGCCTTCCATCAGATTTTTATAATCCAGAGTTTCTGATTCTTCGATCAGTGGATACACAAAATAAACCTGTCTTCCTTTTTTAATCTCATCCCTGCAGAAATTATACACATAGGTTCTGTCTTTTTCTCTTCTGTGCGCAGTGATAATAGGTTTTCTTCCTACCGGCATCTCATCAATCACGGAAACGTCAAGATCAGAATAAAAACTCATGGCCAGCGTTCTTGGGATAGGCGTTGCTGTCATGACTAAAATATGTGGAGGAATTTTATTTTTAGCCCATAATTTAGCTCTCTGTGCCACACCAAATCTGTGCTGTTCATCGATAATAGCCAGACCAAGATTTTTAAACTTCACCTTATCTTCAAGAACGGCGTGTGTTCCTACTAATATAGACAACGTTCCATTTTCAAGTTCTTCGTGGATGATCTTTCTTTCTGAGGTTTTGGAAGAGCCGGTCAGTAGACGCACATTGATGTCCGTCGCCTCCAAAAGCTCTTTGATGCCATTATAATGCTGTTGTGCCAAAATTTCAGTAGGTGCCATCAGACAGCTCTGAAAGCCATTGTCCATTGCAATCAGCATGGTGAGTAAAGCAACCATTGTTTTTCCTGATCCTACATCACCTTGTAAAAGCCTGTTCATCTGAACAGGTCTTTTCATATCCAGGCGAATTTCTTTTAAAACCCGTTTCTGTGCCCCCGTAAGGTCAAAAGGGATATGATGATTATAAAAATCATTAAAATGATCACCAACAATAGGAAATGGATTTCCGGGTGAATGGCTTCTGTGATGTAGTTTTTTAAGGGCATAACCCAGCTGGAAAAAGAAGGATTCTTCAAACTTCAGTCTGTTATCGGCTTTTTCGTAATGCTCCATGTCCTTTGGGAAATGGATATTTAAATAGGTATGTTGTCTTGATAAAAACTTAAAGGCTTTTGTAAGATAGTCCGGAAAATTTTCTTCAACCAGATTCGGAATTTCTTTGCAGATATTTCTTAATATAACCTGAAAAAATCTTTGATTCAATCCTCTTTTAGTCAACTTTTCGGAGCTGGGATAGATCGGCTTCAAACGGTTTTCACCTTCTTTTTTTTCTTCCACTTCTATTTCAGGATGTGGCATGGAAAACTGGCGGTTGAAAACATTGATCTTTCCGAAAATATAAACTTCACGGTTAATCGGAAGCTGTTCCTTCAGCCATTTCGAATATTGAAACCATACCAGATCCATTGTTCCCGTATCATCATTGAATTTTGCCGAAAGCCTTTTCGTTTTTCCGGTTTGAACCTCCTGTACCTGTGTGATTCTCCCCTTAAGCTGTATTTCAATACTGCTTTCCTCAAGCTGGGAAATTTTAAATACTTTACTTTTATCCAGATAGCGGATAGGGTAGAAGTTCAGAAGATCATCAACGGTTGAAAGACCCAACACACTTTTGATGAGTTTGGCTCTGTCTGGACCGATTCCTTTTACGTATTCTATGGAAGTTTCTGGGGTCATTTTTAAAAATGAGGCCTAATTTCGGGAAAATAGCCTGAAGATTAAAATTTTTTACTGGAAATATTGCTCATCAATATCAAAAAAGCGGCTTCCAATGTATGAAAGCCGCTGTATGATTTTAATCCTTGATGCCGGATTTGAATTTTTTCTGATAATCTTCCCACTGATCCCTGGTACGGATCTTTTTAAAAAGATCTTTTGAGATAAATTCTAAATAAGGTTCCAGTTCTTTGGCAGACAATTCTCCCTGAAGAATGGTGATAGGTCCTCCTTTTTCGTCCAGAAACACCGTGCTGGGAACAGCACCTACATTCATGTATTGAGTGAACTCGTGGAGGGAGTTTTTTCCTTTCTTATGTTCTGTATTATTATTGGAAAATGTTCTTTCGAAGACCTCAATAGATTTTTTCTCTTCTGCATTGAACTTAACCGGATAGTAGTTTTCATTTAAAATCCGGGCAATTACATCGTGACCGTATGTTTTTTTGTCCATTATCTTGCATGGTCCACACCAGTCTGCATAAAAATCGATCAGAATTTTTTTTGGATTTTCTTTTTGAGCTTTTAAAGCTTCTTCGATGGTCATCCATTGTACCTGAGCGAAACTAAAATTGACTAAAAGAAGAAGGATTATGCTTATAATTTTTTTCATAATTTGATATTTAAGTAAAAATAAGCATAATCTGCTTACTTTATTTTACCTCCTGCATTAATTTTTTCACGAACGGAGATATCAAAATTAATACCACCCCGGCAATTACCGCGTATAATCCCAATTGTTTATATCCATCAGTATAAGTGATTAAAACATCATAGTTGGTAGAACCTTCTTTGGCGGTGGCAAGTCCGGCACCAATAATTCCGGCTACATACTGTCCGTAAGCCGAAGCCAGGAACCACATTCCCATCATCATTCCCTGAAGATTCTTGGTGGAAAGTTTTGTCATGATCGATAGTCCGATCGGTGACAAGCATAGTTCTCCAAGCGTGATGATCAATAATGCCAGCGTGAAAAAGTTCAGTGAAGTGATCCCCTGAAGATCTGCGAAAAGTCGGGTTGCAAATAAAACATAGTACCCAATACCCAGGAAGATAAATCCTAGACCGAATTTAACGATGGTGTTAGGTTCAATCTTTCTCTTGTTCAGCCATATCCATAAAAGTCCGATAAGCGGAGCAAGGAAAATAATGAAGAATGCGCCTCCTGAATTATTCACTCCATTCGGATCTAATCCTAAAAGATCTTTATTAAGGTTTTTAGCGGCGAAAATACTTAGAGAACCACCACTTTGTTCATAGATTCCCCAGAATATAATAGAGAAGATAATGAAAACTAAGGCTGCCCAAAGTTTTTTACGCTCTGATGCTGTTACTTTTGACATTTCATAAAAAAGATAGATCAGGGTCAATGGCCCGATAGTCCACATAAAATAATCAGTATATTCCGTTTTGGCTACCATTTTCATGATAATTGGAACGAAGATAAGAGACAATACGTACACTCCGTATTCTTTCCATTTGGGAATCGGGGCAGATTTAATTTCAGCTAAAGGATGTCCCGGCTGAAGTCCTATGGTACCCATTCTTCTTTGAGTAAAAATAAAATTGATAAGACTGATGACCATGACCACTGAAGCAAGTCCGAAGGCTACATTCCATCTCATGGCTTCCGAGATCATACCGCCTAAAATTTCACCTTTACCGATGGCAATACAAAGATAACCACCCAGTAAAGCGCCCAGGTTGATACCTGCATAAAAAAGAGAGAAACCGGCATCTGCTCTTGAATCGTTTGGCTTATAAAGCTGTCCTACCATGGATGAGATATTAGGTTTGAAGAAACCTGTTCCCACTACGGTAAATGCTATTCCCAGGAAAAAGAATTGATGGGGGTCGGCTGCCAGAATCAAACTTCCTACAATCATCAGAAGTCCGCCCCAAAAGAGTGATTTTCTGAATCCAAGGATTTTATCAGCGAAAAGACCGCCAACAAATGTGAAGGCGTACACAAACGCCTGGGTAGCGCCATATTGAAGGTTAGCTTCTTTTTCATGGAAATTCAGCTGTGAGATCATAAAGAAAACCAGCATTCCACGCATTCCGTAGAAACAGAAACGCTCCCACATTTCAGAGAAAAACAGGCTCCATATCTGTCTGGGATATTTTCCTTTGAAATTTTGTATTTCATCTAGAGTTAAGCTCATAATTGTATATGATTGATTTTATTAGGGTTGTTTATTGTTGTTTTGGTCCAGTTCAAAACGAATTCTGTCCTGGTTAATGATTTCTTTTAATTCCTCTTGTTTGGGAAGGTAGAGAAGGTATTTGCTGACAATTCCAGTTATTTTGAATAGACTCATTGATATAGTAATTCCTTTTGTCAATAGGGCCAAGTCTTATCAGTAATCTGTAATGAGTCCAGCTCAATTCGTGACGCAGTGCGTCACATTTTGGAAATGCCTGGTAAAAGGAGCGCATATTCCTTAAATTACTTTCTTCAAAACCTTTTCCAAACTCCAGAGAAAGTTTCTTAGAAAGATTTTTTAAGGTTTGCTTTCCGTATTCAGCGCGTTCTTTTCCCTGGTGTTCATCTTCTACAATCAGATTTCCGATCTGCCAGTAAGTAAGCAGTAAAGTAGAATTCGCTATCCGAAACACTTTTTCGCGCGACTGCCTAATAATTTCCTTTACGGATTGAAATAAAGAATCTTCGGAAATTTCCATCATACGAAAATAAAAAAAACCTCCGACTTAGCAGAGGTTTTTATTGTATTTTGTTGATGCGGTTATTTTACACCGTGCATCATTTTCTTTAAGACTGGAGATAGTAACGCCAAAATTACAGCTGCGATACCACAAAGTACTACGAATACCATAAAGAATTCAAATAGGTTGTGGATCTCAAATCCTGCAAATGTAGGATTGTGTAGTGGCAACTGAGCTTTTTCAAATGCTACCGCCTGATCAGCCGTTAATGTCACTTTTTTATCTAAAACATCCTGAAGATCAACGCCTATTTCCTTTGCTTTAGTGAATTTGTCACCTGTAGCCGGGATAAGAGCACCCAATGAACCTGCCAAAGCATACCCTGCAGCATTGGAAATAAAGAATACACCATATAATAAAGAGGCAAATCGTTTAGGAGCAAGTTTACCTACCAGTGATAGACCAATTGGAGATAAACAAAGCTCACCACAAGTCTGGATGAAATAAAGAAGCATCAACCATTTGATGGCCAATAATCCTGAATTTCCAAGATCTTTTACATTGTGTGCAATGATGAAATAAGAAAGAGCGATCAATGCTAATCCCATTGCCTGCTTGAAAGGAGACACGGGTTCTCTTCCTTTTGTTCTTAATTTATCCCATGTTAAACTGAATGGAACTGCTAACAGAACTACGAAAATACCGTTGAAGATCTGAACCATTGAAGGAGGCATATTCCATCCGAAAATGTTTCTGTCTGTTTGGTTGTCCGCGATAAATGTTAATGAAGATCCTGCCTGCTCGAAAGCTGCCCAGAAGAATATGATAAAGAAGGATACAATATAAATTACCCAGATTCTTTGTCTTTCAATCTTGTTTTCTGCAGAACTCATGATAAGGAAGGCTAAGGAAATACCAGCTGCATAAATGAAAGGATAAATAATTCCTTTGATCATTTGACCCATTTCAACCGCGTTAAACCCGAATTCTCCTACCAAAAGATATCTGAAGGCAAAGAATAAAACAACAAATAAAAATCCGGTAATCCCTAATGATGTTCCTGAGAATTTGGCTGTCTGAGTTTCGCCTTCTTCAAAGTCTGCACTTGTATTGTTCTTTGGTAATCCACCGATAGGTCTTCCTTCCGGGGTTACTACATACTTATTTTTAAGGATGAAGAATGTCACTGTTCCAATGACCATGGCAATGGAAGCCGCTAAGAATCCCCATTTGAAAGCAAAAATGTCTCTTACTCCTGTCGTTGCATCTTTCACGTCTCCTACGTACGGGCAGATAAACTGTCCAAGGAATGCTCCGATGTTGATCCCCATATAGAAAATGGTGAATGCTGAGTCTAATTTGGATTTCTCCTGTTTAGGATAAAGACTTCCTACCATTGAGGAAATATTAGGCTTGAAAAATCCATTACCGAAAATGATAACGAATAAAGCCAGCCACATAATCATTTTTGAACTGCCAAGATCGGCAGAGAAAGTAGAGGCACTGATAAATAGTAGAAACTGGCCGATAGCCATTAAAGATCCACCGATTAAGATGGCATTTCTGTTTCCGATATACTTATCTGCAATGAATCCTCCCAAAAGAGGCGTTAAATAACATAAAGCTAAAAATCCACCGTAAATGATTGCCGCATCAGCCTCTTTTATTAATAAGGAATTTACCATAAAGAGCGTCAAAAGGGCTCTCATCCCATAAAAGTTGAAACGCTCCCACATTTCTGTTCCGAAAAGAACCCACAATCCCTTTGGATGCCTTGAATTCTTATTCTCTACAAATTCATCCGGTTTCGGACTTAATGCTTCAATATTATCCATTCTATTGTTAATTTTTGTTAAGACTGACAAATATAGTTTTTTTTGAGTTTTTGGCAAGGTTTTAATTTTATATTTAAATAAAAAAGCTGCAGAGTGATTCTGCAGCTTGATATTCTTTATGATAATGGCGCATTAGTGCCCTTTTTCCTTCATGATCTTGTTTAATCTTTTTAACATGGATAACCCTAAAAGTGTTGCAAATATTAACAGAGCGAAGTTCACCAGGAAGTAATTCATTTTGTTGTCGTAATTGTACCAGGTACTTGCCAGAATTCCTGAAAGTTTATTTCCTACTGAATTGGCCAGGAAGAAACCTCCCATCATCAATGCCGTAATTCTTGCCGGGGAAAGCTTGGAAACAAAAGAAAGCCCCATCGGAGAAAGGCATAATTCCCCGACAGTAATGACTCCGTAACCGGCAACCAGCCAAAGTGGCGATACTTTTACGGCGCCGTTGTCTCCGGCCATCACCGCAAGAACCATGACCAGACAGGATAATCCGGAGATAAATAGTCCCAATACAATTTTTGTAGGAGTTAAAGGTTCTTTTCCTTTCCTTCTCAATAAAGCCCAGAATCCTACAACCACCGGAGTCAAAGCAATTACCCAGAATGGATTGATAGACTGGAATAATTCCGTGTTATATAAATAGACTTTAGATTCAGGATTTCTTTCCAGGGCTGCACGCTGCTCAGGAGAAATATTTCTGAAGTAGATATCTTTTCCTGTTTCCTTAATGCTTTTTCCATCCTTGTCTTTTTGAGATTGGAACTGGTTATCGTAGACAGGAACTTCTTTGTCTTCGTAGCTCTTTCCTTCTACCATATAAATGTCTTCAAGAGGTTTCTCTAAAGAGGCAGGAACACTTCTGTCCGTATAATAATTGGCCCATCTCGTAAGTGCTGTCCCATTTTGTTTAAAGACTGCCCAAAAGAACATACTGATCAGGAATACTGAAAGCAGTGCTCCAATAGAAGGTTTTTCTTCCGGTTTGGCTTTAAAGTAAAGCGAAGCATAAAAGTAAATAATAGGAACACAGGCAAAAATAAAGGCATCCGTACTGTCGCTTCCGAAAATGTTGCCTGGAATAAACCATCCTATAGCTCCCACTGCAATGGCAGGGACAAAAACTTTAATTAAAATTTCAGAAAGTTTAGTGTCTCCTTCTTCTACAGGTTTCATTTGTGCAGCGTGGATATAGTGTTTTCTTCCGATGGTAAAAATTACCATTCCGATGAGCATACCAACTCCTGCAGTAATGAATGCTTCACCCCACCCGAATTTATTACGCATGAAAGCAGCAATAATATTACAGATAAAGGCTCCGATATTGATTCCCATATAGAAAATATTGTATCCGGAGTCTTTATTGGCTTTATAAGGTTCTTCAGAATAGAGGTTTCCTAATAACGTAGAAATAGTGGGTTTGAAGAATCCGTTTCCAATGATGATCAGGGCTAAAGAACCGTAGAAAAGGGGAAGTTCTTTGAAGACGCCCATTCCTATATATCCAGCGGCCATTAAAATTCCACCCAGATAAATAGATTTGATATATCCTAAAACCCTGTCAGCCAAAAATCCTCCAAGGAATGGCGTTAAGTAGGTCAAAGCGATGTAGGTTCCGAAAATATCATCGGCTGTTTTGTCCGGAAGCCCAAGTCCTCCTTTTAGTCCGGTGGGCTCAATGACATAAAGAACAAAGATTCCAAGAATCAGATAGTACCCAAAACGCTCCCACATTTCTGTGAAAAAGAGAAAGGGCAGGCCTTTAGGATGTTTAGTCTTCATATATTCAATTTTCAAATTTCCCAAAAATAAGTTTTTAATTTCAATTGATAAAATAAATAATACTCTGAGAAATGATTAATGAAATAAATAAAAATCCCTTTCAGAATTTGAAAGGAATGATCTAATCGTTTATTTATAAATTTTAGGAGGGGGCACGAGAGCCTGTTCATTTCTTCTCAACTTCTCGGCTTTTGAAAGGCCGTTGATCAGTTTTTCAAGATCTTCTTTATTTTTTGCAAAGAGATGACTGTAGGTATATGCAGAAAGATGACAATAGCCGTAAGTCGTCTGAAAATAATTATCCATAAAATCAAAAGGTCCATCATCCAGTTTTTTTGAATAATTGATGTGGAACATGGGTAAACCATTCACTGTTCTATATTCAGTCTTCTTTAAAGTTGAAATATTGGGCGTATTCAAAACAGATCCGATCGCCTCATTTTTAATTGCTTCAATATTTTCTTTTTTGGAATTGATACAATAGAAATAGCCGTACAGTTTTGAATCGTCTGAGCTCACAAAATGATATTCAGAAAATCGGATATTGTCACTTTCGTAAGCGTCCCATTTTTTCTTATCAAAATAAACACCGCCGTCAGCACGTTCACTGCTTACCAATGAATCTGCAGAGGGTAATTTTGTAAGGAGTTGCTTATTGACAGGAATATTTTTAAATGCTTCACGATCTTTACTGTTGGCGTAGGTCCAGGTTTTATCTTTATACAGAATAAGTTGTGCACCATTTTCAGTTATTGCGGTTGTTTGAGCAAGGTGAAATTCAGCATTGATTTTTCTGATTTCCCAATTTCCTTCTGAAAAAACAGCAACCTCCATTTTCTCCTTTGTCATTGCCAATGCCTGCGAATCTGCAAAAGAATAACATATGAGCATTGGCAAAACAAATAGATATTTCATATTACAGATTCTCAATAATAAAATCTGTCATTTTCTGATACAGTTGTGGTCTTGTCTGGCCACCGTGAATCCCGTGGTTTTTATCAGGATACGCCATGAAATCAAACTGTTTTTTGTTCTGGATCAATGCTTCAGAGAATTCCATGGAATTTTGGAAATGTACGTTGTCATCGGCTGTTCCGTGGATCAACAGGAACTTGCCTTTCAGTAGATTAGCATATTCCGTTGGAGAGTTTTTATCATATCCATCAGGGTTTTCCTGTGGTGTTCTCATGAATCTTTCTGTGTATACGGAATCATAATATCTCCAGTTGGTCACCGGTGCTACAGCGATTCCTGCCTTGAACACATCGGCTCCTTTGGTCATTGCCAGACTGGTCATATACCCACCGAAACTCCATCCGAACATTCCGATTCTTGTTTTATCGATATAAGACTGACTTCCGAACCATTTTGCGGCAGTGATCTGATCTTCAATCTCGTATTTCCCTAAATTCATATAAGTCACTTTTTTGAATTTAGTTCCTTTGTAACCCGTTCCACGACCATCTACACAGGCAACAATATAGCCTTTCTGTGCCAAATGATTAAACCATAAAGTATTTCCATTGTCCCAAGAGTTCGCCACCTGCTGTGATCCCGGTCCGGAGTATTGGAACATAAATAAGGGATATTTCTTGTTGGGGTCAAAGTTCTTAGGCTTTATAATCCATGCATTCATCTGATCACCTGCACCGTTTGGAATGGTGATGAATTCTTTCTCTGAAAAGTTATCAGCCTTTAATTTCTGAAGCTGATCGTTATTGTTCTGAAGTTCTTTTACCGTTTTCCCATTTCCGTCTTTTAATACGTACGTGTATGGTTTTGAAGCCGTGGAGGATGTTTCGATGAAATAATTGTAATTTTTGCTGAAGTTGGCAGAATTGTTTCCTTCTGTATTAGAGATCAGCTGAGATTTTCCGCTTTCAATATTCACTTTGGAAACGACTTTATTAATGCTGCCTTTTTCAGTGGTCTGAACGTAAATTTCCTTAGATTTTGGATTAAATCCATAAAAATCGGTTACTTCCCAGTTTCCTTTTGTAATCTGTTTTTTAAGCTTTCCATCTTTGTCATACCAATATAAATGACGGTTTCCATCTCTCTCCGAAGCCCAAAGGAATGAATCATCCTCAAGGAATTCCAGAGTAGGGCTGTCGGTGTCAATCCATTTATCATCCGTTTCAGTAAACAGTTTCTGAACTGTACCGGTTTTAGTATTGACCTTTAAAATATCGGAAGCATTCTGAATTCTTTCAGAAGTAACCAAAACCATCTCGTCCTGCTTTGCGGTCTGAATAACATTGGGAATATAATAGTTTTTAAAAGAGCTCAAGTTGAGCGGTATCGTTTTTCCGGAATCAAGACGGTATAACTGTGCAGAAACGATAGAGTTTTTTTCTCCCGCTTTGGGATATTTGTAACGCATTTCAGCAGGATACAGATTTTTTCCATAGATGGGAATGTAGATCTCCGGAACCTGGCTTTCATCAGATTTTACAAATACCACGGCATCCGAGTTTTTAGTCCACTCAAATTGTCTTGCATGTCCAAATTCCTCTTCATATACCCAGTCTGCAAGTCCGTTGATAATTGAATTTTTTTTACCATCATTCGTAATCTGAGTAATTTTTCCTGAGCTCAGATCCTGATAGAATAAATTGTTGTCTGCGATAAATGCTACTTTAGTGGCATCTGGAGAAAATCTTGGCTCCTGAACTGTTTTGCCATCATTTAAGCTGATCGTTTTTCCTGATTTCAAATCTTTTACCTCAAATTTTCCCAGGAAAGAATGTCTGTAAATCGGCTGGCTTTCTTTTAAAAGAAGAATTTTTGACTCATCATCAGAGAACTCATAGCTTTCAAAATTACCGTCAACAATATTTCCTTCTTTTTGTGAAGTTTTATAAGAATACTTTGCAATTCCTGTTGGTTCAATGACCAGATAATTCTCTCCATTCTTCATGGAAGCAATACCGGCAATGCCTTTTCCGCGGTAATATCCTGAATATATTTTATCTAATGTGATTTCCTGTGCAGCTACATTATAGAATGCTACAGCCACAGTAAGAGTTAAGAATATTTTTTTCATTTCTAATTTTAATGGATCTCAAAGATAATAATTTTATTAAATGCATAAAAAAGCTTTTTTAATACGGGTTTTGGCAATAAAATTGAATGTATCATTATACAATCAAATTAAATAATAATTATGGAAACGAATGCATATAATCAGAAACTGAATCGATACGTTTTAGCCGATCAGATTGTTTATACTGGATTTTCAAGTTTTAAGGATGCAGAAGAATGTGCAGGAAAAAAAGGAGGAAATTTGGTAGAAGTAAGTTTTAAAGATGGAAATGATAATCCACAGATTACCAATGAAGCCGGATTAATTGAAAAAAAACTTCATTATTATGTTTATGCCGGGGATGAATATAAATTTATTCACTCATCAGATCCCGGATTTAGAAAATATGCTGATGAACTGCAGAAAATAAAAGCCAATAGAGATAAAACCAGTCCGGATGAACGATATTTTGCCAGCTTTGAAATCGAAAATATAGAAGACCCGATCATTGTGATCAAAAATGACCATTTTGAATCGGTAACTTCCAGAGAACGCTCAAAATATTTGAAGCACGCAGAAGTTTATGAACTTGGGGTATCCCTGCCAAAATCTTAAAAAATTTTATCATGAGCAAAACCAAATATTCAGACAAAGCTCAGGACAAGGTAGGAAAGGTCATGCACGAATTCAAAGAAGGAAAACTAAAGTCCTCTTCAGGAGAAAAAGTCACCAACAGAAAACAGGCTATCGCTATTGGAATTTCAGAAGCCAAAGAAAAAGGCTTAAAAGTACCCAGGAAGAAAAAAGATTAATTTCTAGTAATAAAAAATTCCGTGAATCGATTCACGGAATTTTTTATTGTTGCCAGATACCCAACATTTGTCTATTGATACAATATTTTATAATATTCATCTGCCATACGGTCACTATTAAAGTGCTCCTGAACGTCATTCATCGCATTGTATTGAATCTTTCGCCATTGATCTGGCTGATCGTAATAGGTTGGAAGAATTTCATTTTCAAGAATATCATACAATGTGTTAAGATCATAAGTATCCTGTTCGTAAATGCTCATATTCGCATAATCAGCTTGTGGAACTACAAAAGAGTTTTCTCCGGGTTTAGCAAATTCCGGAATCCATCCATCATCGGTAGACAGATTTACAGATCCGTTCATCGCCGCCGTCATTCCGGAGGTTCCCGAAGCTTCTCTTGGCACCCTTGGATTGTTGAGCCATAGGTCTGAACCCTGTTTCATGGACTTACTTAAAGCAAGTTCGTAGCCTGTAAGAACAGCCATGTTTTTATGATTCTTACTTTCCTCGACGAGTGTGTTAAACGTAGAAATTGCAGAATAGTCCATCGGATAAGGTTTCCCCGACCAAATGATCTGTACCGGATATCTAGGATTATTTAATAATCTGTAGAATCTTTCTTTGTCATGCAGCAATAAGTCTGCACGTTTATAACCGGCAAACCTTCTCGCCCAAACGATAGTGAAAATATTGGGATTAAACAGATTTCCCGTCTGATCTGCAACAATAGTGAAAAGCCTTTTCTTTAAATGTTTTTTGCGGTAATCAAAAACAGTTTCGTCGTTTTCATCTTTTGCGTTGTAAAGAGGCTTGTCTGCCCAGTATTTAAATTCCTGAGCATTTGTAATGGAGGTGATTTCACATATTCCGGGATATTTACTCCACATCGCTCTGGAAACGACCCCATGAAGTTGGGAAACGCCATTTGCTATTCTTGCCATTTTCAAAGCACATAAAGAATGGTTGAAACGGTCATCATCTGCTCCTTCAATGCTTTTTACGTCCTGCATACTGAATCCCGAGAAATAAGACATATCGTAACACAATTTCAGATTATGTTTCTCATTTCCTGCTTCTTCAGGAGTATGGGTGGTGAAAACCAGTTTTTCTTTTACCCTGTTCAGATCTCCGTTGTACTTTTTCAAAAGATAGAATGCTGCGGGAAGTCCGTGGGCCTCATTAAGATGATAAACATCTCTTTCCGTATTCATTTCATCCAGTAGTTTTGCTCCACCTTTTCCTAGCAGAATATATTGTGCCAGCTTTGTAGATTCATTGGCATCATATAGTTTATGACAGATTGTTTTGGATACATGATCATTTTCAGGAACATCTGTAGAAAGGAAAAACATGGGTGCTGTATTGAAAATTTCGGGATCAAGGTACCAGACTTTTACCCATACCGGGGCGCTGTGGATCTCGATCTGGAATTTTATTCCGGTGTCTTCAAGAAAACTATATATTTTTCTTGTCCATACCGGCTGAAGGGTCTGGTCATGGTTTCTGGCCTGGTCATAATAGCCAAACTTCCAAAGAATTCCGATCCCTATAAGGTCCTGTTTCAGGTTATACGCACTTCTCATATGAGAACCGGCAAGAAATCCCAGTCCTCCTGAATATATTTTTAAAACCTGTTCGATCGCAAATTCCATCGAAAAATACACGACTTTTTTAGAATATTGTGGATTGACGCTGTAAGGTATTTTAAAATTTTTAAAATCCATAAATCACAGTTTTATTGTTAAAGCTCTAAAGGTATCGATTATGAAAATAAACTTTGTATTAATTATTTGATAAATTAATTTAAAAGTATCTGATGAATAGTTTTTTTACCTACCTTTAATAGGTAAATTTTTGAAAATCAAAAACTTCTAACGGTGAGAACCAATACAACATATGTTTCTTGGTCACATAAAAAAATCACCCATGAAAAAGACATTTTCTGATGAAGATTTAATAAAGAATCTAAGCCTATACTATATGAACCGGCATTTGAAAAAAAAGCCGATGGAAAAGTATCACCGTAAAATAGACGAATCTCCGCTTCATGACCGCGAAAAATACAGAAAAAAGTCAGAGATTCTGCTGCTTAATTCCTTTATGCATCATTTTCCTGATGTAAAATTTGAAGATCTTACCTGCGAAAGTCCAGACTTTATCGCCAAGCTCAACGACAAAAAGATCGGAATAGAGCTCACCGAAGTAATTAATCATCTGGAAATGAAAAAGGTAGAAAGTACTTTGAACAAAATGTTTCGTCAGGCGGAAATATTATTAGAACAGGAAGACACCGCGAAATACCGTGGTGTTTATTTTTTGGAATTTTACCCGAACATCAGGTTTGATAACATAGAAGAACAGGAGGAAAATATCATCAGCATTTATAAAAGCATTAAAAAAAATAAGGCTTTAGGTTGTGTCAAAGGAATGAGGAAATCTTTTCACCGCAGAAATGTTTTTATTACCCATGAATACAGTATGAATCTGTTTGATGAGCTGTGTTCGGAAAAAATTCTGGATCTTATCGATAAGAAAAATGAAAAGTTTCCCTATTACGATACTTCTGTTGATGAATGTTGGCTGGTCATCGTTTCTGATATGAACTCTATTGCCTCCAGATATACATTTATACAGGACAAAGAACATCTTCAGGAAGTAAAAAGTCCGTTTCATAAGATCTTTCATCTCGAAAATCTATGCGGAAATATTACAAGTATAAAATAGTTGTATTTTCTTGGTGGATATCGTAGTTTTTTGCTCTATCTATTTGAAATAATTTAAGATTTTTAAAAATCCATTGTTTGTGATTAAAATATAGGTATATTTGATGTATCTGTTGTAAATCAATACAAATTATATGTTTTTCACATTATATTCAACAAAAACTAGATATCTATGAAAAAACTTTTACTACTTATTTTTTTCGGCATATCCCAGATTTTCTTTGCCCAGGCAGATTGTGCGACCGCTCTTGCCGTCTGTGGAAACTCGAATATTACTTACAGTCCTACGGGATACGGTGACATCCGTGAATTGGTAAATTCCGGAAGTTGTATCGATGCAACCGGTGAGCACAATTCAATTTGGTACAAAATTACTATTGCCACAGGAGGAACTCTTACCTTTGATCTGGTTCCGAATAATCCGGATGCCGACTATGACTGGGCGATTTTTGGTCCCAATGTTACCTGTGGAAGTTTGGGATCACCTGTACGTTGTAATGCTGCAACAGTTATTGGAGTAGGGCCATCTACAGGATTAAATATGACCAGTACGATTACCAATGCACTTGGAGGGTCACTGACCCCTTATTGCAAGTATATGGATGTTCTGCCGGGACAAACTTATTATTTATTTATTGATAATTGGGTCAGCAGCACCAGCAGTACGACCGCTCCATTTTCTTTAACATGGGGTGGAACTGCAACATTGGCCTCTCCGTTTACGGATCCTGCTACACAGCCACATCCATTTAATCCTCCCGGAGTTCCAGCTGCTAATCCGGCGGATCCAAGAGAAGTGATCATTTGTGTTAATCCTGCGGTATTCGATTTTTCTACTTTATCTGCAGGGATTCTAAACGGAAATCCTAATTTTAATGTCAGCTATCATACCAGTCAGAATGATGCATTAACGGGAAGTAATGCCATCACTGTTCCTACGACTGTCAATACTACTTCAATTTATTATTACAGCATTGGCTATACAGATCCGGCTAATCCAAACAGTCCGCTCAATCAATGCAAGCAGATCGGAACCTTTAAATTTAAAGATGGTAAAATCACAGCAAAGAATGCAACACTTACACAGTGCAACAATAATAATGCAGGAACAGCAATTTATGATCTGACTACAGCAGATGTCATTGGAGATCCTACTGCGACTAAGAAATATTACAATACGCTTTCTGATCTCAATGCAGGAATTAATGAAATTACCAATCCGTCAGCGTTTACTTCTGCGGAAGCAACAATTTATGTGAAAGTGACCTCGTCATTCGGATGTACTTCTGTAGCGCAGATCATGTTGAAATTCCATCCTGTAGTCATCGTAAATGATGCTACAGTAAGATCATGTTCTATTGAGAGTAGTCCGTCTACAGCATCTTTCAATCTTGCAGGAGCCATCGTAACCTCACAGAATGGTACGGTGAAAAAATATTATCCTTCAGCAACGGATGCTGCGAATCAGACCAATGAAATTTTAACCACTGCAGCATACATTGCACCTAGCGGAGTTGTTTATGTTAGGGTTTCCAATGCGCAAGGCTGTTTTAATATCGCTAAAATTACTTTAGTCGTTATTCCACCGGTTTATTCAAACATTCTTAAGGATAAAACGATTTGCGTAGAAGATAAAACGACGCTGGACGCTGGCCCGGGTTTCAATAGCTACGAATGGAGTACAGGAGCAACTACCCAGACCATTACCAATGTAGGCGTGGGGACTTACTGGGTAAAGCTTAAAACAGGCGATTGTACCGTCGTACAAAATGTAAAAGTCTATCCTTCCGAACAACCTGTCGTTTCAAGTATCGAAATTTCAAGCACGACCGTTACGGTATTTGTGATAGGGGGTACTCCAGCTTACAAATACTCTATGGATAATGTAAACTGGCAGGACTCCAACGTATTTAATAATGTCAAGAGAGGAGATGCTACTGTATTTGTCAAAGATTCTTATGATTGTGATCCTATAGATATTAGCATAGTGGTTCCTAATCTTGTGAACGTTATCACACCAAACGGTGACGGTTATAATGACGTTATTGATTATTCTGCACTGGCCAGTAAGAAAAACTTAGTGATGAATATTTACGACCGTTACGGAAATATGATCTTCCAGGTAGATAAATCTACCGGCTATAAATGGGATGGAACGAGCAAAAATGGAGTAAAAGTACCTACAGGGAACTACTGGTATTCTGTAGGCTGGAATGAAAATGACAAAATGAGTACGCCCATCAAATATTCAGGCTGGATTGTAGTCAAAAACAGAGATTAAGCTTTTTAATAATAAACTATTGAGATAAAACCATTTCGAAAGAAGTGGTTTTGTTTTGAATGGTAATCAAAGGCGGATTCGCTAGTTAAAAACTTTTGTATCTTTAAAATAATCAGAAAGATAAATAATTTTTCCCTCCTCAGAAAAATGAACTACCGTACAGATGTTATTTTCATAAACCCCTTTATTAATCATCGTTCCATAAGATGTAGTCTGATAAAAATACTTTTGATCACCTAGAGGGAAAATTTCAAAAACCCGCCATTCAATAGCATCATACCGTCTGAATATTGCTCTGAACAAAGCTAAAATTCTGTTCTTACCGGAAATTTCTTTTGAAGGTGGAATCCAGATCGTACTTTCATCGGTAAACCATTTTTCAAGATGTTCAATATTTAACGAATTAAGATCTTTCATAAAAGCATTTATCTTACACAACATAGGAGAGTTTGTCTTTATATACGGGAAAAATGCTAACTTGGTTTTTATTTAAATATTATGAAAGATCTTTTTATAAAACGCTTTAAGTACTATAAATCTCTCGGAGATAAATCATTCGGACAACTTTCTGATGAACAAATCTTCTGGCAGTATAATGATGAAAGTAATTCGATTGCTATTCTTGTGAAGCATATCGCCGGAAATATGCTTTCAAGATGGACTAATTTTCTTACCGAAGATGGTGAAAAGCCCTGGAGGAATCGTGACGATGAATTTGTCAACACCTTCAAAACAAAACAGGAAGTTATCGAGTATTGGGAAACAGGCTGGAAATGTCTTTTCGAAGGTCTTGATCAGATTAATGATGAGAATCTGTACCATACGGTTTATTTGAGAGGCGAAGCACATTCAGTTATTGATGCAGTCTGCCGTCAGCTGGCCCATTATCCTTATCATATAGGACAGATCGTTTATATTGCGAAAATGATGAAGAATGATGACTGGAAAACACTTTCCATTGAAAGAAATAAGTCTCAGGAATTTAATAATGAAATGAAACAGAGGTTTCCTAATGAAGATGTAGATTCCAATTCATCGCCGGTATGCTTTCAAAACAGCCCTGAAATAAGGGATGAATATAAATAATAGACTGAATCGATTTAGAATTCTTATTAAAATTACTATCTTTGCCCCCAGAAAATTCAGGAGTAATAAAATGTCTACTTTTCACGGAACTGCCGCATTTCATACACTTGGCTGCAAATTAAATTTTGCGGAAACATCTACTATTGCCCGTCAATTAACAGATGCAGGTTATGATAAAGTAAGTTTTGATGATAAAGCAGACGTTTATGTAATCAATACCTGTTCAGTCACTGAAAACGCTGACCGTGAGTGTAAACTTCACGTGAAGAGAGCAATGAAGGCTAATCCTGAAGGGCTGGTGGTTATTGTAGGATGTTACGCACAGCTGAAGCCTGAAGAAATTTCACAGATTGATGGGGTAGACCTTGTTCTGGGAGCTAAAGAAAAATTCAATATCTTAAGCTACCTGGATGACCTGGAAAAGACTGAAAATGAAGGGATTGTTCATTCATGCGAAATTGAGGAAACCGATTTCTTTATCGGAAGTTATTCAATAGGAGACAGAACAAGAGCGTTCCTGAAAGTACAGGACGGATGTGACTATAAATGTACCTACTGTACCATTCCATTGGCGAGAGGTATTTCCCGTTCAGATACCATTGAAAACGTTCTTAAAAATGCCAGAGAAATTGCCGGAAGAGACATCAAAGAAATTGTTCTTACAGGCGTTAATATCGGTGATTATGGTAAAGGAGAATTCGGAAATAAAAGACACGAACATACTTTCCTGGATTTAATTTCAGAGCTTGATCAGGTGGATGGCATTGAAAGAATACGTATTTCTTCCATTGAACCCAATCTTTTGAAAGACGAAAGTATTGATCTCGTTTCCAAAAGCAAAAGCTTTGTTCCCCATTTTCACATTCCGCTACAGTCGGGATGCGATGATCTGTTGAAAAAAATGAAGCGCCGTTACCTTACGAAACTTTATAATGACAGAGTCAATAAAATCCGCGAAGTAATGCCTGATGCCGCTATTGGCGTAGATGTTATCGTAGGGTTTCCCGGTGAAACAGAAGAAAAATTCATGGAGACTTATAATTTCCTGAATGCACTTCCCATCACCTACCTTCATGTATTTACCTATTCTGAAAGAGAAAATACAGAAGCTGCCGATATGGATGGTGTTGTTCCTATCCCGGAAAGAAAAAAACGAAATAAAATGCTGAGAATACTTTCTGAAAAGAAGAAAATGGCATTTTACCAGACCCAGCTTGGGAAAACGCTTCCTGTACTTTGGGAGCATGAAAATAAAGACGGCAAAATGTATGGCTTCACGGAAAACTATGTGAGAGTCCAGAAAGATTTTGATCCCGCATTCGTTAATCAGATTGAATTTCTAAATTTAGAAAAAATCCTGTCAGATGGCACGGTTTCTGTGCAGTCATCATTCGAAACTTTTTTAGCAAAAGCATAGTCTCTTTGCAAAATTTCTACTAAATTTATTTTAACTTTAAATAACTACATTCATGAGAGATAAGTTTTTATCTTGGGGAATTGTATTAGTAACTGCTACATGGATCGTCGCATTACTGATCAGAGCGCATTACTGGATACCCATCCTGTTATCCGCAATCTATGCATTGGGTGTTTACAATGCTTACCAGTCGAAACACGCTATTTTGAGGAACTTCCCTGTATTGGGATACTTCAGGTACTTTTTCGAAAGTATTTCACCCGAAATGCAGCAGTATTTCATCGAAAGGGAGACCGATGGAAAACCATTTCCCAGAAACCAGCGTTCCGCAGTATACAGACGTGCTAAAAACTTAAGTGATACAGTCGCTTTTGGAACACAGTTAGAAGTAAATCATAGAAAATATGAAGGGATTAAGCATTCCATTTATGCAAAATCACCTGTAGAAGAACTTCCAAGAGTATGGGTAGGAGGAGAGCAGTGTACGCAGCCTTATCATGCTTCTTTATTCAATATTTCAGCAATGAGTTTTGGAGCATTGAGCGATAGGGCACAGATTTCATTAAACAGAGGGGCTAAAAAAGGAAATTTCTACCATAACACAGGGGAAGGAGGTATTTCTCCCTATCATATGGAAGGAGGAGATCTGTGCTGGCAGATAGGAACCGGATATTTCGGGTGCCGTAATGAAGAAGGGAAATTTAATCCGGAACTTTTTGAAAAGTACGCTACCCTTCCAAATGTAAAGATGATCGAAATTAAGCTGTCTCAGGGAGCAAAGCCAGGACATGGAGGTGTTCTTCCAGGGGTGAAAAATACACCGGAGATTGCAAAAATCCGTCACGTCACTCCAGGTATGACGGTGATCTCACCACCATCTCACAGTTCATTTTCTGATGCATCAGGATTGCTTAGATTTGTACAGCAGCTTAGAGAACTTTCAGGTGGTAAGCCTGTAGGTTTTAAGCTTTGTATAGGCGATACCAAAGAATTTGAAGATATTTGTGTACAGATGAATGTGATGAAAATCTTTCCGGATTTCATTACGATAGACGGAGCAGAAGGAGGAACTGGAGCAGCACCACCGGAATTTTCGGATGGAGTAGGAATGCCTTTGGAACCTGCTCTTATTTTTGTGAACAGAACGCTTAATAATTATAATTTAAGAAGCAAATTAAGGGTTATTGCCAGCGGAAAAGTACTGACAAGCTTGGATATTCTTAGAGCCATAGCAATGGGAGCGGATATGTGTAATAACGCGAGAGGATTTATGTTCTCACTAGGATGTATTCAGGCTTTAAGATGCAACAATAACAATTGCCCTACAGGAGTTGCTACTCAGGACAAAATGCTGGTCAAAGGACTGGATGTTACTGATAAAAGCGAAAGAGTATACCATTTCCACAAAAATACACTCCATACCTGCAATGAACTGATTGCCGCCGCGGGAAGAAGCTCTTATGAAGAAGTTGATGCGACTATGTTCATGAGAGGTGACGAGTTTGATCATCTGGCAGATCTTTATTTTCCGGATATTTTAGGCAATGTAAAGCAGAAAGCAAAGTATTAGTAAAGGGTAAAAAATATACAACCGCCTTCAGATGAAGGCGGTTGTATATTTTTTATAATGGTATGAAACTATTGTCCGACAGGTCGGTCTGCTCTTCCATATACCTGAAAATTAAATACAAAAGAACAATTTCTAAGAGAATAAGATGTATTGTAAGGGAAATGAGGATCTCTTGCGAAAGCTGCTCTTGATGGTACTAAAATAACACCTTGAAGATTATAGGGGTTTCCATTTGGAAGATTATTAAAAGCCTTGAATTTTCTTATAGCTTCCTGGAAGCCTTCAATTTCGTAATAGCTTGGTTGCTTGGCAGCATCTGTAGTTGCAGCGGCTAATACAGATTGTTTTACATAATAATACATAGGATCCACTAGTGGAAGCCCATTACCATTAATAGTGTTGTTGATTGCTAAAGTTGAAATAAAAGAAACGTTGCCGTCAGTATTAGCTGCTAAATGAGCCGTAGCTCTCATCATCACCGTAAGGATATCTTTTGGATTAATGGTTTTCTCATCAATTGCAGGAGGCTGTGCTCCGTCTCTCATAATATAGATGGTTCCGGAAGGAAGCGTTTCATACGGAAGGCTTGATAATTTTTTTTCATTATCATCACTGGCATCCGTTGTGCTGAAAGCTTTTATATTCCCTTGGGCATCCAGATAATTTTCGTCCATAAACTTCTTAATGGCCTGATCGTCATAGTTGTTTTGAACGGTAATGTCTTCCGGTTCTTTATAAGTTTCAACTTCATCATCTTTTTTACACGCAGTAAAAGATAGAGACCCCGCAAGGATATATAAAAATATTTTTTTCATTTCAAAAAACTTTAATTACTTTACAAATAATATAACGGCAAAAGTATAAAAAATTATGAGAATAGATAAATTTTTATGGTGCATTCGTTTTTATAAGACGAGAAGTGTTGCAACAGAGGAAATTAAAAAGAACAGAGTGTCAATAGGAAACTCTGCCGTAAAGTCGTCTAAGGAGGTTAAAGAAGGGGATGTAATCAAGATTCGGAAAAATCAGATCGACTATAAAATAAAAGTGATCCAGATTCCAAAAAGCAGATTGGGAGCGAAGTTGGTTTCCCTCCATATACAGGATGTGACAGATAAGGAGCAGTATGAATTATTAAAACTCCGCAAAATGTCACAGGATTATTACAGAATTAAAGGAGAAGGCAGACCTACCAAAAGAGACAGAAGAGATATGGATGAATATGTAGGAAATGATATTGCTTCAGACTTTACAGACTGGGATGATTTCTTTGGCGAAACGGCAGACATTACTGAAAATGAAGATTAAAACTAAAAAAAGCTCTAGAGATAGAGCTTTTCTATTATTTCTTTGACAATATCTTCAGGATCTCTGGCATCGGTATTGACGCTGAACTGGGCTTTGCTGTAAAATGCATTTCTTTCAAATAAATGTTTGGCTATAAACTCAGGAAGATTTTCATCAGAAATATTGGCAATCAACGGTCTTTTTTCTTTCTGTTTTGATATCCTTTCGTATAAAGTGCCTACAGAAGCTTTTAAAAATATGCTTTTTGAACCGTGATTGATGATCTCCATATTATTGTAATAAACAGGAGTGCCTCCACCAAGGCTTAAAACCGTATTTTCTTCCGAAGCAAGTATTTCTTCCAATGCCTCTCTTTCCAGCTTTCTAAAGTGAATTTCTCCCTTTTTTTCGAAAATCTCAGGAATGGTTAATTTATTTCGTCTAGAAATCTCTTTATCGAGGTCAATTAGCCTGAAATTTATTTTGTCGCTTAATATTTTGGAAATGTGAGATTTGCCAGATCCCATGTATCCGATCAGTGAAATAACCATGAATTTTTTTTAAACAAATTTGCAAAAAAGTTTTGAGATAAAGAAAAAACTTATATCTTTGCACCACTGAAAACGAGGGACATTATTCAAATGCAAATCGTTGACAAAGTGACCGACTCGGTAGCTCAGCTGGTAGAGCAATACACTTTTAATGTATGGGTCCTGGGTTCGAATCCCAGCCGGGTCACAAGCGAAAAAGATTACTAGATTTTTGTAATTTTATAGCCTGCGTGGTGGAATTGGTAGACACGCCATCTTGAGGGGGTGGTTTCCTAAGGATGTGCTGGTTCGAGTCCAGTCGCAGGCACTGCAAAGAAAATTGAATAATTATTAATGAATTGATTTCATTTTTAATTGTGGCCGACTCGGTAGCTCAGCTGGTAGAGCAATACACTTTTAATGTATGGGTCCTGGGTTCGAATCCCAGCCGGGTCACAAGTTTACTGAAAAGTAAATTTTTTTCATATTAATATTTTGTGATTTGGTGTTTCAAAGGTCTCCGCAAGAGACCTTTGATTTTTTTAAAAAATAAACACTTTAAATTTTTTAATAAAAAATATTGCAGGGATAAAAAAAAGTCATATCTTTGCACCTCTTAAAAACGACATCTATTGTACAAATAAAGTCGTTCGCAAGTGACCGACTCGGTAGCTCAGCTGGTAGAGCAATACACTTTTAATGTATGGGTCCTGGGTTCGAATCCCAGCCGGGTCACAAGTTTACTGAAAAGTAAATTTTTTTCATATTAATATTTTGTGATTTGGTGTATCAAAGGTTTCCTCAAGAGACCTTTGATTTTTTTTATATAAATGACGCATGAAATAAAGAAACTCTGATAGTGTAATCAGAGTTTTTTTGTTTTTATATGAAGTTTACAGAGACATTTTTGTTGAACGCCTGTTTAATAATTAGTCCAGATGAAGGTTGTCAATAAGTCTTACCCCATCTACTATCACTACGATGAATGCTCTGTAGCTTTTGTCTTTGTAAAAGAAATCGGTTTCTTTCAGGGTGTTTTCATCAGCGATCAGGAAATATTCCAATTTCATTCCGTGCTCATGATCAAAAATATCGGTCACTCTTTCTTTTATTTCAGGAATAGTAACTGTCCTGAACCAGTCATTTACTTTGTTTAAAGTATGATAAATAACTTTTGATGCCTCTTTTCGGTCTTCGTGAAGTCTTTGGTTTCTGGAGCTTAAGGCCAGTCCATTTTCAGCCCTGTAAATGGAAACACCGGTGATTTTTACAGGAAGGTGCTTCTTTTCAACCATTTTTTTGATAATGGCAAGTTGCTGGAAATCTTTTTCACCAAAATAAGCATTGTCCGGCTGGATTTGTCTGAAAAGCTCTTCCACTACAGTTCCTACACCATCAAAATGTCCCGGCCTTGATTTTCCTTCCATTTCATTTTCCAGTCCATCGAAATCATAATGCTGACTTTCTGTTTTTTCAGGATAGATATCAGCGACTTCTGGGATGTAAACAGCGTCAACCAAGCCTGAATTTTTCAGGATAAGAATGTCTCTGTTGATATCTCTGGGGTACTTTTCAAGGTCTTCAGGATTGTTGAATTGAGTCGGATTTACAAAAATTGAAGAAATGACCAGGTCATTATCTTTTCTGGCTTCTTCATACAGGGAAAGATGGCCCTGATGAAGGGCTCCCATAGTAGGAGCAAAGCCTATCTTTTTACCCATTTCTTTCTGTCTTTCAATGAAATCCTGAAGGGGTTTCTTATTCTTTATAACTTCCATAGTTTATTTTAATACTAATTCAAAAATACTAAAAATATCACATAATTATATGTGTTTTTAGTAATTTGGAAATAGGAATTATCGTAAAATAATGTTAATTAAAATAATGTTGGATGTTTTTTTGTAATTTTGCACATTAAAGCATTTTTACAAAAATATAGATAGAAATTTATGCCGAATCAAAAAATACTGTACATTACTACAGAGATGTATCCATATCAGGAAGACACTAATATGGCTGCAGTGGTAAACAAAATGGCACTTAAGATGCACAATGAAGGCAATGATGTAAGAGTTTTTATGCCAAGATTTGGACAAATAAGTGAAAGAAAATTCCAACTTCATGAGGTGATCCGTCTTTCGGGAATGAACATTATTATCAACGACCTGGATCAGCCGTTAATCATTAAAGTAGCATCTCTTCCTGGGGAAAGGCTTCAGGTTTACTTTATCGACAACGAAGAATACTTCAAAAGAAAGCAGTACTATGTAGATGATGAAGGAAATCCTTTTGATGACAATGACGAAAGAGCCATTTTCTTTGCAAGAGGGGTTATCGAAACCATCAAAAAACTAAACTGGGTTCCGGATGTCATCCACTTGAACGGATGGATGTCTTCTTTTGTTCCAATTTACCTTAAAACATATTACGAATCTGATACGTATTTCAAAGATGCCAAAATCGTTCTTTCCCTGTACAATGAGAAAGATGCTGATCTTGACAAGAATATTGCTGAAAAATTGACATTCGATAATATTTCAGGATTAAAAGCGTTAGATAATCCGACAATCAAAAATTTTGTTATTGAAAGTATGAATTACGTTGACATGGTCGTAAAAGGAGATGAGTTTCTGGATGAGGATCTTGACAAAGGGTTCAATGAAACAACTACTCCGAAGTCAGAATACGTTGACGTAGATTCTATAAACCAACTTTATTAAACACATTTTTAATGACTCATACTGTTAAAAGAACTTTAGCCATACTTTTTGTGGCGGTTTTTGGGAGTGCCCTTCTTTATAATTGCGAACCGGAAGCAGATTCGCTGGGTGAACAGCTTTTTGTAGATGGTGCTGCCGAAGGTAATGTAACTTCTTATCCTCTTATTGCTTATAATGTTAATAATAATGATTCGATCAGAAGTGATGCTGGGAGACTTGTTAATATGATTAATACCTCAGGGATATCTCAGTCCTATGCTGTTCTTGGAGCTTTTTCTGAGGGACAGTTCGGTATGCAGAAAGCATCCTATCTTACCCAGTTAAGAATGAGCACTGATAATTTTAACTTCGGAACGACTCCAAAAGTGGATTCTGTAGTTTTAGTATTGAGGCCCAATTCTGTTGCTGATTCAGTAGTTACCCGTCCTCTTAAAGACGAAAGCTTATTGGTGGGAACTGAAACGGTACCTGTTTCCACAGAAATAAAGTCGTACCCTACTAATTTCGTTAATAAATATGGTAAGACAAAGTTAGGTCCCGGTGGCTCGCATACTTTAATGCATATTAATGTAGATGAAATCACCACATTCTTAGATAGTAATACGGATGCTTTTAAGTATTCGAACGTGGTTGTGAATACCGGAGAATCATTAGGATCTGCTGTATTTGATGGGAATGTAACTTCTAAGACAATTACCAAAAAGTCGGATAATTCTGCTTTGTTTACCTCAGATGCTGGACTTAGAATCCGCTTGAATAAAGATTTTTTCCAAACAAAAATTCTTGATAAAAGTGGAAAGCCTGAGCTTATGGATGCGGCAAACTTTACAAGATATTTCAAAGGGATAAAGTTGTCTGTAACTGATACAGATGGTTATCTTTTACAGATTCCTACAGAAACAATGGAGCTGATCATGTATTATACCAATGAGAAAAATGACAATGGTACAATCACAAGACCACAGTCTACCTTCAAATTACTTCTTACAGGAGGTGTCGGTAATGCACGTATAGGACAGTATGAATATGACAGAACAAACTCTGCATGGGCAACGGCCAGGCAGTCTATCAACACGACTGACGGGGATGATAAACTTTATTTACAGGGAATGGGAGGACCTTCTGTACGTGTGAAAATTCCTGACGAAACGATTAACAAGCTTAAAACATTATATAATAATGATAAGGCAGCTATCATGAGTGCTAGTATCAGAATCTTTACAGATGCTTCAACATGGAGTAATAATTATAAAAGGAAAGCAGATAATTTCAATCTTGTTCCTTTGGCAAAAAATGAAAAAACGGGATTACTTGAACCAACAGGTTTTACTTCAGATCTTACCGCTGGTTTCGGTCTGATGAGATCATATGACCTGGATAAGAATCCATCCTATTATGATTTCATTGTTACAAAAACAGTAAAAGATATTGTGGAAGGGGGGAAAGATAATAATATTTTGCTTATTAATATGGGAGATTTTGTGCTCACTACAGCAGGTGCTTATGGTGGATATAAATTCACCTCAAGATCATTCGCAACAGAAAGAGCGGTTTTTGTTGGATCGGATAAAAATAATGGCAACAGAATTCAGTTAAAAGTTACTTACGGTACAAAAAAATAATAAAAAAACACTAGAAAAAATATGTGCGGAATTGTAGGATATACAGGGTTTCAGGATGCGTATGATATTGTGATCAACGGTCTTAGAAGATTAGAATATAGAGGGTATGACAGTGCAGGAATTGTTTTGGAAGGTTCAAATAATAAATTTGAAGTAGAAAAAACAAAAGGCAAGGTGGATGATTTGGTTAGTATTTCAGAACAATTGAAAGGAACAGCCAAAATAGGAATGGGACATACCAGATGGGCTACACACGGGGTTCCAAGTGACCGAAATTCACACCCACATCTATCAAATAACGGAAAAATAGCAGTGGTACATAATGGTATTATCGAGAACTATGATACTATTAAAACAATGCTTACGGAAAAAGGATTTACATTTAAGTCCGAAACAGATACAGAAGTACTGGTGAACCTTATTCAGTATTTTATGGATTTAAAATCCGACACAGATTTCCCTACAGCAGTAAGATATGCTTTGAACGAAGTATATGGAGCTTATGCTATTACAGTACTTCATGAAGATTATCCAGGAGTATTGGTTGTTGCGAGATTAGGTTCTCCGCTGGCTATAGGAATCGGTGATAAAGAGTACTTTATTGCTTCTGATGCCTCTCCTTTTGTGGAATTTACAAAAGAGGCAATCTATCTTGAAGAGGGACACATGGCTACTATATCATTAGAAAATGGAGTAGACATCAGAACTATTAATGAAAATTCTAAGATTGAGCCTGAGATCCAAGAGCTTAAATTAAGCTTAGAACAGATTGAAAAAGGTGGGTATGAGCATTTTATGCTTAAAGAAATCTTTGAACAGCCTAAGTCTATACATGACACTATGAGAGGAAGACTTCTTCTGGATGAGGGGATTATAAAAATGGCAGGGATCTGGGATCATTTAGAAAGATTCAAGAATGCCAACAGAATCATTATTATTGCCTGTGGTACTTCATGGCATGCAGGCCTTATCGGAGAATACCTTATTGAAGAATATGCAAGAATACCTGTAGAGGTAGAATATGCATCAGAATTCAGATACAGAAATCCAATTATTACCGATAAAGACGTTGTTATTGCTATCTCCCAATCCGGAGAGACAGCAGATACTATGGCTGCGTTGAAATTAGCAAAAGAAAGAGGAGCATTTATATATGGTATATGTAATGTAGTAGATTCCTCTATTGCAAGAATTACAGATGCAGGTTCATATACACACGCTGGTCCAGAGATAGGAGTAGCTTCTACCAAGGCATTTACTGCTCAACTTACCATTCTTACTTTAATTGCATTTAAATTAGGAAAGCACAACGGTAACTTAGGGAATGCTGAATTCATGAGCTTAATTGCTGAGTTGGATGCACTTCCTAAAAAGATCGAAGAAGTCTTAAGTACGACTCACGAGTTGACTCAAAATATTGCAAAAGACTTTATAAACACCACTAATTTCCTTTATTTAGGAAGAGGATACAATTATCCTGCAGCCTTGGAAGGTGCATTAAAACTAAAGGAGATCTCTTATATTCACGCAGAAGGATATCCGGCAGCAGAAATGAAGCACGGACCTATTGCCCTTATTGATGAAAATATGCCGATCGTTATCATTGCTCCTAAGAAAGGACACTATGATAAAATTGTGAGTAATGTTCAGGAAATTAAGGCAAGAAAAGGGAAGGTTATTGCAGTCGTTAATAAAGGAGATAAGCAGGTAAGTGCAATGGCAGATTATGTTATTGAAATTCCTGAGACTTCAGAATGCTTCTCTCCAATTGTTGCCTCTGTACCTTTGCAATTATTGGCTTACTACATTGCTGTATACCGAGGAGCGAATGTAGATCAGCCAAGAAACCTTGCAAAATCCGTAACTGTAGAGTAAAAAGTAGTTGTAAATAAAATAAATTTAGATTTCTTCCGTTATTTCAAAAAAAATCTTAAAAGTTTCTTAAAAAAATTATATATTTACGGCTTAATTATAAAAATTAACATGAAAAGGATATTTCTTTTATTATTGTCTGCGTCGGTAGCATCAGTATCTTGTTCAGGTGGTGGCAGTTCTTCTGTAGGGAAGCCTGGAACGAAAGGAGAATTGATACCAAGAGAAAAAACGAAATCATTTGTTGCGGAAAGACCATTCGGAATGGTGGCTATTCCAGCGGGTTCATTTGTTGCTGGTCTGGCAGATCAGGACCCAACAAATACTCCTGAAAAAGCATCATTGAAAACGGTTACGGTCTCTTCTTTCTTCATGGATGAAGCTGAAACTACCAACGCTGAGTACAGGGTATTTATCAATTATGTAAGAGATTCCATTGCGAGAACTCTATTAGCTGAAGCCGCTGGGGAAGGCGGTGAAGAAGGTGGACGTAAAGGAGCAAGCATCGGTGATTATGCATACCTTGCTAAAAAAGAAGAAAACTTAACACCTTATCAGGAATATTTGGAAGGCCAGGGAGGAAGAGAAGACGGAGCCTATGATGCAACTAAAAAATTAGACTGGAAAATCCCTTTACATTGGAGTACTGGAAAGTATCCTGATGTAGAATATGCGGAAGTTCTGGAATCTATGTATCTGCCTGCTTCTTCTAGAATCGGAAACGAAAGAATTTTAGACGTTAGTAAATTAAAATACAACTATCAGTGGGGAGATATGGATGCCGCATTAGCTGACAACGAAAGAGGTGCTAATTACCTTAAGAGTTCAAGCATTGCCATCTATCCTGATACTACGGTATGGGTAAATGATTTCCACTTTACTTACAACGAGCCGTTGTTCGAACAGTATTTCTGGCACAAAGCCTACAAAGATTATCCTGTAGTAGGGGTAACGTGGGATCAGGCAAGAGCTTACTGTAACTTCAGATCTAAACTGAAAACAGACTACAACGAAAGCTTAAAAAGAAAAAAACAAAGACCATTAATATTCCGTTTACCTACAGAAATTGAGTGGGAATATGCAGCAAAAGGCGGAATGCAAAATGCTACTTACCCTTGGGGTGGTCCATATTTAATGGATGACAGAGGTTGCTACTTAGCCAACTTCAAACCGAAGAGAGGTAATTACATGGAAGACGAGAAAAAAGGTACTTATACATATACAGCTCCAGTAAAGAAATTTAAGAAAAATGGATTTGGGTTATTTGATATGGCTGGAAACGTTTCTGAATGGACAGAATCTGCGTATAACAACTCTTCTTATGGATTCTCATCTACGTTAAATCCTTCTACTAAAGATAAAAAGGATACAAAGAGATCAGTAAGAGGTGGTTCTTGGAAAGATATAGGATATGCACTTATGACTGGTGCTAGAGATTGGGAAAGAAAAGATTCTGCAAGAAGCTATATCGGATTCAGAACTGTACAGGATATTCCTGAAGCAGCTGTTAAACCAAGAAGAGTTAACAGATAATTAACCAGACAATTATTTTCAATAACAATTTTATTTAACATTAAAAAAACTAACTTAATATGTTTAAGACTAAAGATGCTTGGATGAATTTCTTTTATTCATTCGGTGCTGCAATTGTAATTCTTGGAGCTTGGCTTAAAATTACTCACATTACCTTGGGACCTATTAATGGTAATATCGCTCTTACTGTGGGACTTATTACGGAGGCTATTATCTTTATCATTTTCGCATTTGACCCTCCAAAATCAGAAGAATCTTATGCATGGGAGAATGTTTATCCTGAATTATTAGATAAACATGCACACCCAAACCCTTTACATTCTAATGTGTCATCTAAAAACAGTGCACAGCAGTTTGCAGAATTAGAAAATTCTCTTTCAAATAAATTAGACAAAATGCTTCAGGATGCAAAACTGGATGTTCAGTTGTTTGACAGACTAAGAACTGGTATCGACAAGTTTTCTAACTCTGTTGATCAGATCAACCAAACAGTGGACGTATCAGCTTCTACTCACAAATATAATGACCAGCTTAACAAAGCAGCTCAGCATATGGAAAGTATGAATGCTTTATATGCAATGCAGCTTGAAAGCGGTAAAAGACAATCTGAATTTGCTAACAAATATGTAGCAGATATGCAGAAGTCTGCAGAGCAGTCTGAAAAATTCAATCAAGAGTTACAAGGTTTAACAACTAATCTTAACAGCTTAAATAGAGTTTATGGTGGTATGCTTACTGCTATGAAGTCTTAATTTCCTTACCATTTCTAAATTTAACTACTTAATCAAAAACTAAAAGAAAAGAGAATGGCACAAGGAAAACAGACACCTCGTCAGAAGATGATCAACCTAATGTATCTGGTGTTCATCGCTATGATGGCCCTAAACATTGATGCAGAAATCATCAGATCATACTACGACTCTACCAGAGCATTGAATGAAACAAGAACATTAACAGAGAATAAAAACGAGAAAATTTTCGAAAAAACGCTTGAGGCTAAAGCACAGCAGGTTCCAGATACCTATGCGCAGCCTTGGGGACAGTATAAAGTTTTAAAAGGTAAAATTGATGTTTTGGTAGCTTCTGCTCAGGGTATCAAAGATAACCTTAAAAAACAGTCGGATTTTCATGATAAAGATCCTAAAACTGGGAAAGATATTGATGTAAGCGAGAATTTTGCAGCGCTTAACAATAATGAAGCGACTACTGAGTATTTCTTTAAAGAAGGAGAAGAAAATACACCTTCTAAAGGAGCATTAGACTTAAAAGCTAAAATTGACGATGTAAGAAATTATATCAATGCCACTTTTGGTAATAATCCTCAGTTAAAAGATTTAGTAGACAGAGCTAATAAGTCTTTGATCGCGGAATATCCGAAGGGAAAATCTCCGAACGACAAGACTTGGTTCCAGAATAAATTCTACCATCAGCCGTTAATCGCGGCGATCTCAAATCTTGAGATCATTCAAAATGATGCGAGAAACGTACAATCTGATGCATTGGCATTGTTACTTCAGGAGAAAGTGGATGCAAATATCAAATTCTCAAGTTACGAGCCTATCGTTTCTGGTCCGGTAGATATCCAGGCAGGAAAACAGGCTGAAGTAAAAGTAATGTTGGGTACTTACTCTACAAGCAACAAAATTGGTATTTCTGGTGTAGGAAGAGTTGAAAATGGAAAAGGGATTATCTCTATTTCAGGTTCAGGTATCGGAGAACATAAACTTGGAGGAACAATTACTTTAACGGATGCTTCAGGAAAACCTCAAAGTTTCCCATGGACGCATACCTATAACGTCATTGCAGGACCAAGAGAAGTAAAACTTGAAAAAGGATTGTTACTTTCTGCGGATAAGATGAATGTAATGTATAGAGGACTTGAGAACCCTGTTTCAGGATCAATCTTAGGTGCTGATAATTCTAAACTTTCATTATCTGCTCCTGGAGCTTCTGTGAAGAGCCTGGGTGGTGGTAAGTGGAGCGTGAAACCTACTTCAGGAAATACGGTTAAACTTACATTATCAGGAATAGATCCTTACGGAAAATCTGTATCTCAGGTATTTGAATATAGAATTAAGAATGTACCGCCGCCACAAGGTCAGATCAGAGGACAAAGTATGGTGTCGATGCCGGCAACATCTATCCAGAATCAGACAGTACAGGCTGCGATACCTGATTTTGACTTCCCGGTTTCGTTTACTGTAACTCAGTTTATGGTAAGAGTACCAGGAAGAGCAGCACTACTAGTTCATGGAAGTTCATTAAATGATGCCGCTGGATTGGTGAAAAATCTTAGATCCGGAGATGTAGTTTCTATCTTTGATATCAAAGTTACTGCTCAGGGTCTTGACGGTCAGGTAATTAAAAACATTACTCCTATAATCATTAATATTCCATAGGACTAAAATTGTAATTTATTATGAAAAAATATATTAGCACCCTTTTAGTATTAGTTTCGGGATTTGCTTTATCCCAAACTATTCTGAACGCAACTTCTCCGGAAGAGTTCAGACAGATGAGAGAGGAAAACAAACAAAAAGTTGGTGATACTATTATTGATAAAACAGTAAAGCCTCTTGAATATGGTTTTGTAGAAGATAAAGATATCTTTAAGAGTATGTTTGTTTGGGAGATCATCGATATGAATGACAAGATCAACCAGCCTTTCTATTATGACAATCCGGATGGACTTCTTGCAACGCCTACAAGATCTCTGTATCAGTTATTATTGGATGCTGCGTTAAGCGGAAAAATAGAGCAGGTATATGATGACGAAAACTTTACGGTAAAATTGACACCGGAAGGAATCCAAAAGAGATTGGAAAAAGTAATTATCAATGATGCTGCGATTGATATCCTTAACTCTGGTAGACAATTAACAGATCAGGAGAAAAAAGAATATACCGACGTTTTCAAGACCACTACTGATAAAGTAAAAGTTCTTAAAATTATGGGGATGTGGTTTATCGATAAGAGAGACGGACAGATGAAATACAGACCTCTGGGTATTGCAGCAATGGGACCAGATCCTGCTGTACAGGGAGTTATTGGACCAGATGGTAAGCCGATTGCCAGTAATGACGAGCTTATCGACTTGTTCTGGATTTTCTATCCGAATGCAAGAGACGTGTTGGCAAACAATTTTGTTTACAACAGGAAAAATTCTTCTGCAGACCTGTCTTTCGATGATATCATCAATGCAAGAAGATTCTCTTCAGTTATTTATAAATCATCAGGCGGTTTAGGAGACGGTACAATCAAAGATTATATCCCTAAAGATGCTGACGATCAACTAGCTGAAAGCGAAAGAATCAAAAATCAGATCCTTAACATGGAAAATGATATGTGGAATTACTAAAATTTCACTTGATATTTATACAAAACCTGAGTACTTTTACTCAGGTTTTTTTTATTATGAAACATACAGACTATATCATCGTTGGAGATGGATATGCGGCGCTATTTTTCGCACATCAGCTCCTTAAACATAACAAATCTTTTGTCCTGTTTTCAGAAGGAAAGAAAAGTGCTTCCCAGGTTTCAGCGGGAATTATCAATCCTGTGGTCCTTAAAAAATTTACCACTTTCTGGAAAGCACAGGAACAAATCAACTTCCTTAAAGACACCTTATCTGAAATAGAATCCTACACCGGAAAAAATTATCTTATCGATTCGCCGATCCACAGAATTTTTCATGACGGGAATGAACAAAATTTATGGGTAAAGAAATCCAAAACTGAAGAGCTTTCCAGCTTCCTCGATGAAAATTTCGATCATTTAGAGGTAGTAAAAAACAACTTTAACACCGGAAAGGTCAATCAGTCTGCCAGGCTGAAAGTAAGCGCGTTTTTCAGTGATCTATTAGATTTTTTAGAAAAAAAAGAACTTTTAGTAAAAGAAAAATTTAATTACGAAAAATTAGACGCTCCCGGAGGTTCCTATAAAGATATCGGTTTTAAAAATATCATTTTCTGTGAAGGGATGGGAGTGAAAGAAAATCCTTTCTTTTCAGATATTGCGGTTATTCCCAATAAAGGACACCATATAAAAGTAAAGCTTTCTGAAGCCATTCCGAAGGATATTACCATTAAAAAGAAACATTTCCTGTTTCCTACAGATAACGGACTCCATTTCTATGGCGGAACGTATGACAGAGAACAGCTTCATCATCAAATCGATGAATCAGCAGTAGCACAACTTGTCAATGGATTGTCCGAAATTTATCCTCATGATTTTGAAGTAAAAGAAGTCAATTTTGGTTTCAGACCCACAGTAAAAGACCGTAGACCTATCATTGGAAGACATGAATCATTCAAAAACCTTTATGTTTTCAATGGTCTTGGAGCAAGAGGAATTTTAAATGGATGCTACTTTTCAAGAAGTCTGTACCAGTTCATTGAAGAAGGGACTCCATTGCATGATGAAGTTTCCTCCGACCGATTTAAATAATGTCAGGATCATTAAAGAATAACGCAGAAATTCATATCTTCAGACGAGAATTTAAACTATGAATGAAAATATTTTGGGTATAATAGCTGGTGTTTTAACCTCTGTTTCAATGATCCCTCAATTGATCAAGGTAATCAAAGATAAGAATGTGGATGATATTTCTCTGGTTATGCTGCTTGTTCTTATATCAGGACTTTCACTTTGGGTTTGGTATGGTTTTATGAAAGATGAACTGCCCATAATTTTGTCCAATGCATTTGCCGTTTTAGTTAATATAAGTCTTTTGATCTGTTATATAATCTATAAGAAATAAGATGGAATTCAATAAGTAAAAAAGACGCTTTTACCATTGGTGAAGCGTCTTTTAATATGGTGAAATTTTACATTGAATAATTAAGGCTGAAGAACAAATTTAGCCAAAGGAGCCATTCTTGCTTTGTTTAATGTCAGCGTATTACCGTTTACCGAATAATTATCTGCAGCAAGCAGAACTTTTGTAAATAGCTGTTCAGTTTCAAGATCTTCACAGGCCATCATGGTAGACATTCCCTGATTGAACTTGATTCTCATGATATCAGGCTTGATCTCAAAAGTACCTCCAACCCCGTTGCAGCCTGCATTACCTTCATATCTCATGCCTTCTGTATTAAGCTTGAAATAAGGATTGTTTTTTTTGTTTTTTAGTTGGATAGGCTGTCCGTTAAGTTCCGTAAGCTTCCATGTTTTGCCCATAATATCAGCTGTCTTTTGCACAGGAGGAGTTGTACATGCGGTAAGAAATACCAGAAAAAAAAGAGCGGATAAATAGTAGTATAAGTTTTTCATAATTATTGATTTTTCAGATTGATGTGGTGTTTTGACTCTTAAACTAGTACGAGGCCATTTTTGCAGATCCTGATCCTTTTGTTTCACGCTTGGCATGGAACAGAACCATATCAACATTTTTCTTCAGTAAAGTAATATTTCCTTTGATATCAGAATATTGATATTCTGCATTACTTGCTGTATATTCAGGAAGAGCGTCGCTTTTCTTAAGGTCATAGGTTTTACCTTCCAGATGAACAGTAGCTGTGTTTTTCGTGTGGTTGATAGTGACTTCAATTTTTTCCCCATAACTGTCTGTGAAAACGTCTTTAGAGATTTCATCTTTGTTTTCGGGTGTTACTTCAGTAAGCGTTTCGGATTCTTTACCAGGATGCTTACACGCTGTTGAGGAAAGGACTGCCAGCCCCATAAGAACCGATGTGAATAATTTTTTCATAGTGATAAGTGATTTGAATAGGTGTCATGAAATAGTGATATTAATACTATATAAATTTACAAATATTTTTAATAAATATATGTTAATTTTACATAAATTAATCTGATGTTTCTATCTTTTAAGCATTATCCCACCTTTAGAGTGGATTCTTCTGAATTAATTGTAATTCCGTTTCAATGAAGATTTGCTCAGCTGATAACCGTTGAAATGCTGTGTCAAACAGCCGGTTCTAAGAATAAAAAAGTACAGTTTTTTTTCATGTTACATTTGTTGTTTTACTTTGGTGCAAAAGTATTGAAAATTATATAATGTTGATACCCAGTGAAAAATGATTTAAATCATACGGATGAGATTTTATTTTGAGCACGTTATTTTACCATATCAAAAAGAAAATGAATGTAATTTTTTCAGATTTAACGAGCAGCCAGCAATTATTAAAACAATAATTGACGATAATTGATTGCGAAGGCCAACTCAATGCAATTGTTTTGCTGATTTTTTAAATACGATTTATCTTTTATCCTGTGATTTTAATTCATTATGAATTCACAATTGGTGTATATTTTCTTTTTCTTTTCAAATCAGCAGATACTGAAACGCTTATTATTCGCAGGATCAATGTATACTTTCCTTATTCAGCTAATTTAAAGGAGAGTTAAATTTTGTTAATCTATTATGACAGTATACCTTTCTAAGTGTACATTTGCCACTTCAAAATGAGAAACCTATTAGTATATTTTTTGACCGGTCTTTTTCTGCTATTCGTAGTAGAAAGCAGAATTGATGTCAAAACACTTAGAAATGACTATTCCGGTCATGTTTCTCATCATATGCCCAAAAAAGCCAACCGCCTGAACCAGACTTTCGAGAAACTGTCGGTACAGCAAATGGCCGACAATATAAATAATACGACTCTGGAGCTTGCTGAAGATAATTTTCAGTTATCTGATACCCTGCAGATTATTGCGGTATTCGCTACTGTATTCAGTCTTGTTTATATTTTTGGACTTCGTTCTTTTAAAAGCAGAAAACCTGGTTTCCATGGTCTTCTTTCGCTGTATTCTCATGTTAAAACATTCATTCTGATTCGTTCTATCAGAATTTAAAAATCTTTTTTTCCTCATTTGTTTTCTGTCCAGAGTCCGGACAGGACATCTACTGCGTTGCCTATGTCGGTAATCATCACGGCGCAGGATTCTATTACCGTCTTATTCTATTCAAAACATTAACGATTTATATTAAACTCTAGAATTATGATCAAAAGAGTTGCCTCAGGCATTGCGATAAGCACCCTTTTATTGACTGTTGGCTGCAGTCAGAAGAAAGAAGAAAAAGAAGAAGCCACTGTATATCCCGTCACCAGCCCTGTGAAAATGGACACGGTGATCAACAAAGAATATGTAGCCCAGATCCAGTCTGTAAAAAACATTGAGCTTCGTGCACAGGAAAAAGGATTTCTTGAAAAAATTTATGTAGACGAAGGTCAGTATGTACATGCCGGTCAGACTTTGTTCAGAATTATGCCGCAGCTGTATCAGGCAGAAGTGCTTAAAGCAAAGGCAGAAGTAGAACAGGCTACCATAGAACTGAAGAATGCAAGTACTTTGGCAAGTAACAACATTGTTTCCAAAAATGAGAGAGCAATGGCTAAAGCTAAACTCGATGCAGCCAACGCTGAAATGAAACTGGCGCAGATTCATTTGTCCTTTACGGATATTAAAGCGCCATTCTCAGGCGTAATCAACAGGATTCCTTTAAAACTGGGAAGTCTTGTAGATGAAGGAGATCTGTTGACCTCTTTATCAGACAATACCAATGTTTACAGTTATTTTAACGTGTCAGAACCTGAATATCTTACTTATCAGACTCATGCTGCAGACAGAGGGAGTAATCAGGTATCTTTAATTATGGCCAACGGAGAAATGCTTCCTCAAAAAGGTGAGATTCAGACGATAGAAGGGGAATTTGACAATGAAACAGGAAATATTGCCTTCAGAGCAAAATTTCCGAACCCGGATAAACTGCTTAGAAATGGCGAAACAGGAAAAGTTCAGATGACTTTGCCTGTTCACAATGCACTTATTATTCCACAGAAAGCCACTTATGAAATTCAGGACCAGAAATATGTATTTATTATCGATAAAAATGGAACTGCGAAATCCAGAAATATAAAAGTGGCTTACGAACTTCCCGATCTCTATGTTGTAGGTTCAGGACTTGCAGCAGGAGATAAGATTCTTTTAGAAGGGGTACAGAAGGTAAAAGATGACCAGAAAATCAAGACCAAATTTCAGGATCCCAAGAAAGTTCTACAGTCATTGAAACTAAAAGCAGAGTAGTTTACTCGTAAAACGAAGCAGTATGTTTAAGAAATTCATCCGCAGACCTGTTCTGTCTATCGTGATCTCACTGATCATCGTATTTATGGGGGTTCTGTCGCTGGTAAAACTTCCAGTGACCCAGTTTCCCTCCATTTCACCCCCTAAAGTAAATATCACCGCAGAATATCCGGGCGCCAACAACGAACTATTGATCAAATCAGTAGTGATTCCCCTCGAAAGAGGTCTGAATGGAGTTCCGGGTATGAAATATATGACCTCCGATGCCGGTAACGACGGGGAAGCTTCCATTCAGATTGTATTTGATCTTGGAACAGATCCCAATGTAGCCGCAGTAAACGTTCAAAACCGTGTATCTTCCGTAGTGAACAAGCTGCCACCTCTGGTAGTGCGTGAAGGGGTAAAAATTACCCGTGAAGAACCCAATATGTTGATGTACATTAACCTGTACAGTGACGATCCTAAAGCTGACCAGAAATTCCTTTTCAACTATGCGGACATCAATGTGATGTCTGAATTGAGGAGGGTAAGTGGAGTAGGTTTTGCAGACATCCTGGGAACCCGTGAATATGCCATGCGTATCTGGCTTAAACCGGACAGGTTGACTGCTTATAATATTTCAGCAGACGAAGTAATGGAATCCCTGAACCAGCAGAGTTTAGAAGCTTCTCCCGGGAAAACAGGGGAAAGTTCAGGAAAACGTTCCCAATCATTTGAGTATATCCTTAAATATTCAGGACGTTTCAACAATGAAAAAGATTATGGAAATATTATCTTAAAAGCGAAACCAGGCGGGGAGTTTGTAAGATTAAAAGATGTTGCGGATATAGAATTCGGTTCCTCAATGTATGATATTTATTCTACACTGAACGGAAAACCATCTGCAGCGATTACCGTAAAACAGTCTTACGGTTCCAATGCAAGTGACGTTATCAAAAATGTGAAAACTTTGATGAAAGATCTTGAGAAAAATAACTTCCCGAAAGGAATGCACTATGACATCAGTTATGACGTTTCCAGATTCCTAGATGCATCCATGGAAAAGGTTATTCACACCCTATTTGAAGCCTTTATTCTTGTAGCAATTGTGGTATTCCTGTTCCTTGGTGACTGGCGTTCAACCTTAATTCCGGCTTTAGCTGTTCCGGTTTCACTGGTCGGTACATTTGCGGTCATGTCTGCATTTGGAATTACGTTAAACATGATCTCGCTCTTTGCATTGGTAATGGCCATCGGGGTCGTCGTCGATGATGCGATTGTGGTGATTGAAGCTGTGCATGCCAAGATGGAAGAAAAAGGACTTTCTCCATTAAAAGCAACGGAAGAAGCGATGCATGAAATCAGTGGGGCGATTATCGCGATCACTTTGGTAATGGCATCCGTATTCATTCCGATTGCCTTTATGTCCGGTCCGGTTGGAGTGTTTTACCGCCAGTTCTCCATTACAATGGCTTCTGCGATTATCCTTTCGGGCGTTGTCGCTTTGACACTTACTCCGGCTTTATGTGCTTTGATCTTAAGAAACAATCACGGAAAAGCTAAAAAGAGAACCCCAATAACTATTTTCTTAGATAAATTCAACAATTTATTCACGAAAGGAGCCGGAAGATACGAGAAAATGCTTAACAAAACAGTTAAGAAAAAATCGATTACACTTCCTTTATTACTTGCATTCTGTGCCTGTACATTCTTCCTGAGCAACTCACTTCCTTCAGGATTTATTCCGGCGGAAGATCAGGGGATGATCTATGCCATTATCCAGACACCTCCGGGATCTACTCTGGAAAGAACGAATCAGATCGCCAAAGAATTATTAAGAGAGTCTGAAGATATTGATGGAGTACAGTCCGTTTCTTCATTGGCAGGATATGAAATTCTTACAGAAGGTACAGGATCCAACTCAGGAACCTGTCTGATTAACCTTAAAAGCTGGGAAGAACGTAAGGAATCTGCTGCTGAGATCATTGAAAAACTCGAAGAAAAAGCCAAGAATATTCCTGGTGCCAATATAGAATTCTTCCAGCCGCCCTCCATTCCAGGCTACGGTGCTGCAGGAGGTTTTGAACTCCGTCTGCTGGATAAAGCAGGAAGTGGAGATTATCATAAAATGGAGCAGGTAAGTAACGATTTTGTTAAAGAATTAAAGAAACGCCCTGAACTTGGATCTGCATTCACATTCTATTCTGCAAGTTTCCCTCAGTACATGTTGAAAGTAGATAATGATCTTGCCGAGCAGAAAGGGGTAACCATACAAAGTGCGATGGATAATCTATCTACGTTGATCGGTTCCAACTACGAGACCAGCTTTATCCGTTTCGACAGGCCTTATAAAGTCATTGTGCAGGCTGGTCCTCAATACCGTGCACTGCCTACGGATTTGCTGAAACTGTATGTGAAAAATGATAAAGAGCAGATGGTTCCGTACTCGGATTTTATGAGAATGGAAAAGGTGTATGGATTATCAGAGATCACAAGACACAATATGTATAATTCAGCGGAGGTAAGTGGTACTCCTGCACCGGGATACAGTAGTGGACAGGCGATTAAAGCAATTCAGGAAGTTGCCGATAAAACCCTTCCGAGAGGTTTCGGGATCGACTGGGCGGGGATCTCTAAAGACGAGGTAAGCCGAGGTAACGAAGCCGTATTTATCTTCTTGGTCTGTCTGGGATTTGTATACCTGATCCTTGCAGCACAGTATGAAAGTTTTATTTTGCCGTTGCCGGTGATTTTATCTCTTCCTACAGGTATTTTCGGAGCATTCTTATGCCTGAAATTATTAGGACTGGAAAATAACATTTATGCTCAGGTAGCCATGGTCATGTTGATTGGTCTGTTGGGTAAAAATGCGGTATTGATTGTAGAATTTGCCGTTCAGAAGAAAGCAGAAGAAGGAATTCCTGTAGCGCAGGCAGCTATTGAAGGAGCGGCGATCCGTTTCCGTCCGATCCTGATGACTTCATTTGCATTCATTGCCGGTCTTATTCCGTTGGTGATAGCCACAGGCCCTGGTGCAGTAGGAAACAGAACCATTGGTACTGCAGCAGCAGGAGGAATGCTGATAGGAACTATTTTCGGGCTGATGATTATTCCGGGACTGTATTATATTTTCGGAACGATCGCCGAGAAATCGAGACTGGCAAGATATGAAGAGGAGAATCCTTTAACAGAACAAACTGAACCTTATCAACACGATGACAAACATGAAGATTTATAATAAATATATAGCAGCCATTGCTTTATCGCTTGTACTCACAGGCTGTAGAGCTCCCATGGCTACGGTCATAAAAGATGAAGTAAAAGAGAACCTGCCTCAGAATTTCAATCAGGAAGAGCAGCAGGACGCTAATGCAAACAGTGGAACAACGCCATGGAGACAGTTTTTTACAGATCCCAATTTGGTTAGCTTAATTGAAACTTCTTTAAAAAACAATCAGGAATTACTGATTACCCTTCAGGAAATTGAAATTGCGAAAAGCGGTGTCTTAGCTAAAAAAGGAAAACTGACGCCTACTGTTTCGGCAGGAATAGGAGCAGGCCTGAAAAAAGCCGGCCGATATACAAGTGAGGGAGCGGGTGATGCTACCACCGAAATAGAACCGGGAAGAGAAATGCCGGATCCGCTGGGTAATTTTGAAGGCGGACTTATGGCCAACTGGGAGATTGATATCTGGAAGAAACTCAGAACTGAAAAGGAAGCAGCTGTTGCTCACTACCTTTCTACAGTGGAAGGGAAAAACTTCGTCCTGTCTAATCTTATTGAAGAAGTAGCAGATAATTATTATGAATTGCTGGCGCTTGATAACCAATTGGACATCATTCAGCAATACATAAAGTTGCAGCAAAGAGCATTGGAGATTTCTAAAATTCAAAAAGAAGCTGCTGCTGCTACGGAATTGGCTGTGAAGAAATTTGAGGCAGAACTGGCAAAGTCCAAAGCTGCGGAATATACGATCCGTCAGGACATTACAGAGAAAGAAAATCAGATCAATGCACTTCTGGGAAGATATCCGCAACCGATCGTAAGAACGAAAGAAAGTTTTATGTCTACGATGCCACAAACGGTTTATACCGGAATACCCTCTCAGTTATTGGCCAACCGTCCTGATATCAAACAGGCGGAATTGGAATTAAAAGCTGCAAAACTTGACGTACAGGCGGCGAGAAAAGAATTTTATCCGTCCCTGGAAATTTCGGCTACTTTAGGATTGGAAGCATTCAAACCTTCTTATCTGGTTAAATTGCCGGAATCTATTGCTTATAATTTAGCAGGAGAACTGGCTGGTCCGCTGATCAATAAAAGTGCGATTAAAGCCAACTTCCAGACTGCTGATGCGAAACAGATACAGTCGCTGTACGAATATGATAAAACGATTTTACATGCTTATCTGGATGTAGCGAATCTCATGTCAAGGGTCAAAAATATAGACCAGTACTATCAGATGAAGTCCCAGGAAACAAAAGCCTTGGATCAGTCTATTGATATAGCGAACCAACTATTCCGAAATTCAAGAGCTGATTACCTGGAAGTCCTTCTGAACCAAAGAGATGCTCTGGATGCCAAAATGGAGCTGATTGAAGCCAAACAGAAACAGCTGAGCACGGTTGTAGATATTTACAAAAGTTTAGGCGGTGGCTGGAAATAAGAAATCATAATTCTATCAATATAAACAGTTAATGTTTTGGGCTGATCCTTTCGGGGGTCGGCTCTTTTTATTTTTATGCGACGCGTTTTGTCATATCATGGGGTTAATTTTGTTTATCAATTAATGGCAAAGTGCTAATAATATATTACTTAATTAAAATTTACATTAAATCTCAATTGAAGGACTTGAAATGTGTTAAGAAATTGTTAAATTTGCCGCAAAATTATAAAAGCTAATCTTAAAGTAAAACACACAAACGGATGAAGAAATTCTACTTTGGTGCATGTATTCTATGCACTGTCCTGGGGCTTTCTGGTCAGGAAATATTATGGCAGAAAGATATCAAATCCTCTACTCAGGACTTTCTAAGCCAGATTACCACAACTATTGATCAGCAATATCTTATTTCGGGAAGCAGTATTCAAAGCGATAAGCTTCAGGCTGGAGGCAATAAACAAAATAATGGGTATGATTTTCACTTCATTAAACTCAATCAGCAAGGCGAACAGGTTTGGGAGAAATATTTCTCCGGAGCTAATCATGATTATTTATCAGCATCGGTTGCTACGCAGGACGGAGGTTTTTTAGTTTCAGGTACTTCGTATTCCGGAAAAGGTCTTGATAAAAAAGAAGAATCAAAAGGTGGATCAGACATTTGGTTAATCAGATTAAATGAATTCGGAGACGAACTTTGGCAAAAAACACTGGGGTCAACATCTGATGAAGAAGCAAGATCAGTCATTCAGACTACAGATTTAGGATTTTTTGTGGCTGGAAATAGACAGAGTTCCCTTCGAGAACCTCAGGGAACCATCGATTATGGTTCAAAGGATGTTTTGATTGTAAAACTTGATAAGAATGGAAAAGAGTTATCTCAATCGATTTTAGGGGGAAAAGGATTGGATGAAGTAGAAAAAATGATTCCTACGAAAGATGGAGGTGCTTTGCTGGGAATCTATTCAAGAAGTAACATTGGAGGTTCCAAGAAAACTGAAAACTTTGGCGAGGGAGATTATTGGGTCATAAAACTTTCAAAAGATGGAAAAGTAGAATGGGAAAAGAACTTTGGAGGAAAGGGTGATGATCATATCAGAACATTGGCTTTGACTTCAACGGGATTTTTGATCGGTGGTGAATCAAGATCTGAAAGATCAGGCAATAAAACCGTCGGAATTGAAGAAGGAACGGATCTATGGCTTATTTCTTTAAGCGAAAGAGGTGAAGAGATCTGGCAGAAGTCTTTCAATTTCAAAAACAGGGACATCCTGATGGGAATGAGCGTACTTCATTCTGCAGACGACAAATCTTCAAAAGGAATCCTCTTAGGAGGTTATACACAGGCAGAAGGAAGGATTGAAACAGATGACGAAACGTTCTGGATGTTGTATCTGAATCAGGAGGGAAATGAGCAATGGAGAAAACATGTGACAGGAGATAAGAGACAGAGAGAGGAGAGACTTTCAGACTTAAAACTCAACCGGGACGGTTCCATCATTATGGCAGGAACCAGTGCAGAAGAATTGGGAAAAGAAAACTGGAAAATTGTAAAACTGGGAGACAGTCAGATCAACAAATTAATTGAAAAACAAGATATTAAGATATATCCGAATCCTGTCTCAGATTATGCTTATGTAGAAATAGGCTTTGACTTTAAAGAAGCTGATATTGTGTTGTATGATATGGGTGGAAGACAGCTTCAGAGTTTGAAGACTAAGAATAAAGTAACGAAGATTAATACCCAGAATCTGATTCAGGGGGCTTATCTGGTGACGATAAAAACGGATGGGAATGAAATAGCAAATGCTAAATTGATAAAAAAATAAGTGATGAAGAATAAGATTATTTTATTGATGATCGTTCATTTTGTAACGACTATCTCTGCCCAAATCAATGTAAAATCGCCCAACCTGGATGCGTCGTCTGTATTTAAATTTACAGAAACGCCGGTTTCACTTAATAACGGCTTGGTAAATATCAATTTACCGATATATACCATAAAAACAAAAGATCTTTCAATTCCTATTCAGCTGGATTACCATTCAAGAGGAGTAAGGGTTGAAGATATCGCCTCCACAGTTGGAATGGGGTGGAGTTTGAGTTACGGAGGAATGATTAGCAGGCAGGCCAGAGACGGGGCAGATGAGTTATCAAATGGCTACCTTATTACAGATAGTTATACTAACTTTTTTACTAATATTCAGAAAAGAGCAGCGGTGTATGAGCAAACGATATATTCTCCAGCAAGGGATCTGATTCCTGACCAGTTTTATTTTTCTACTCCCGGGTATTCAGGGAAATTTATTTTTGACCAGTTGGACAAAAAAATTGTTCAGCAGCCTTATAGCGATTATAAAATATCTTCAATCGCAACGCAAAGTTCATTACTCAATAGCTGGGTGGTAACAGATGATAAAGGAAATAAATTTTACTATGGAAATTTAGGTTCAAAATCCTTTAAAAGTTCACTTCAGGTAGTCAGTTACGTTCAGAATGGTACACCGGCTATGGCATATGATGCAAATGGAAACGCACCCGATAGTTCACATATTGATACCTGGTACCTGATTCAGATTGAGACGGTTAGCGGAGATCTTATAAAATACAATTATACATTGGATGAATCCGCTTATTACAAAAAAGATTACGATAAGATTGTTTATCCTTGTATTTCAACACCTTGTGACCAGCCTTCCAATCCGGGGGTCTATACTTATTTTTCCAAAATCAATGAAAATAAATATATTCTGGAATCTATTGATTTTCCTGAGGGCAAGGTTAAATTTATACCTTCTTCTTCCAGTCGGTCAGATGTTTTAGGTGGAAAATCATTGGATAAAATTCAGATCTATGACAGTAAAGATCATTTGATTGAATACTTTCAGCTCAATTATAATATTCAGGAATCTATCCAGAACCCTAATACCAATCCTTTATTGGCTTCATTAGACGCCTCCTCCAATAAGAGGATGTTTCTCAATGAAGCAATCCGTTATTCAAAGTATAATACCGTTATTGAAAAATACACTTACACTTACAATTCCACTTTGCTTCCCAACAGGTTTTCAACATCTCAGGATATTTGGGGATATTATAACAATGCTTCTAATGGCAGTTATTTGCATTTTTTTGATTACAACGGGCATTTATCAAGCAACCGGGAGAGTAGCGATGAGAGATCAAAAGCAGGGATTTTAGAATCAGTAAGCTATTCTACAGGCTTAAAGACTGAATTTATTTATGAAAATAATCTTCTGAAGCCTACTTTTAGTATGGGCGAAGTACTTGGAAGTGTAAACTCACCTTATCATACTCAATCAGAGATTCTTTTAAAGGCGGGAGACCAACTTCCCAACTATAATGTAGCGACCAATTCATATTACAAAGATATTACGATAAATCCTCAAATGTATGATTCCGAAATAGAAATAACTTTTGATTATCATTCATTTACAGATCCTAATATACCTACAGCATGTAGTTATTATACGGGATGGGTTGAGAAAAACGGTGTACGGGTTACTCTTTTCCCTAATATAGGAGCTAGTAAGACCATTGTAAGGGGAACATCCAGAACAAGAGCACTGACAGCAGGTTCATCTTACAGAATAGGCATCACAGCATTTGGTTGTTCCTTGGAAGATGTTGCTTCTAACCCTTCTGAAAGTGTCTCATTGATGTTGGATTATAAAGTAGCCAATACGGGTACTAATGAAACCCTATACTATGGACCCGGAAACAGGATCAAACAGATTAAATATTGGGATAAAGACCAGTTAAAAATAAAAAAAACATTTGAGTATAAAGGCCCTGCCGGTGAAAACAGCGGAGATTTATTCGGGATGAAAGAATACGTGGGTATAGTCGGGATGAATGCGAACAATATTCCAATTTTAGATCCAAAAGGAGTTGTGGCCGGCTCCATCAATTCTTCTCTGGAATCCAACAGTATGGGATACAGATATGTAAAGGAATATGTAGGTGATGCTGCTGAAAGTAAAGGACGTACGGACTATGAATTTACAAATTTTTCTGATGGAAGCAACTTTTTAAAATATCCTTTTACACTGCCAACAGACAACCAGTGGACCAGAGGATTATTAGTCTCAAAAAAATATTTTGAGAATAGCAATAATTCTTACAGACTTTTAAGAGAAGAGTCCCACAAATATAAGTTTGGTGGTTTTGATACTCCCTATGAGATCAGTCCGGGAATGGGATTTGAATCGGCAGATGGAATGATTAGCAACTACACCAAAAACAGAGATTATTATGTTGTCCCGCTGGCTCATATGTATATGAATCTTTCTCATGTGGTTAACAAACCTCTGCCACACCCTAATTTTTTAGTGGCAGACTATACCAATAATTTCAGAATATATTATAAGCCCTACTATTTTAACAGCGGTAAAATAGAAAAATATAAAACAACAAGCTTTGATTATCTGAATGATAAGATTTTAACTTCCGATAATACCTTTTTATATAACAGCAATGATCATTATCAACCGATTTCACAAATAACAACCGATACGGATAAAAAAATAATGGAAACCACCTATAAATATGCTCAGGAAAAAGGAAATCAATACCTGATTGATAAAAATATTGTTGGGGTTCCTTTAGAAACTGTGGTTATTAATAAAAAGGATACTCAGGATACAGGAAAAAGAGTTTCAAAAACTGAAACCGTATATCCGGCATCTCAATCAGAAGCAGATACCAAAACTGCAGGATTAGCACTACCTTATGAAATACAGTCCACAGATTTACTAAATATAATCAATAAAGAAATTGAATACCAAAAATATGATTCCAAGGGTAATATCCAGCAGTACACCACTAAAAATGGCATTTCAACAACCATCATCTGGGGATATAACCAGACCCAGCCTATTGCCAAAATAGAAGGAGCCAAGCTTTCAGATATTCCTCAGGCACTCATTGATGCCATTGTGAATGCCTCTATTAATGATGGTCAGCTGAGTACCGATGCCTCAGAACAATCATTGATCTCTGCTTTAGATCTCTTTAGAAACAACGCTGCATTATCAGCGTATCAAATCAGTACGTACAGCTATGATCCGTTAATCGGAGTAAAGAGTATCACCCCGCCATCCGGGATCAGAGAGTTTTATATTTATGATACCGCCAACCGATTGAAAGAGGTAAGGGAAAACAGTCCGACGGGTAAGATCCTGAAGGAATTCAAATACAATTACAAACAATAAAACTCAAATTATGAAAAAAGCAATATTCATTATTGGCATTTTAGCTACTCAATTTACTTCAGCACAGTTATATACTTCCGGTGGTGGTGTGAATCCAACATCTACTACATCCAGTAATGTGGGAATCGGGGTTCATGATCCTCATTCCAATTTAGAAGTTGGTGACCAGAATGGAGGTAAGATAACAATTTCTACCGGTGGATGGAGCGCTTCTTCTGCCAATCCAAAATATCCTACTTTGGAATTCGCAGGATACTTAAATAATCCTAAAGCAAGAATAACGGCTACTGAAGAATCAGGAAATACGAGTGGGTCAAAATTTTCTATTTTACTTCAAGATAATACAAATACTCCAAGCTTGGTTGAAAGATTTTCAATCCTCGAGAATGGAAATATAGGAATAGGGAAAACACAACCCAAAGAAAAACTGGATGTTTCCGGTAACATTTTAGCAGGATCTACTCATGCTACAGAGGGAATTAATGCGCTTGCAATAAGATATGAGAATGGGTCATTAAACAACTGGGGTTCTTTAAGAAGTTCGGCAGCTACCTATATGAGTTTTGGTGTTAAGGCAGACTCTAATACAGCAAACGGATGGTTGTCTTCCAACGAAACCTTGAATTTCTCTAAGGTTGCTATGGTAATGGATAATGACGGGATGAGGCTTTTGAGTTCTCCATCACAAACTATTGCTTTAAACTCTCCAGTGGCAATGAATGAAATACTAAAGATTTCCTCCAATGGAAATGCTCTGCTAAATGGTAAACTTGAAACCAAAGAAATTAAAGTGACCCTGACTCCGACAGCCGATTTCGTATTTGAAGAAAACTACGATCTGCCAAAGCTGGAAGAAGTGGCCAAACATATTAAAGAGAAAAAACATTTACCGGAAATAGCTTCAGCTAAAGTCATGGAAAAAGAAGGGGTCAATGTTGGTGAATTTCAGATTAAACTTTTGCAAAAGATCGAAGAACTTACTTTGTATGTGATTGAACAAAACAGACAGTTAAAAGATCAGCAGGCAAAAATTCAGAAATTAGAAACAGAAAATACGGATTTAGGAAAAGCCGTTTTAGAGATTAAGCAGCTGAAAGAAGAGCTTGTTAAGATGAAATCCACCAACCATTAATTAAAAATTATGTATAAAAAATTATATATAAGCATTGGATTGCTATGGGGGATGCATCATTACGGACAGGTGGTGTTAACTTCTCCTCCTGCTCCGAATACCGAAGTGGCAGATCCCCAAAGTATACGGATGCTTCCGGGATTCAAATTTAATTCTGTCAATGGAACATTTCGGGCGTATATAGGAGGGTCCAATCCCAATAATCCCGGAAATACCTATACCCCCATTACCGTTGATTATTCAGCTAATATTTCAAATACTGAAAATTATATTTATACCAGACAGTATTTAGTACCGACTGAAGTTTCGGATGCATCTTTGCAGCAGATACAGAGTGTTCAGTTTTTCGACGGTCTCGGAAGACCTAAGCAGTCGGTGAGCATCAAATCTACTCCTACAGGAAAAGATCTGGTAACGCATATTCCTTATGATGGATTTGGACGACAGGTAGACAGCTGGCTTCAGGTTCCTATGGCATCACAGAGTGGAAATATTCAAACCGGAGTGGAAGGGGCTGTCAATGCCTATTATCAGTCTAACGGGATTAATGATTCTTTTCCTTTCAGCCATAAAAATTTAGAAAACTCTCCGCTTGACAGAATTTTAAGCCAGAAAAATCCTGGAGCGGACTGGCAGAACAAACCCGTTGTTTTCGGCTATGAAGCCAATACAACAGGCGAAGTGACAAAATATACCACCGCCACCAGTTGGGTTGATGGAGCTACTTCTTCGGTATTAAGTCTATCCGGAACATACGGAGAAGCTCAACTGTATAAAAATACCGTCACGGATGAAGACAACAATAAGACCATAGAATTCAAGAACGGTAAGGGACAAACGCTATTGGTCAGAAAAGTCATCAGTGCCTCCGAAAATGCAGATACTTATTATGTGTATAATGAATATGACCAGCTGGCATTTGTAATTCCGCCATTGGCTTCTGCTTCTGCATCAGTATCTGCTGCCGCTTTGGAACATCTTTGTTATCAGTATAAATATGATGGCAGAAACAGGCTGGTAGAAAAGAAACTTCCCGGAAAAGGCTGGGAACAGATGGTTTATAATAAAAAAGATCAGTTGATTCTGTATCGCGATACCGTTCTGAAAAACGGAATCACCAACTTTACAGCCGACCAGTCATGGAATTTTACCAAATATGACCAGTTTGGAAGAGTTGTGTACACAGGAATTTCAAGAGACGGAACTGCAAGACAAAGTATACAGACTTCTATTGATAATCAGGCCTCGAATGTTTCTTACGAAACCCGTGGAGGAAGTTTTGCCTTGAATGGAATGAATGTAGAATACGGAAACGTTTCATATCCTACAAGTATCGAAAAGATTCTTACCGTCAGCTATTATGATACCTATCCTCAGGGAGCTCCGGCGGCGACCGGTTCTATATTAGGTCAGGAAGTATTGCCTCAGCCAACCCAGGGTTCGAATATCAGTACAAAAAGTCTGCCCACAGCTTCTTATGTGAAAAACATTGACAATGACAGTTGGACAAAAGCATATACTTACTATGATAAGAAAGGACGGGCAATATCCACTCATTCTGTAAATCATCTTGGAGGATACACCAAAACTGAAAGTTTACTGAAGTTTTCAGGGGTTCCGGAATATACGTTTACTGAGCATAAAAGAGCTGCAGATGCCACTAAAGTCAACCTCAAAGAAACTTTTGAGTATGATCATCAGGAAAGACTGGTAAGACATTGGAATGAGGTCAATGGTGGAGTGAAGGAACTTCTTGCTGAGAATCTGTACAATGATCTGGGACAGGTACAGACCAAAAATGTAGGAAATACAACAGGCAGTCCTTTGCAGAGCGTCAAATATGCCTACAATATCAGAGGATGGCTTACAAAACTTAATGAACCTTCCAATCTGCAGAATAAACTCTTTGCTTACGAGCTGAGGTACAGCAAACCGGACAGCCAGTTTTCAGGTTCTGCAAGGTACAACGGAAACATTTCGCAGATGTCTTGGATTACCCAAAGTGATGCGGTTCTGAGAAATTACTCTTATGAATATGATGGTCTTAACCGTCTTAAAGAAGGACGTTTCTGGGATGCCATGAATTTAGACAGAGGAGAATACCATGAGAAGCTTACCTACGACCTGAACGGAAATATTAAATCCCTGCTCAGAAGAGGAAGACAGCTTCCCGGCTATACCGCTCCTGAAGTGATGGATGATCTGGTATACCACTATGAAAATGGTGAACAGAGTAATAAGTTAGCCTACCTTAAAGAGATGGGAACGGGTAATGCCTTAAGTGGTTATCCGCTTTCATCAGGAAGTACCGGAAGTACGATCAGCTATGACCTTAACGGAAATATGACAGTTCAGCAGGATAAAGGGATCTCTATTCAATATAATTATTTAAATTTACCGGTAAAGGTTACCCAGAATGCCAAAGTAACCGATTACACGTATAGAGCAGATGGAGTAAAAGTAAGAAAGCTCTTTGGTACGGACATTACAGATTATCTAGACGGTTTCCAGTATGAAAACGGCACATTGAAATTCTTCCCTACCGCAGAAGGTTATTTTAATTTTGAAACCGGGAAGTATGTGTATAATTATACGGATCATCTTGGGAATACAAGATTAAGCTACTTTAAAAATGGCTTAGGAGCAGAGATCGTTGAAGAGAGTAATTATTATCCTTTTGGATTGAAGCATGAAGGGTATAATGTGTTGTCGGGGAATCCTACGTATAAATATAAGTACAATGGTAAGGAGCTTCAGGAGAGTGGGATGTATGATTATGGAGCGAGATTTTATATGCCTGAGATTGGAAGATGGGGAGTAGTAGATCCGCTGGCGGAGAAGATGACGAGACATAGTCCTTATAATTATGCGTTTAATAATCCTATTAGGTTTATTGATCCAGATGGAAGAGAAGGAACGGATTGGTATATAAATAATTTAACCGGAGATTATAAATGGTTTGAGGGAAAAGATCAACACGAAGGATATGCATATGTTGATAATAGTGGAACTAGTGATGTCAGTATTTTAACGAAAGGAGGTTCTGAAAGTGAAATTTTAGGGGCTGTTTTGCATCCAAACGGAACAGTTTCAGACTATAATAATCCAGATATTACAGCATATAGAGGACAAATTTTAACAACTCCAGATGGTACAAATTTTGCAGCAGGAGCCTCTAATACAGGAAGTTATTGGAGTTTTAGTGCAAATTATGCAATAGGAGGAGGTTTCGGATTTAGTTTTGGTCAAGTTACTGATAGTAAGGGAGAAACAAATTGGTTTTCTTCATTTAATGCAAATATTGGTTTCGGTGCATCAGCAGGAGTTGAAAAAGGAATTATAATGCCTACAGACCCAAATCATAAATTTGTTACATCAGATTTTGCAGGAACAGGTGTTTCTTATTCTGGTGGAGATGGACCTCTTAACGTGTCATATGGAGGAACATTTAATGATAAATACGATGGATATAGAAATATTGATAACTTTATACCATCTCATTTCGGGCAAAACTCTCAAGCTGTTAATAATGGCTACAGTACTGCTGGTATAGGTGTCTTTAAAGCATCAGCACAAGCCTTACCTGTAATGTGGACGAAATCTAAAACACATGTATATGGACAATAATCATTTTAATCTTGAAATAGATAAATCTAATAAAAAATCACTAATTATTTTTTGGTTAATATTCGGTTCAATCGTATTTCTTATTATTTTTTATTTGAATTATAATTCAGATAATTTAACCAAAGAACAACTTTTAAAAATTAATAGACATACAAAAGTTATTGATGTATACGTCAATAAAAATGAGCATAATTTTTTATATGTAAAATTCTCAAACGGGTCTGAGAAGATTATGGAAACTTCTTATCATATAGGTGATTCTATTTCAAAAAATAAAGGTGACTCTATAGAATATATTTTTAGAGGAGATAGTATTATTCAGAATAATTTATTTGAAACAGCAAGAAAGGAAAAGGTACTTAAATAAAGTAATATCCCGATGGCATGAGCGTACCACTCGTGTCCATCAATAAAAATAAGCCACTGTTTTTACAGTGGTTTATTATTTTAGCTTAAAATAAAGTAAGAAAGATCTTAGGTGGAAAAACCAGAGATTTCCAGTATGAAAACGGCACATTGAAATTCTTTCCTACAGCAGAAGGTTATTTTAATTTTGAAACCGGAAAATATGTGGATAATTACACTGATCATCTTAGAAATACGCGTTTGAGCTACTTTAAAAATGGCTCAGGAGCAGAGATCATTGAGGAAAGTAATTATTATCCGTTTGGATTGAAGCATGAGGGTATAATGTGTTGTTGGAGAATCCTGCGTACAAGTATAAGTACAATGGAAAAGAGCTTCAGGAGAGTGGGATGTATGATTATGGGGCGAGGTTCTATATGCCGGATCTGGGAAGATGGGGTGTAGTCGATCCTTTGGCAGAACAATATCGTAAACACTCTACTTATAATTACGCTGTAAACAATCCAATCAGATTTATAGACCCTTATGGTCGTGGTGTTGTAGAAACTACTTCAGGTACTACATACACAGGAGCAGATGCTCAATCTGCATTTCTACAATTATGGAGCTCAATATCAAATTCGTCTAGTAGCTCACCTGATTGGCACAAAGACAAAAAAGGAAATTTAGTAAAAGAGACAATGCTAGTACATTGTTAAACTACGTTAATGATAATTATAAGGATGCAAAGCTTAGTGAATCTGCTGCTAATACTTTATACTCTACTCTAGAAGATGGGAAAGTCGATTTAAATCAATTAAATCCAGAAACCTTAAATAAGAATCTATTTGGGTATAATTATCCTGATGGGAAAAACCCAAGAAAATATAATGGCGAATCTGATTATTCAGTAGCACCAACTGAAATAGAAGTTCCAGTTTTTATTCACGATAAGGATTATGATAAATTACACGCTGTAGGAGCGGGTGCATTATTTAACAATACGGCTACAATTGCAGCAGATGATCGTTTTGTTGATAGTATGGGTAAATTAGAGGATAAATATCGAAAAGAAGGAAATAATAAACTTATGATTCAGGCAAAAATATTAGGAAGGGGATTGAATAGTGCTTCTCAGCCTAAAAGGCAAACTATCAAAAGTATTTTGAAACAAGCTATAACATTTCCATCAATAAGATAATATATGAAAAAAAATGACACTATCCCACAAAGTGTGTAAGTTAAAAAGTTAGGCTTGGATTTTATAATCTGAGCCTTTTTTCAAAAATAAGGATAAATTGATTGAGAACAATGCCCCAATTTTGGATAGGCATCGTCCATTTTTTAGTAGCTTCTTTTAATGCCAGATACACTGATTTCATTACGGCATCATCGGTAGGAAAAGACATTTTGTTTTTGGTGTATTTTCGGATTTTTCCGTTTAGATTTTCAATTAAATTAGTTGTATAAATGATTTTTCGGATCTCTAAAGGAAAATCAAAAAATACAGTAAGTTCATCCCAATTGTTTCTCCAGGATTGGATAGCATAAGAATATTTACTTTCCCATTTATCTGCAAAATCATTGAGTGCTTGTTCAGCTGCTTGTTTTGTTGGAGCGGTGTAAATATGCTTCATATCGGCAGAGAATTCTTTTCTGTCCTTCCATACCACATATTTGCAGGCATTTCTGATCTGATGCACAACACAAATCTGGGTTTGAGATTCGGGAAAGACAGAGCGGATCGTCTGGGTAAATCCGTTTAAATTATCGGTGGCGGTGATGAGAATATCCTCCACACCACGGGCTTTTAAATCTGTGAGAACACTCATCCAGAATGCTGAGCTTTCATTTTTTCCAAGCCACATTCCCAATACTTCCTTTCTCCCGTCACGGCTTAATCCAACAGCCAGATAAACTGTTTTATTAATGACTTTGGAGTTTTCCCTTACTTTGAAAACAATCCCATCCATCCAGACAATGAGATACAAATCTTCAAGCGGGCGGTTCTGCCAACTTACTGCTTCACTTGCAACCGCATTGGTTATTCGTGATATGGTGGAAGTAGAAACCTCAAAATCATACATTTCACGGATTTGTTCCTCAATGTCTGATACGCTCATTCCTTTGGCATAGAATGAGATGATGATGTTTTCTAAACCATCGATAATGTTGTGCCTTTTGGGAACTAATGCGGGCTCAAAACTACCTTCTCTATCTCTGGGAACCTTAATCTCGGATTCCCCAAAAGACGATTTTATCTTTTTGGTTCCATGACCGTTTCGATAATTTCCATTAGTTGTTTTACCATGCTTTTCGTTATCCAGATGACTGTCCAGCTCTGCATCCAACATATGCTCCACGGCTTTTTTGTGCAGTTCTTTGAAGAAGGATGGAAACCTGTAAAAAACGATTCTGCACTTATACGACTTTCAGGAGGACTTAAGATCCCTACAGTTTCTACAGGAAGCCTGGGAGAATTCAATTATGCGCCTTTTGATCAGTTTAAAGAATACCTTAAAACATCGTATCCGCTGGTGTATCAAAATACCGAAAACAATGAGGTCAATACCCATGCATTAGTTTTCCGGCTGAAAGGTAGTGATCCTTCACTGGAACCTGTTCTTTTTCTTTCCCATATGGATGTCGTACCGCCGGGAGATGCTGATGTCAAAAGTAAAGAACAAAATATATTCAGACCAGATGACAAACCGTTGCCTCCCGTTTCCAAAGTAGCGGAAGACTGGGATTTTGAACCCTTTTCAGGTAATGTGGCCAACGGAAGAATCTACGGCAGGGGAGCCATCGACATGAAGGGAATGCTCTTCTCCCTGATGGAATCCATGAATACAATGATTAAAAGTAAAACCGTTCCTAAAAGAGATATTTACCTCGCTTTTGGCTTCGATGAAGAAGTAGGAGGACAAAAAGGAGCCATACAGATTGCCAATTATTTTAAGAAAAAAGGATTAAAGTTTGATGCAGTCTACGACGAAGGGGGATTGATCTTGCAAAAAGGCAATGTGGCAGGAATAGATTCCGATGTTGCCGTAGTGGGTTGTGCAGAAAAAGGTTTCTTATCAGCAAAAATTAAGGTTAAAGGCCTTGGAGGACACTCTTCAATGCCACCGATGGAAAGTGCCATAGGAAAGGCTGCCGTCATCATGCAGCGTCTCGAAGATCATCAGATGAAACCTACCATCACCCCGCTCATCAAGAACTTTTTTGATAATATCGGTGGAAGTATGCCATTTCTCAACAGACTGGCTATTGCCAACCAATGGCTGCTGAAACCTCTTCTTTTGTCACAGCTTACAAAAAATAATACCACCAATGCATTGGTGAGAACAACCACTGCACTGACGATGATGAAAGGAAGCGACGGAACCAATGTTCTTTCACCCGAAGTCGAATTCGTTGTGAATTTCAGACTTCTGCCCGGTGACACAGCCAAAGAGGTTCGCGAGCATATTGCAAAAGCGACAGAAGGTTTCGACGTTGAGGTGGAAGAGATTGATAACACAAGAGAAGCTTCCGCAGTTTCCCCAACCAATACTAAAGCTTATCAATTAATAGAAGCCGGAATCAAAGAGATTCACCCGGGTGCCATTGTTACCCCTTATCTTACCATGGCAGGAACTGATGCTTACAAATACCAGATCGTAAGTAAAAACATCTACAGATTTATGCCCATCAAGATCAACAGCTCAGAACAGCAAAGCATCCACAGCACCAATGAGTACATCAGCATTGAGAACTACATGAGGATGATTCATTATTTTGAGTTTATGATGCTCAACTACGACAAATAGTTTCGGGTTCCGTGATACGAGGTTAGAGTGTCGGAGTCTTTATGAGTTTAGAGTATATGAGTGTAAAATGTAGCTGCTTGGTGACTGTTGATGGTTCGAATCTCGGAACTCGCATCCCGAAACATGTCTGAAATCTGGCATCTGCGATTCACCATTCACTTGCGAAGCAAAATTCACCATTCACATTTTCTGATCTCAGTCTAAAGTCTCATATCTGTTATCTGAAATCTTGATTCCTGGCTCTTGCATCTTGACTCTTATAAAAAAAATAACACGTCAAGTTTTGTCGCATTACCGCTATAGCTTTGTCCTATCAAAATTACAGAGTTATGGAATTGCCGTTTTACTTAACATTTAAAGAATTTGAAAGCCATTATTACGATACCCTTGAACAATGGTTTGAAGAATATCACAATGCCAGCGAGATCGATTTTCTGAAAGCGCTTGCAGATCTTTACAGCCCTTATCTCTACTATAGTTTTGCGGATGACAGACTTCTGGCGGATGCTTCTATGGAGATCAAAGACTGCTTTTTCCCATACCATGAAAAGATTGGAATTTCTTTCTGTCCAAGTTGTGACAACGGAAAATATCCTAAAACCTCCAAAGGAATGAATCATATATTTGAATGGAAAAACATTACCATGATGGAGTATGCTCAGCATATTCTGGATAAAATCAACAGGCATATACTGAAAAATAGCAGTTCTCCGGATGCCGGTAAAACAATTCTGGATTTCATCAATGAGCGTGAGATTGTTACCAAAAGGGAAGGAGCAGGATATTGTGTGAATTACAACAGACATCAGGCTGCCGTTCCATTCTTAAAGGCTTATCTTCCTTACTTCGGTCAGACTGTCAATATTGCAGTGTATAGAGACTTTATTTTTTCTGTAGCGCAGATCGCAGAGTATATTGATAAGAAGCTGAGGTCTGTACAGGCTTTTGAACATACGGTTTATGCTAAATTAAAATCAGAAGCCAAATTCAAAGTACAGATGAGTCATCAGTTTCTGACGATCTGTAATTGAATCTTACCATAACCATTCATATTTAAATTATATTATCGGAATACCATCAATGGTTTTCCAGACAAATCCTGACAGCAATGCCAGGATTTTGTTTAATTTCACCCATTCACCATTTACCATTCACTATTTCACCACCTTCATTTATTTTTAAACGGTAAATTCCAAATAATATCTGCCGCCAGATAATGCACGCCACGATTCTTTATACTTTTGCTTCCTCTGATCAGATCATTTACATATCCTATATCTACAGTAAAAGGGGAGTGTGGAATACTGAACATATAATAAGCTCCAATACGCATTTCCCGGTATCCGAAAGGGGTCCATTTCTGTTCCGGTTCATTAAGGTAACTTGTGGAAAAGAGGCCTTCTGCACTTAAAGCCAGCTTATGATTGTTTTTCTTTGACAAACTATAGGTTAACTGACTTTTAATTCTTGTTCTCAACTGAAAATCCTCGTCAGCCTGTCGAAAATCAGAATCAAAAAACTTCCGGAATTCCTGACGGACTGTATTCTTCAGTTTCCATCTTTTCCCAAGATTAAAGGTATAAGCATACCTTCCGTAGATCCTGAATTCCTGCTCTGTATCTTCCTTTTCATACGGAGATACACTTTCATACTTTGGCTGTCGACGATAGCTCACGGCATAGCTATACTGCTGATTCTGGGTAAAAGAATGATATACCTCATGGTTCAAAACAATGATGGCCTGTTTTGAGACTAAATTATAATCATCAGGACTGCTTTTCCTTCCCAGAGCAATATAACTTAAAGTCTGTTTCTTTCCCAGCGAATCAAGTTGACGCCTTACTCCAAAAGCTGACCAGAATGCAGTATTCGCATCTCCAAGGCCCGGCGGACTGATCTGTGCATGTAATGATCCGCATAAGCTGAATAAAAATATCCCGATAATAATTTTTCCTGTTCCGAGCATCCTGTAAAATCTGTTGAATCGTATTTTGAGTATCTGTTCAGTCATACGATGGAGTTGAATATTAAGGGATACTGTAAAATGATGATTTGTTGTAGCCAATGGAGGTCCTTTATCCATGAAATAATGATTTAATACTGTTGATAAACAGGACAAATTAAATACATGATTTAGGAATGTTTTAGGAATAGGGGAAGGATCAGATACAAAAGTTGTGTACTAAATGAATTCCTCTCGCTGATTATACAGATAGAGCAGATAAAAATAAAAATCTGTTTAATCTGACCAATCTGCGTGAAATTTATAGATCCGTTCCCTTTATTAGAATCCAGGGAATGGATTACATCTTTATTTCTTTTTACAAAAAAAAAGCCTTAAACAATTAATTTTAAGACTTTTACATTTTTGCAGAGAGGAAGGGATTCGAACTTATAAGGTTTTGCAAGTTCTTTAAAGTTTTATATAGTTATAAATCAATGTTTTAAATATTTTTAATATCTTTGAATATCATAAAAGTGCTTAAAGATATGCCAATAGTGGGTGTAAAATTGGGTGTAATATTTTACTCATGATTATAAAAAGAAATGTAATTTTTGTTCTTGAAAATAGAAAATTGAATGGCGAATTGATTATAGAAAATGTCCCAATCCGTATGCGTATTACTTTTTCTGGAAATAGGATTGAGATTTTTACGGGTATGAGGGTAGATAGAAATAAATGGGATAGCAAAAAGTCTAAGGTAAAACCAAATACTTTCAACAAATTAAAACAATCTGCCTCTGATATTAATACGAAACTGTCTGAGTACGAAGCTGAAATTCAAAATGTTTTTAAAAAATTTGAATTTAAGAATTTAACACCAACCGTTGAAGAAGTTAAATTTCATTTTAATTCTGCATTTGAAAAAGGACAGGTTATCACAAAAGCAAAAGGATTTTTTGATTATTTCGACGAATTTACAACTGAAAACGGTAGAGTTAAAAACTGGACAGTCAGAACATATGAGAAATTTTCGTCTGTTAGGAAGCATTTGTCTGAATTTAATAGTAAACTATCATTTTCTTTTTTAGATGAAAAAGGATTGACTTTATATGTAGAGTTTCTGCGAGATAAATTGAAAATGAGAAATTCTACCATTGAAAAACAAGTTAGTTTTTTAAAATGGTTTTTAAAATGGGCTAAAGCAAAAGGGTATAATGACAACCTATCTTATGAGGCATTCTACCCAAAGTTTAAAGCAACTCAAAAAAAAATTATTTTCTTAACGCAGACGGAATTAAAAACTCTTGAACTTTACGAAATTCCCGAAGGTAAGCAATATCTTGAAAGAGTTCGGGATGTTTTTATTTTTTTATGCTATTCCGGAATTCGATACTCCGATGCTTTAAATTTAAAACGCTCAGATATTAAAAAGGATTATTTTGAAATTACAACTGTAAAGACAGGAGATAGTTTGAAGATTGAACTCAATAAGAACAGTAAAAAGATTCTTAACAAGTATAAAGATATTCCATTTGAACATGATCGGGCTCTTCCAATTATTTCTAATCAAAAAATGAATGACTATATTAAGGAATTAGCGAAACTGGCGGAGATTGACGAACCAATCCGGTTAACTCATTACAAAGGTAATATCCGAGTTGACGAAGTAGTTCCAAAATATGACTTATTGGGAACGCATGCAGGACGTAGAACTTTTATTTGTACAGCACTTTCTCTTGGAATTCCGGTTAACATAGTGATGAAATGGACCGGTCATGCAGACTATAAATCTATGAAGCCGTATATTGATATAGCTGATAATATTAAAGCTAATGCTATGAAAAAATTTGATGAATTATGAAAAGTGAGAATCAATTACTGCAAGAAATATCTTATCTCATTACAATTTTTGAAAGTGCTTTTTTACTATTGCATAGTGATAAATTTCATCACGACGAAGCTCAAATGAAAAAACTATATGCAAGTAAAAAAATCAGCGAAGAATTAGATGAAAAAAAAATTGATATAATTTTTATGCAATTAGCTAATGAAGGATTTAAAGAAATTGTTTTCAACGATTTACTTACAAAGATTAGTAAATATGATGACCTTGTTTTTGAAAAAAAAATTATTACCAATAATACGTTTTTAAATTCCTACTTTGATAAGATCCCAGAATTAATAAAAATTCAGCAATGGATTAAAATTAAAGAAAATGATATTTTGGAAATAGAAGAATCTCAATCTGGAATGCCGCAATTAGAAAAACAAAAAGTAATAAGTGACTTTGAAATAGAATTAAATCACTTGAAGAAAGAGCAAGAAATGATTTACAGTAAATATTCTTGGATTAAAACGAATTACTATTTTAAAATTCTGACAAAAGCAGATGAAATTCTCCAAAAAATCGAAAACTATTTTAAAGTTTCTGTACTAAAACCAGCCAAAGAAATTTTTGATTCGGAAATAACACGAAAAATTTTCGATACGATGGTTGAAAAAAAATACATATATCCAAAATCCCAACTTACACATGAAGATTTCCATCTCATTTTAAATTTAAAAATGCCAAAAAAAAATTGTGCTGATGCTTTAAAAGTAACACACTTCGCTTATCTATTCAAATTGTTGTCAGATGATGTTGAGAAAAAAGGATTTAAAAAGAAAGAATGGCAGAGTTTTGTAATTAAAGAATTTAATTTAACAGAAAGCACATTAAAAAGTAGATTTTACGAAAAGGAAAATTATGAAAATTTTTATGAAATTATCAATTCATAAACGGCTAAAAATGGTCAGTAACCTCAAAAATAAACTGCAAAGAACTATATAAAACCCATAGACAGTTTAAAATCACGAAAAACAAAATTTGTTAAAATGCAAATAATTGAATGTCAATTATTTGCATTTTTTATTTTACAAGAAAATCACGAAAAATCACCAAATAGTTATTAGAAATTTGACCTGTTCGAACAAACGAAAGCCAAAGAACACGGCATTTATTTAATCAAATCTAAATTTCAAAAAATGGAAAATATTAATTCATTAAAAGAAAAACCATTATGGCAATTAACAGGCAAAGAATTTCTTGATTTAATTGAAGGAAGTAGCACAAAATCAAATACTGAAAACTCTGAAAATTCAAAGTTTACGGAGAAAAAATACGTCTATGGTATTTCGGGCATTCAAAGCTTATTGAATTGTAGTGAGTCTTCGGCTAAAAGGTTGAAAAAGAGCGGAACAATCGACGAAGCCATCATTCAAAATGGGAGAAAAATAATTATTGATGTTGAAAAAGCATTGGAACTTCTGAAGAACAATAATAAACCAGGATTAAAGAAGAGATAATGAAAAATAAAATCCCATACATCCGAGTCGGAACAACTTACTATAAAATAATAGAAAAACCATTAATTTCGGGAGACACAACCTCAGTTTTGGTTCGTTGGAATCGCGAAACAATCATTAGCGACCATGGAAAAGCTTTTCTTTCATCAATCCCAAAATATGATGGTTTTTGTTGTATTCCGGAACATTTAGATTATCAACAAATCGTTCGAGGTTTCTATAATATTTATAACGAAATCCCATTCTCTCCTTCATCTGAAAACGAAAATTTCAAAAATGAAATTCCTTTTTCTTTGAATTTTGTGAAGCATATTTTCGGAGAACAGTTGGAACTCGGTTTAGATTATTTGAAAATCCTATTGCAATTTCCAACGCAAATTCTGCCTATTTTATGCTTGGTAAGCAAAGAAAGAGCTACCGGAAAATCAACGTTCATCAAATGGTTGAAAGAAATTTTCGGGTTAAATATGACTTACATCAAAGGCGATTCATTCGGAAGTCAATTTAATTCTGATTGGGCAGCAATGTTGGTTGTGGCGATTGATGAAGTGTTTTTTGATAAAAAAGAGATTACAGAAAGATTAAAATATCTATCGACCACCAACAAAGACAAGTTGGAAGCCAAAGGAAAAGACCGAGAAGAAATCGATTTTTTCGCCAAATTTATTTTGTGTTCCAATAACGAAGAAAATTTTATTCAAATCGATGAAAACGAAATTCGATTTTGGATTCTAAAAATTAATCCGATAAAAGTGGAAAACACAGACTTTCTTGACAATCTCATTTCAGAAATCCCTCATTTTCTTCGGTTTTTAATTGAGAGACCTTTTTCAACAGAAAAGAAAACAAGAATGTGGTTTTCTGCCGATGAAATCAGGACAAAAGCACTCCAAAAACTGGTTTTCAAGAATAACAATAAGCTGGAATCTAAAATGATTGAGTTGTTGTATGAGTTTTTTGAAAGCAACAACGAAGATGAAATTAATTTCGTTCCACAAGATATCCTGAACATGATGAACCGAATGTTTCGACCAACTTACTGGACGAGAAACGATATTCGAAATCTATTAAAGGAAACATGGAAATTAAATCCGCAAAATAACGGCTTAACCTACATCAGATACGACATTGATTTTGCAGGAATATTTTATCAAAACAATTCCGTTGGGCGATTTTTCACTGTTAAAAAAGATCTCATTCTTCAAAAATATGTTGAAATGTTGAATTAATTGATAATGAAAAGAAAATCAATCAATTAGTTCTCTACAAAATCCTCAACAAACTTTTAAACCCACTTTTTTGTTGAATGTTTGTTGAGCAAATAAAATCGATTTTGTTGAATTGTTGAGCTTTTGTTGAATGATTAAATATCTAAAAATCAATTGTTTAATATATTTTCTCAACAATTACACAACAAATTACAATAATTAATACCCGAAAAATCTACACAATGAATTGCAAACAATTTAACAGCATAAAGTTGGAAGAAGTCCTCCAAATTCTCGGACACCTTCCAACAAAACAAACGGAAAAAGAAGCGTGGTTTCTCAATCCATTTGCCAAAGAAAACCACGCCTCTTTTAAAATTAATAAAAACCTAAACTATTGGTATTTACACTCCGAAGGAATCGGCGGAAACAATGTCAATTTTATGAAAAAATATTTGAATGCTTCTGTAAAAGAAGTTTTAGAATGGGCAGAAAATCAAAATTTTTCTTCTTTTCAACAGCAAAAAACTTCCAATAGTAAATTGGAAAATCTTTCTAAAAACCATAAAATTATTGAAATAAAAAATGTTCAGCATCCTGCACTTTTAGAATATTTAAAGGAAAGAAATGTTGAAAATCAAACTCAATTTTTACAAGAAATTCATTATCGAATGAATGATAAAAATTATTTCGGAATTGGTTTCAAAAACGATTCTGGCGGTTATGAAATTCGCAATAAATACTCCAAAATTTGTTTGGGTAAAAAAGATGTTTCAACAATTAAAAGCAATTTAAATTCAGTTAGGATTTTCGAAGGTTTTTTCGATTTTCTTTCCTTTAAAAATGTAGAAAATTTTTTAGAAAAAGAGCCTTCCAATTATATCATTTTGAATTCAGTTTCGATGATTCATAATATTAAAAATTCACTCAAAGACTATGAAAACATTGAACTTTATTTTGACAACGATGAAGCCGGAAATAGAGCAGTTGAAATGATTGAAAATGAAAACAAAAATGTAGAAGATTGTCGGATTTTGTATTCAGATTTTAAAGACTTAAATGATTGGTTAATTAACAAAAATCCATTAAATGAAAGGCAACTAAAACACAGGAGAAGGTGAGTGAAATAAACACAGGTAAAATATGGTGGGATGCTAGTGCAAAAAGTACCCAAAGTTTACAATAAGCGTGGTCGCTGATTGTAAAATTGAGATTTTTGATTTCTTCCTATCGTCAGAAATGTTTTTAAATACACAAAAATTAATGAAATGGAAAACGACTTTTTACAAGAATTTATAAACCAAGCCACCAAAGAAAATGAAACAAAAATTGCTCAGGAAAAGAGAAAAAAACATTTCCAAGAATTGGGCAGAAAAGGTGGTTTAAAAACTAAAGAAAACAAAAAACTGGATAAAGTGATTTCGATAAGAATGACCAATTCTGAATATGAATTATTGATTCGAAAACAAGAGAAATATCCGCTCAAATTATCAACGTATATCCGAAATGTTTTGTTCGAAAAAGAATTAAAAATCAATGAATTTAAAACTGATGAGACCTTGCTTCAATTTGGAACTCACTTCAAAAAAATAACCAATCTTTTGCGAAATCGAGAATGGACTGTTTTTGAAAATAAGAAAGAAATTTTAGTAAAAATTGAGAATGTAGTTGATTTGATTCATCAATATTTATACTCAAAAATTCAGAAAAATGAATAATTCTGCAACCACTAGAACCATCACGAAAATCGCTTTAGAATACAACGGAAACGACAAAGGAACAGCGGAAATGGTGGCTTCAAATTGTCTTTTGAGTTCAATGGCTGAAGGTCAGTTTTTGGAAATGAAAACCGTTGCAGACCGAAACACGAATGTGAAAAAATGGGCTTTAACTGGCTATATTTCTCAACCCGACGAGATTGGCAGAAAGTTGACGGATGAAGAATTTACAGAAATCGCTACTAAAGCTTTAGAAAAAATTGGAGTGAGCGATAAGAATCAATTTCGATTGGATATTCATAACAGTACGAAACAAAAACACATTCATTTTATCGTGAACAGGATTGATATTTCGGGGAAATGTACTGTAAAATCACATGATGTAGGAAGAAGATTCGGAGAAGCAGTTCGGGAAGTTTGTAAAGAAAAAGGTTTGTTGACCGATGTGGAAATTGGAATTCAGAAAAAAGCAGAGATGCTGAAAAATTTGAAAGAAACCCTAAAATCAGCAAAAAATTTTGATGAACTTATTTTTAAAATGAAAGAAAGAGGTTTTGAAATTCAATTATCCAAGAATGTGAAAGACGGCGTTTCGGGAATGCGAATCGTGATGGAGAAAGACAAAAATCCCAATACAGACAGAATTTATAAAGCAGGCTATAAACTTTCTGAAATTACCAGCAAGTTAAAAATTGCGGACATCAAAGCGATTCTCAATGAAAATAGAGCGAAAAAATTGGATAATGAAACTGTTTTTTCTGAAAATTCAAACCAAGAAAATAGTGGAAATGTACAAAAAAACGACTCCGTAATCAGCGAAGTTGGAAAAGCAATTGAGGAGTTTTTAAAACCAACCTATACCTCCAATTCAGATGATGAATTATTAAAGAAAAAGAAGAGAAAATCAAGATAACAATAAAAAATAAATTTAATAAAATGGAAAATCAAAATCAAAACGAAGACACGAAAAGTAACGGAATGGAATTGCTGGAAAACGTGATAAAATCTAACGAGAAAAATATTGCTTCAAACGAAGCAAATATCGAACAATTTGTAAAAGTTGAATTTGTTGTGGAAGACTTTATCAATTCGTCAAAACATATCCAGACTGGTTTGCGTGATGTAAATGCAAAGTATGATGATGTCGATAAATTGTATGAATTGGAGCAAGTGAAAAGATCTGAATTTCTTGCCAATATTCCTACCAAAATAGAAACAGTTCTATCTCAAGAAACCATTGATTTTTATGGAAATTTTGAAAACAAAGTTAAAAGACTTGAAAAATTTATCTGGAGTGGAATTGGAGTTAGTGTTTTTTCGGTTTTATTGATGATAATTTCCATCAATTTCGCAACCAAATGGTACAAAGAAAGCATCAAAGCAAAAAGTGAACTGCGCCAAGATATTTTAAATGAAATTGCTGGTGAAGGAAAAAAAATCTATGATGAAAAGGAGATAAAAATATTGAGTGAAAATACCGAAATTATGCAACTTTGGATTAAGAATAATCCTAAAAAAGGGGAAGATTTTTTGAGATTTAAAGATGGATTTGATGCGAGGAAGGAATAATTTTTTTTTAAAATGATTTATAAATGTCTAGTTTTTTAATTAATAAACTGGACATTTTTTATGTATTTGCTTTTTAATTATTCAATGAAAAGTACTGATTACATAGCATATACTTTAGACCGATTCCCAAAAAGATATGTTTTCACCTATGATGATTTTTCTAATGAGGTAAAGAAAATATGCAAATTCACAAAATTGCAGATTTATAGTATTAATTAACAATCATTCTTGAAATTCGAGATTGTTAAAATACTGCAACTGAAATCGGGATTTCCAGAGGAGAGCAGAAATTGATGAGAGGAGCTTTTCGATTTTAGTTCTTTTACGGTTTTCCTTTAGTTTCCTTTATTTGATTTTGTTATATTTACAGAAACCTAAGATTTACGATGAAATTCAACGAAGACTCACGTGTTAAAATACCAGCTTTATTGCATTTGGCAAGACTAGGCTATACTTATATCTCAAGGTCAAAGCAATTTCGGTTGGAAGAAAACAATATATTTTCTGATATTTTTAAAGAAAGCATTTCAAATATAAATCCGGAACTTTCTTCGGGAGAGGTAACTAAACTTTTAGAAGATGTCAGTTTTAAATTAAAAAATGACGATTTAGGCAGAGACTTTTTTAAGCAATTGACTAATACTTCAGGAATAAAACTTATTGATTTTGATGATTTCGAGAATAATTCTTTTCATATTACTACAGAATTGACTTATAAAAATGGAGAAGAAGAATTTCGTCCGGATATTACTGTTTTAATTAATGGAATGCCATTGGTTTTTATTGAAGTTAAAAAACCAAATAATAAACAAGGCGTAATTGATGAAAGAAATCGTATCAACAGACGTTTTACCAATGCAGCTTTTAAAACGTTTACCAACATTACGCAATTGATGATTTTCTCCAATAATATGGAATATGAGGATGGCGTAATTGATCCTGTTTATGGCGCTTTTTATGCTACTTCTGCCAATGGGAATTTACATTTCAATTATTTTAGAGAAGAAGAAAATCTTAATCTTACCCATTTATTAAAACCTGAGAATGAGGATTTAGAAAACTCAATTTTAAGAGATAATAATATTGTTGCAATTAAAAATACAGATGAATTTCTAACGAATAAAGATTACAACAAACCGACCAATAGAATTTTAACCTCACTTCTTTCTAAAGATAGATTGGCTTTTATTTTACAATTTGGTTTGGCTTATGTGGAAGAAGAAATTGATGGTGTGAATGTGATTCAGAAACACATTATGCGTTATCCCCAGATATTTGCGACTAAGGCAATTAAAGCAAGTTTAGATAAATCTATTAAAAAAGGAATTATTTGGCATACGCAAGGAAGTGGTAAAACGGCTTTGGCATACTACAATGTGAAATTTCTGACTGATTATTATCAGAAGAAAAATATTATTCCGAAGTTTTATTTTGTGGTCGACCGATTAGATTTAGCTAATCAGGCGACGTCAGAATTTGGAATGAGGGGATTGATTGTAAAACGAGTTAATTCCCGAAGTGAGTTCCTGACAGACATTAAAACAATTAGTGCTTTACAAAACAGTACAGGCGAACCAGAAATTTCTGTAATTAATATCCAGAAATTCACTGAAGAAAGTACGGTTGAAAAAGTTTTAGATTATGACCTGAATATCCAACGAATCTATTTCATTGATGAAGCACACCGAAGTTATAATCCGAAGGGGAATTATCTTATCAATCTTTTAAAATCTGATGAGAATGCTATAAAAATTGCTTTAACAGGAACTCCACTTTTGAAAGAGGTCGCCAAAGATTACGATTCTAAAGCAATTTTCGGCGATTACATTCATAAATATTATTACAACAAATCTATTGCAGATGGTTACACTTTGCGATTGATACGAGAAGGTATCAATACGCAGTATAAGTTACAGATGCAGGATATTATGGATGAGATTTTGAAAAAAGGAACGATTAGCAAAAGTGATATTTTTGCACATCCAAAATTTGCAGAACCAATGTTAGAATATATTCTGACAGATTTAAAAGCATTCAGAAAAACCCACCAAGATGATTCGCTAGGAGCAATGGTGGTTTGCGATAGTTCTGATCAGGCAAAAGCACTCTTTGCAGAATTTGAAAAAATATACGGAACACAAACTCAAGATTATCTGAGTGTAGCAGAAGAAAAAGCGAAATATGGCAACAATGATTCTTTGAAAGCCTCGTTGATTCTGCACGACATCAATGATAAAGAGTATAGGAAAAAAGATGTAAAGTCTTTTAAGGCAGGAGATATTGATATTCTTTTTGTTTACAATATGCTGTTAACTGGTTTTGATGCGAAAAGATTAAAGAAATTATATTTGGCGAGAGTGGTAAAGCATCAAAATTTACTGCAAACTCTGACTCGTGTCAATCGACCTTATAAAAACTATAAATTCGGATATGTAGTCGATTTTGCTGATATTTCTAAAGAATTCAAAATTACCAACGATAATTATTTTCAGGAATTACAAAGTGAGTTGGGAGACGAAATGCAGAATTACAGCAATCTCTTTAAAACACGTGAAGAAATACAGGAAGACAAATCAAGAATAAAAGAATTTCTTTTTCAATACGATACCAGGAATGCTGAGAATTTTTCTGACCAAATCATTCAGATTTCAGATAAGAAAAGATTACAGGATATTATTAATATTCTCAGTTCTGCAAAAGAATTAAGGAACATTATTCGTTTACAAGGCGATGATGATTTATTAAACGGAATAGATTTCTTTAAATTAAATCAACTTCTGAAAGTTGTACAAGACAGGTTGGCAAGTATTAATTTTGTAGAAAACCTTGATAATGAAGACGAGAACAATAATCTGCTGAATGTAGCTCTGGAAGATATCTATTTTCAGTTTGTGAAAGTTTCTGAAGAAGAAATGATTATTGCTGTTCAGCTTCATAGTGATCTTCGTAAAACAAGAGAAGAATTACAAAGAAATATCGACCAGAAAGACCCTGAATTTATAACGTTAAGAGAAGAACTAGAAAGGATTTTTAAAAATAAAAATTTAGACGAAGTTTCACAAGAAGATATGAGGAGTAATATTACGTTGCTAAAATCTGTTTATGCTCGAGTAAATGAGCTTAATAATAAAAACTCCAATATCAATTCAAAATATAACAACGACGACAAATTTACCAGAATCCACAAAAGAATAATGGAAAAAGGAAGTATTTCTGCCCAGGAAACACAAATCCACGAAGCATTGATGGATACAAAAATAATGGTTGATCTTCTCGTTCTAAGCAATACCAATATCCTGAAAGATGGGAATGATTATTTTAGTGATGAAGTATTGAGCATCATTATACAAAAATTTATAGACAACAAAAAAATGAAACTTGACTTCGAAACGACCCAAAATATTAACCAGTTGGTTGTAAACGAATACAGACAACAATCTTATATCAACTAATGACAGATTTAGAATTTATATCGAACACAAAAAAGCTCATTGATGACCTAAAAAGTGTTTGTGCTAACTACGGTTTAGGAAACGACGGAAACGAATTTAAAATTATATCACAGACCTTTCTTTACAAATATATGAACGATAAGTTCAGCTATGAAGCAAAGAAAATTAATGAAACCTTAGCTGAAGCAAACGATTTTCAGAAGTCATACGAATCACTGTCGGACGAGGAAAGAAAATTTCTAATCGCCCGAATCGGAAACAAGGCACCAAAACTGCAACCAGAACATTTGATTTCTTATCTTTTCAACAATTCTACCAAAGCAAATTTTGCAGAAACTTATTTTGACGGAACATTGCGGAATATCAGCCTTGATAATTCTAATCTTTATTCCATAAAAACGGCAAGTGGTGTAAAAGATAAAATGTTTGATGATCTCAGCCAATTCATTACTGATTCTTCCCAAAGAGATGCTTTTGCACGAGCGTTGGTTAATAAATTAGTGAATTTCAGTTTTGAGAAAATGTTCCAAGAAAAATATGATTTCTTTGCGACCATTTTCGAATATTTGATCAAAGATTATAACAGTGACAGTGGTGGAAAATATGCCGAATATTATACACCTCACGCAGTTGCCAGAATTATGGCAGCTATTTTGGTAAAGGATGCTGTAACAAATGTGAAAGTGTATGACCCAAGCGCAGGTTCTGGAACACTTTTGATGAACATTGCTCACGCAATTGGAGAAAAAAACTGTTCGATTTACTCTGAAGATATTTCTCAAAAATCGAGTAATATGTTGAGGTTGAATTTAATTCTTAACAATCTTTCGCACTCTATCCCAAATATCATTAAAGGAAATACGATTTCTGAACCTTCTTATTTAAAAGAAAAGTTTGATTACATTGTTTCCAATCCGCCCTTCAAATTAGATTTTTCAGATTTTAGAAACGATTTGGATAAAGATAGTTTCAAAGAAAGATTTTTTGCGGGAATTCCCAATGTTCCGAAAGCAAAAAAAGACTCGATGTCGATTTATTTGCTTTTCATTCAGCATATTATGCACAGCTTAAGTACGACTGGGAAAGCCGCGATTGTTGTTCCTACCGGATTTATTACGGCGCAAAGCGGAATCGAAAAGAATATACGGGAAGCGTTAATCAATCGAGGTTGGTTGCGAGGTGTGGTAAGTATGCCAAGTAATATTTTTGCAAGTACGGGAACCAACGTTTCTGTGATTTTTATTGACAAAGAAGCAGATAATGAACATATTGTTTTGGTAGATTCTTCTAAATTGGGAAAAACCATAAAAGAAGGAAAAAACCAAAGAACAGTTTTAACCAGAGAAGAGGAAGAACGCATCATCAACGCAATGAATCAAAAGCTGCCTGAAGAAGATTTCTCAGTAGTGATCTCAGCAGAACAAATTAAAGAAAAGAATTACAGTTTTAGTGCAGGTCAATACTTTGAAGTAAAAATAGAATATGTTGAAATCACAGCAGAAGAATTTCAAAACAAGATGACTTCTTTTGAAAATAATTTGACAGCAATGTTTGCAGAAAGTGCAGAGTTGGAGAAGAAGATACAGGAAAATTTGAAAAAGTTGAGGTATGAGTAATTGGAAGCAAACATCTATCGGCGAATTTATAGATTTTAATCCTTCAGAAAGTTTACCAAAAAACGGAAAAGTAAAAAAGATTCCAATGGATAGGCTAGGAGTATTTGAACGGAAGATTAAAGGATATGAGTTTTCAGAATATAAATCTGGACCAAAATTCAGAAATGGAGACACCTTGGTTGCTAAAATAACTCCTTGTTTAGAAAATGGTAAAACTGCATACGTAGATATTTTAGATGATGAGGAAGTTGCATTCGGTTCTTCAGAATTTATTGTTCTAAGAGAAAATGAAAATTCAGATTCCAATTTCATTTATTATTTAGCGCGAAGTCCATTGTTTAGAGAAAAAGCTATAAGCTGTATGGAAGGGACTTCGGGAAGGAAAAGGGTAAATGAAGGAGCTTTAAAACGTCAAGAAATTTTAGTTCCAAATAATAAATTAGAACAACAAAAAATCGCATCTGTTTTATCCACAATAGATGATAAAATTGAGCTCAACAATCGGATAAATGATAATTTAGAGCAGATGGCAAAAACGCTTTATGATTATTGGTTTGTACAATTTGATTTCCCCGATGAAAACGGAAAACCCTATAAATCAAGCGGTGGCAAGATGGTTTGGAATGAAGTTTTGAAAAGGGAAATTCCGATTGGATGGGAACTTAAAATTATTGGCGATTATTGTAAATCTAGAGGAGGCTTTGCATTTAAGTCAAGTTGGTGGACTACTTTTGGAGAATCTGTTATAAAAATTAAAGATATTCAAGAAAACTGCACATTGAATCTAAGTGATTTATCTTTAGTCAATTTAGAAGGTAAGAATATTGATGATAAATTTAAAGCTAAAGCTGGAGATATTGTTATTGCAATGACGGGAGCTACTGTTGGAAAATATGCAATTGTACCTAACACCAACAAACAACTTTATGTAAATCAACGTGTTGGTTATTTTGATTTAGGTTTGTCGCCAACTATAAAATTGCCTTATTTAATAAATTCTTTAAATCAAAAATATTTTAGAGAAGCTATTTTCACATTGGCAAGTGGAGCAGCACAACCCAATATAAGTAATGAACAAATTAATAGCATACAATTATTAATGCCGACAAATCAGTTAATTGAAAATTTTAATTCTCAATTAAAATCAAGTTACGATAAGATTTTAAATAATCAGAATGAAAACCAACAACTTAGCTCATTACGCGACTGGCTTTTACCCATGCTGATGAATGGACAGGTAAAAGTTGAGTAATTTTGTAAAATAAATTATCATTTAGCTTATTGTTCAATGCAATTTTATTGTCAATATCTGTCAAGATATTGGCAATTTTTTGTTGATAATCAATTGGGAAATTAGGAATTTCAAAATCTAAAATCTGATTTTTATCTCCTCTAGGCATTTTAGTGCCTTTTGCTCCTTTCATCATATGCTCAAAAAAAGCATCTTGATGTAAATTGTAATAAATAAATCTTGGCGAAAATTCTGGATTCGTAGTAAAGTTCAAAACATCGGATGAACAAATTCCACTAGTATTTGAAAAATATATTTTTTTTAAATAAGGTCGTATGTTTGAGATTAATATATTATTAGGATAATAAGCAGGAAAAAATTCTCCATTTGGTGGCAAGGCAGTTGCTGTTTTGACACCTAATTTGTTGGTAAGCAAATTATCTGTTGTTATGAAGGTCTCAATATTAAGGCTTTCAGTATTCAAACGTTTTTTTGAATAAGAAACAGCTGAACTCAATTTTATTTTTTCTTTCATCAACTTATAAATTTTCGATGTGCAATTTTCACATTAGACTGATTCACCATTGCATAATGCAAGGTCGTATCAATCTTTACGTGACCTAATAATTTCTGTACTTGTTCAATCGGCATTCCCTTATCTATCGCCATTGTAGCCAATGTTCGTCTGAATTTATGCGGATGTACTTTATTGATTTGTGTTTTCAGTCCAAGCTTTCGTAGCACATTTTCTACGCCACCAATAGAAAGTCTTTGATGCGGTTTTGATAGTGAGACAAAGAGCGCTTCATTGTCATCAGTTCGGGTTTTCAGATATTGTTTTAAGTGAATTTTGGTTCGTGCATCAAAATAAACTTCCCTTTCTTTATTTCCTTTTCCGGTTACAATACAAGAACGTTCGTGGAAATCAATGTCTTTTCGGTTGATTTTCACAAGTTCACCTACACGAATTCCTGTTGAACTAAGAATTTCAATAAGCGTAAGATCTCTTATTTCCTTACAGTTGTCTCTTAAAATTTCTATTTCTTCATCACTCAAAATTTCTTTAATAATTCTAGGCGTTTTAACTTTATGAATTCTTCTCACTGGACTTTTTAAGATGTAATCCTCATCTTCTAAAAATGAGAAAAAGCTCGAAAATATCCGGCGTATATTATCAATGGTAACTTTACTTGAATTTTTACTTTCTTGATAATCCGAAAGATAGAATCTTAGATCGTTGGTAGAAATTTCGGTAACTTTTTTACTTAGCTTTTTAAAAAGTGTATCAATTGTTGAAAAATAATATTTCAACGATTTTTCAGAGCAACCTTCTACTTTTTTTGAAGAAATAAACAAGCTGAGAATAGATTGGTTATTTTCTGTAAAATGTTGATTTTCTATATTTTGATTGGTAATTTCTACATTGTGAAAACTCTGATGAATTACCTTTTCTAACATCATCATCTGCTGAAAATTCAAAACAGTATTCATTGCACTCATAATTTCTTGTTTCACTAATTCCCTCATTGGTTGCTATTTTATTTAAAATTTAAAAAACCACAAAGAAATGGAAAACAAAAATAGCTAAAGTTGGTGGCTAAATGATAATTTAGAGCAGATGGCAAAAACGCTATACGACTATTGGTTTGTACAGTTTGATTTCCCAAATGAAAACGGAAAGCCTTATAAATCAAGCGGTGGCAAAATGGTTTTTAATGAAGTTGTGAAGAGGGAGATTCCAGAAGGTTGGGAAGTGAAAAGTTTATATGATATTGCAGAATTTATAAATGGGCTAGCTTGTCAAAAATATAGACCATTAAATGAGAACGAGGATTATTTAGCCGTTATAAAAATTAAAGAAATGAATGATGGACTATCTCAAAACACTGAAAAAGTAACAGTTGACATTCCTGAAAAGCATAAAATTTATGATGGTGATGTTCTATTTTCTTGGTCAGCTACATTAGATGTAAAAATCTGGAGTTTAGGCAAAGGAGCATTAAATCAGCACATATTTAAAGTTACATCTTCAAAATATCCCAAATACTTTTACTTTTTTGAAATATCAAATTATTTGCAACATTTTAAAATGATGGCTGAATTGAGGAAAACAACAATGGGGCATATAACCAAAGATCATTTAATCGAAAGTAGAATTTCCGTTCCTCCTCTAAAAATAATTACAGAGTTAGAGAAAATAATAGATCCTTATTTAGAAAACATTTTAACGAACAGAAAACAAAACCAACAACTTAGCGATTTACGTGACTGGCTTTTGCCTATGCTGATGAACGGACAGGTAAAAGTGGAGTGATTTTGTAAAATAAATTATCATTTAACTTATTAAAATTAAGTTTTTAGGGATTCCCGTATTTTTTCTAAAATGCAAAAATGTAATTTTGTGGAACTAATGAATTTTTACAGGATTCAAGAATTTAAAATAAAAAAGTAAGAATGACAGTTCAAGAATATTTAGAATTACACAATAAGTCTTATCAAGTAATAACAGAAAATTATTTTTCAGATTTTAATGGCATATTTGAAAGTGAAAAAAATAAAAATTGGCTTGTTCCTATTGAAAGTAAACTAGATAAATTAAATAGTTCACAAAGTCGTCAAGATATTCAATATGTGATAGATGTTTTAAAGTCTGATCAGGATTTTAAAGAAAGCGATACGGATAAATTAGGTGTTTTTACTTCTAAAATTAATTCCATCGTTAAAGTTGCAGATCGAATAAACAATTTTAAAGAAAATACAACTCTTGAAGATGGAGCAAAATTAAGACTCTTTAATTTATTTAATACTATAAAATCTACAACGAATTTAAGTGATTTCAATTACGTTTTGAATAAGAATCTTAATTCATTTAAGTCACATATATTTTCTGTGATCAAGCATTGTCAGAATCCATTAATGTATCCTGTTTATTATCCGTTCTGGCAAAATTTAAGTAAGCATATCTTGAAGAGCAGTGCAAATTATGATGCTATGTGTGTTTTTTATAGCACGTTTCCAAAAGAAAACAGAACTTTAGCTTTTGGTAGCTATTTTGGTACTTTAGCTAAATTGTTAATTGAAGGAATAAAAGAAGAAAAAGAGGTAAACAAGAATGAAGTTATAGTCTACCTAAAGGAAAAAGTAATTAATATAAAGGAATATGTTGATTTATTAGACAAAATAAATACTGAAACAAATGATATGAAAAAATATTGGATCTATTCACCTGGTGAAAATGCTTACAAATGGGATGGTCTTTATGAGGAAGGAATAATGGCTTTAGGTTGGGATGATTTAGGAAACTTGAATGAATATAATAATAAAAATGAGATTCAACAAAAACTAATTTCAGTTTATGATAGTAAGACAAATCGGAATAATGACGCAATTGCCAATTACGATTTTGCAAATACAATAAATGTTGGAGACATAATAATTGTAAAAAAAGGGAGATATGAACTTTTAGGTTATGGTGAAGTTATTTCTGATTATTATTTTGATGAAGAAAAAGATGATTATAAACATTGTAGAAAAGTTGACTGGAAAGCAACAGGTAATTGGGGAGTAGGTCATACTTTAGTCATGAAGACCTTGACAGACATAACAACATACAACTCTGAAAAACTAATTGGCAAGAAATATTATGAAGAACTTTTATCTATTATTAAAGGTAACTTAATTTTACCCAGTGCGAATGAAAGTAAAATTTCAAAAATACTTCAATACAAAAAACAAATCATCCTCCAAGGTCCTCCTGGAACAGGTAAGACAAGATCAGCTAAAAATATAGCATTAGAAATGTTGGGTCTTTATGATGTGAATGAACTAGGAGACAGCGAACAATTCAAACTTATTCAATTTCACCCAAGTTATACCTATGAAGATTTTGTAAGAGGAATTATTGCAAAACCAAATCCTGATGGTGAAGGGATTTTTTTTGAAGCTGAGAACAAAACTTTGGGTTTATTTGCCAAAGAGGCTTTGAAAAATTATCAACTAAGTTCTGAAAAGATTTCATCAACAAATATTGATATATGGGTGAATGACAATTTTGAAGATTTTAAAAATGAAATAGAAAAAGATGTAGAAGAAAGCGAAATTAACTTATCTGGAAATATTAATTTGTTTAAAGTAGAGGTTGATAATTTTAGATATGGTAAAGATTGGGCTTCACCTTCTAGAATTAATTTTTCGGATTTCAAAATATTAATAAAAGCAGTTCTGGAAAGTCAATTAGTGATTTCATTACAAAAGATTCCAAAAGAACTTTCTGTTCACGCACATTATCGTTATACTTATTACAATGCTTTACTGAAAAAATTCTTTGATAATTATTCTTATAATGGGGAAACTTATTCAGAAACTCGGAAAAACTACGTCCTAATAATCGATGAAATCAACCGAGCTAATCTTTCATCTGTTTTAGGAGAACTCATTTATGCTTTAGAGTACCGTGGTGAAAATGTAGAGTCTATGTACAAAGTAGGAGATTCAAACAAATTAACTCTCCCCCCAAATCTATACATTATTGGTACAATGAATACCGCAGACAGAAGTGTCGGTCATATCGACTATGCAATTAGAAGACGTTTTGCTTTCGTAGATGTGTTGCCAAAAAATTTAGAATCAGAATTAAAAGATGATTTTAAGGTTGATCTTTTTGCTAAAGTTGCGTCATTATTTATTGAAAACTATGATGTAGCTATTGATTATTCGGATGAGAATGTGGTGATGAAAAAGTCAGAATATATGACTGGAGATTTCGATCCTAAAGATGTTTGGTTGGGACATTCTTATTTTATTCAGCATTATGAAAAAAATGAGATAGATGAAAATGTTAAAGAAAAACCTGTTGATTTTAGTTTTAGAATTAGGTATGAAATAAAACCAATCCTAGAAGAATATATAAAAGATGGCATTTTGAAGGAATCAGCAAGAAGTGTAATTAATTCTCTTTAATCGAAGATTAGAATGCTAAGAATTTCAGAACATTTTGAATATTATCATAATGACCATATTTCTATTTTTCAAAAAATTGAAAATTGGGAGCACTATTTTAATTTATCAACTTTAGAAGATAAAATAAATTTTGAAAATGATGAAGAAAAAAACTGTGTTTCCATTTCATTATATAGAAATTCTGAGGAAAACCAATACTCCTGCAGTATTTCTTCGTCTTATTATATTGGTTTAGATTGTTTTCCAAATTTAGGAGCGAACATCTATATTGAGCCAAAAATTAATAATGAAGAAAAACAAGTAAATTATGTGGAAATGCTTTTGGAATCATTGAAAGAACCAGAAAACTTTGAACATTTAGATGGACTAATTTCAACTAAATTTAATGAAGATTGGATTGAAATTGACAATCACTTACAACCACTTTTAACACCTTTTTTAATTGCCCAATTTTTATCTGTTGTAAAAGATTTAGTAAAGAAGGGCTTGAAAAAATCATATTACGAAAAGGTTGAAAATTTAAGCAATAAAGTTAAAGGAAAAGTATTGGTAGGACAACAAATCAAACAAAACATATTTAAAAATCGTTATACAAAAACAATTTGTAAATTTCAGGAATTTGGCTTTGATATTGAATTAAACCAATTTTTGAAATTTGTTTTATCTCGTGTTTCAATCCATTTGGAAGATTATTCGAAAAATTCAGACATTTATAAAAACTTGGTTGAAATTCAAAGATACTGCAATGGCGGTTTCCATCAGGTAAGCGATAATACTTTCAGTAAATTAGATTTTAAAGAGAGTAATCCGTTTTTTAAAAACTATAATCGTGCAATTCAATTAGGAAATCAAATTTTGGCATTAAATGACTACAATATTTCTAAAAACTCCAAAAAATCAAAAACATTGCATCCTCCATTTTGGATCGATATGAGTAAGTTATTTGAATTGTTTGTATTTGGAAAACTTCGTGATAAATACTCTTTAGAAGGAGAAGTGCAATATCATAAAAAATTCAATAAACAAGAACCAGATTTTATTCTAAATACAAATTGTGGAATAAAAGCAGTTGTAGATGCGAAGTACAAACCACGTTATTCTAGCGGAAATCCCACCATGGAAGATGCACGACAATTGGCTGGCTATACCAGATTAAATAGTGTTTATAAAGAATTGGGAATAGAGAATGATGACGTAATTTCTGCATATTTCATTTATCCCGGAAACTTAAATTTCACAGAAAAAGATCAGCATACTCAAGAAGATTTCAAAGTAAAAGAAGAGACTGAAGAAATTTCCCTTTTTGAAAGTTCATTCAGAGTTTCTTCTTCATATAAAAAAATGTATTTGCAAGAAATTAATTTACTTGTTAATTAAACTGTTCACTTTAGTGTTACACTATCAGTTTTTCGAAATCCTCAGTGTAAGTTGATCGTTCAATAATGTTTTTTAAACGAAAATGTCGAATGTCTCCTTTTCTTAATAAGCAATTTGCAATGATAAAAGTTTCTTCAATTTCATCTTCGTTTTCAAAAGTGCTAGTAGAGCAATTGGTTATTATTCTTTGTGTAAATCTTCCTTTTCTGTCGGTATAGTTGATTTCATAAAACTTATCTTTCTCCCAAGATAATTTTTTTATATCATTAAAGACGTTCGAAGAATAATCTGGAAATTTATCTTTAGCTAAATCTGTAATTTTAAATGTCGTTGCCTCAAAATTGAATTCTTGTACATAAGAAGATTTCACTTTTTTTGAGAAATAATCAGAATATACAATGCGTATTTTATGATTTAAAAGAATGATGTTGATGATTTCAACTAACGTATTATTAATTTGACTTTTAGTATGTCCTTCAAATGGAGTTATTTTTGGAATTTTAAATAATTTACTTCCACTCATACCCAATTGTATAATATCAATTTTTTCTTGATCAAAGATAACTTCCTCTACAATGTTAATAGGGATAAAATCTTCAGAAAATGATTGTTTAGAAGGGTTAAACCATTTGCATTTTAATAAGAATTTGCAAGAATCTTTTTTCAACGTACCATCTTTTGGATCTCGTCTATCTTTTAAAAATTTAGAATTTTCAACAACGTCAATTACGGTCATTACTGGCGGTAAAAAATCCATATAGGACTCAGTACGAAATTTTTCTTTATCACCTTCTTCACTCCAACTGATTTTCTTTTTCCCCAATTCTGCATCAGCAGTATTTAAAATCACTTGTTTTCCTTTATATTCGTTTTTTACAGCAGTTAATTCGGTTGAAACTGTTTTTTTTCCCGCAATGTCCTCTTCTATATTCTCTTTTTCTGCATTAGTAATTGGAGTTATTTCGTCAATATTAAACCAAAATTTTTCGTAATTACAATTTTTAGAGTTATAGAAAGTGCCCAAAACTTGTCCTAAAAGTTTTTCTTCATTCTCAGAATCTGGATTGAATTTATTTTGCTTCAATATTTCAGTTACTACCATTATTGGTGGTGTCATCAAAGCATTTGCTCCAATTTTCGTCTTTTGATTTAAAGAATAAGGGTGGTTTTTTAAAGAAATAAGATCACCAATTTGAAAGTTACTCATAGTAGTTATTTAGTTTTTTATTTTCCTATATTTGATGTACTCGTAGGAAGTTGATTTTTTACATCTAGTCAGGACTACAGGACTTCGGTCTTACTGCTTTTGCAGGATTAAAGTTTATCAAGCAGGTAATCTCCTACCAAGGAGCATCCACCTGTAAAGATAGCTAATAGGATTGTAATAATTGTTTTCATTAGATAATAATTTGCAGTTGAAGTTAAATCTTCGCCTAGTTTACGAACATTACAATGACTCAGTTAATGGGTACTAGTCCGCTCTTCGGAGGTATGTAAATTTAATAATCATTATTGCTAGAACTTTCTACGGGGTTTTTTATGAGAAATGATACTAACAAACCAAATTGGATGAAAACAAAGGGATATTTGCATTTGTCCCCGAGTTTACGCATCAATGAAAATTGGAAAAGTTATCAAAAGAAAATCCAAAATCCTTCTTTTATACAGAAATATGCTTTTTACCCTTTGATGCATTCAATCATCAAAGAAAGAAAATATAAGAAAGTAAATTCCGAAAAGCATTTAAATGAAAAAGAGAGGACTCATAATTTCAAACTTGATAATTTTAAATTTGAAAAAACTGCAAAGAAAAGACCACTTCATTATGCTACACATTTTGACGCTTTAATTTATGGATATTACGCCTCAATACTAAATGAATTGTATGAAACAGAATTAAAAAAAGATCTTGAACTTGATGGATGCGTTAATGCTTACAGGAAAATTATTTTAGATGAAAGTGGAAAAGGAAAGAGTACGATTCATTTTGCGAAAGAAGTTTTTGATGAAATTAAAAATCGTAGCGATTGCCAAGAGGAAGTAGGCGTACTAACTTTTGATATAGAAAGTTTTTTTTCAAGCTTAGACCATCAATTGTTGGAAAAAAAATGGAGTGATTTGTTGAATGAGGAAGAATTACCTCCAGACCATAAAAATGTATTCAAATCCTGCACAAATTTCAGTTATGTTTTAAGAGATGATTTGCGAATTAGGGTACAAAAAAGTGGTAAAAGATCTGGCTTTAATGAAAAAAAATTAGCAAAAATTAGAAAAGAAAAAGGTTTTAAAAGTTTTTTTGAGTCAAATGCAGATTTTCGAAATACTATTAAACAAGGTAAGTTAAGGATTTATAAAAACTCTTTCTATAGAATAATTGGTGAAGAAAAAATACAAGCTGGTATTCCTCAAGGATTACCGATAAGTGCCGTACTTGCAAATTTATATTTGTTGGATTTTGATAAAAACATTCTAGATAAAGTCGTAAAGGGTAAGGGTGGATTTTATAGAAGATATTCTGATGATATTATCATAGTTGCAAATGTAGATGATTTAGGAGAAATAAAAAATTATGTTGAAAATCTTATCAAACAAAGCAATCTAAAAATAAGTTCTTCAAAAACCGAATCTTTCGTTTTTAGAAAATCAATATATAATCAAGAACAAAAAAGTAGACTAACTTCCTTTAAGCAGGTTGAAGGTAATGAACGGAAAGGCGCGCCATTAATATACCTTGGATTTGAATTTCGAGGATTCAATACTTGTATAAAATCAACGAATATTGCTAAATTTTATAGAAGACTAATTTCTATCGTTCGACGAAGATCTAATCGAGCAATAAGAAACAAAAATGCGAATATTCCAAAAGCAGTGTTTAAAAATCAAATTAAAAAATTATACAAAAAACCGCTACGGGATTTAGATGGGGAAAATGGAGAAATTAAACAGACTTTTCGGAATAGAACATTTCTTGTGGAAAATGAAAGAAATGAGTTTTCAATGATCGTTAAACCATCTGTAAATAAAAATAAATCAAACTATTTTAGCTATATTAAAAGGTGTGAAAAAATTTTCGATAGTAAAATTTTTTCTAAACAGCTTCGGAAAAAAGAACATTTGCTAAACACCGCTATTGCAAAGCATTTGAATAAATAAGGCTTGTTTTGAATAATCAAACTGCAGGAATTTGTCAAAAGACGAGGTGTTGCGCTAATGTATTATGATTAAAGATTTATAAACCATATTTTGTCACAAATATTTACTAAATTTGTGACAATATTAATTCATAAAAACTGTGCAAACCACTCATAATCATATAGAAACCAAGATTAAGAAATCTTCTAAGGGAAAAATATTTTTCGCAGAAGACTTTCTGAAATTTGGCTCAGCTGAGAATATTCGGCAAGTTCTGCGTCGGTTGGAAGAGCAGGGAGTTTTGGTTCGGTTGGCTCACGGAATTTATTTGGTTCCCAAGAAAGATGAGCTTTTGGGAACGGTCTATCCAAGCATCGAAGAAATTGCAAAGGAAATTGCGAAAAGAGATAAAGCCAGAATTGCACCTACGGGAGCGATGGCAATGTATTTGTTGGGACTTTCTACCCAAATTCCGCTACACGCAGTTTATCTTACAGATGGTGCGCAAAGAGAAATTAAAATAAGAAAAAGCATCATTAAATTTAAGAAAACTGCCCCAAGGAATTTGGCGGTTAAGGATGAATTACTTCAGCTCATCATTCAAGCATATAAAATAACTGGCGAGAAAAATATTTCAGAAGATTTTGAGGAAAAACTTACAGTCTATATTAAGAAAATAGACGAGAAAGTATTAATGTCTCAATTGAAATATGCACCAGTTTGGATTCAGAAAAGAATAAAAAACAGATACCTTTCATAAAAATGTGGCATCAGCAACTTACTAAAGAACAAAGAATTGAAACCTTAAATCAACTCGCTCTATCAACAGGTTATGCGCCTTTTGCGATAGAGAAAGATTGGTGGGTTTGTATGGTGTTACGCGCTGTTTTTAAATCAAAATATAAAGACCAAATTATCTTCAAGGGTGGAACTTCTTTAAGCAAAGCTTATCAAATTATCGAACGGTTTTCGGAGGATGTCGATTTAATTATTGATAAAAATTTATTAGGATTTGCAGAAGATCCAGAAACCAAAACGCAAATGAAGAAACTTCGGAAGACCGCAGGAAAATTTGTAATCTCCGAATTTAGAGAAGAATTGGTTAAACAATTGGGAGAATTAGGGATTTCTGAGAATGAATGCAAAATTAAATATTCTGAAATTGTTGACGATCTTAGCGATCCAAATCACTTAGAATTAGTCTATAACAGTGTGATTCCACAAGAAAGTTATGTACAGCAAAAAGTTCTTATTGAAATGGGAGCAAGAGCAATGACAGAACCTTCGGAGAAAAAAATGGTACAATCATTTATAGAAAACCATTATAAAGATGCCCTTTTTTCATTGCCACAATTTGAAGTTTTGGTAACTGTTCCTACAAAAACATTTTTAGAGAAAATACTTCTACTTCACGAAGAATTTTCAAAACCAACAGAGAGAATTAGAAGCGAGAGAATGAGTCGTCATTTGTTCGATTTGCACCAACTTTATCATACAGAATATGGGAAAAGTGCACTAATTGATGATAGCCTTTTTGAAAGAATTGTTGATTTTAGAAAAAGAATGAATAATTCTAAGTGGATCAACTATGACAATCACAAAAAAGGTCTAATCAATATCATTCCTCCTCAAGAAATAATGAATAAATGGGAAGAAGATTACAGAATAATGCAGGGAAGTATGATTGTAGGCGAGAGTCCGAACTTCAAAACTTTAATTGAAATAATGAAGGAAATTATGGGTAAATTGAACAATTAATGAGATTCAGTAAGCTTAATGTTTAATAAATAATCTTTCACAAATTCTCTTATTTAGTATCATATTTGTACCATAAAAACATAACTAATTGATTTTCAATATCCGTTATTTTCGAAGAATAAGAATCAATTTTTCAATTTTAATCATACTCCAAAACCGGGTGAAAGAGCTTCCACTGATTTTATGGCTCAAAGAAAGCCAATGTCTGACAAAGAGTTTGAAAAATATGAAACGATGTTCCGACAGGTTCATAAAGAATTAAAAGAAGGAAAACGGAGATTAGCAGAATTTAATAATACCGAAACCAATCTTATCGAAGGAAAATTTTATTTAGTCGATGGTTTGTTAGCATATTTGGAAGTATCGAAAGCTGAAAAAATATTGAAAGAAAATACGTCTGGAGATCGAGTTCGATTAGAAGGTAGAACGGTAACGATTTTCGAAAATGGAACCAAATCGAATATGTTGTTTCGTTCTTTAGGGAAAGCCATCTTAAAAAACGGAAAATTAATTACAGATACTGCAGAAAATATTGAAGATGAACTGTGGAAAAACGCTGGAATTGTTTCAGAAGAAGATGTAAAGAGTGGTTGGATCTATATTTTAAAATCCAAATCTAGAAATTCAGAAATTTCTTCACTGAAAGATTTGTATAAAATTGGATTCTCAACTTCAAATGTTTCAGATAGAATTAAAAATGCGTCAAAAGAAGCTACTTATCTTTTTGCAGATGTAGATATGGTGGCAACTTATAAATGTTATAATTTAAACACCCAAAACTTCGAATCTTTGCTACATCGTTTTTTTGGAGAATGCTGTTTAAATGTGGATGTTTATAATGCAAAAAACAAAGAATCACCCCCAGAGAATGGTTTGTAGTTCCCCTAGAAATCATTGATGAAGTGATCAATCTTATAATTTCTGGTGAGATATTGAACTACAGCCACGATGTTAAAAATCAAAAATTAGTTTTGAAGTAATGGCTGAATATAGATTTGCACCCTTCTAAAAATTATATTTCATTAATTTCAAACGCACATTTCAATAAGAGGAAACTTTGTGACAATATTAATTTTTGAGGGATAGTTTTCATATAACATTTATTTACACAATGAAAATCCAATACTGCTCCGATCTTCACTTAGAATTTCCCGAAAACAAAAAATATCTTTTGGAAAATCCTATCATTCCCACTGCTGAAATTTTAGTTTTAGCAGGAGATATTATTCCATTTGCAATTTTAGATCAGCATCAAGAGTTTTTTGATTATTTGTCAGATCATTTTGAAATGGTTTTTTGGATTCCCGGAAACCATGAATATTATCACAGCGACATTCATCAACGAACAGGAAGTTTTGAAGAAAAAATAAGAGAGAATGTAATTTTACTAAATAATAAAGTGAAATCTTTCGGAGAAACGAAACTCATTTTTTCAACATTATGGTCTTATATTTCACCGCAGAATAAATTTGAAATTCAACAATCACTCAACGATTTTAGATTGATAAAAAATGCAGGAAAAGCTTTTGATACCAAAGTTTACACGAATTTATTTTTTGACAATTTTAATTTTTTGAAGACTGCAATTTTAGAAGAAAAATCCTTTAAGAAGGTCATTGTAACTCATCATGTTCCTACGATGTTGAATTATCCTCCTCAATACAAAGGAAGTGCGATTAATCAGGCATTCGCAACGGAATTATCAGAATTTATTGAAGAAAATGAACTTGATTATTGGCTTTATGGTCATCATCATTACAATTCTGAAATTTTTGAAATTGGAAAAACGAAACTTCTAACCAATCAACTTGGATATGTTCGTAGTAACGAGCATTTGGGTTATAGAAACAATGCTATTTTTGACATTCAATATTTAGGATAATATAAAATGAGAAAAAATCATTTTTTTAATAATAATTATAAAAAAATACACCCACTTAAAGATAAGTGGGTGTAGAAATGGGTGTTGATGTTGTAATTAACTGATTTTCAACACTAAAAGCAGAGAGGAAGGGATTCGAACCCTCGATACAGTTACCCGTATACTACCTTTCCAGGGTAGCTCCTTCAACCACTCGGACACCTCTCTAATTGAGATTGCAAAAATAGAGTAATTTCTGGAATCTGCAAATTATTATGCAAAATTAGTCAGTAATTTCTCCGCAAAGGCTTCTGGTGAAGTTGTCGGCAAATGTTCCTGAGTAATTAGGATTGTCTATAAGATGCATCGCTTTGGTGATCGCCGTTTCAGCGGTCATATCCCTTCCGCTGATCGCTCCGATTCTTGAAAAGATATTGCTGTTCTCATATTTCCCAAAGGAGATACCACCTGATATACACTGACTTACCACAACAATTTCGGTTCCGTTGTTTCGGATTTCCTGAAGCGTTTCCTGCGTCTTTTCACTGCTGAAAATGGTTCCAGAACCGAAAACCTGAAGAATTAAAACCTTCATTTTAGGGATTTCCTTAAAGTGACTCAGATGCATTCCCGGAAAAATTCTCCAGAAAAGAATATCTTCAGAAATATGTTCATCCACATGGAATTCTATCCCGGAATCACAACGGTACAGATTATCCTTCATAATATTTAAATGAACTCCGGACTGTCCCAGGATAGGGTAATTCGGGCTGGAATAGGCATCAAAATACTCCGCAGAATATTTCAGCGTTCTGTTTCCCCGTAATAATTTATATTCAAAATAAACGGCCACCTCCTGAATAACGGCTTCGTCATTTTCATAAAGACTGGCGTAATAAAGACTGGTCAGAAGATTTTCCTTGGCATCCGTTCTCAAATCTCCGATCGGAAGTTGTGAACCTGTCATAATCACAGGCTTTCTCAATCCTTTTAACATGAAACTTAAAGCAGAGGCGGTATACGACATGGTATCGGTTCCGTGAAGGATCAGAAAACCGTCATACAGTTCATAATTTTTGAGAATATAATTCGCGATCACCTTCCATTCCTCAGGTCCCATATCCGAAGAATCCAGCGGTTTTGCAAAAGGATGCACAAACACTTCGCATTCCATTAATTTCATTTCGGGCATTTTTTCGAAAATATTTCCAAAATCAAATGCGCGGAGGCTTCCGGTTTCATAATCTTTTTCCATACCGATGGTTCCTCCGGTATAGATGAGCAGGACTTTTCGTTTCATGAATTACTTTTTAGTAAGAAATTGAGCCTCGTTCAGGTTCATAGCCCAAAATTACGTTAATTTGCAAAGATTTGAAAATGAATGGAAGATTTAGCGCAAACTTTTGATTATTTAAAACAGTTTTTAACAGAGGAAAGACTCTCAAAAATAGAACATTTCTCCAGTGAAAGTTCCGATTTTGTCCTTCCTGTGATGGATGACGTCTATCAGTTCAGAAATGCGGCAGCCATTATAAGATCCGTGGAAGCCTGTGCTTTTCATAAGGTCGTGGCGATGGAGGAGGAGAATGTTTTCGATCCTAACCTTACGGTAACCAAAGGAGCCGAAACCTGGGTGGAAGTTGAGAAAATGTCTAAGAATATCGCTTCCCTGCAGAATATTAAAGACAGGGGGTATAAAATTCTGGCCGTATCACTGGAAAAAAATGCCGTGATGCTTCCTGACTATCAGATTACAGAACCTATCGCTCTTGTATTTGGAACCGAGATGGAAGGCGTATCGGAAGAAGTAATAGATTTCGCAGACGAAACGCTGGCGATCCCGATGTATGGTTTGACCAGAAGCTACAATGTTTCCGTAGCAGCAGGAATTTGTATGTATGAACTGAAGCAGAAGCTGATCAAATCAGGTATTGATTATAAATTAAGTGAAGAAAAACGGATGAAAATGAAGATCCGTTGGGCCGTGAATTCAATGCGAAGCGGAAAGCAGATCTTTGAAAAATATCTCAGAGATCATCATCTTGAAATGTAGAATGATGTGATGATGAGATAATTTGATGATGAATGAATTTTCCTAACGTCTAATCCCTATCCTTTCATCATATTGAAATAATTCCAGGCCGCCACAAATATACCCGCCGTTTCTGTTCTCAACCTCTGATTTCCAAGTGAAACCGCTTTTATGTTGCTGTCAGATAGAAATTGAATTTCCTTTTCCGAGAAATCTCCTTCAGGACCAATCAAAAAAGTAAGTTTTTCTAATAAAGGAATGTTTTTAAGTTCCAACCTTTCCAGATTTTCATGACAGTGTGCCACGAAAGTATGTTCAGGATCAATATTTTTTAGGAAATCAGTAAGTTTTACCATATCATGGATGACAGGAAAATGAAACCTCAGACTTTGTTTAGACGCAGCAACAGCCTGTTTTCTGATCTTATCAATATTAATATTTTTACGTTCAGTTTTTTCAGTCTGTAAAATGGTAATCTCACAAATACCCATTTCTACAACTTTTTCTACAAAAAACTCAATTCGGTCAATATTCTTCGTCGGAGCAATAGCAATGTGAAGTTTTGGATTAAAATCAAGAGTATTTGTTTTAATTTCAGAAACCTCAATATTCGCTTTCTTGCCTTCGATCAATAGTTTTCCGGAAACTACATTTCCTTTCCCGTCTGTTACGTGAATTTCTTCACCATCCTTCATCCGAAGAACTTTGACAATGTGCTGTTGTTCTTCGTCATTAATGATTGCTTTTCCGTTACTGATTTCGCCAAAAAAAAGTTTCATACATTGATATTTAGAATGCGTCTGAATTGTATTGATAAGTGATGATTAAAAGCTAATTTCATTATCGCTTAAAAATGCTACACCGGTTTTTATTGTGGTATAAATATCACCTTCACAATCTCTGTATGAACATGCGTAAATTTCTTCAACCCACTTATTGTTCATAAAAATTAAATTCAAATATTCGTTTTTTCTTAAATTATTTTTGATGGATAGATAATCTCCTTCTTTGGGTTCGTAAGTAAAACTGAATACATTTTCTGAATTGATTTTCTCTACGATCTCTTCCTTTATATTTTGAACATATCCAATTTCTGAACTGATCATTAAATAATCTTCATCTTCCGTTTTTTCCGTCACTTCATTTTTTCCGGTAATCGTTTCTAAAACCCAATAATATTTCGAGTTCTTTTTAGATTGGGTTCCCAGTACTTTTTCTTCTAAGAGTATTTTCATAAATCATATTTTGCGGTTGCGGACGTTTTCATATCCGTAAATTCTCCTCGCTCATATTTCAGTTGAGCCACCATTGCGATCATCGCCGCGTTGTCTGTTGTATATTCAAATTTTGGAATGTAAATATTCCAGCCTGATTTTTCATGATGATCCTGCATCGCCTTTCTCAAAGCAGAATTGGCAGAAACTCCACCTGCGATGGCCACTTCTTTTACATTTAATTCTTTAGCTGCTTTTTCAAGTTTAGTCATCAGAATTTCAACGATTGTTCTTTGAACGGAAGCACACAGATCATTCAGGTTTTCTTTAATGAAATCCGGGTTTTTTCTCACCTCTTTCTGAATAAAATAAAGAACAGAAGTTTTGATCCCGCTGAATGAATAGTCATAATTTTCCATTCTTGGTTTGTTGAACGTAAAGGCATCAGGATTTCCTTCCTTGGCCAGTCGATCTATAATTGGTCCTGCCGGATAGTCCAGATCAAAAATCTTCCCGATCTTGTCAAAAGCTTCTCCTGCAGCATCGTCAATCGTTTTTCCGATAATTTCCATATCAAAATAGTCCTTTACCAGCACGATCATCGTATGCCCGCCGCTTACGGTAAGACACAGAAACGGGAATTGAGGCGGCATAGGATTTGCATCTTCGATGAAATGGGCTAAAATGTGGGCCTGGAGATGGTTAACTTCAATTAACGGGACATTTAAACTCATTGCCAAAGACTTAGCAAACGAGGTTCCTACAAGAAGAGATCCTAAAAGTCCCGGACCCCGTGTAAATCCTATAGCTGAAATAGCATTTTGTTGTATATTTGCTTTAGTAATAGATTTTTCAACAACGGGGATTATATTTTGCTGATGTGCTCGCGATGCAAGTTCCGGGACCACACCTCCATATTCTTTATGGATGGCCTGATTCGCAGCAATGTTCGACAGAATACAGTTTCCCTTGATGATAGCTGCTGAGGTGTCGTCGCAGGACGATTCAATACCTAAAATTATAGAGTCGCTCATAATAATGGCAAAGTTAGAGAATAATAACGAGAATGAGAATAAAAAATCAGTAGCTGAGAACCTAAGTGATCAGGTACAGAAGACTGTTGGGAATGTGGAAGATGCTGTGAAGGAGACCGTTAAAGAAGCATCTGAGCTGGCATCAGATGCCATTCATCATCCCGTAGAAACGGCTGAAGAATTTGGGAAGCAGGCGATGAAAGATGTGACCAGCTATTCCTGGTGGGCCAGACTGCTCCTCATCCTTTTCTGGTTGGGAGTTATTCTCGTGGGTGGAGTATTAACGGTGATTAATCTTCCCGCCACCAAGCAATGGGCAGCAGATCAGGCATTACAGATCGTAAACAAAGATTTTAAAGCGGGGATGTCTACGGAAAGTGTAGAAGTAGATTATTTCGGAGACGTCACCATAAAAGGATTAAAGATCAAGGATTATAAAGGCCTTGAATTTATCAAAGCTAAAGAATTTCGTGCCAATTCCGACTGGATGTCTTTAGCATTCAATGCCATTTCAGGAAACAGCAATTCATTAAGTTTTAATTCACTTACTCTTGTCAATGCAGACGTAAAAGTCATCACTTACAAAGGCGACAGTATTTCCAATTTTATCAGATTTACACAGCTGTTCGACAGCGGAAAAAAAAGAGACCCTAAAAAGCCCCCTTTTCAGCTGAATTCCCGGGTGCAGATTATTAATTCAAACGTTTCCATCGTCAGTCAAAACTCTCCGGGAGAACCAGGAAAATGGCTTACGGCAACAAAATTTAATTTAATAGCGCCTAATGTCAAGGTGAACGGACCCAATATTTCGGCACTTATCAATAATATGTCCTTCGTCACTTCCAGATGGGGGAAATCTCATTTGGTAGATACATTCTCTACAGAACTTTCTTTAACCCATGAATTTCTTTCATTAAAAGATCTTACCCTGAATACAGACCATTCGTTGCTTCAGGGGAATATCAAATTTAATCTGCACGACGGTTCATGGTCGGAGTTTGCAGACCGTGTTCGCTGGGATATGGATATTAAACAGGGAAGCCAGTTGAGCGGATATGACATCAGCTATTTCGTTACCAACTGGGATAATTTCAAACCATTCAACCTGGCAGGAAAAATGACAGGCCCTTTGAATAAATTTCATTTGGAAAACTTCCTGATCAGAAATCCTGACGTGAATATTGCCACAAAAACCATGAAGGTGGACAGGCTGCTGAAAGGAAATTTTTCCATTGAAACCAACGACCTTTCGACAGATTTTACCTACAAGGATCTTAAAGCCATGATGCCTTCATTTATCTCTAAAAAGATGAAGAATTTTGCAGATGACTTTGGGAAGCTGAAATATAACGGAGCCGCAAAAGTAAACCCTGAGCAGATCTATGTACCAGGCGGAAATCTGATGACCGGAATAGGACAAGCCAAGATATCCAGGCTTTACCTTACCGGATACAGTACGGCAATGCCTAAATATTCAGGATATCTCGAAGTAAAAGATCTGAATACTTCTGTCATCACGAAAAATAAAACAGTCGGTCTGATCTCCGGTAAATTTGATCTTAACGGGCAGAGTTTCGACGTCAATACAATGCGTTTAACCACTAAATCTCAGATCTCCAGCATTGAGATTATGGATAAGCAGATCAACAACCTGTATCTGGACGGATTATTGGATCATAAAAAATATAACGGACTCATCACCGTTAATGATGAGCAGGCTAAAGCTACGATTAAAGGCCTTATAGACTTCAGTACCTCGAAAGTAGCGATGAACGTGAACGCAGACGTAACTTCCCTGAATCTGAATTACTTTACCAACAAACCGGGAAGCCAGATTGTAAGCGGTCAGGTAGAAGGGAAAATGTCGATGTCTTCTATTAATGACCTTACTCTGGATGTGGATGCCAATAATCTTCATTTTGCAACAGCCACCCAAAAATACAGTATTCCTAATGCGAAGCTGAAAACCTTCGTGGAAGCAGGCGGACGTGTCATTGATGTTGATGCGCCGGGTGCGGCAAGCGGTAAAATCTCAGGAAAATATAACCTCGCAGATCTTGCAGGAATGATGGAGAACGGGATAGGAAGAATACTGGTTGGACCTCCACCAAGAAAATTATACAGAGGACAGAATTTTAAGATGAATTTTGATGTTCAGCAAGGGGTGGTGAATTATTTCCTTCCCGATCTGAAACTTCCTCAGGGTGCTGTAGTTGATGGAGAATATAACGGAGATTCCAATGATCTGATCCTCAATCTCGATGCTGCTTCCCTAAAGTATATCATGACTAAAAAGGAAGAGATTACCGATGCGGATAAAGCGTTGGCAGCAGCCAATCCTGAATACCAAATCAATGACCGGAATAATATTTCCAGAGACAGTGCCATGATCGACAGTGTGATGGTGAGAGTGAATACAGCTAATCTTGATCAGCAACTTTACGCAAGGATAAGCAAACTGGTCTATAATAAAAATATCATCAAAGATTTTGAACTTAAAGGCAAAAATGAAAACAATACAGCCCTTCATCTGGCGACCACCTTCAAACATGGAAGTCCGGAAGATGAGCTGAGTGACAATCTTAAAGCTTATGCCATCAATGTAGACCAGTCTACCAATGCTGCCGGAGATTACGTTTTCAGATTTGAGCCTACAGAAGTGAAATTCAATGATGTTACCTGGGCAATAGATACGAGTCCTGAGCTGGACCATTCTATTACTTATCGAAAAAGTGCGGGGGATTTTGATATACGGAATCTTAGGATTTATTCAGAAAAAAGTGCTCTGTTTATTAAAGAAGCACAATTCAAATCTGCCAAAGACTTTTATGTAGATGCAGATATTGAAGAATTTGCGATAGAAAAACTTCTTGAGATGCAGTCCGGAGGAAATCCTATGGGAATCAAAGGTCTGGCAAATGGAAGTGTGAAGATCAAAATGGATAAGAGTACTTTGCAACCATTGGTAGATCTTACCGTAGATAATATAATAATGAACGGAAATGAAATGGGTGACCTGACAATTTCCGCAACCAACGGGTTCTCTCTGAATGTATATGATGTTGATGTCAAAGTAGCTTCTGCCGGAATTCTTGGAAATAACAACCTGCATCTTACAGGGACTGTTAATAATAATACCGCTTCTCCAACGATTGACCTTACGGCGGAAATGCGTGATTTTGACCTTGCCTTTACCCAGCAGTTTGTTCAGACTGTTTTTGGAAACATAAGAGGAAAAGCAACAGGAGACCTCAAAATCAATGGTAAGTTGAGCAATCTGGATTATAGTGGCGATATTGCCTTGAAAGGTTTTGGTCTGAAACTTCTTTTTACAGGAGTGGATTATTCATTTGATGATACGGTAATCCCACTTTCAAAAGGACTTGCTATCCTGAATAATATTGAAGTACATGACGGAAGATCCAATTCTAAAGGAGCTATCTCCGGTGCGATTCAGTTTGAAACCATTTCTTCAATGGGGGTCAACCTCGTGATGAGAGCAGATAATCTCATGATGCTGAATACCTCACAGAAAGATCTTGATCTTTTCTGGGGAAGAGTGTACGGACAGGGAGACCTGTATGTGGACGGACCCGTTTCCGGACTGAGTATTTCTACTCCTAATATGAAGGCATTGAACGGAAGTACTTTTACTTTTAACTCCAGTTCTACATCCAATGTGGAAGAATTTAAAATGCTGAGGTTCCTGAAAGAAGGAAAAGACGGACTGATCACGCTGGAAGAAAAGAAGAAGACCGGGGCCAATATGAATATCGATTTCAGTCTGGATGTAGATAAGGGAACTACGGTGAATGTACTGGTAGGAGATGATGTAGGAAACATTATGGTAAAAGGAACAGCGGAAAAGCTGAGGTTCCAGATGGGAAGACGTGGAGGAATTGCCATGAACGGTACCTATAAGGTAGATAACGGAACATTTGTTTCCAAAGCTATTTTGAATAAAACCTTCCAGATCGAAAAAAACAGCAGCATCCGATGGGATGGTGATGCGATGAAGCCGGCACTGGATATCACAGCCAATTATGTAAGAATGGTTTCCAATGCAGGTGAATATCTGAGTATGGGGAAACTTCAGCCAATCAGTGTACTGCTTCAGGCGAATATTACCCAATCACTTATCAATCCAAAAATAGATCTTAATGTGACCGCACTGGATGTCTCCAGCCAGGTAAAAGAAACATTGGCAGCCAAGATGAGCCAGGAAGGAGAAAAAGTTCTTCAGTTCGGTTCCATATTATTGTTGAGTACTTTTAATGTATCCAACAGTGGAGGGGTGGATTTTGATGTGGCAGGAGTAGCTGAATCTTCGGGGTATAATATGCTTCTTAAACAGTTGGGATCTGTATTGAATACCATGAGTAATGAATTCCAGATTGACCTGAATTATGTAAAAGGTGACCAGAATTCCAACACAGGTGACCGTGCCAACGCCGGAGTAAGCGTAGCCGTTTCACCTAGAATAAATATTAAAACAGGACTGGGAATTCCACTGACAAAAACTGAAGGTGCTCAGAATAATTATCTTTCCGGTGAAGGATCTATTGAATATGATATCTCAAAAAAGAATGATGGAAGTCTCGTCTTAAGAGGATATTCAAAGCCTACCAACATAGGAATGATCAGTACGAATGGTTCTGCAAATCAAGCGTATGGTGGGGGTGTAGTGTGGAGTAAAAGCTTTAATTCTCTATTCAAAAAGAAGAAAAAAGATAAAAAACAACCAGAAGCCAAAAGTGAAATAAAAACAGATTCTACAAAATCAGGTGCTAAATAATCGTGATATTTTAATGATTTTTATCATCTGTGTTAATTATTGTTAATGTTTGATATAATTTTTTTAGTTAAATAATTTTTTATAAATTTGCAATAAATACATGGATTTTTTAAGAAAATTGTAATTTAACTAATATGAACTATCAACTGGACGAAATAGACAAGAAAATTCTTGATTTCTTAGTCGAAAACACAAGAATGCCTTTTACAGAAATTGCAAAGCAGATGGATGTTTCTGCTGGAACAATTCACGTAAGAGTGAAAAAAATGGAGGATGCAGGTATTATTTTGGGATCATCTCTTAATATCGATTATGGCAAGCTGGACTATCACTTTACAGCTTTCATTGGGATCCTTTTGACAAAATCAAACCGCACTCAAGAGGTATTGAAAGAATTATCAGTACTTCCAAACGTAATCGAAGCAAGCGTTATTTCCGGAAAATATAATATTTTCTGTAAAGTAAGAGCTAAGAATACGGAGGATGCGAAAAGAATTATTTATCAGATAGACGACATTCAGGATGTAATGAGAACCGAAAGTATGATCTCCATGGAAGAGTACTTGAGCGACAAAAACAGATTGATCAACGCTATTTCTATATAATTCAAATTCTAAACGAATATATACCAAAGAACTTATGAATATATTCATAAGTTCTTTATTTTTGTACCTATGGAAGAATACAGTTACTTTGACGAGGATCCAAAGAAAGGATGGGGTTTTATTTTAGCATTCGCAGCATTGATGCTGTTCACAATTATGGGGCTTGGAATAGATGTGGATGAATATCTCCAGCATGAATTTCTTCAGATTCCGAGATGGTACTTTTTCGTTATCTTTTCCATTGATGTCCTGATGATGATCGGATTGGTCCTGATGTTTTTCTACAGAAAAATAGGTATCTTCATGTTTCCTGCACTATTGGTCCTGCATTTCTTTATGCATAACTATTATCTATCTACATTTTTATATACGGATGTCACCAATCTGTTTCTGTTCACTGGCTTTGGAATGCTTGCCATTATACCAAAATGGAAATTTTTCAGATAAGAATTGTTCTGAATATTTAGATTTTTAATTGTTGCGTATAGAAATGTAAAGCCTGCTGTTTTAAAGGGTTTTTACTCCAGGCTTCCCACTTTCCTGTATACGGATCATAACCGCATTTTAGCGGCTTTGAAAGGTCTGATCCATTGTTGTCTTGATGGGTTCGCTCTGTATAAGCTCTGCAGTCGGTACAGATATATCTGAATTCACAGTCTTTACAGACTTCTATCTTATCTTTGGTAATGTTCCAGTATTTTTTAAATCCAGGCTTCATCAGAGCTTCTTCAAGAGTACTATCGTTGATGTTTCCAAAATGATCAGCCATTAGCGGACAGTTTTTAATGTTACCGTTGCGATCTATTCCTATCTTTTTATGGAGACAGGAATTGTAGTTGAGTGCTTCAGAAACTTTTGGAAGATTGGTGTTGAAATACTTAAGATCTACTTTGCCGCAGGAGGATATTTTAAGATTTTCCCGGCTAAATTGTAAGCTGAATCTGAAAATATCTTTGGATTTCACTGGAAACTTAGGACAGCTATGGAACACTAAACTATAAATTCTATTAAGTGTTTGATGGAGGCTGCTGATAAAATTTTCATTCACATCATCATGGAATGGCGAAAATATTTCAATTCCGTTTAAAACAGAGCCTTTAAATTGGTCATCAATGTCCTGAAATTCTTTGAGCGAAAGTTTGTTGTGACAGTAGATAACAAGATGTTTTACCCCAAGATTTTCCACAGACTGTTTTATTTTATCCAGAACGGCAATATCATTGATTTCTATGAAAACATTAGAAATTTCATGGGGTTCATAGAATGTATAGGAGAGTGGCGGAAAATTCTTGTCCCAATCTCCATCGGTCATAAAACCATATTCTTTTTTAAGTAACATATCTATATATTCCCTGATAAACAGTCTGGATTCTGCATCATAAACTTTCAGAATATTTTCAATTGATTGATTCTTTAGTCCTTCTATAACTTCATGCAACTCCAAGGGATACAGATCTGAAGTATTTCTCTGAAGATCTGAGATTAGAATCCGGCTGGCTCCTTTTGTAACCAGAATGTTACTGAATAAATTAAAATATGTCATAAAAGTCTTGTGAGCTGTTTTAAAGGTTTTTCTCTAATATGATGTTCTGTCTGGTATTTTTCAGAAGGTACAAAGTATAACATGTTGCTATGGATTTTACCTGCGTTTTTGGTTTTAAATATCTCGAGATATTGGAAGGTCAGAGGTAATCTGTTTTTTTCATTGTAGAGTTTTTTCATAAATATTCAGCTATTTTTTGTTCCAATGAGTAATTGCATGTATTGGACATTCCGGTAAATTGCCCAATAGGGTTGATCTCCAGAAAATAATGTTGATTTCCTTTTTTTATAAAATCAATTGATCCTGAGTTCAAATCTAAAAATTGCATCAGTTGATGAATCTTTTCTTCGACATCGATGGGAAGGTTGTAGGGAACATTTTTATTAGGCTTTATTCTGTTGTATTTTCTAAAATCTACTCTGGTTTGTTCATCGTTTTGTGAGAAAATAGCCATTGACCAGCATTTTCCGTTGAGATAAAACGTTCTCACTTCAAATTCTTTTTCAATTTTTTCCTGAAAAAAGGTGATGAAAAAATATCCGTCTTCATGTTTATCAACAACCGATGTATACATAAAACCACCGTAGTTTTTCTTGATGTCATCCAGTATGGTATTTCCATTGATTGTCTTTATGATGGTATTTTTAATTTCTGTCTCAGACGTATGTTCAGCCAGATAATACTCCGGAATATCAAACCCGATTTCCTTTGCTTTGTCAAGGACAAGAAGTTTATTGACATCGCTGTTGCTATATTTGTTAATATGTCTTTTATTTTCAAGTGTTTTTATAACATAGTCCTCAAGCCAGTGCTGGGTTTCATTCATATGCAAATGAATGGACTTATGTAAATATTTTAAACGTTTAAATGCTAATCTGCCTCTTCTGTACCAGACACTTTCTATTTCATCCAGAAAGAATTTGTTACGGGCACTTTCAAGCAAAATTCTTTTGTTTAGAGTTTTGATCTCAAATACTTCATCTTCATGCACGCGGATGAATTTTTTCTTCATTACGACCAAATGCTTAATTACTTCTATAGTCGTAATTTCATTATTTTGAGAGATAATAAGGATCATAATACATCAATGATTATTCATTTTTCTTTGGAAGTCTTTTGTGATTTTTGACGACTGTTTGAAGGTGGGAAAGCCTATCGCTTGACGGTTACGGTCTATTCTGACGGAATCTTCAGCATTAAAATTCTTGTCATAATGCGAGTATATACCGTAAATAGGTTCTAAATGATGAATGTATTGGTATTTGTCTACCATCTCAATATAATCTCTTGGGGTACATTCACCCGACCTTACATATTCCAGTAATTTTGTCTTGAAATATTCATAATACTCCGTTCCTGCCATATGATTGAGAAGAGTGCCCATAGACATGAATTGGTCATTGTTTCCAGAGAGGCCTATTTTTTGCCTTGAGGGGAAACCATAATTTTTGAATGTCCAGATCAAAAGCTCAGCATTTTTTTTATCATCTTTTACTACAGTTGGGCCCACGCGGGCATTATATTGGTCTCTGGCCGATGCAATACTGAAAGAATCTATCAGTACTTTATTTAAGCTTTTTTTCCATTGCAGAACTTTTCTTTCAACACCAATACTGTCAATGCCATACTTTTCATAGAGTTTGAAAAAATCCTGATCTTCTCTTTTATATTTCCAGTTGGGTGCCGACTGTGCTATAAGTTTGTCCAGACTTTTTATGCCTCCAAACTTTTTATGGAATTTATCTGCATATCTTATGTAGACCTCGTATTCTTCCATACGTTCATTTTGAGAAGGAGGATATTTCCTGAATAGCTTTTTATACTGCCTTATCGTTGCTAAAGTATCTTTGTCAACTCTTTGCATGCTGTCAATGGCATATACTTTATGGTAATAATCTATGTAATTCAGATTTTTACTTTTACACGAAAGAAAAGCTATTCCAATCAGGAATATAAAAATGATTTTTATATATTTCATTGGCCTATTTTTTATCTAAAGAAAGAGGGGGGGAGTTCCCCCTCCTTATATTTAGTCAACTGTTATTGTCGCAACATGTTTTCCGTCATTACAGATCGCTGTATCTCCGGTATTTCCTGCATTACCATTGGGGCCTGTTTCTGAAGTTGTTCTGATGCTCGTTTCAGCTCTTCCTCCGGTAATATTTCCGGGATTGTTCAGTTTTTTGTTTTCTAATGAAGAAAATCCGTTCTTCATTCCTTGAAGCTTTTTCATAATTGAATAATTTTTTAATTAATATTTGTGTTGTCATGTAAACCCTGACCCGGTTTTTTATTCTTCATCGCATCCCATACTGTACACTTACGGGTGAAATGTTGAATATCCAATCAACGTTGATGATTTCAAAACTATCAATAATTAAATCTCTATTATGTGAGTATTACTGTGGATTTTTTGCGAATTTAGAAGGGTTAAATATTGGGTTGTACACATTAAAATAAATCTTAAAAATGTTTACTCTATAAAATTTTATCAGTTGAAAAATTCATAATATAGAATTGGTGTCGCAAAACTGAATTGCTAAATCAATCCTCATATATTTTTAATGTATACAGTAATTAGGTACTATACATGCAAAAAAATTAGTGTACACCATGCAGAAGATCGTGTTTAAAAGATTTATTTTTTCATCTATTTTTGTATATTGATCCCCATCATCAACACCAAAATGACAAAATCAACGTATGCAAAACCTCAAAAAACTCAATACTGAGTTAAAAAATCATCTTGAAGAATCTAAAAAACGGCTTATTAATGATATTGTACAAATTCTTAAAGGAGAAAATGTAGACTATCTTGAAGGCAAGCATAAAGTGGATACCAAAGCTCTGTATTTTGAATATGAGTATGATTATCTTGACATTGTAGCCTGGGCTGTAGATAAAAACGGAGAAATCATTACAGATATCCTGAAACTTCCAGGCCAATGAAAAAAGCAAATGGGGGAAAACGAAGACTGGGATTCATTTTTGCCTGAAAATATAGGGACCGCAGCTTCAGACTTCCAGGATCGCCATGAGGACGATGATGATTTCGATGACTTATGGGATGAATATAACGAAGAAAAATACGAATTGTTTGAAGACTGGTTCTGTACATGCTGGAAAGAAGCCTCGGCGCAGACAGAGACAAGAGTACACGCTTATTTCTCTATTCATGATACCTACTTCAGAACAGATCTGGATACCTTAAAAACTATTAATGATGATGAGATAGCAGAACGCTATATATCCAAATAAAATAATTAAACATTAAAATACATCACTATTTATTATGAACACTTATCAATTTTACAAGAAAGAAGGGAACCTTTATGTTTTTAAGAACCAGCCGATATTTAGCTTTATATTGGCCATCATTATGTTCATTGTTGCAGGAATCTCTTATAAAAATAATATTCCTTTACTGGGCTTATTCCTGGTTGCTGTTGGAGCATTAATCATCGCGAATTTCTTTGCCAGAAAGTTTGTGATTGATACGCAACAGCAGACCATTACCTGCAAACCAAGTGTTTTTGTTGCTTCAAAGACCTATTCTTTTCAGGACTTTACTCATTTTCAGGTGTTGGCAATGAAGTATCTTGGTTTCCTGACAACCAATGTATTCCTGAATATTTATTTTGATATGAATGGAAAAGAGCAGAAATTTATGATAGGACAGGCTCTTACTCATAAAAGCATCCAGAAAATGGTCAATGAAACTGAAGATATCATGGGTCTAAATGAAAACATGCGATGAATACCAAAGACCGATATAAATTTGAGGATAACGGAAGTGAAATAAGTTTTATGCCTGATTACAATTTCCTGCGTACTTTAAGATGGTGGTTGGGGGCTGGCAGTCTGGCTATTCCGGTGCTGTATTATTTCAGAAATATATTATCTGAAAATGCCTTTACCATTGCTTCTGTGATATGGATAATCTATATGGTTTATTTTCTGTGGGATCTTATTTTCAAAGTTCCTGTAAAATATATTTTTGATAAAAGGGAAAAGATCATCTACAGGAAATTATTCTTTACCAAAAACATCATGAACTTTGATGAAATGACTTATTTCATTAATGATGAAAGCGGAGGATATTACTATGTTATCGGGAAAAAAAGAAACCAGTTTGTGAAAAACTACAGGATCAGTAGCTATTTTTCAGGTTCAAAATCATCCAGAATAAAAGAAGATGAATTTCTGGAAAATATCTTATATCCGGTACTTGATGTGCTTGATATTCCGATCAACAGACCTCAATAATCATCTTAGTTGTAGAAAGACCAGAATTACTTATAAACGTCAAAATAATTACTGAGACCATTCTCTCCTCCGGAGGGGTGTCAAATCTTTGATTTGACGGGGTGGTAAAATAACTCGGGCTGTTTCAAAGAAACAGCCCGAGTTTAGTTATATGATATAGCTTATCCTACTTATCTAAAATTCTCTTCACGGCTTCTTTCACAGCAGCAGCGTCGATTTTATATTTCTTCATCAATTCAGCAGGGGTAGCAGATTCACCAAAAGTATCGTTTACTGCAACAAATTCCTGTCTTGTTGGTCTCTTTCTCGCAAGCATTCCTGCAACAGATTCTCCTAAACCACCAAGATAGTTGTGCTCTTCAGCAGTAACAATCTTCCCTGTTTTTTCAACTGATTTTAAGATGATTTCCTCGTCCAGAGGTTTGATCGTGTGGATATTGATTACCTCACAAGAAATGCCTTCTTTTTCAAGTTCGTCAGCAGCGACAAGAGATTCCCAAACAAGGTGTCCCGTTGCAACGATGGTTACATCAGTACCTTCCTGAAGCATAATTCCTTTTCCAATTTCGAAAGGCATATCTTCCGGAATAAACACAGGAACGGTAGGTCTTCCGAATCTTAAATATACAGGACCTTCGAAGTCAGCAATAGCAAGCGTAGCTGCTTTAGTCTGGTTGTAGTCACAAGGGTTGATTACCGTCATGCCAGGAAGCATTTTCATCATCCCGATATCTTCCAAAACCTGGTGAGTAGCACCATCTTCACCTAAAGTAAGACCAGCGTGAGATGCACAGATCTTTACATTTTTACCTGAATAAGCAATTGATTGACGGATCTGATCATACACTCTTGAAGTAGAGAAGTTCGCAAACGTTCCTGTAAAAGGAATTTTTCCTGTAATGCTCAAACCAGCAGCAATACCCATCATATTAGCCTCTGCAATCCCTATCTGGAAAAATCTTTCCGGAGCTTTCTCGATGAATTTCTCCATTTTCAAAGAACCGATAAGATCTGCACAAAGTGCCACTACATTAGGATTTTTGTCGGCAAGTTCTGCTAATCCAGCTCCAAATCCTGAACGCGTATCTTTTTTTTCTGTATATGTATATTTCATTTTTTTCTTTACTAAAGTTTTTAATAATTGATAAATGATAGGTCAACGATTTAAAAACGGTCATCATTTATCATTAATTATTAATAATCAGCAGGAGCTTCCAGATATAATTGTTTGAATGCGGTATCCAGCTGCTCGTCATTTGGAGCCTTCCCATGCCATGCATGTGAACCCATCATATAATCTACACCGTAACCCATCTCTGTATGAAGAATGATAACTACAGGCTTTCCTTTTCCTGTCTCAGTTTTTGCTTTCTCAAGAATTGCAGTTACAGCTTCAAGATCATTACCGTTTTTCTCTTCTAAAACAATCCATCCGAATGCTTCAAGTTTAGCATGTAAATTTCCTAAAGTCAATACATCATCTGTATCACCATCGATCTGACGTCCGTTATAATCAATTGTTGAAATAATATTGTCAACTTTTTTACCTGCAGCATACATCAAAGCTTCCCAAACCTGACCTTCCTGAAGCTCGCCGTCTCCGTGAAGCGTGTAAACAAGAGAATTGTCTCCATCCAGTTTTTTACCCTGAGCTACACCAAGTGCTACAGAAAGTCCCTGACCAAGAGATCCTGAAGCAATTCTGATTCCTGGAAGGCCCTCATGAGTAGTGGGGTGACCCTGAAGTCTAGAATCCAGTTTTCTGAAAGTTTTCAGCTCTTCTACAGGGAAAAAGCCAAATCTCGCTAAAGTAGAATAGTAAACCGGTGAAATGTGCCCGTTTGAAAGATAAAAATGATCCTCGTTCTTGCCTTCCATAGTGAAAGGAAGATGATAATTCATTACCTTCCCGTAAAGCGCTGTAAAATATTCTGTACAGCCTAAACTTCCACCCGGGTGCCCTGAATTGACAGCATGAACCATTCTTAAAATGTCTCTTCTGATCTGCGTAGTAAGAGATTTTAACTCTTCAATACTTTTACTCATTATATCTGATTTATTTACACGCGAATTTACAATTTTTTACCGGCTTACGGAAATGCAAAAATCCGGACTCAGGATCCGGATTTAGAATTATTTCTGCGAAATACTGATTTTAACAGCCTTCGTTAAGGTATACTGAAATTTGTGTAACGATGTTGTTAACAAATTTAAAAGAAAGCTGAGTTCCCGCATCCAGATCTTCTAAAGTGAAATATCCCGTATCTTTAAGACGCTTTTCTCCCTTTTCATCCCAAGCAGGATGCACGGTAAAACTCGGATAATTTCTATAGGCATTCATCAGGTCATCTCTGGTATTTCCTACTCCCATTCCGCTTTTTGTTTTGAATTTTTGGCTTGTGGTTGTCAGTCCCATAATACTGACCACATTAGGTTTTGCTTCGCTGATATAGTTCTCGTAGAGATCAATCAGGATCAACTCTCCATTATATTTTACATTGTTCTTGATCAGCCCGTCTGTCATTTTCAATGCGGTACCTGCTGTCTTTTCAGCTTCCGCTTTTTCCATAAAGACTTTGTAGGGCCCCATTCTTAAAGTGGAAACCTCAAAATCCTGAGCATGTACGCAACAGAATGTCAGCAGGAATAGGATAAGTGAAGTAATTTTTTTCATGATTGATGATGTTTTTGGAATAATAAGCGAGAGGCACTGATCTTATTTTTTGCCTAATGTTGTATTAATAGCTTTCTTGATCATAGGTTCCATTATGGTATAGCCTGATAGAGTAGGATGGATACCGTCTTTTGAAAGTCCTTCACGCAGGCCCCCTTTTTCATCCCGCATGGCTGCATTGTAATCAATGAAAGGAAGTTTATTTTTTTGTGCATACTGTTTTAGCCTGCTGTTCAGGGCATCTACTTTCTGCGCCACATCAGTTATTTCCTTACGCCAGGGGAAGGCCGCTGCAGGAAGTACAGACGCAATGATGACTTTAATTCTGTTGCTTTGGGCAATGTCAGCCATCGCTTTAATATTATTGAACGTAAAGTCCTGGTCATAAACACCCGTGTTTTGGGCAATGTCGTTAGTCCCTGCATTAATGATCACCAGCTTTGGCTTTAAAGCAACAACATCATTTTGAAACCTCAGCAGCATTTGTGAAGAGGTTTGTCCGCTGATGCCTCTTCCTGTATAATTGTTCTCAGAAAAAAACTCCGGATGGCTTTTTACCCAACCTTCGGTAATGGAATTACCCATAAAGACCACATCCACTTTTTTCTTTGCATTGACAATGAGTGTATTGTCATCTTTATACTTAGCAAGGTTAGCAAAATCAACCGCACTTTGTGCGCTTACCAATTCGCCTGCCAGCAAGCCTAAGGCTATGAATATTGATAATTTCATATCGTTTCTTTTTAAAGTCAACAAGTGCCGGTTGAAAATATAAATGATCATCAGTGGCTCTTGATAAGATAATAATATTGATCAGACTACTTTTAAATACTGTTTATTTTTGACCAGCCACAAACCGATAAAAGTAAGCAGGCCATTAAGAATAATCAGCTCCACTCCAATTCTGTAATCGGTGTAAGTGGTAACAGCTAAATTGATTAAGTAAGTAATAACCGGTGCTAAAAGCGTCACGGCAAGAATGGAATACTTTCTTGAAATCTGAAATTTGGTGAAAATTCCGAAGGCGAATAATCCTAAAAGAGGTCCATACGTGTATCCTGCAATTTCCATGATCAGATAAACGATTGATTTATCATTCATCGCCTTAAAAACCATAATCAGGATGAAAAAAACCACGGTGAAAGTTAAGTGAACTTTCATACGAAGGTGTTTTTTCTGTTTTTCTGTTCTGGTTTTATCTTCATTAAGGTTTAATAAATCTACACAATAAGAGCTTGTTACTGCTGTCAGAGCTCCATCCGCAGAAGGAAATAGTGCCGAAATCAATCCAATAATAAAAATAATAGAAATGAACATTGGAAAATGTCCCTGAAGCGATAAAGCCGGGAAGAGGTCGTCTCCCATAATATTTTTTATATTTCCTGCAGCATCTTTAAATCCGAAAATATTCGTTACTGTTTCAGATTTTGCCAGGCCATATTCTGCGCCATTCTGTAAAGCAAAAAGATAAAGTAAACCGCCTAAAAACAGAAAGGCAAGATTGACAAAAAGAAGTGTGCCCGCAAATGTCAGCATGTTCTTTTTAGAATTCTGAAGATTATCCACAGAAATATTTTTTTGCATCATTTCCTGATCAAGACCAGTCATTGCGATGGTAATGAAGATTCCCCCTAAAATGGTTTTAAGGAAGAAGGTCTTTGAATTGGGGTCAAAATTGATAAAATGAGTATAGTTTTTCTGTTCTAATATAGTGTAAGCTTCACCAAATGAAAGATTCAGATTAGATAAAATATAAATGATACAGGCAACCAGACTGATGATCATAAAAGAGGTCTGTAAGGTATCCGTAATTACAATCGTTTTCACGCCACCTTCAAAAGTATATAAAAGTACCATCAGCAAAAGAACAAGAGCAGTAACCCAAAAAGGAACCCCCAAACCTTCAAGCAAAAAGATCTGCAAAACATTCACTACCAGATATAACCTTGCCGTAGCACCGATCGCTCTGGAAATGATGAAAAATATTGAACCTATTTTATGAGCCTCTACATTAAATCTTTTGCCTAAATAAGTATAAATGGAAGTCAGATTCATTTTATAGTAGAGTGGAAGTAAAATGGCAGCAACGATAAAGTAGCCTATAAAAAAACCAATCACCATCATATAATACTCAAAACCTCCGAAAATATATTCACTACCGGTCATCTTTCCTACCGTTCCCGGAACTGAAATAAAAGTAACCCCACTAAGGCTGGTTCCTATCATGCCGAATGCCACGAGCCACCATTTACTTTTTTTATTACCAATAAAAAAAGACTGGTTATCAGAATTTCGGCTTGTGAAATAGGAAATCACCAGAAGGCCGATAAAATAAATAAATACAAATAGCAAAAGGATGGTTCCTGAATTCATGCTGAACTTTTAAATTTTAGCAAATATAGTTTTTTTCTGTTCTGCTAAAAAAAGAAAAAGCCTTTCAGGGATGAAACGCTGAAAGGCTTGTATTTTAAGGACAACAAGTAGGACTAGTTCACCAAAACATCCTGTAGCTCCTCACTTTTCTGAAAACTTGCTTTGGCAAACGGGCAGAGAGGGATGATCTTTTTGTTGTTTTTTCTTGCGAAATCTACTGCGGCCAGAAGCATTTCTTTTCCTACACCTTTTCCGTTGTAGGCTTCTTCTACCTCTGTATGATCAATGATGAATCTTTCTTCTCCAGCCCAGGTATACGTCATCATTCCTGCGCGTTTTCCGTCTATGAAAGCTTCAAAACTTCCGTGTTTCTCGTCGTTGTTTTGTTTTACTTCGGTCATATTATGAAAATTTGGTTAGTATTTCTATATCGTTAGTTAGTATTTTATGGACAGGACAGGCATCCGCGATGGTATGTAGTCTTTTCAGCTGTTCATCATCCAGAACACCGTCAAAGGTGATCTCTCTTTGGAATACCGCTCTTTTTGTCAAAGGATAATTTTCAAGCGCTACTTCCACATGAATGTTTTCCACATCCCATTCCTTTCTTTCGATGTACATTCTTAAAGTGGCTGCAGTGCAGCTTGCCAGAGAGGTCGCCAGAATTTCCATAGGATTGAAACCCTTATTCTGCCCGCCTTTATCGATGGGTTCGTCGGTAATGATCTGGTTTTCGCCGGCCGTTACCTCAGTATAATATTTTGTTTTTCCTAAACTTGCTTTTACGGTTACCGCCATGATTATTGTGTATTGAATTTATAACTTAATGCACCCGAAGGGCATTGGTCAATTTGGTTTTTAAGTTCTTCCGGACTTGCATTTTCAGCTTTTATCCAGGGTCTGTCTTTAGGATGGTAGACTTTGGGAAGCATTTTTACGCAAACAGCCGAGTGGATGCACTTGTGAGGCTGCCAGATGACAGTGATACTGCCGTTGGGATATTCGTGAGTTTCCATATCAATTTTCTTTTAATGATTTTTCGATTCTTCGGTCCGGAATCAGCCATATCAAAGCCACGATATAATAAAAACCTATGGCAATATAGGGATAAAAAAATGAAACCGCGATTCCGAGGATGTTAAATATAATCGAGATATACTCTTTAAACTTTGAATGAATAGCTTCTTTTAATCTGGAATTTTCGCCTTCGCACCTGATAATCTGGTTCTCTAAAATAGTGTAAGCCACCGCCGCCATGATCAGACATATCCCGTAGGCTGCCACCGGATTCTTTGCGAAATGCGTCGTCCCGATCCATTCTGTAGCGATAGGCATCAGCGAAAGCCAGAAGAGCAGATGAAGGTTAGCCCACAGGATGCTTCCATTAATCTTCTTTACAGCCTGAAAAAGATGATGATGATTATTCCAGTAGATTCCGACATAAATAAAACTGAAAATATACGCAAGGATTCTGGGTACGATAGGCTTTAGGCTGGCCCAACTGCTCCCTTCCGGAACTTTCAGCTCCAGAACCATGATCGTAATGATGATGGCTAAAACACCGTCGCTAAAAGCTTCCAGTCTTCCTTTAGTCATTGGTTTTTACTTCATCTTTGAAGTGGATGATCTTATCTTTAAGCTCCTTCAGCAGATCAGGATTAATGATGCCACTTTCCATATCAAAATTTTCATAAAACTTAGGGAGCGAGAAAGTATCTTTGATATCGGCAGCGAATTGTGGGAAAAATGTCTTCGCTGTATTCATGACATTGCCGCCGCCATAACCTCCCGGAGAAGTACTCATCAGAAGCATAGGTTTGTTTTGAAATACCTTGACATTGATCCTTGAAGACCAGTCGAAGATATTTTTAAAGGCAGCACTGTACGATCTGTTATGCTCTGCGAGCGAGCAGATAATCACATCACATGCTTCTATTTCTTTTAAAAAGTTATGGGCTTCATCCGGAAATCCCTTTTTTTCAAGGTCTACAGAAAAAACAGGCATCGTGAAATCATTCAGATCAAGCAGATTGATTTCGTCATCCTGAAAATCTTTCAGAACAAATTTGACCAGTTCCCTGTTGATCGACGTAGAAGATGTACTTCCTGCAAATGCTAATATTTTCATGGTTTTGATTGTTTAAAGACTGTTATTTTCTATTTAAAACCGACTTGGGAAGGGGAACATATTCGTGTTCGTCGCCCGGAACTAAAGGAAATGCTTCATGATTCTGATCATTCCAGTTCACTTTAGCCTGATCGATCATTTCTTTATCCGAATTCACAAAATTCCAGAATATAAAACGTTCTTCATCAAAAGGTTCGCCACCGAAAAGATAAACCGTGCCGTTTTCACTCATTTCGAATTCGCAAAGCCTGGTATCTTTGGCAATCATCAGCTGTTTAGAGCCGTAAGAATTTCCATCCGTGGAAACCGTCCCGTCAAGGACATACATCGCGGCTTCACCATAAAGATCCTTTCCGATGCTTATTTTTTTCGCTTCTTTGGTTTTGATCTCGATGAAAAATAATTTGCTATGAACCGGAACTGCAGATTTTCTTCCGAAAGCTTCTCCGGCAATCAGTTTATATTGAATACCGTCTTCTTCCCATACCGGAATTTCATCCGCTTCAATGTGATGAAAAGTAGGTTCAGTCTGTTCCAGATGTTTTGGAAGACCTACCCAGATTTGAAATCCGTGAAGTCTTTTATCGCTGTGTCTTAAATATTCAGGAGTCCTCTCCGAGTGCACTACGCCTTTTCCGGCAGTCATCCAGTTCACCGCTCCCGGTTTTATTTCAACCGCACTTCCAATGCTGTCTCTGTGAAAAATAGATCCTTCCAAAAGGTAAGTTAAGGTGGATAATCCGATATGCGGATGTGGTGGAACATCAAGATTCTGGTAATCTTTCAATTCTGAAGGTCCCATATGATCGATGAAAACAAAAGGTCCGACTGCTCTTTTTTCACGGAAGGGAAGAAGTCTTCCTACCAGAAAATTTCCTATATCTGCCGCTTTTTCTTCTATGATAAGTCCGATATTTGACATAACTAAATAATGTTTTTGAATTCTGTTTTAAGTGAGTAGAGTAGATCTTTGAATGCAGGATTAAAGTTTGTCGTATCCTTCAAATTTTTCATCAACAATACGTTTCCACTCCGGATGCTTCTTGATGTAGGCAAAAACATAAGGACAGAACGGAAGAAGTTTTTTATCATGTTCTTCAATATAAGCTAATGTTTTCTCTACAACAGCAACAGCAGCACCGGTTCCTGCCAGCTCAGGCTCTGCTTCGGTATGAACCAAAGCGATCTGATGGCCCATTTCACGATAGTCAATCAATGCATAATGTCCGTTGATTTCTATTTCAAATCTTTTTTCTGCTTTGACAAGAGGAATATTTTCGAATTCGGGTTTCATAAATTTTTGTATTCTAAGTAGGTTGGAGGAGCGCAAAGACGTATAGTAGTGTTAGAACTGTGCGTCTTTGCGTTTCACTCAACATAAGTATATAAAGTTAGTAAAAAAGGAATAATGTAAGATTAAGATAAATTTAATTCTTTAATCTTCAAGATAACCGAACTTTCCGGTATTATAATCTTCAAAAGCCTGCATGATCTCTTCTCTGGAATTCATGACGAAAGGTCCGTGAGGATAAATCGGTTCATTGATGGGTTCTCCGCTGATGATCAATACGATTGAATCTTCATTAGCTTCAATGCTGAAGGTTTCGCCTTCGTTTTTAAACAAGACAAGGTGATCTGCTGCTGCTTTTTCTTCTCCATTGACCATAATGCTTCCTTCAATAACCAATGCAGCCGTATTAAAATGGGGCGGAAAGCTAAAATCAGCTTTTCCACCTGATTTCAGCTTCGCATTCATCATATTCAAAGGTGTGAAAGTTTCCGCCGGACCTTTGTGTCCGTTGTATTCTCCTGCAATAATTTCTACAAGACCGTTTTCGCCCAAATCAACACGCTCCATAGAAGAATTTTCTATAGCCTGGTATTTTGGGCAGCTCATTTTATCTTTAGCGGGGAGATTAACCCAGAGCTGGACCATCTGGAAAATTCCGCCTTTTTTAGACCATTCGGTTTCGTGATATTCTTTGTGAAGAACTCCTTTTGCGGCAGTCATCCACTGTACATCACCTTCCCCGATAATTCCTCCTCCTCCGGCGCTGTCATGATGTTCTACTTTACCTTGATAAGCTATCGTTACAGTCTCAAAACCTCTGTGTGGATGAACGCCTACACCTCTCGGTATTTCTGAGCCATTGAAATGAAATTTTGAATTATAATCAAGCATAATGAACGGGTCCATTCTTTTCATGTCCAATCCCTGTATCCCTGGTATGAAATTATGAACTCTAAAACCATCCCCTACAAAATGGGCCGGTTTTGGAGCTACTATAATTTCTATTTTTTTTGCTGTCATAATATTGTGAATTTATATAACAAAAATACAGCAGCAAGAAATCAGTCACATTGATCTGTGTTAAGTTCGGTAAAGGTGAAAAAATAGAAGGAATAAGACTGGGAATTAATCCTCCTTAGATTTCATATTCTTTCCATCTGAAATATGAAGTCTTCTGAAAACAAAACCTGAGATAATAGTTAATATTCCCACGGTAAGAAAAGTGTAGCGGAAGGCATTGTGGATTTCACCTTCAATAAAGTCTGAATTTTCAAATAATTTTAAAACAATAAGCCCAAAAGCAATTCCAAATCCGATGGCCAGCTGCTGATTAACAGATATCAGTGAATTTCCGCTGCTGGTCTGGAAGTTTCTCAGATCTGCAATAGAAATGGTATTCATCGAAGTAAACTGGATTGAGTTGAAAAACCCCAGTATAGCAATAATGGGAACAAACCAGTATAAAGAAGTGTGAATATTGGGGATAGCCAGAAGGCAGATCAGGGTTCCGATGATGAAGGTATTCACCATTAAAGTCTGCCGGTAACCATACCGATCTAAAATTTTAATAACGGATGACTTTCCGAATATGGCGGTCAGAGCCATCGGAGCAATAATCCATCCGGAAGTTACTGCCGACTGTTTATAGGCAATCTGAATCATTAGCGGAAGCAATAAAGGAACAGAACTGATCCCTAGTCTGGTAGCCAGGTTTCCTACGATCCCTACACGAAATGTTCTTACCTGAAACAGATCTAACGGAAAAATAGGATTTCCACCCCGTCTTGCATGTTTGTAATAATAATACAGAAATAAGAAGCCGAGAATAAAAACAAAAAGCACCGGACTTATATTCTGCATATCTCCGAAAAGTTCCAGTGAAATGGACAACAGAAGGGATGCAGCGGCAAAAATGAGAAATCCTTTTAAATCGAAATCAACATCGGTAGATTTGTAATCGGGCATATATTTCAGTCCCAGGATCATTCCTAACACTCCAATCGGAATATTAATCAGGAAAATCCAGTGCCATGAAAGGTAGTCTACCATATAGCCACCAACCAAGGGGCCGAGTACAGGCCCAATCAATGCAGGAATAATGGCGAAGTTCATCGCTTTCAGAAGTTCGCTTTTGTCAAAAGTCTTGATTAATGCAAGTTTTCCAACAGGGGTCATCAAACTTCCCCCGACACCCTGAATGACCCTTGAAATTACCAGATGGGTGAGATTTTGTGACATGGAACAGAAGAGCGAACCTATGCTGAAAAGAATCAGGGCAAAAATAAATACTTTTTTAGTTCCAAAGCGGTCTGCCAAAAAACCGCTGGCAGGCATGAAAACCGCCAGTGTCAGAACATAGCTGATGATAGCATTCTGCATATTGAGTGGAGATTCATGAAGGTCTCTGGCAATAGAGGGCAGGGAAGTATTCAGAATCGTGGAATCCAGCATCTGCATAAAAATAGCAGTGGCCAGAATGAATGGAAGTATTTTTTTTACAGAGGTTTGTTGCGGGCTTGTTTCTGTCATTCGTTGTAGACTGGAAATCGTTAGACTTCCAGATTTATTTATGGGTAAGAAATTACTGTTTTTCAACAGTCTGATTCTTAGATGAAGAATTTAGTATAAAATTAAAAAAGTCCTGTGAATTTTCACAGGACTTTTCAATTTATTTTCTAGGTTTTTCTACTCCTTTCCATTCGTTGCCGGCTTTTCTGTACTGGCTTAAGATGAACGTTTTGAAATCTTTTGTTTTATACTCAATGTTGTCAGTGTTCTGTTCGAACGGCATGATGTAATAATAATCGATATCCGTTTTGTCTGATTTGTTCCCTTTTTTCACAGTAGGAACATATTTTGAGAACTTATAGCCTGGAAGGTATTGTTTTAATCTTACGTAAAAATCTTTGTCTTCTTTTTCGTTAGGAATGATATCTACAATGTTTAAATCGTCTTTTTTCTTATCGATCCATAGATAATATGTTTTTTCTTCTCCCAAATTTCTGTTTAAAGAGTTGAAGGCAAACAATTCTTTCGGAACCAGTTCCTTAATCTTTTCAGGATCTACTTTCGTATAGAACTGTCCTTTGGATGGGTCTACATAGGTTTCAAGATTGTACATTAAAACCGAATTGTTTTCGAATTTTTTGTTCTTAAAATATTGATTTAAAGATAATTCAGCAGTGGCTCTTAGTTCTTTTCCTCTGTCATCTAATTTTTTGGTAGGATTCTGAGGATTTACTTTTTTCACGAACTCATATAAAACAATAGGTTTTATATCTTTAAGGTGAGGATACGTTTTAAGCTGCTCAGCTTTTACCAGCCAGTAGAACTGCTGATAATAGTCATCCTTATCCTGATCTTTTACAGTCTTATAAGATAAAGCAAGCTTTTTTGAATTTAAGTATTTGCCATATTTTCCCTGTCCGAAAGCAAAACTGATGGATAGTAAGGCAAATAAAACAGTAAGATTTCTTCTCATTTTTTTATAATTGATATTTTCGTTGTCCAAATATAATTATTTCTGTGATATTATTTTTGATTGTCAGTTAAATTATATTATATTATTAACGTTTATTCAAAAGAAAATCCTGTATGGCTACAGGATTGATAAAATTTTTAGCTTTAGAAACGAAAGATTAGAAGTTATACGGAAAATGTTAGAGATGAGATTTCAGAATTGACATGTTACCTGTCACGCATCATTTATGCCTCACTTCCATATGACGTTTCATGCACTTTTACCGCTCTTCCGCTTGGATCATTCATTTTTTTGAAAGCTTCATCCCATTCCAGAGCAATAGGCGTGGAGCAAGCTACTGAAGGTACTGATGGAACTGTTGCTGCTGCTGTTTCACTTGGAAAATGAGTTTCGAAAATGGTTCTGTAACGGTATTCTTCTTTGTTTTGAGGGGTGTTGAGCGGGAACCTGAATCTCGCGTTGGTCATCATTTCATCAGTGACTTCTTTTTCAGCAACCTCTTTTAAGGTATCGATCCATGAATAGCCTACACCGTCTGAAAACTGTTCTTTCTGTCTCCATACAATGGATTCAGGAAGAATATCTTCAAAAGCTTTTCTTAAGACCCATTTTTCGATTTTTCCTTCTGAAACGTTGATCATTTTATCCTTTGGATTAACGTTCATGGCAATGTCCATGAATTCTTTATCAAGGAAAGGAACCCTTCCTTCAATTCCCCAGCTCATCAATGCTTTGTTAGCTCTTAAACAGTCATATAAATGAAGTTTACCTAGTTTTCTTACTGTTTCATCATGGAATTCTTTCGCATTGGGAGCCTTATGAAAATATAAGTATCCTCCGAACAGTTCATCTGAACCTTCTCCGGAAAGAACCATTTTGATCCCCATAGATTTGATCACTCTTGCCAAAAGGTACATCGGGGTAGATGCTCTAATGGTGGTTACATCATAAGTTTCGAGGTGGTAAATCACATCCCGTACGGCATCCAGCCCTTCCTGAACGGTGAAATTAACTTCATGATGAACGGATCCGATATGGTCGGCTGCTTTTCTTGCCGCTGCCAGGTCAGGAGATCCTACGAGTCCTACGGCAAAACTGTGAAGTCTTGGATACCATGCTTCCTGGGTGTCTCCACTTTCAACTCTTTGTCTTGCAAATTTTGCAGTAACCGCTGAAATCACAGATGAATCCAATCCTCCGGAAAGAAGAACGCCATAAGGAACGTCGCTCATCAGCTGTCTGTGAACGGCATCTTCAAGGCCTTTTCTTATTTTTGAAATATCGGTTTCATGATCTTGTACGTTGTCAAAGTTTTCCCAGTCTCTTTTATACCATTGCTGAAGCTCAGATCCGTCAGGACTGTATAAAAGATGTCCGGGAAGGAAGGTTTCAATGGTTTTACAGATTCCCTCCAGTGCTTTTAATTCAGAAGCCACATAGAAGTTTCCGTTTTTATCCCATCCCTGATAAAGAGGGCAGATACCCATATGGTCACGGGCGATCAGATAAATTCCTTTTTCTATATCGTAAAGAGCAAATGCAAAAATTCCGTTAAGCTTTTCAAGGAAGTCTTTTCCATATTTTCTGTACAATGCCAGAATCACTTCACAATCCGACTGAGTCTGGAATTCGAAATCGGGAAATTCTTCTTTTAATTCTCTATGGTTATAGATTTCTCCGTTTACCGCCAAAACTACTTTTTCGTCTTTGGTAAATAAAGGCTGTTTTCCTGAAGTAGGATCTACGATTGCCAGTCTCTCGTGAGAGAATACGACTTTGTCATCCTGAAATACACCGCTCCAGTCCGGGCCCCGGTGACGGATTTTTTTTGACATTTCTAAAACCTGAGGTCTTAATATTTCGGTTTTTTGTTTGGCATCAAACAAACATACGATTCCACACATATTGTTACTTATTTGAAGCAAAATTAGCTTTGATGTTTAAAAATAACAATAAAAAATAAATAAAAGTTAATATTTTTAACTTAATAATTTATTTTATAGAATAATATTAGCTATTTGAGCCAATAATCACATATTTAATTAATTTTTTTCGCCGGGCAATAAAAGCATTTATCATTCTATACAAAATTAAAATGAAATAATTAATAATATATGGTAATTTATTATATGAATTTTAGCCCTTACTTTGTCGCTCGAAATAATTTTTTTTCATCATTTGTGTTTTTACCTTCTTGCAATTCTCTTTGCAAGAAGGTTTTGTTTTATTGGGACCCAAGCAAAACTCCTGAGACATTCCACGAACTGAAACTCGTGCCTTCTGAGGCTCCCTGAGGGATCTTCACTTGTAGAGTATGTTTTCCTGCTTTCAGGTCTCCAAGAGGAATGAAATTGGGATTGGTAACGGTCCCCGGACACCAGTTGGATCTGCTGAGGTCTGATGAAGAAAGTCCATCCGGAAAGTTACCCGATGCAGGATTGTACAATCGATAAGAACCGCAGTCTGACCTCCAGGGAATAAAAGAAAATGTCATTTTGCCATCTAACAGTATAGAATTAATTTTAGGAATGAATTCATCACCGTTTTCCCAGCCTCCATGTCCCGTGGTAATATATCTGAGCTGAGCATTTTTCAGGTCTTTTTTCAATGTAAATTCTACAAAAAGACCTTTATCCTGATCGAACATCGTTGAATAATCCTGACCCGCCATTTCCATAATATTTAAAGTATTGAAAAGAGGAATTGCCGTATTGTTTTTGTAAACAGTCTGGTCACTTTTATGGATCGTGATCTCAAGGCTTACTTTATGACCGTCTTTATCGTAATTCCCGATGAAAGCTCCTACCCAGAGTTCTTTGTCGGAAAGAGAAGGTTTAAGTTCTGTAATATCCTGACGGTACGGGCTAATGGTCTGCCAGTCTTTTCCTTTTAATTGGATATGATTGAATTTTTGAATTCCGAAAGCGGTAAAAAATCGCATCATTTCTATAGCGGGACTGTAATTTTCAGTTGTTGTTACCCCATAATAATGTTTTCCGTTTCCATTCTCATAAACAGGGAGTGTTTTTGCACCTTTTTCCAGTCCGTCAAAGAAAGAAGAAGCTTTGTCCTGAGGAATAAAAAACACAGTTCCGGTTCTGTCGTAGGCATCACCGTTGGATTGTTGTTTAACTTCAACAAAAATATTTTCACCTTCTTTGATCGCAGGAAATTTTATTTTTTTCAGGATAATGGTTCCGTTAGCATATTTTCTAACGTTTTCATTTGATTTTGATTCATCAGAAAAATTGATCGTTTCATTTTCAAAAACCTTTAATGTGGTAAAACGGCTTTTCCAAAGAAGATCTTTATATCCTGAAAGATCGGTGGACTGTACTGAACCTTTTATGATAGAATCAATATCCGTTTTTTTTATTTTCTTGATAGAACTGGCAGTGATCAGTGAATTTTTATTTCTTTCAATCTCTAAAACAAAGCCTAGATTTTGCCCTAAAACAGAGGGGCCACCATTGATTTTTAAGTCATTGGTGTACCAAATTTCTATCGTATTGGAATTAATCTTTGTGATTGCTTTTTTACAATGATAGCCTAAGATTTTTTTTGTTTCATTCGTTAATTCAAAGGTCTGTTTTCCTATAGATTCTGCATCCGAAGATGAGATGATGTCTCCAGGCTTCAGGAAAGCGTAAGAAACCACAGTATTAGACGGTTTTTCTATTTTGGTGATCTCAAACGGATAATCACTTTTCTGTTCCCTGATCGCATTACTAAGGATGAAATTTTCTTTGCTATCTGCCCAGACAAGAGTAGGGGATTGCTCTGTGAGAACTTTTCCGTTGTAAGAGCTGGTGTATAGGATCTCATAGGTCTGTGCATACGCAAGACCGCATAAGAATAATGCAAAGAAGTTGAATAGCGTTTTTATATACATAGGTACAGGTTTTCTGCAAAGATACTATCTATGATCAGTTTTCAGAGCTTTAAAAGCGTTTACTATTATAAGTAGGGATTAGTATCCTGGATGTTACATACGGGTTTATACTATTTTCAAAAACTTATATGTTAGGGGAATTTTCAACAAAAAAAAGCTGCCCTGAAATAGAGCAGCTTTATATTTTTATATCGATGTTGTATTAAGAAACTCTTTCGATCAACGCCATGTAGAATCCATCATAACCCTGACTAGGCATTACTTTGTCATCTTTAACCATTTTGTATCCCGGGTTGCTTTTCAAAAATTCTTCTACCTGTAAATTATTTTCAGAGGGTAAGATCGAACATGTCGCGTAGACCATTTTTCCGCCTACCTTAAGCATTTTGGAATAATCCTGAAGGATTTGCTGCTGCTCTTTTTTGATTCTGTCGATAAAGTCCTGATCAATTTTCCACTTACTGTCCGGATTTCTCTTAAGAACACCAAGTCCTGAACATGGTGCATCAATAAGAAGTCTGTCTACTTTATCATGAAGACGCTTGATCACTTTGTTATCAGAGATCATACGGGTTTCGATATTATGGGCTCCTGCTCTCTTGGCACGACGTTTCAATTCGGCCAGTTTCCATTCAAAAATATCTAAAGCTACGATCTGACCTTTATTTCCCATCAACGCCGCTAAGTGAAGTGTTTTCCCTCCTGCACCCGCACACGCATCTACCACTCTCTGGCCTTCTTTTACATCCAGGAAATATCCGATTTTCTGTGAAGAAGCATCCTGAACCTCAAATAAACCTTCTTTGAAAGCTGTTGTAAGAAAAACATTCTTCTTTTCCTCAAGCTGGACAGCGTCTGGATAATTTCTTACCGTGTATGCTACTACACCTTCGTCTGAAAGGTCAGAAATAAGCTCTTTAGGAGTTGTTTTTAAGCTGTTTGCTCTTAGCACCGTTGGAGCCTGCTCATTTAAAGCGTGCATTTCTTTTTCCCAACCCGGTCCTAATTCTTTTTCTAAAGTTTCAGCCAACCAATCAGGAATAGAATGTTCAATGGCTTTCGTAGGAACGGTATTCTTTTTAAGTTTGGTAAGAATGTCAGCGATCTTGATTCCGTCGAATTCTTCAAACTTTTTATAATTGGTCTTGCTCCAAAGCAGGTACGCCATCATCAGTTTATAGATGTTGGTAGGTTTTACCCCCTCACCCATATAGTATTCAAGACGTTTTTTCCAGCGGATAATATTATAGAAAATCTCAGAAACAACGGCTCTGTCCTGGCTTCCCCATTTTCTGTGGGCTTTTAAAAGTCTTTCGATGACCTTATCGGCGTATTTATTTTTCTCGAAAAATGTTTCCTGTAAAGCATCGTGAATTCCGATCGCTAAGTTTCTGTGAATAAGTTCCATAAATTTGCTTCGCTGTTTGAATTTGCAAAAGTACGAATTATAGTTGAGAGTTAAGAATTGGGTTGAGGAGTTTGAGGATAGTAGGGTGTTGGGGTTTTGGAATCTGTCAGTTGGAAAGGAGTTGCTTGTTGACCGTTGCTTGTTCGTAATAGTTAAGCTTAATTTCACTTGAAAGACAAAATTCACCATTGACGGTTTCAAATATTCGTGTCAATCTGATGTGTGAAATTCCGGTTCTTGCATCTTTTTTCTTATATCTGCCATTCACTCTTCATTTGCGAAACAAAATTCACCATTGCCATCTTTTCCTCACAGTCTGATGTCTTGTGTCTGAAATCTGAAGTCTCAAATTTCCCTTTATCCCAAAAATCTTACCTTTGCAAAAATCAAAAATATGAGTGATACTGTACTTTGTCCGAAATGCAGCTCTGAATTTACTTATCCGAGCGATAATATGATGACCTGCTCTCAATGTTTTTATGAGTGGAATCCTGAAGAAACGTCTGCTGAAGCATCTAATGACGGAAAAATCCTGGACTCAAACGGGAATGAGCTTCTGGATGGGGATTCTGTGGTTGTTATTAAAGACCTGCCTGTAAAAGGAGCTCCAAAACCTGTAAAAGCAGGAACTAAAGTGAAAAATATCCGTTTAAGACCGGATAGTGATCATAATATCGACTGTAAAATTGATGGTTTCGGTTCTATGGCTTTGAAATCAGAATTTGTAAAGAAAGCTTAAGTCCTTGGGCAATCGGCTTAGTGAAGTTGATATTGCTTACGGTCATTAATAAAGAAAGGAAAAGATTGGACAGTGTAATCTTTCAAAGACTTAATTGCAGGGATGTGCTAATGTCCGTCTTAGGGCAGAAAGAGAATTAACCAAAAATTTCCTTATGCTGTGGAAGTACAAATGTAAGAAAAAGTTTTAAACAGCTTCTTATATTTGTACTTTTTTTTATCCAGATATTCGTAATAAGTGTAAGTGAATGTAGGAGTTACGTATTTTTAATTATAAGTTTTAGTCAATGGTGAAGGGGTTCTCCGGAGGTGAATATCTCTGCTTAAACCAATGAAATTTTAATAGTTCCTTCCACCTTTTCGTCTGTATAAACGATAAGTTCTTTGTTGTGTACTTTGATCTTGTTCCAGTAATGGTTTCCTGCAAATCTGCTTTCAAGAAGTTCGGCATCAATACCATCGTCGGAAATTTTTATTTCTTTAGGATAGTATGAAAATTTAGACAGTTGAAATGCGGTCTTTTCTTCTTCACTGAAAATATTAACTTCTCCAAAAAGGTTGGCTACATAAGAATTATAAGGATGCCTGTAGGTTTCTTCCGGGCTGTCGTTCTGAATCAGTCTTCCCTCTTTTAAAATAACAATCTGATCCAGCCATGGCATAATATCCTGAAGTTCATGGGTTGAAATGATCAGGGAAATCTGATGCTGTTTCACATATCTGAAAAGTCTTTCACGAAGTTCTATTTTTCTCGGAAAATCCAGATTGCTGAAAGGTTCATCTAAAATGAGCAGTTTGGGTAATACCGAAAGGGCTCTGGCAATGGCCACTCTTTGCTGCTGACCTCCACTTAAATATTTAGGAAGGGTATTGGCAAATTCCTGAAGCCCTACCACTTCCAGAAGTTCCATGACCGTTTCTTTTTTTTTGGCTAGATTGATATTAGATATGAATTTTCCTACATTTTCGGCAACCGTTGCATAAGGCATCAGGTCAAAATTCTGAGCTACCAGTTTCATTTCAGCTTCTCCGGGAACAAGATTTCCTTTGGGTCCCAAAAGCTTCGTTCCGTTAAAAACAATTTCACCGCTTTCCCAGTCGAGGAGGCCATAGATAAGGTTCAGCATGGTAGATTTTCCACATCCGCTTTCTCCCGCCAGTGCAATGATTCTGCCTTCCTCAAAACCCAGATTAAGGTTCTGAAACAGGGGATTATCTTTGTTGTGGGAAAAATATAAATTGTTTATTTCTAAAAGCATAATACAAATGTAAGGTTTTTATGAAAAAATAAAATTTTTTATTATATTAGCAGAAGTAATAAAAATATATCAAAAATGAGAAAAAAGCTGTTTTCTTTAGCTATTCCTGCTTTATTTGTGGCAGCGGTAATGGTTTCTTGCAAAAAAGACAAACCTGTTACCAGCGAAAGCAATGAAGTAACGACTACAAAAGACGGGAACCAGTATACACTGGATACACTGAACAGTAAAGTGGAGTGGAAAGGATATAAAATATTCAAGTCTGAAAGCACCAGCCATTTCGGAACGATTAAGTTTGAAAGTGGTGATGTGACGGTAAAAGAAGGAAAACTTGAAAGCGGAAAATTTGTTGCTGATATGGGTTCTTTAACGTCTGAAGATTTAAAAAATGATGCTGAGCAGTTAGGTAAATTAAATGGTCATCTTAAAAGTGGTGATTTCTTTGAAGTAGAAAAATTTCCTACCGCTTCTTTTGAAATTACAAAAGTGACCCCGGCTACAGAAGGAGATTACAATACCCTTCTTGATGGTAATTTAACGATCAAAGGCATTTCAAAACCGGTTCAGTTTAAGGCTAATGTTTCTGTAAAAGATGGAGAAGTAAGTGTGGCTACTGAGCCTAAGGATATTAAGAGAGAAGAGTTTGGCGTAAAGTTCCAGGCTCCTGCTGCCAACGGGGTGATCAAGGATGAGGTGACTCTTCAGATCAACGTTAAAGCTTTAGAAAAGAAATAATTTTTTTATTTAAGTGAAATAAGTGATTGAAGTCTGCCTCCCATAAAGGGGCAGATTTTTTTATCACAGATTCATTATTAAACTTAAAAAACGTATTTTTGCAAAACATTTTGAAAGGGTAAAACAATGATAGAAAAGATAGAAGAACTACTTACCGAAGTAAACAGCTTCAATGCTACGTCTAAAGAAGAAATTGAAAACTTCCGAATTAAGTATAATGGTAAAAAAGGTGTTCTGAATGATTTTTTTGAAAAATTTAAAGAAGTACCAAACGACCAGAAAAAGGAATTCGGACAAAAGATCAATTCTTTGAAACAGGCGGTAGCAGGAAAATTGGAGAATCTGAAAGATTCTTCCCAGTCTGCTATTATCACAGAAAAAGAAGATCTTACAAGACCGGCTTTTCCTTTGGATCTTGGGTCCAGACACCCGATCAATCTGGTGAAAAACAGGATTATTGAAATTTTCAAATCAATAGGTTTTGCCGTAGCCGACGGTCCTGAGATAGAAGACGACTGGCACAACTTTACCGCTCTTAATCTTCCTGAGTACCATCCGGCAAGAGATATGCAGGATACTTTCTTTATTGAACAGAACCCTGATATCCTTTTAAGAACGCATACGTCTTCTGTACAGATTCGTTATATGGAAGAAAATCAGCCGCCGATCAGAATTCTTTCTCCGGGAAGAGTATTCAGAAATGAGGCGATCTCTTCACGTTCCCACTGTATATTTCATCAGATCGAAGGATTATATATTGATGAGAATGTAAGTTTTGCAGATCTTAAGCAGACCATTCAGTTCTTTACTACTGAGCTTTTCGGAAAATCCAAGATCAGAATGAGACCTTCTTATTTCCCTTTTACAGAGCCTAGCGCTGAAATAGATGTCTATTGGGGATTAAATTCCGAAACTGATTACAGAATCACAAAAGGAACAGGTTGGCTTGAAATCATGGGATGTGGAATGGTAGATCCTGCCGTACTGAAAAATGTGAATATCGATGCTGAAAAATATTCAGGATATGCTTTCGGAATGGGTATTGAAAGAATCACAATGCTTCTTTACCAGATGAGCGATATCAGAATGTTCTTCGAAAATGATATCAGAACTTTAGAACAGTTTAAATCACTATAAAAAATAAACCTCCGGAAAATCCGGAGGTTTTTGTTTTTAATTACTGACCTAAGAAACAAAACGTAATTAAAAACGATTCTATTGAAAAATTTACAACGTGTATTGTCTTGTTTGTAGTGACATAAAACGATCATGTAAAGCCATGTTATTTAGTATGTCTGCTGTTATTAATAAGACAATCAATCAGGACAATATATTACACCGGGAAATAAAAAAATGCTAACAAATTTTTGCTAGCATTTTTTTTAAGTTAAAAAGACTGATCATCTGCTTTTTACTTAAGATATTTTAAAGGGTATTTTACATTTTTAAGCTCATCGATACTCGCTTTTAAGGAGCCTACGGCCAGTTCAGCCTGCAAAAGCATTGGAATATGATTGGCATCGTTGGTCACCCACATCGTTACTCCTTCTTTTTCCTTAAAAACTCTTCCGCTTTTTACAGAAGGGATAATCTTCAGACAGTTGATGGTTCCGAATTTAGTTTTCAGATCTTCCATTCCTGTTACTTTCAGTTGAAACGGAAACATCTCATCGTCAATCCATACATTCATGTTGATCACGGTTCCTACTTTCAGTTCACTGGTACTTTTGCTTCTCAGGTAATAGAAGCAGGAAAGCATATCCTGAACTCCTTTTACCGATTTAATCACCTTTGAACCATTGGCTGGTGTTTTTTTATCAGTTAATATCAGTGTATGGTTATCGTGATTGAAAACCGTCTCAAAATGCTGGCGATAGCTGCCTTCCCGTACATTTCGAACATAAAAGCTTGGAAGGCCGGTATCTGTATTGATGAAGCTTTCATATAAATCTTCTACTTTAAAGAAGGCTTTGACTGCGCCTGTAGTCTTTCCCGTTCCTTTCACATAGAGATGAGGAGCCCCCATATAGGTGGTTTTTTTGGTTGTAAGATTGGCGGTTCCGGCGTTCAGGATTCCATAGTGAATTCTGAATGTAATAGATTCACCATCAGCAATATTATCGATCTGAGCGTAACTCAGCAGGAACGTAAATATTGCAAAAAAACTCAAAATTTTCTTCATGATATGACATTTAACAAAAACACTGCCAAATTTAAGATTCTTATGTATTGACCAGGATTTGATAAATCTCAGGTTTTTATTTAGAATCAATTAAATAGGCTTCGCATTAAAATTAGTAAATTTGCAGTTACATGTATAATTAAATTATCTTTTTATTATGATAACCACTGATATATTGATCATAGGAGCCGGACCTACCGGGCTTTTTGCTGTTTTTGAAGCAGGTTTATTAAAAATGAAGTGTCACATTATTGATGCACTTCCACAGCCAGGAGGACAGCTAGCTGAGCTTTATCCTAAAAAACCTATTTTCGATATTCCGGGATATCCTTCTGTGAATGCAGGAGAATTAGTTGATAATTTGATGGAGCAGATCAAGCAGTTCCAGCCGGGATTCACTTTGGGAGAAACAGCCGTTTCGTATACAAAGTTAGATGATGAGTGGTTTGAGGTCATCACCAACAAAGGAACTGTTCACCGATGTAAAGCGATTGCTATTGCAGGTGGATTGGGAACTTTTGAACCCAGAAAGCCTACTTTCGAAAATGTCGCTGCTTACGAGGAGAAAGGTCTTGAGTACTTCGTTAAAGAACCTGAACATTTCAGAAACAAAAAAGTAGTGATCGCCGGAGGAGGAGATTCTGCACTGGACTGGAGTGTTTTTCTTTCTAATGTTGCCAGTGAAGTAACTTTAATCCACAGAAGAAACGAATTCAGAGGAGCTTTGGATTCAGTGGAAAAAGTTCAGGATCTTAAAAACCAGGGAAAAATTAAATTAATTACCCCTGCTGAAGTTACCGGAATCAAAGGGGACGGTAAAGTTGAAGCCATTACGGTGGAGATTGAAGGACAGGAAGCATTCGATATTGAAACCGATTATTTCATTCCTTTATTCGGACTGACGCCAAAGTTGGGGGAGATCGGAAACTGGGGACTGAATATCGAGAAAAATGCAATTGTGGTTAACAATGCACTTGATTATCAAACAAACATCGACGGAATCTATGCTATTGGTGACATCAATACGTATCCTGGAAAACTGAAGCTGATTCTTTGTGGTTTCCACGAAGCAACTTTGATGTGTCAGAGTGTTTACAACAGGCTGAATCCAGGGAAGAAATTTGTACTTAAATATACGACCGTAAGCGGTGTAGACGGATTTGACGGTAGCCGTAAAGAAGCAGAAAAGGCAGTTGTGAAAAAAATTGACTAATTTTGCATTATTATGTCAGATATTAATATAAAGATCACCGATCGGGAGGGGATCACCCATGATGTTGTAGCGCCTACAGATATGTCTATGAACCTGATGGAGATCATCCGTTCTTATGAATTGGCGGAAGAGGGAACCATCGGAGTTTGTGGAGGAATGGCGATGTGCGCCTCATGTCAGGTATATGTGATCAATGATCCGGGGCTTGAGCCTATGGGCGATGAAGAAGATGCTATGCTGGCGGAAGCTTACCATGTAAAAGAAAACAGCAGACTGGGATGCCAGCTGCATATGATGGATTCCATGGAAGGTCTTGAAGTGGCGATTGCTCCTTATCCTTAGACTATTTAAATTTAAGTTAATATAAAAAAAACCGCCTGAAAATTTCCGGGCGGTTTTATTATAGGTTGAATAAGGTAATCAGTTCTTGATACAGGTGATTTAAGTATTCAGCATTTGGTGAGCAGTTACCGTTATTAATTTCTAGATACTGATCTTTGCGTAAGGCGAATACCAATATTCCACCACCATCCATACACATTGATTCGACTTTGTAATCAGTTTTTTGCCAAAAATTATTTTTCGTTATTATTGTTGAAAACCTTTTAAATTGGTCGTTGGTAAGTTTATCTTCTTTTAAAATTTCAACTCGAGGCTCCTGATATTCTCCAGTTTTTTGATTGTAACCACTTTTATAAATTTTTTTCTTGACGATAGTTTTTACCTTTCCTTTTTTTTCAATCCTGATAAGATAATCTTCTTTAAAGGCAGACCATTTGAAAAACTGATAAATGACTTCGTCATCTTTAAGTTTAGACCTGTCCATACATTTCAATGGCTTTTCTTTTATATCTTTAGAGAAATATTGGCATAAGGCTTCATCTGTATTTTGACAATATAAAGTAGAAATTCCCAGGATTAATATTAAAAGTGAAAGAAATTTTTTCATAGTTTATATCTTACCTTTCGAAATCCATTTCCCAACTGTAGGCGCTTCATAGCTCCTCATTTTCTCCAAAAGTTCATCAATACTTGCACTGACCAAAAGCATATCACGATTCACTTGCTTTAAAAATCCCTTATCCACCATCGTCTGTACAAGTCTGATTAAATCATCATAAAATCCATCAATATTCAAAATCCCAATAGGCTTTGTATGAAGCCCGAGTTGAGCCCAGGTGATCATTTCAAAAAACTCTTCAAGAGTTCCGTAGCCACCGGGAAGAACGATCACGCCATCGCACAAATCATTCATCTTTGTTTTTCTTTCGTGCATCGTTTCTACGATGATAAGTTCGGTAAGATTTTTATGGGCAATTTCTTTGGACTGCAGAAAGTGGGGGAGAACACCTATAGCCTTTCCTCCTTCGCTTAGAGTTCCGTCTGCCACAGCTCCCATCAAACCTACATCTGCACCGCCGTAAATCAATTGTATGTGTTGTTGGGACAGCGTCTGTCCAAGCAGGAAAGCATGGTCTTTAAAAATATCATCCGTACCGAAACTTGATCCGCAGAATACTGTTATACTTTTCATTGTTGTAAATCTTGTTATATAATATTTGAACCATTAAGATTAATGAAGTTATGAAGGAAAGTTAAGTAAATATCAAAGATATTTTTAAGCCTAATAGCTGTAAATTCTTAATCATCTTAACGGCTTAATAAAAACCTTAATGGTTTAAATTAAAAAATATCCAAAATCATATGATTCTGGATATTCAATATAGTAATTTTATCTTCTTATTTTAAAGGAATATTCGCTAAAATATCCTTAGTGAAACTCCAGAACTTCTGAGCAGAAGGAATATTGGCTCTTTCATCCGGAGAGTGTGCTCCTCTGATCGTAGGTCCGAAACTTACCATTTCCATTGCCGGATAGTTCGCTCCGATAATACCACATTCTAAGCCTGCGTGACAAGCCACTACGTGAGGTTTTTCACCAAATTTTTCTGTATAAATCTTTTCCATCAGCTGTACGATTTCAGAACCCGGTTTTGGTTTCCATCCCGGATAAGAGCCACTGAATTCAACATTCATTCCAGCTAATTCCGCAACAGATTTCAACTGTTCTGCCACAGAATACTTAGATGAATCAACAGATGATCGGGTAAGGTTTAAAATTTTAAGCGCTCCCTCTTTTAATTCTACTCTTGCCACATTGTTAGATGCTTCTACAAGATCTTTAACGTCCGGGCTCATTCTGTACACGCCATTGTGAAGAGATTTTAAAGTAAGAATGATCTTTTTTGAATCTTCTTCTGAAATGGCCTGGTCGGAAGTTGTAGAGTTTTCAATATTGATATGCAGACCCGGTTCTACGGTAGCAAATTCTTCTAAAATGTCTTTTTTAAGAGCGGTTGCCACTTCGATAAATTCCTGAGCATTTCTCACAGAAATCAACGCTGAACCTTCTCTTGGAATAGCATTTCTTAATCCACCTCCGTCAACAGAGATCAACTGGATGTTCTGCTTTTCCAAACCGCTGTAAAGAAGTCTTCCCAAAATGATATTGGAGTTTCCGAAACCTTTGTGGATATCCATTCCTGAATGTCCTCCCTGAAGTCCTTTCACTTCAATTCTTACGGTTTGTCCTTTGGCAGCTTCTGTTCCGTAATTTTGAGTAATCGTCACATCAACACCTCCTGCACATCCGATATCAATCTCATCATCCTCTTCTGTATCAAGGTTTAATAAAATTTCTCCTGTCAACTGTCCTGGTTTCAAACCTAAAGCACCCGTCATCCCCGTTTCTTCATCAATGGTGAAAAGGGCTTCAAGAGCTGGGTGAGGAATATCTGAACTTTCAAGGATAGACATGATGGTTGCCACTCCTAAACCGTTATCAGCTCCCAGAGTCGTTCCTTTTGCTTTTACCCAGTCTCCGTCGACTTCCATTTTGATTCCTTCTGTATCGAAATCAAAGCTTACATCGTTGTTCTTCTGGCATACCATATCAAGATGCGACTGAAGGACAATAGATTTGCGGTTCTCCATACCCGCAGTAGCCGGTTTTCTGATAATAACGTTTCCTACTTCATCTACAGTGGTTTCCAATCCTAAGTTTTCACCAAAATCTTTGATGAAAGCAATGACTCTTTCTTCTTTTTTAGAGGGTCTTGGAACTGCATTTAATTTGGAAAAATTTTTCCAGATAATCTGCGGTTCTATATTTGATAATTCCATGAACTTTTATTTTTATCAAAATTACAAAATAAAAAATGCTTCCGTGAATCCGGAAGCATTTTTTATACGTTGTATCAGGACAAAAAGGCAAAATTACCCTTTTGTTTTTCTAACATCCGCATTCACCATAAATAGGCATTGTTTCTACAGTACCGTCCGGTTTTTCAATCGTAAGAGTACCTTCAAATAATAAAGCTTCTTCGTGTTTTATTTTTTTACCTTTTACAGAGATTTTATAGTGATCACTTTCAATCTCTTTGGTGAGTTCTTCATCTACTTCCATGTCGCTTGACGAAATCAGATTCATTGCTAATCTTTTGCCGTCGAGTTTCATATAGGCAGTTTTTCCTGCATCGTCAGCATAGATGTATTTCTCTGCTTCAAATTCAGCTTTGTTTCTTGCAAAATAGCACGAGCATTCTTTAATCTCTTTTGGAAAAGGGATGATGTCTACCAGTACTTTTCCTGTTGTTTTTTCTGTTTTTGCAGAATCTTTGACAAGACTTAAAGAATCCGACGAAGTGGAACTTTGAACGGTTTCTTTATCTTTTTTGCATGCAGTCAAAAGAAGCGCTGAAAAGAAAATGATTAGATATTTCATTGTCTGCTTTTTTATTGTTTTAGCCTCTTGCTCTTTCCAGAAGAACCATCATCAGTAATGATAAGATGACTAAACTTTCGTCTTCGTCATTGATATCAATCATTCTGTCAAGCTGAAATCTTCTTCCGAAGAAAGACGGCATTTTTTTTAATTTAAAATATTCTTTTCCGTCAATACCCCTTACAGTATAGGCCGGGTTAAGAAAATATCCTGTGAACATCCCTATAATTGGAATCTCACTTACCATTCCATCGAAGAATTTTGTCCATGCGTTATCTTCTGTAACACTGAATTTCGGCTGATCGTTTGAATCCAAAATGTCATACGAAGATTTCCAGATAGAACGCATTCCTTTTCTGGCCAGTCTTCCGTAGTTTTTGTTGTCGACAAGATCATTTAAAGAATAAGAAGCATTGAAATCAATCCATTGATTGGCTTTGATTCTGAAGAGCTCTTTGGATTTACTTTCGTCATTGAAGACAATGACGTCTTCTTTCAGTTTAAACATTTTCTGACGTACATACGCAACATAGCTTCCGTTTTTATCTGTAATATTAAAATCACTCGCTAATGTTGAGATTTTGAATTTGAAATCTAGAGGATAGTTTAGATTTTTAAGTACCATTTAGTTTATTTTTTTCATATTAGAACCCCAAAGATAGAGGTTTTTTTTAGAATGATAGAGTGGATTGCAGACATGAGATTTCAGACATGAGACTTTAGAACGAGGCTGATATTCGGGTTGGATAAACGGCAATGGTGAATTTTGCTTTGTAAGTGAAAGTGAATGGTGGCTTCAAGATACAAGATTTTAGACATGAGATTTCAGATATGAGATCTTTTATAGAAACTTTCAATCAGCAACTAAACTTTAAGCTAGAACTTTCAAACCCCGAAACCCGCACCAATTCTCAACAATATTCCTTATTTTTGTACTTATGGATTACCCTAGTAAAGTTTTAGCAAAAGCCGTTGACGAAATTTCTGGATTGCCCGGAATTGGCAGAAAAACAGCTTTAAGATTAGCATTACATCTGTTAAAACAACCCAATTCCAGAGCGGTAAGTCTTGGAAATTCATTAATTAATCTGGTTAATGAAATAAAATACTGCAAAGAATGTCACAATTTTTCAGATTTTGAGGTCTGTGAGATCTGTAGTAATGATAAAAGAAACAGCGAGGTGATCTGCATCGTTGAAGATGTACGTGATGTGATCGCTATTGAGAATACAGGAAAGTTTACAGGAAAATATCTCATTCTGGGAGGTAAGATATCACCGATGGAAGGCGTTGGACCCAACCAGCTGAATATTCCAAGTATTGAAAGGAAAGTAAACCAGGGTGAGGTAAAAGAATTTATTTTCGCATTGAGTGCTACGATGGAAGGAGATACCACTGCCTATTATATTTATAAAAAATTTAAAAACTTCAATGTGAATTTTTCAAGTATTGCGAGAGGAATTTCAGTAGGAGATGAATTAGAATATGCTGATGAAGTGTCACTGGGCAGATCTATTATGAACAGATTACCCTACAACGAAAAAGATTAAATATGAAGCTGTCGATAATTATTGTTAATTATAATGTGACCAGGCTGTTGAGAAATTGTCTCCTGTCTATTGAGAAATATACAAAAGGAGAGGACTATGAAGTCATTGTAATAGATAATGCATCTACAGACGCCTCCTGGCGAGACCTTATTGCAGAATTCCCTGAAGTGTATTTTATCTCTTCAGAAAAGAATGAAGGGTTTGCTAGTGCCAACAACAAAGCTATAAAAACAGCAACCGGAGACTATGTTCTGCTTCTGAATCCTGATACTGAGCTGGAAGGATTTTATATGAAAGAGATTCTGGATTTTGCAGATTCCAAGCCGGATTTTGGAGGTCTTGGGGTAAGAATGCATGATGCGGAAGGTGTTTTTCTTCCTGAAAGTAAACGCTCTGTGCCGGATATGTTCAATTCTTTTGAAAAACTGTTTACGAATTTTAAAAGAAGCAATACAAAGTCTTACTACAGAAGTGATATTGATGAGTATGCGGTGGAAGAAGTAGAGGTGGTTACAGGAGCATTTTTGTTGGTTAAAAAAGATATTTACCAAAAGATCGGAGGTCTCGATGAAACGTATTTTATGTATGGGGAAGATATTGATCTGTGCTATACGCTGTTGAGAAATGGTTATAAGAATTATTATTACGGGGCTGCTTCTATTCTTCATCATAAAGGAGAAAGTACCATTAAAGATGAAGTGTATCTTGACCGTTTTTATGGCGCAATGCAGATCTTTATCGATAAATATTACAGAGAATCCAAGCCGATGCAGTATTCATTTTTAAAAGCGGGATTGAAACTCCGCCACAAGATTGAGAAGATTAAACTAAAATAAAAAAGCAGTTCAATTTGAACTGCTTTTATTTTATATAAGATAGATCTGTTATTATTTAGCCGGAGCTGCGGGTACCTGAGCCGGAGCTGTCTTCGTAGCTGCAGGAGCAGATTGCTTAGTTGGAGCCGGAGCTTCTTTTTTCACTGGCTGCTGTGCCGGAGCTGTTGTTGTAGGCTTACCTGTGATCACAACGCTTATAAGGATAAGAACGATGATTACTGCGCCAAGAGTCCATGTTGCTTTTTCCATGAAATCATTGGTTCTCTGTACTCCAAACTGTGCAGGTGATGCACCTCCGAAAGTACTGGAAAGGCCTCCTCCTTTAGGATTTTGAGCCATAACGATGATTACCAATAAGATGCTGGCGATCATAATAAGAACCATCAATAGTATAAATATAGTATCCATTAATTTTGATATCTTTTTGAATGGGCAAATTTAATCTTTTTTTACCGAATGACAAAGAAGATCATGGTAAATGTTATTAAAAATAAAAACGGCAGCGTCAGCTGCCGTTTTTTCTGCAATAAACAGTATTTTTATTTAAAATCAGAATCTTTAGCCTGGTTCACTTCGTATGATTTTACATTCATCGTCATGTCCATGCCCATTTGATTAACGGTGATGGTGAATGGCATTTTCACTCCGTTTACATCTTTATAATTAGAGAAAGTAGTAGGCACGGTGATTTCCTGTCCCTGTGCTTTTACCGTCTTTGTTTCTCCTGTTTTCAAGCCTGTGCTTACGCTGTAATAATAAGTAGTGTCTTTTCCTTTAATTACATAAGAATCTTCACCATCGATTTTTTCAATTCCGGCCACTTTATAATCCTGAGATTTTGCAAAACCAAGTTCTTCAAAAAGTTCAGTATTTTTTAGTTTTTCAGCAACCTGTTCTGGCTTCATCTCAACTTTCTGACCCATTTGCTCAGAATACCCCTGTTTGCCGTCAAAAACCTGCTTCTGAACAACCTGTCCCATTGCAGTGACAGTCGTTAATTCTTTACCGCCTTGAGCCTTAGAGATTTTAAAATCAATATTCTGACCCTGCATAGACATAGAAGCGTTCATGACAAAAGAAGTAATCTTGGCAATATTAGCTTTTCCTCCGATCGCATTGATGTATTTATCAGCAATAGAAGAAACACTGACAGCGGCATCCACTTTTTGTGTTGTTGGTTTTGCAACCGGATTAGCTTCTTTATCGAAATATTTCACAGGATATCCTAATTTTTCCAGTCCTTCAGAAATATCAGAAGCTTTACCAGCGATGAAAATTCTGCTTTGGTTAGGTAATATGTAAGCTTTTGCAGCATTGGAAATATCAGCCGCCGTTACCTTATCAATTGATTTTAAGTAATTTGTATAGAAATCAGAAGGTAAATCCTGAACCTTTTGATTCAAGGCAAATTTTGCAATCGTTTCCGGCTTTTCTAATGACATGATGAAAGAACCTTTCAGTTTAGCTTTCGCATTTTCCAGTTCTTCAGGTTTTACCGTTGTAATCGCATTAAGTTCATTCATGAATTCCTTAACTGCTTTATCCGTCACCTCGTTTCTCACACTTGCACTGGCAGAGAAATCAGAAGAATATTTGTCTGCACTCAGGCTTGAGTACGCTCCGTATGTAAATCCGTTTTTCTCACGAAGATTCATGAAAAGTCTCGCTTCACCACCTCCGCCCAGGATGTAGTTGGCCATCGTAGCAGCGAAATAGTTAGGATCTTTCATTTTAAGATTGTTCAGGTTGTTTACTGAAACTACTGACTGTACCGCAGAAGGTACATCTACAATGTTAATTTCAGTTTTAGCAACATTAGCCGATGGTTCAAGAGGAGCGATAGGCGTGTTAGCCTTTTTCCATCCACTGAACGCTTTTTCAACCAATGATTTCACCTGGTCAAATTTTACATCTCCTACAATCACTAAATAAGCATTGTCCGGAGCGTAATATTTTTTATAAACATTTTGTACGTCAGCTAACTGGATTTTGTTGATAGATTCTACCGTCTCGAATTCTCCTCTTGATGTATTTTTACCATACATTAAAGCATTGGAAACTTTTGAAGCGATTGCAGAAGCATTTTTCTCTTCAGCTTTTAACCCTTCTAAAGCTCTTTCTTTTGAATTTTGAATTTCTTCAGCAGAGAACTTAGGATTAGTGATCGCATCAGCCATTAAACTTAATACGTCCGGAAAATATTTTGAAAGAGAGTTAGCGAAAGCACCATTGGAAGAAAAGCTTAAGTTAGCGCCCAGATAATCTACTTTTTTGTTGAAATCCTCTTTACTTACATTCGTTGTTCCGTTTTCGAACTGTTCAGCCATGATAGAGCTTACGCCCGTTACACTTCCTTCGTTGAAGGGAGGTCTGTCCATCGAAAGCGTTGTGTTTACTCTTGGTAATTTATTGTTTTCCACAACCATTACCGTAAGACCATTGCTTAGTTGAAAAGTTTTTGGCTTGGCAATGTTGATCGCAGGAGTAGGTCCTGGTTTCGGCATTGCGTTAAGATCAATTTTTTGTGCTGAAATCGTTCCTGCGAAAAAAAACGCTGCAGCTATATATGTTAATTGCTTTTTCATTTGTAAAAATTTAATTTTAATAATCATTTTTTAAACCTGAAAGTTTTAAATGACTACTTTTTTTCAGGAACGTAATTGATGATTACTCTTTGATTGGAATTCAAGTACTTTTTAGCCGCGTTCTGCAAATCCTGTCTTGTGATTGATCTGTAGATGTCAATTTCCTTATTGATCAAATTGGTGTTGCCCATCAATACGTGGTTGGTTGCCAGTGAAGCAGCAATTCCCTGAATGCTTGAGTTCGCATTCACAAACTGATTTTCATACTGGTTTTGAAGTTTCTGATAATCCTCTTCAGAGATCAGCCCTGTCTGTAGTTTCTTGATTTCAGCATCAATGTCAGCCTGTAAAGTCTGTTTTGTTGTCTGTCCCATTGGGATCGCAAAGAATGCGAAAATACTGTAATCTTCAAGACCCTGATTGAAAGCCTGTACAGCAAGCGCTTTTTTCTCCTGATCAACTAATTTTTTGTATAAAACAGAAGATTTACCATTGCTCAGGTAAGAAGAAAGCATATCAAGAACATAAGCATCTTTTTCTTTGTTAGCAGGAGTTCTGTACGCAAAAATATATGCCGGAAGCTGGATGTTAGAATCCGTAGCTGTTACTTCTTTTTCCTGAGTGATAGGAGCATCTTTCGGGAAATCTTTTGGATAAAGCGTTCCTTTTTGAATTCCTCCGTAATATTCCTGAATCCACTTTTTAGTTTGTTCAGGCTTGATATCTCCTGCAACCACTAATGTTGCGTTGTTCGGAACGTAGTATTTTTTATAGAAAGCCTGGAATTCTTCAAGTTTTGCAGAGTTTAGATCTTCCATAGAACCAATCGTAGGCCAGTTATACGGGTGATTGGTGAATAAGTTTTTCTGAATCGTAGGGAAAAGGTTTCCATAAGGCTGGTTGTCCATTCTTAATCTTTTTTCCTCTTTTACAACCTCTCTCTGAGTATCTACTCCCACCTGATTGATGACCGCGTGGCGCATTCTTTCAGCTTCCATCCAAAGACCAAGCTGTTCGTTATTGGAAGGGAACGTTTCATAATAATACGTTCGGTCATTCGTCGTGTTAGCGTTATTTTGACCTCCGTTTGAAGAAACGATCTTGAACCATTCCCCTCTTTTGATGTTGGGGGTTCCTTCAAATAAAAGGTGTTCGAAGAAGTGCGCGAAACCTGTTCTTCCCTTTACTTCATCCTTGGCCCCTACATGGTACATTACCCCTGTAGTCACTACCGGTGCAGAATTATCCTGATGAAGAATTACGTGAAGGCCGTTTGGCAGGTCATACTCTTCGAATTTAATTTGCTGTGCATTCAGGACCATTCCGAAGAAAGATGCTGCTGCTACAGAAAGAAGTCGCTTTTTCATAAAGTAGAAATTGTTTTGTATAAATTAGTAGAGGAAACACGGCATTTGTTACATAATTATTCTACTTTTTATGTTTATTTGTAAAACTATTTAACTCCAATATGAGAATTTCTTATACTTTACTTTTTCTTTTCTCCCTTTTTATGATGCAGGCACAGGAAATCATCGATAAGGATGCATTGAAAAAATGCAGAAAAGAATGGAATAAAAAGACCTGTCTTTCCGACGAAGACGGAGACGGAATTCTTTTAGCTATAATGGAAAAACTTGGAATACAATAAAATAGGCAAGTGCTGTTTTATTAAAGTTTGAATTGTCCTTTGAATACATTAATTTTGTGTTCCCAAAATTTTTTTGCCGTATGGATTATCTGAAAGGACTCAATGAATCACAATATGAAGCCGTTACCTCTCTACAGGGACCTTTGATGGTACTTGCAGGAGCCGGTTCCGGAAAAACGCGTGTGCTGACCATGCGTATTGCCCACCTGATCCACAACGGGGTGGACCCTTTCAATATCCTGGCGCTGACGTTTACCAACAAAGCCGCCCGCGAAATGAAAGACCGTATCGCAAAAGTGGTAGGAGACAGCAATGCAAGAAGCTTATGGATGGGAACCTTTCACTCCGTTTTCGCAAGAATTCTTAGGATTGAAGGCCATTATCTGGGCTATCCATCCAATTTTACGATCTATGATATGCAGGATGCGCTGAATGTCATCAGAAAAGTATTAAAGGACATGAATATCGATGCCGATCTTTATAAACCTAAAAAAGTTCAGGCAAGAATTTCGACCTATAAAAACAATTTGATCACCGTAAAAGCTTATTTCAACAATCCGGAACTGATGGAAGCTGATGAAAAAGCAAATATGAAATTCATCGGTCAGATCTATCAGAGATATGTAGACGCCTGTTTCAAAAACGGAGCGATGGATTTTGATGATTTATTGTTAAAAACCAATGAATTGCTGACCCGTTTTCCGGAAGTGCTGGCCAAATACCAGGACAGATTCAGATACATCATGGTAGATGAGTACCAGGATACCAACCATTCCCAGTATCTTATCGTAAAAGCTTTAGCTTCAAAGTTTGAAAATATCTGCGTGGTAGGGGATGATGCCCAATCCATCTATTCCTTCCGTGGAGCAAATATCTATAACATCTTAAACTTTAAGAAAGATTATCCGGATGCGATAACGGTTTCTCTGGAACAGAACTACCGATCTACTCAAAACATTGTGAATGCAGCCAATGTTGTCATTGCGAAAAACCTTCAGCAGTTTAAAAAGAATGTTTTCAGTGATAATGAAGAAGGAGATAAAATTAAAATATACCGTTCACTTTCCGATGCGGATGAAGCCAATTTCGTAGCCGGAAATATATGGGAGCTCAGAAATACTGACCAGAGAAAATACAGTGATTTCGCTATTTTATACAGAACCAACTCACAGACCAGAGCATTTGAAGATGCACTGAGACGTAAAAATATTCCTTACAAAGTTTACGGAGGACTTTCTTTCTACCAGAGAAAAGAAGTAAAAGACCTTATCGCTTATCTGCGTCTTCTGGTCAATGAAAACGACTCAGAGGCATTGATGAGGATCATTAATTATCCTACCAGAGGAATTGGAGAAACCACACAGAATAAACTGATCGTTTTTGCCGATTCTCATAATGTAACCATCTCGCAGGTACTGGATAATCTGCCGCAATATGCTCCTCAATTGAGCCTGAATAATGGTGTTTTAACGAAACTGAATGATTTCTGGTCCATGATCAAAGCGTTCCAGGTATTACTGAAAACCGATACGGCTTACAGTGTTGCCATGGAAGTTGCCAAACGTACCGGATTGATCAAATTCTTAAAAGATGACCAGACTCCGGAGGGGATTTCCCGTGTAGAGAACGTTCAGGAATTGATGAACTCTATGCAGGGATTCATTGAAGAACAGATTCAGCTGGAAGACGGAGATCCGAGTCTTCCGAATTTCCTTGAAAATATCGCCCTTTCTGCAGATACCCAGGATAAAAATTTAGAAGAAGATATGGTTTCTTTAATGACCATTCACTTATCGAAAGGTCTGGAATTTCCTGTGGTCCATCTTGTTGGTCTTGAGGAAAATCTTTTCCCGAGCTTTATGAGCTCCGCGACAAGAGAAGACCTTGAGGAAGAAAGGCGTCTGTTTTATGTAGCCCTGACGAGAGCTGAAAAGCAAGTCTTTTTCTCTTATGCTGTTTCCCGTTTCCAGTGGGGGAAAATCACCGATGCCGAGCCTTCAAGATTCTTAAGCGAAATTGATGATCAGTATATTGAATTTTTAAATCCTGTTCTCGAAAAAAGATTTATCAATAATACCGGGATCAAGTCCAATATTTTTGATGAACATCCTTCCGAGCAGAAATCCTTCAGAAGGGTTGAAAAGAAAACCATTGACAAAGGCGATAGCTCAAAACCTGCACCGGAAGTCAGAAAATTAAAACCGGTCAGTACAGCGAAAATTATCAATCCAAGCGGAGCTTCTTCCCAGGATATTGAGGTTGGAGATAAAGTAAGACATGATCGTTTCGGAATCGGGGAAGTTTCTTTCCTTGATGGTACAGATCCTCAGAACATCAAAGCCAAAGTGATTTTCATTCATGAAGGAGAGAAAAACCTCATCCTGAAGTATGCTAAACTGACAAAAATATAGTATGATATTCTTTCAGCGAAAAAGCTGATTATCATAGTTTAAAACGGATTCTATTTGGAGTCCGTTTTTTTATTTAAACACAGATAACAGAAATGTTTTTCACGAATAACACGAATGTATTTTAGGTCTTAGTGCCATTTGTGAAGATATTGGTGTCATTTGTGTTTTAAAACAGCAATAGATCAAAACTATCTTAAATTTTCATAAAATTAAAGTCTATTAATTTTGTAGACTAATGAATTTGATCTACATTTGCCACTCAAAAAAACATAAACTATAAATTGATATAAGGGTATGAAAAATAAAACGACTATCGTATCAGCTTCTGTTCTTTTTTTCCTCGGAACCTATGCTTTCGGGCAGGAAAAAGAAAAAGACAGCTTAAAAACCAATACTGTAGAAGAAGTTGTGGTGCTGGGCTCCAGAGCTGGTGCCAGATCTAAAATAGACAGCCCGGTTCCTGTGGATGTCTTCAATATAAAAGAAACATCCGTAGTTCTTCCGCAGTCCAGTATAGGACAGATTTTGAATGCGGTAGCGCCGTCTTTCACTTCAACGATTCAAACCAATTCAGACGGAACAGATCATTTGGATCCTGCTCAGTTGAGAGGATTGGGCCCAGATCAGGTGCTGGTTTTGGTTAACGGAAAAAGAAGACACACGTCAGCGTTGGTCAATGTTAACGGAACACCGGGAAGAGGAACCGTAGGAACCGATCTGAACTCCATTCCTTCATTTGCTTTAAACAGAATTGAAGTCCTGCGTGACGGTGCTTCTGCTCAATACGGATCTGATGCAATTGCCGGAGTTATTAACCTTGAACTGAAAAGAGATATTGGTAAACTTACCGGTCAGGTAAGCTACGGAGGAAATCTCACCCCTACCGCCAATGACCATACCGGAAATTTTGACGGACAGAATATTCAGGTAGACCTTAATTACGGAAATAAGATCGGAAGTAAAGGAGGTTTCTATAACATCACTTGGTCTTCACAGTTCAGAAATCCTACTTCAAGAGCCGGAGCCGAAAGCGGATCGATCTATAACGCCTATAACGCGATTGAAAAACGGGCTCAGAACGATGGCGTAAATCTTTCTTCTCTTTTCAGTAACATTAACAATACCCCGAATTCACAACAGCTCATTGGATACATTCATCAGTATTCGCAAGGAGTAGGGTATTTCAGTGCGCAACAACAGGCTGCGATTCAAAATACTTCTATCATTCAGGATATAAAGGATACCCAAGGGAATGTGATCCAAAAGGGGCTTCAGTCTTTGCTAAATTTCGATGTTACCGATCAGGAACTGGCTTACAGAGGACTGGGCAGAAAAGATTTCAATATGCAGGTGGGACAGTCAAAACTGAATAACCATAAGCTTTTTGCCAATATTGAAGTTCCGATTAATGATGACTGGAAAGTATACTCTTTCGGGGGATATAGCTTCAGACACGGAACTTCAGGAGGATTTTACAGAAAACCCAACCAGAGCAGAACTTTTACAGGATTGTATCCGGACGGATATCTTCCACAGATCGGAACCGATATTCAGGATCTGTCGCTTTCTGCTGGAATTAAAGGAAACTGGAACGGCTGGAATATCGATCTGAGCAATACATTCGGACAGAATTCATTCAGTTATAATATTCAGAACACAGGAAATACGTCTTTACGTTTTGCTTCCCCAAAAGAATTTAATGCAGGCGGTTTAAGATTCTCCCAAAACACAATCAATTTAGATTTTTCTAAAAAATATGATGTCTGGAGCGGAATCAACGTAGCTTTTGGTGCAGAACACCGCTATGAGAATTTTAAAATAACACAGGGTGACGAAGCTTCGTACACCACTTATGATGCCGCAGGAAATGTTTGGAATAATACAACCCCGAGAGCAACCGATTTCTTTGGAAATGCACTTCCCGGAGGATCACAGGTTTTCGGAGGATTTAAGCCGGTGAATGCAATTGATAAAAACAGACAGGCAGTAGCCGCTTATGCAGATGTGGAATTTAATTTCACCAACTGGTTATTAGTGGATGCGGCGGCGAGATATGAAAACTACTCAGATTTTGGATCTACTTTTAATTATAAATTAGCATCAAGAATTAAAGTCGCTCCCAATTTTAATGTGAGATTGGCGGGATCTACCGGGTTCAGAGCACCTTCTATCCATCAGATTTATTACAACGTGACGTCTACTTTGTTTACCAACAGCCAGCTTCTGGAAGTGGGAACTTTTAGTAATGATTCACAAATCGCAGGATTGTTGGAAATACCGAAACTGAAGCAGGAAACATCTAAATCTGCCAGCGTAGGATTTACTTACAGAATTCCTTCCGCAAGTCTGACCTTTACAGCGGATGGATATTTTACGAGAATTAATAACCGAATCATTCTTACCGATCAGTTCTTAAGATCAGATGTGCCGGCAGCTGCACAGGCCGCTTTTGATGCCGAGAGAGTTAATGGAGCCCAGTTTTTCACCAACGCTATTGATACGGAAACCAAAGGAGTGGATGTTGTGATTTCTCACAATGCACGATTTTCAGGATTCAAATTGGAGAACAGTTTTGCGGCTAATATCAGCGAGACCAGAAAAGTTGGAGATACTCACTCTTCAGGACTTTTACAATCTCCGAATCTTGAGAAAATCTATTTTTCAGAGAAATCAAGAGTGTATCTGGAGGAAGCTGTTCCAAGGGTAAAAGCAAGTTTATCTCATAGCCTGTCGTGGAAAAATGCTACGGTTTATCTTAGAAATACCTATTTCGGAAAAGTGACAGGCGCAGACGTAATTGATGCGAATGGTGACGGAATCACAGGGTTCAACGAACACCAGCAGATCGGAGACAAGATCATTACCGATCTTTCCTTAGGGTATCAGTTTACAAAAAATGTAGGCCTGACTGTAGGAGTCAACAATCTTTTTGATATTTATCCTGACAAAAACCTTCCCGCATCTACCAACAATGACCAGTTCGTGTATTCACGTTCTACGTCCCAGTTTGGACAAAACGGGAGATATGTGTTTTCAAGACTTAATTTTAATTTTTAATTGATATACAAAATAAAAGCGGATTCAAATTTTCGAATCCGCTTTTATCTTTAATCTATTTCCATGTTTTCAGTTCATAAGCACCTTCCCAGAAATGGAATTCCATTCTCGTGGACATGATAAAAGCTTCGGTCATTTTCTCTCTTGTTTCCTCCGTACTGTTTTCGGCCAGTCGGTCACAGATCTCAATAGCCTGATCTACGGCAACAGAAAATTCCTCGCCTCCATAGGTGTCAATCCACTTTTGATAAGGATTGTTGATCGCATTTAGATTGTTGTAAATATAATCTCCGACTTCCCGGTAGATCCAGAAACATGGCAGAACTGCTGCAACGGCAATTTCCACAGACTCTAAAGCTGCAGTACTTCTCAGAAAGTGAATATAATGGTGACAGGCAGGTTCTGCTATTCCTTTATCCTTAACCCCAAAATCGATAAAATAAGATTCATGCAGTGCATTTTCCACCACAATGGCATTTTCAGCAAATCGCATAAAAGCCAGCACATCCTGAAGATCCTGAATTTTAGCAGCGATCAGCGAAAGTGTTCTGCCAAAGTGTTCAAGATATAAAGAATCCTGAGCCATGTAAAACCGGAATTTTTCCTGAGGTAAAGTACCGTCTGATAATTCTTTGATGAACGGCATGTCCAGAATAGAGTGATAACGTTGTTCTATTGTTTGCCAGGTGTGTTCAGACCATTTCATTTTTAATGAGTTTTTGAGGATTAAAAAAGTGATTAAGCGGACCGTTTCCAAGCCCTGTTTGTACATCTTTTCCGTGTTCTATGGCTTGATAAACATAGTCTTGTCCCAAAGAAACGGCGTCATATAAAGTTTTACCCTGAGCCAGATAGGAAGCAATAGCGGAAGAAAGCGTACAGCCTGAGCCGTGGGTATTGTTGGTGTTAAATTTCACTGTCTCGAAAGAATGAAATTTCTCATTTTCATCATAAAATAAGGAAGTTATTGTTGAGGTTTCCTGATGTCCACCTTTCAGAAGAATACTTTTGCAGCCCAGTTTTTTTATTTCCTTTCCAGCGGCATAGAGATCTTCAACAGTCTCTACCTTCATCTTGGCTAAAATGGCAGCTTCGTCCATATTGGGCGTAACTACATCAGCAATCGGGAAAAGCTGTTCCGTGATGGCCGATATCGTGTCCTCTTCGATCAGACGATGACCACTTGTAGCGACCATGACAGGATCAAATACTAGAGGTATTTTTTTATACTTACCTAAAGTAGAAACAATCGTTTCGACCAGCTGTGGGGTATGAACCATTCCGATTTTAATGGCGTCAGGAAAAATATCATCCAGAATGGCTTCGATCTGATCGGCTACAGCTTCTACCGGAATGGGGTATATTGTTCTTACGCCTTGCGTATTCTGTACCGGTAAAGCGGTTAATACCGATGTCGAAAAGCATCCCAGAGCAGAGGCAGTTTTAATATCAGCCTGGATGCCTGCCCCGCCGCTTCCGTCAAATCCGGCAATCGTTAATACCGATGGATAGGTGTATTTTTTCATTTTAAAATTTCATTTTTTAATTGATAGGCTGCTTTTTGAGGGTCAGGAGCACCACAGATCGCAGAAACAACTGCAATACAATCTGCTCCTGCGTTGATGACTTCTTTTGCATTTCCTGAATGAATATGACCGATGGCTACTAAAGGTTTGTCTGTAAGCTGCCTGATAGTTTTAATTCCTTCGAGTCCCCATTCTGTTACCGTATCAGTTTTTGTATCAGTACTGAAGACCGGACTAATTCCCAAATAATCGGATACGGCAGTCTGTTCATTGTCAAGCTGGGAAAGATATTCAATCGAGTAGCCTATGATTTTTTTACTGAGATGAGTCTGTTGTCTTAAATAAGTGGGGGCAGCATCACTGTTACCCACGTGAATGCCTGCTGCATTGATCTTCTCAGCAACCTCAACATGATCATTAATAATAAGGGGAATAGAATATTTCTCGGTCAATTCTATAAGCTGGAGGGCTTTTGTAAGAAACGAATCTGTGCTGCTGTTTTTCTCTCTTAGCTGGATAACATCCACTCCGCCGAGAATCGCCTGTTCAGCAACTTTTACGAAATTTCTTCCCATGCAGTCAGCTTCAGAAATCACCAGATAAAGTTGATAGGGAAAGGGATGTAAACTCATTTTCGCTCTATCTTTAAACGGTTGAAAAATTCCTGTTCAGTGATCGTATACAATTGATCGATGAGGTTGACCTGGAGACTTGCAGGACCTTTGCTTTCCTCAGCGGCTAGTTCCCCTGCGATACCTATTAATACCATAGCAGCAGCTACTGCCATTACTTTATCCTCTGCAATTCCAATAAATGCTCCGATTAAAGCTGTCGCAGAACATCCAAGACCGGTTACTTTCGTCATAAGCGGATGTCCGTTTTTAATGAAAATTTCCTGCTGATGATCAATAATAATGTCAGTCTCACCGGAGATACAGACTATCGTTCCGTATCGGGTTACAAGACTACGGGCAGCATCAACCGCTTCGTTACTCTGTGCCGTACTGTCTACCCCTTTGGTAGCCGTTGTATTGGCTTTGGCAAGAGCAATGATTTCAGAGGCATTTCCTCTGATAACGGTAGGTTGATAAGGTAAAAGTTGATTTAATACCTGATCCCGGAAAGAAGTTGCTCCCGCACCTACAGGATCTAAAACCCACGGCTTCCCTGTTGAATGGGCTGTTTTAGCTGCCAGGATCATAGATTCGGACCAATACTCATCCAGAGTACCTATGTTAATAATCACCGAATGGGAAATGCCAATCATTTCCTGAATTTCAGATTTTGCATGTGCCATGATAGGAGAGGCTCCTGCAGCCAGAAGGGCATTGGCGGTATTGTTCATCACCACATAATTGGTGATGTTATGAACAAGGGGAGATTTTTGTCTGACAAGCTGTACCTGTTCCCAAAGAATTTTTTCCATTGATATCGTTTAAAATAAAAATAGCTTCAGGAAAAAATCCAAAACAAAAAGTACACTGTTAACAATGTCATTTTGCTTTTCCCTACGTCGGTGTTAGCCGTATCAGGTTCAAAGGGACTCTCTCAATTCTTTTTCAGAATACCCCTAAAGCAAAACAAATGTATAAAAATTATCAGAGCTTGCAAAACCCTTGCAAAGGATTCTGAATAATGGTTCCTATCTTTCTACCAGCTCTTTGACCGGCTCTCCGTAATAATCTGTTACCGTAGTTTTGATTTGCAAGAGTTGATACCATTTGATAAAAGCTCCAATGAATACAATCAGCATCAGAACCATTGCTGTTACGGCTAAAGCTGCCAACAGATACTGTTCTTTAGGAAGGTAGATTGCAGTGACCTGAATATAACCCGCCCAGAAAGTAATGCCAGCCATGAAAACGCCTGGAATTGCAGAGCATAATGCATATTTACCCCTGTTCATCCGGATTAACATCGTTGTACAGACAATAAGTCCGCAGGCTGCCAACAACTGATTACTGATTCCAAAGAGAGGCCAGATACTGCTCACATTACCCGTGAATACCAGATATCCCCATGCGAATGTAAACAAAAGGCTGCTGATAATAATTCCGGGAATCCAGTTTTTATCATTGAACTTTGGAATCACAGATCCCAGCATTTCCTGTAAAAAGAACCGGCCAACTCTCGTTCCCGCATCAATAGCGGTAAGGATGAAGACGGCTTCAAACATGATGGCAAAATTGTACCAATAAGCCGTCAGCTGATCCATATAGGGTATTTTATTGAAAATATGAGCCATTCCTACAGCTAATGACACCGCTCCACCCGTTCTTCCATGAAGCTCAATGCCTATTTTTTGTGAATAATAATCGATGTCTACACCGTGCAGAGCAGGGTGGGCTGCCAGGAAAGCATCATAAGATTCCTTCGGAGTATTAATGGCAAAATAATCACCGGGCATTAAGGTACATGCTGCAATCAAAGCCATTAAAGCTACAAAACCTTCTACAAGCATGGCTCCGTACCCCACAAAAAGGATTTCTTTTTCTTTATTAAGCATCTTCGGTGTTGTTCCCGTTGCAATGACTGCGTGGAAACCGGAAATCGCCCCACATGCAATCACAATGAAAATAAAAGGAAGTACTGGTCCTCCAATAACGGGACCTCCGCCATTCACAAATTCTGTAAGCGCAGGCATCTGAATTGTAGGATGGATGACAATCACCCCCACAGCAAGCATAATGATGGTTCCTATTTTCAAGTAGGTTGACAGATAATCTCTTGGTACAAGAAGCAGCCAAACCGGAAGCACAGAAGCCAGAAAACCATACAGCGGAATCGCAATAGAAATGGTTTTTATATCCCATGTAAACAGATTATTCATCGTTTCATTCTGCATTAAACTATGTCCTCCAATGATTCCAGCTATTAAAAGGATACCGCCCAAAATACTCGCAAAAAGCACACTGTTTTTTCTGTATCTCATGATCAATCCCATAATCACTGCAATAGGCATTGTGATGACAACAGTAAAAAGAGACCATGAAGCTTCATGCATCGCATTGATACAGGCCAGTGACAAACCGGCCAATGTAAGAATCAGAATAAATAAAATGGCAAAACCGGCAACCGTTCCTGTAGTCTTTCCAATTTCTTTAGATGCAATCGTAGCAAGACTTTGTCCTTTATGTCTAACCGATGCAAATAAAACGACCATATCATGAACACCACCGCCAAGCACGCATCCTATCAGGATCCATAATGCACCGGGAAGATATCCGAATTGTGCCGCCAACACCGGTCCAACTAAAGGCCCGGCAGCGGCAATCGCTGCAAAATGATGCCCAAAAAGAACATTTCTATTGGTGGCTACATAATCTTTTCCGTCTGCAAATTCTACTGCAGGCGTAGTGTTTTTATCATTAAGTCGCAGGACTTTATTGGCAATGAAAATACCATAAAAGCGGTACGCAATCGCAAAAATAAGGACTGAAACAAATATCAGCGTGAGTGCATTGGTGTTATTCAGAAAATCCATACCATCTGTTTTTTAAGAATGAATAATTAAAAATATTGGACATTTTGTTAAAAATACTTTAAACAAAAGCCAAGTTAATTATTTTAGGTGTAAAAAATAATGGTATGTATATTAAATTAGCAAATTTTTGATATACTGTTAAATTATATAATTTATTTGATTGATTTTTAGTTATTTAATTTGAATGTAATTTTTAAATAGATGTATTTTTATTTTTTCTGGGAAACGATAAAGTCCACCATCTGATCTGTGAGTTGATCCATATACGCTTTATCTGTTGTTCCGAAACCATGAATGCCATTTTTTACAATGATCAGGCTATTCTGAACATTTTCCCGGGTAAGTTTTCTATGCAGCTTCTTAGACTGTTGCATAGGAACGACTTTGTCTTTATTTCCCTGCATGATCAAGGTAGGAACACCACCCGAAACATAGGTTAGAGGAGAAATTGTTTTGAAATAGTCAACAGCCTTTCTTTGTTCTTTTTTAATATCGTATCCGGACAATCCTCTCACAAGATCTGATCTGAGGTCTACAATTTTTTGTGCTGCCAGTCCGAACAAGAATACCGGTACTTTTCCAAGCCTTGTATGCAGCAGTTTGTCAAGGTCTGAAGGCCCGTAATGATCTACCACATAATTAACCTTTGCTGAATAAGCAGAAAGTTCCGGGCTTCCGATAAATTGATTATCGGGGGTGTAAGCCGCAAGCATAGAAAGGTGTGCACCGGAAGAAGCACCGAAAAATCCAATATTATCAGGGTCAAAATGATAGGTTGCCGCATTTTTTCTTACCCATCTTACGGCATCTTTGGTATCTTCCAAAGGAACAGGAAAATGAATGCTGTCATTGAGAAGCGTATTGTCTATACTGATGACTGCATATTTTTTGTCGAGAAGTTTTGCAATGAATGTTTCAATATAGCTCCCATCTCTTAACGTTTTATCGCCTTTTACCCATGCACCTCCATGAACATAGACTACGACGGGCATTTTTTCATCAGCAACATTTTTCGGCGTATAAATATCCAGTAGGAGCGGAGTTCCTTTTTCATTGGTTTTATACGTGACATTCTCTGTTACTGTTGATATTTTTGGAAGAAGGTTGCTTTTCCCTGTCTTGGGTTCGAGCTGATTTTGTTCTTGTGAATAACTTAAATGAAATATACTTAAAGATAAAACAAAAAACAGGTTTGTGAAAAACCTGTAGATTGATATGTTGTTTGTCAATGATTTCATAGAATACTTTTTGTAATAGATTTTTACTTTACTAACTCTTCAAAAAGTTTACCAAAAGTCTTTTCCAGATCTTTGGATTTTCCCGGATGAGGTCTTGAGGTCTGAACGACAGAGCTTCTTACAGCGGTTAACCATCGGAAACGTTCGGGGATATCCATCAAAGCTATTGGGCCTCCTTGTTTGTCGCCGTTTGCAATTTTTTGGAAGCTTTCCAGATTCTGGATAATGTCGTCGTAATCAATTTTACTGTGCATCAGCTTGAATTTATCCGGACACAGATAGAATTCCACACGGATAAACTTCTCTTTTTTAGAGAACATCACAAGTCCGATGTTGAAAAATTCTTCTCTTTCAACTTTCGGCACCAGGCGTATGACAGCGTATTCGTATATTTTATCCTCTTGCATTTTTCGCTTCGTTTACAAAGATTTGAGAATTTTCTAACCTGGTTTTCATAAACTGGAAGTAGATCTCACGGATCTCCTCCGGTGTTTCATCTGCATCCTTCCATTGAAGCCAGTCTTCAGGAATTAAATTGACAATATCCCTGAATAAGGTGTCATTCAGCACTTCATGAGCAAATGTATCGGCCTCATCCAACATTTTTGCCTTCGGAAGCAGAACGTGATCTTTCACATATTTGAAGGGAGTCTTAGCTGCCGCATCAAAATTCTGCCACGAATGATGGAAATAAAATGATGCTCCATTGTCGATAACCCAAAGCTCTTTATGCCACATCAGAAGATTGGTGTTCCTGAAAGTACGGTCAATATTGGTAATAAATGCATCCAGCCATACAATCTTTGAAGCCAGAAGCGGATCCACCTTTACCCCAGGGTCATAAGTGATGGAACCTGAAAGATAATGCAGTCCAAGATTCAGTCCTTCTGAAAATTTCAGGAGTTCCTGGATTTCTTCATCAGCTTCTGTTCTTCCGAAGTCCACATCGAGGTTGACGAATACAAGCTCAGGAATCGGTAGTCCCAGAGCTTCTGTGATCTTACCGCCCAAAAGTTCAGAGATCAGCATTTTAACTCCGTGGCCTGCGCCACGAAATTTCAGTACATATTTAAAATCATCATCAGCTTCTGCCAAAGCAGGAAGAGATCCGCCTTCCCTCAGCGGCAGGATGTAACGCATCACGGTTACCGTTCTTAAATCCAGCATACCGCAAAATTAAGGTTATTTTTTTAGTGTATTCTTTTTGGCCTGCTTTATATTTAAAAAAAATGAATTCCGGCTGAAGCGTTTCGTATTTGAGAAAGAGGAAAATAAACGACTAAAAAATTTTTCATATATTTAGGTTCAAGTGAAATACTGCAAACCGTATACAAAACGTTTTTATGATATGAAATTGATAAAAGAGATCAATATAAGGCTTCAAAATCCTGAGACAAGAGATTTTCTGGCAGACGCATTTTATCCTGAAACTGATGAAAAATTACCATTGGTGATCTTTGTTCATGGTTATAAAGGGTATAAGGATTGGGGAGCCTGGAATCTGATGGCTGAAAAGTTGGCAGAAGCTGGCTTTTTCTTTGTGAAATTCAATGCTTCCCACAACGGAACCACCGTTGAAGATCCACACCACTTTGCCGATCTGGAAGCTTTTGGTAATAACAATTATTCAAAAGAACTTTCTGATCTTGGCGTTGTGATTGATCATTTTGTGAAAGCACCCCAGGTAGATGATCAGAAAATAATTCTGATCGGACACAGCAGAGGTGGCGGAATTTCTATTATAAAGACATATGAAGACGAAAGAATCAACGGTTTGATCACACTGGCCAGTGTAGATACTTTGGAACGTTTTCCAAAAGATGAAGCCCTGGAAAACTGGAAAAAAGAAGGGGTGTATTATGTACTGAACGGAAGAACTCAACAGGAAATGCCCCATTATTATCAGTTTTATGAAGATTTTGAGAATAATATTCACCGTTTTGACGTAGAGAGAGCGACAGAAATGGCCAAAGCTTACGTACTGGTCATCCACGGAACCGATGATGAAAGTGTCAATGTAAAAAATGCGGAACATCTTCATATCCTGAATCCGAATTCAGAATTGTTTTTAGTTGAAAATGCAGATCATACTTTCGGTTCAAAAGAACCATGGACAGAAAAAGAGCTTCCGGAAAACCTCAGCATCGTCACAGAAAAATGCATCGATTTTATAAATAAAAATATGAAATAATTTTAATAGTGGAATAAAATTTGAATATCAACGTTCAAATATAAATGAACATATTAAAAATTATGATGAAAAAATTGATCCTAAGCGCATGTGGGTTTTCTTTATTAGCCGTAGTTTCCTGTAAAAAAGAAGTAAAAACTGAGAGTTCTTCTACCGGTACGGATTCAATCACCGTCAATGCATCAAATGATTCTTTGGCAGCTCCAAAAACCGACTCAGCAGCTTCACCTGCTAATGCTTCCTCAGATAATATCATTACTAAAAATGAGGGAAAATATCCTCATGATATTAAATTATTTGAAGATAAAAGTTTTGCCGAAAGGGTTAAAAAACTTACCGGAACGCAATATGATGAAATGCTTAAAAATTTCAACGTAGAATCTCCTGTAGTATCTGAAAACGGAATCTATAAAGTAACAGGATGTAAGCAGCATGACTGCCCGGGATATTCCACATCCATCTTCTACGATTCAAAGAATGACAATCTTAATGTGTCTATTGATAAAAACGGAAAAGTAACAGATTTTGCTGAAAAAGGAAAGATTACAGTTACTGAAACATTAAAATCTAAATAGTATTCCTTCTGCTCATTGCAATGACCATGAGGATAATGAAGTTTTACCACAGATAAAAGAATAGCTATATTATAAAAACCAGCCTGAATTTAGGCTGGTTTTGTTTTTTGAATTATAATATCGTTAAAAGCGTCCAGGCCTCATCAATCTTACTTTCCAAAAGTAATTTCTGAGCGTTTCTATGAACATTCTCATCAGCATGAAAATCTCCTGCGGGAAGAATCTCTACATTGGCGAGCATTCCCAGATCATTTCCTGTAAATATTTTGCTGTATTTGATGGAGTCCGGCAAAAGATCAAAACCGATTCCTTTTGTTACCAATGGTTTTGGAACCTCAAAAAGGCTGTTCTCATTGCTTCTTGAATAGAAGTTGCCTCCTAAACGGGCCACCATATCCAGTTTTTGCTGATTCAGGTTTCCGGCTTCGTTCAGATATTCTTCTCTGATATGAATTTTCTGAACTTCACAAATCACAAGATTTCCAGCGCCTCCCTGGTCTCCCAGAGATTTTACTTCCAAAACTTTGCATTCAAAGTTTACCGGGCATTCTTCAATCAGCTTAGGCTGTACCAGATCTGCTTCTTTCATGGTCAGTCCGGATTTGATGAATTCATTCACTCCGGTTTCATACTCAGTAGAAGCCAGAGAAATCTGTTGTACGATTGGGAAATTTACAGTTCCGATAACTACTTCGGGAACTTCCAGAACGTTTTCCAGAGTATGTTTAGTGGTATTGTCACGAACTCTTCTCGATGGTGAAAAAATCAAGATCGGAGGAACCGTACTGAACATATTAAAAAAACTGAATGGTGATAAATTAATAGTTCCGTTTTTATCTATCGTAGAAGCCAAAGCAATAGGACGTGGAGACACGGCGGTCTGCATGATGGTCTGAAGCTGTACGGGGGATAATTCGGAGGGGATTACTGTTTTCATTGTTTATTATTAACCACAAAAGTCACAAAAGTTTTTAAAGTAAAATCAATTGTTTTAAAGTTCAAAAAAGCATATTGTAATATTTATTTACAAAAGTTTCCTGTCCTTCATGATACAAGTTTTTTACATTAAAATTAATTAGAATTCCTTTGGGCTTTTTCATTAAATTAATATAATTTAAAATTTGAGATCGGTGAATATCATTGAACTCAGTGACTGATTTTAATTCGACAACAATTAAATCTTCAACTAGAAAATCACAAAAAAAAGTCACATTTGATTTCCTTTCCTTTATAGACTACAGGAACTTTTAGCTCAGATTGAAAATTAATGTTTCTTAATCTGAACTCTTCTTCCAGACATTTATGATATACACTTTCTAATAAACCGGCGCCTAGAATTTTGTGAACTTCTATGCAGGCGCCGTTTATCTTGTATGTCAGATCAGTTAAATATGACTGTGTAATCATAAAAATCTTTTGTGACTTTTGTGGTTGAAAATATTAAAGTGTTGGAATGATTTTACCGGAAACTTCTCCGAAACCTACTCTTATGCCATCTTTCTCAGACCACGCTTTCATAGTCACCGTATCGTTATCTTCAATGAATTTTCTTTCTTTTCCGTCTTTCAGCTTTAACGGGTTTTGTCCTCTCCAAGTCAGTTCCAGCATAGATCCGAAAGACTTTGGATCACTTCCTGAAATGGTTCCGCTGGCGTATAGATCTCCAACTTCCACATTACATCCGTTGATGGTATGATGGGCCAATTGCTGAGTCATATTCCAGTACATGAATTTATAGTTACTTTCTGAAATCAGGTTTTCTTCACCGTTTTCAGGCTGTAGATACACTTCAAGATTGATATCGTAATTTTTATCACCTTCAAACTGTAAATAGTCTAAAACTGCAGGCTCCTGTTTTGGAGAAGCCGTTCTGAATGGCTCCAGTGCTTCCATAGTGACTACCCATGGAGAGATAGAGGACCCAAAGTTTTTACCTAGGAAAGGTCCCAGCGGAACATATTCCCAAGCCTGAATATCTCTTGCCGACCAGTCATTGAATATCACCATTCCGAAGATGGCCTCTTCAGCATCCTTTGTGGAAATACTTTCGCCCATTTCTGAGTTTCTGTTAAGAATAAAGGCCATTTCCAGTTCAAAATCCAGCTGCTTGCTAGGTCCGAAAAGTGGTTGGTCTGCATCTGCAGGTTTCGTTTGTCCTTTAGGTCGGTTGATATCGGTTCCTGAAACTACGATGGAGGAAGCTCTTCCATGGTATCCTACCGGAAGATGTTTCCAGTTGGGAAGTAAAGCGTTTTCAGGGTCGCGGAACATTTTTCCAACGTTGGTGGCGTGTTCAATGCTGCTGTAAAAGTCTGTGTAATTTGCGATGTGTACAGGCATCATCATTTTTACTTTGTCCAGGTCATAAAATGCATCTGCAATCGTTTTTTCGTCTTTTGACAAAATAGAACCTTCCTGCAAAAGTTCCTGAATTCTGGTACGTGCCGCATTGGTAATTGGCTTTCCAAGTTCGATAAACTCGTTGAGAGTATAGGCTTCAAAAACATTATCTTCCAATCCTTTAATGTCTTCAAAATACCCCAGATCATGGAGAGTGGCAAGATCCACGACCTGATCTCCGATTCTCGTACAGCATCCGATATATTCTTTGTTAAAAACTGTTACTCCGAAAGGAATATTATGTATAGAAAAATCTGAATCCGAAGAATATTCTACAAATGATTTCATAAAGTTTTAGAATTAAATTAAGTTGTAAGATAACAAATCTACAGAAATCTGTTATCCCGATTTGATGTTCGTGGGAATTTATTTATTTTTGGAATAAGAAGCCTCATCTATCCATCTGTCTTTTGTGTTCACATCAATAAGATACAGAATGTCTTTCTGCCTGGTGAGCAGTAATGTTTTGGTCACCGGCATCGGAACTTTTTTGTTTTCAAGTTTATCTGCCCTTAGAGAAACAATGTTTTTTCTTCTGACAATGTCGCCTGTAAAAACGTTGGAACTGCTTTCTCCGGTAGCTTTGTCATCAAAAACTTCTACATAGGTAGCCTGGTTTCCTTTAATAACGATAAAATCTCTTTCTGTATGGTCTTCTGCATCTTTAATGAAGACAAATTTCTTATTGTCAATGTTTTCATTTTCAAGATGTTGATTGATGCCTTTTCTTTCTTCCAGGCGGTTAAGGATCTCATTTAAGGTTCCATACTGAGCACTAAGCCCTAATGTTCCGAAAAAAAACATCCCCATTAAAATTTTTCTCATAATATGTGTTTTTAAAAAAAAGTTTTGTCAGGATGAAAATTCCTGACAAAACTTGTAATGTATTGTAAAATTAAAGATTTCCTCTTCTGTCTTGTTCTCTCTCCAGTGCTTCGAACAATGCTTTGAAGTTTCCGGCACCAAAACTCTGTGCACCGTGTCTTTCAATGATCTCGAAGAACAGGGTAGGACGGTCTTCTACAGGCTTGGTAAAGATCTGAAGCAAGTATCCTTCTTCATCATGATCAATAAGGATGCCTAAGTCCTGTAATTTTTTAAGATCTTCGTCAATATGACCCACTCTTTCAGGAACCATGTCATAATAAGCCTCCGGTGGAGCGGAAAGGAATTCTACCCCACGTTTCTTCAATTCAGTAACAGTGTGGATGATATCCCTTGTAGCAACAGCGATATGCTGTACACCTTCTCCCTCGTAGAAGTCAAGGTATTCTTCAACCTGAGATTTCTTTTTACCTTCTGCCGGTTCGTTGATCGGGAATTTGGCAAATCCGTTTCCGTTTGACATTACTTTAGACATCAATGCAGAATATTCTGTATTGATCTGCTTATCGTCAAAAGAAAGAATGTTGACAAAGCCCATTACTTTTTCATACCATTCCACGGTAGGGATCATTCTGTTCCAGTCTACGTTTCCGACACAGTGGTCTACATATAATAAACCAGCGTCTTCAGGATTGTAAGCACTTTCCCATTTTTCATATCCTGGCATGAAAGCTCCTTTATAATTTTTTCTTTCAATAAACATGTGAATGGTCTCTCCGTAGGTATAAATACCGGACATTCTTACTTCACCTTGCTCGTCTGTTAAAGTCACAGGCTCAAGATATGGTTTTCCACCTCTTTTGGTTGTTTCCTCAAAAGCGGCGTAAGCATCATCTACCCAAAGTGCCAAAATTTTCACTCCATCACCGTGTTTTTTTACGTGTTCGCTGATAGGTGAATCGGATTTAAGCCCCGTTGTTAATACCAATCTTATTTTCCCCTGTTGAAGAACATAAGAGGCGCGGTCTCTTACTCCTGTTTCGGGACCAGCATATGCTAAAGACTGAAAACCGAAAGCGGTTTTGTAATAATGGGCAGCCTGTTTAGCATTTCCTACATAAAACTCAATGTAATCTGTACCGTTGATCGGTAAAAAATTCTCAGCTTGAGCAATTTTTTCGGCAAATGTAAGTGTTGACATATTTCTATTTTTACTTTTATTTAATGGAATGCAAATTACAAAAATCTTATAAATAGCGAAAATATTCAACAGGATTCCTTGAATATACTTAACATAAAGTTAAAGAAGAGTTCATTTAAGTATATTTAAGTTTAATTAAAATGAGATGGGATGTCTACATTTGTTATACAAAGAACAAGTGAAAAAAAAATATTTTCGAAAAAAGGAAGCCGTAGGAGATTCTACGGCTTTTTTATTTATCGGTCTACTTTCCTGTTGAGGATTCCGGCATCCGGATTATAATTATCCCAGATTTTCCATACGTTGTCTATTTTACGGATAAAATAAATTTGTGTATTAAGTTGGTTGACAAAATGTTCTTCTCCGTTTTCACCGACCTTAAACAAAAGATTCCAGAATTCCTGGGTTTCCAATATTTTTTTTTCAGGTTCATCAGTCACAACATGAATATCAAAAACTTCATAATTGGAGCGGTTATTCTTGGTCACCAGGTTGAAATCCCTTTCACATAATTCTTTGCTGAATTGTGAAGTTCTTTCTAAAAATGGAGAGTCATCAAATACCAGTTTTTTAAAGAATTCCGGTTTGTGCTCGGGAAAATGCTTATAAAATTCAAATGCGGTTGCGCAATAATCATACACCATTTTCGTGAGAAACTCCAGATCGTCATCGAGTTCTTTCTCTCTGTTTTTCAACTTAACCGACTGTATGTAGTCGTTTAAATCTTTATATCCAAGGAAAATACATATTTTATCCAGTGTTTTCAGGAACCTGAGATCATTATGGGTTTTATCCTGATAGTCATTTTCAAAAAAACGCTGCAAAGTAACGTGCGATATTGTATTTCCTATTTCAAATTTTTTTCCCCCTTTTAATTCTTCAGAGTCAGACAGTTCATCTTTTATAATTTCGGAAAGAATAATATAATGGCTTCGTTTCCATTCACTCACATTTCCCAAAACAGAATTCCTTACCTTTAAATGCTTTTCAACCTCTTCCCTTATCGAATTATATATAGTCTTCAATTTCCTTATGTTTTAAATGAGTTTATCAAAAACACTGCCAAAATGTTAAATTTTTTTTAAGATTAGTTTTGTTTTTGTTCATATTTTGTTGATTTCACCTATGAAAAAGAAGGATAAGAAAAACTATCACTCAGAATATTTAATGTTTAAATCGTTCATAGGCAGCTCTTTCCAGCATTTCCCTGTCATCAGGGTGTGCGATACTGATCAGTTCCTGAGCTCTCTGACGTAGGTTTTTACCATATAAATAAGCGGTACCATATTCTGTCACAACATAATGAATATGTCCTCTTGTGGTTACCACTCCGGCACCCTGTTTAAGATACGGAACGATTCTGGAGATTCCTTTTTTAGTTCTTGAAGTGATGGCGATGATGGGTTTTCCGTCTTCACTTAAAGCTGCGCCTCTCATAAAGTCCATCTGACCTCCGATTCCACTGTATTGTAGGGTTCCGATGGAATCTGCACATACCTGTCCCGTAAGGTCGATCTCGATAGCAGAATTAATGGCTACCATCTTTTTGTTCCTCATAATATTGATCGGGAAGTTCACATCACTTACGTCTTTAAAATCAAAAACCGTATTGTCATCTACATAATCATAGAGTTTTCTGGTTCCGAAACAAAAACTTGTGATCGTTTTATTATCGTTGTAACCTTTATATTTATTGTTAATAATATCATTTTGAATCAGATCAATGACTCCATCACTCAACATTTCAGTGTGTACGCCGAGGTCTTTGTGATTCGTTAAGCACTTTAAAACAGCATCAGGTATCGTTCCAATCCCCATTTGAAGAGTAGATCTGTCATCAATCAGTTCAGCTACATTTTTACCAACAAGCATTTCAACTTCACCTACCTTTGAACCATAGTCTACGGTAGGAAGTTCCTCTTCATGCCATACCAGCTTATGAATTCTGCTAATGTGGATCATTCCGTCTCCGTGCGTTCTCGGCATCAGAGGATTTACGATAGCCACAATGAGTTTGGCCGTGTCTACTGCTGCTCTTGCTACATCTACAGAGGTTCCAAGGGTACAGAAACCATGCTTGTCCGGTGGAGAAACGGTGACTAAAGCTACATCCAGCGGCAGTATATTTTTTCTGAATAAAATAGGAATTTCACTTAAGAAAACAGGGACGAAATCTCCCCGCTCAGAATTTACCGCATCCCGCACGGGAGTTGATACGAATAGAGAATTAACAAAGAAATTATCTTTGTATTGAGGTTTTGCAATTTCCACATTTCCCTGCTGCGTAATGGAAACCATTTCCACATTTTCCAGACGGTGAGACTGTCTTGCCAGTTCATCAATAAGATAATTCGGAGTACATGCACTTCCGTGGAAAAATACGCGGTTTCCACTTTTTACGGTGTATATGGCTTCTTCTGCACTAATATAATTGTACATAATGGAATTTTTTTTATGAGTGATTTTTTATTCCTGAGAACGGTCTTCCATGGTTTTGTCTGATTCTTCCAGCCATGAAGTTTTATAAGAAGGATCTTCTACTTTTAAAGCTTCTTCCGTGATTTTCAACGGACGGAAAGGGTCCACCATTACGGCGTATTCTTCAGTAAATTTTTTACCGATGCTTCTTTCCATAGCGCCCGGGTGAGGTCCGTGTACGATTCCTCCCGGGTGTAAAGTGAAGTCCATCAGATCGATGTGGTTACGGCTCATAAAATCACCTTCCGTATAGAATAAAACCTCATCAGAATCGATATTGGAGTGATTATACGGGGCAGGAATAGCCATTGGATGATAGTCATACATTCTGGCACAGAAAGAGCACACGACAAAGTTATGACCTTCAAAATTCTGATGTACCGGAGGCGGTTGGTGAATTCTTCCTGTAATTGGTTCAAAGTTCTTGATATTGAATTTGTAAGGATAAAAATATCCGTCCCATCCTACGACATCAAACGGGTGTGTCGCATAGATGAAATCCGTGATCTGGTTTTCTTTTTTTACTTTAATTAAAAATTCTCCTTTTTCATCTTTTGGCTCTTTGAATACAGGGGCAATCATATCTCTTTCGCAGAACGGAGAATGCTCCAGAAGCTGTCCGAATTCATTTCTGTAGCGTTTCGGAGTGTAAATAGGAGAGTGGCTTTCAAGTACGAAAAATACGGTATCATCTGATTTCAGCTCAACCTGGTAGATGGTTCCTCTCGGAATAATAAGATAATCACCGGTTACAAATTCCAGATCTCCTACAAAGGTTTTCAGGATACCAGTTCCGTTGTGAACGTACAAAAGTTCATCGCATTCAGCATTTTTGTAGAAATAATCCATCGACTTTCTGGGTTTTGCCAATCCCATTTTCAGGTCATTGTTCATCAGAAGGATCTTTCTGCTGTCCATGAAATCATCTTCGGGCGTTACATTCATTCCCTTAAACATTCTCGGAGCAATATTTTTTTCTACCGCAATTTTAGGCGTCACATCTTTCGGCTCTCCGATAGATTTGATCTGTGTAGGACGGTGAGTATGATAAAGCAGCGATGAAATTCCATGAAAGCCTTCCGTTCCGAAAAGTTGTTCATAATAAAATTTATCTTCCGGTGATTTGAAAATCGTATGCCTTTTTTGTGGGATGTTTCCCGCCTGATGATATCTCATAGTACTTTTATATCTAGTTTCTCAAATTTAATCATTTTTCGTGAATTCATTCTAACAACATTTGTCATGGTGTTTTGTAATTCAAAAATAATTGTTAGATTTGTCTAACAATTTTAATTTCATGAAGCGAATACTATTTTCTATAACTCTTTTATCTTCTTACTGTTTTTCTCAGGAGACCGATAGTCTGAGTTGGCAGCACCCTGTAGAAAAGGATTCATCTGCAGTTTCCCAACCTAAAGTCAGAATGAGTACCATTGATGATGTGGTTCTTACCGGAACGATAAAACCTTTCAGCAGATCAAAAAGTCCTGTAGCCGTAGAAGTTTACAGCCAGAAATTTTTCCAGAAAAATCCTACTCCCAGTATTTTTGAGGCCATTGCCATGGTAAATGGGGTAAAACCTCAGCTGAACTGCTCGGTATGCAACACCGGAGATATTCACATCAATGGTCTGGAAGGGCCTTACACGATGATTCTGATTGATGGAATGCCTATTGTAAGCTCATTGTCTACGGTCTACGGACTGAGTGGAATTCCTAACAGCCTTGTGGACAGAATTGAAGTGGTTAAAGGTCCGGCTTCTTCTATCTACGGCTCTGAAGCGATGGGTGGGGTGATTAACATTATCACCAAAAATGCGTTGACAGCCCCCAAACTGAGTGTTGACATGATGACGAGCACGTGGAGTGAAAATAATCTTGATGTTTCAACGAAATTTAATATTGGAAAGAATGCGGCGTCTTTGTTAAGTATAAACTATTTCAGCTTTAAAGAAAAAATAGACCAGAACAAAGACAATTTCACAGATGCAGCATTACAAAGCAGAGTTTCAGTATTTAATAAATGGAATTTTCAGCGAAAAGAAAATCGTCAGGCAAGTTTTGCCATGAGGTATCTCTATGAAGACCGTTTTGGTGGAGAAATGCAGTGGAACAGATCTTATCGTGGAAGTGGTGATGTCTATGGTGAGAGTATTTATACCAACAGAGCGGAAGTTTTTGGATTGTATCAATGGCCTTTAAAAGAATATATCGTTACCCAGTTTTCTTACAATTATCATGATCAGAATTCTTTTTATGGTACTAATCCCTATAATGCGCTTCAAAAAGTGGCTTTTGCACAAACGTACTGGAGTAAAAAGCTGGGGAACCATGATTTGACAGGAGGAGTTACTTTCAAACGGACCTTCTATGATGACAATACGCCCGGAACTTTATCGGGAGACGGAATCACCAACGCACCGATGAAATCTCCTATCTGGGGAGCATTTGTTCAGGACCAATGGGAAATCAATGATAAGAATACTCTGTTGGTAGGTTACCGTTTTGATTATGATAAGATCCATCATGAAGTACATTCGCCAAGGTTTGCCTGGAAATTTTCCCCGAATCCTTACCATACGCTGAGGTTCAATTTCGGAACCGGATTCAGAGTAGTCAATCTGTTTACCGAAGATCACGCAGCCTTGACGGGGTCACGGGAAGTAATGATCAAATCTGATTTGAAGCCTGAGAGATCGGTCAATGGAAATTTAAATTACATCTGGAAGATTCCTGTTGGAACCCGTTTGTTACAGCTTGATGCTTCTGCATTTTATACTTATTTCAGCAATAAGATCGTAGGAGATTTTGATACTGATCCGGATAAAATTATTTATGATAATCTCCATGGATACGGAATTTCCAGAGGAGCATCCATGAATGTGGATTTCAATTTCAGCTTTCCTTTGAGCGTCAATGTAGGAGTGACCTATCTCGATGTGTATCAGAAATTTGATGAGGATCATAAAAAATCACAGCAGCTGCATGCGCCGAAGTGGAGCGGGACTTATAATCTCTCGTATAAGTTCACCAATGATTTGACTTTAGATTTTACAGGACAATTCTACGGGCCGATGAGACTTCCGGTATTGCCAAACGACTACCGTCCGGAATATTCGCCGTTTTATTCTTTAGCCAATATTCAGGTTTCAAAAAGTTTCAAATCCGGTTTTGAAGTGTATGGCGGAGTTAAGAATCTCTTCAATTTTACACCGAAAGATCCTTTGATGAGACCTTTTGACCCCTTTGATAAGTATGCAGACGATCCGATAAGTAATCCGAACCATTATACTTTTGACACTGCTTACGGCTACGCACCGATGCAGAGAATCAGAGGTTTTCTGGGGGTAAAATATACTTTGAAATGAAAACTTTTATTTTATTTTTAATGTTAGTGCCTTGTTTTTATCTGTCTCAGATGAAGACAGGCACTTTTTCTGATCTTGAAACATCTATGAAAAAAGATCCGAAACCTGTAATCATCCATTTGTATACGGACTGGTGCTCAGTTTGCAAAATGGAAAAGTCTGCATTGAATAAAGACCAGGAAATTGTTGATCTGATCAATAAAAATTTTTATATGGTGAATTTTGAAGCTGAAAAAACGAAAGATAAAATAAGGTTTCAGGGTCGGGAATTCAGATATCTGCAGAATGGAAACTCAGGAATCCATGAGCTGGCTGTAGCTTTATCTAAAAACAAAAATCAGCCTGTTTATCCTTTGTGGATTGTTCTGGATAAAGATCAGAAACTGGTGTATTATCATGAAGGATTATTGGCACCTGAAACCATGAAGCAGAAACTTCTGGAGATTTCTGCTTTGTAGTTATATCTTTTTGTTGAGATTGATTCACCAAAGGTTCGCAATGACACATGGTTTCCTGCAGATGATACAGATGACACAGATTTTTTACTGTTGTGGAAAATGTATACTCCGGAAAAATCTTTCAATCTTTCAATTCTTCAATTTTTAAATCTGAATTTCCGCATCAATCAGTACAGCGAGCTGAATACACGGCTCATCTGACCGGTTACTCCAGGCATGATTGGTACCTCTTTGAATGACAATATCTCCGGGTTGAAGAAGCGTTTCTCCGTCTTCCATGATCAGATGGAGTTTTCCTGAAAGAATAACAATGTAATCCAGGGTTTGCGTCTGGTGCATCATGGGATGAGGTTCTCCTGCTTTAAATTCAACGCCGAGGTCTTTATCCGGTGGAATAACCACGTAACGGAAATAAGTTCCGTTTTTAGGGGTCTGTGGAAATCCTGTGTTAGGAATTCGGGTTTCAAGGTCCAGTCCTGCCGGCATTTTCTGAGTATTCCAGATATCCGAAATAATCAGGCCCGGAAGATGTTCTACTACATTTTCTGTCTGTTGATCTTCTATAATGGTTGATTTTCCGTTTTTAATTCCTGTGACGATACGTCTGGGTATTGTATTCATAGTTTAATGTTTCATGATGAGTTTATGACCTTGAGTCTGATTGTTTTTAAGTATGGAATGAGCCTTTAAAACCGTGTCCAGAGAAAGATTTCCAATCGTTTTATAATTAGGCGGACTGATGGTTTCGTTCTCAATAAGTCTCGAAAGTTCCTCGAGGCTTCCTTTGTAATAGTGATAGTCTTTATTCATGCTGTAGGAATAATTGGAGATATTCATGATCACGGTTCCTTTGTTGAAAAGGGTTTCGTGGGCATCTTTTGTGACCAGTGCGGTAACATCTGCATACATGCCATTGATTTTTAAAACATCCGCCGTGATTTCAGACATATAATTTCCAACCAGATCAATTCCGAAGTCGAAAAGCTGTTCATTGTTAGCTTTTAAAAGATTTTTGGTGAGGTTTTCCTCTTTATAATTGATGATCTGATCATTTTTTAATCCTAATCCAAGAAGGATCTGTCTGTTTTCTTCACTTCCGACAGTCGCTGTAATTTTCTGAAAATGATTAGCCATTAATAATTTGATGACAAAAGAACCAACGCCACCTGCTGCTCCGGTAACCAGAACAGAATCATCGTGGTTCAGTTTTAAACGGTTAAAAATCTGCACTGCGGTAAGTCCGGCTGATGGAATGCCAGCGGCCTGTTCAAAAGAACTGTTTTTAGGTTTTAAAGCAACAATAACTTCGGGAACAGCAACATATTCAGCGTAAGAACCGTTGCTTCCCATAGATCCACTTCCACAATATACCTCGTCTCCAATATTGAACTGGTGGGCATCTGCACCTTTTTCAACAACAACTCCCGAAATTTCCCGGCCTAAAACAGGTGATTTGAGAAGTTTCCGTTCCAGTTCGTTCTCCATCATCTGATAATCAATAGGGTTAAAACCGCTGGCTTTGATTTGAATTAAAACTTCATGACTTTTCGGTTCAGGTTTTTCTATCTCAGCCTCTCCGAGTTGGAATTTTTCATTTAATACAATGGCTTTCATAAGAGTAATTTGATAGACAAATGTAAAAAGAGAATAGTTTATATTTGCTACCAGTTAACTATTGGTAACTAGTTACCTTAATGAAACTATTATGGCAAAAATCATAGAAAACGGAATAGAAAGAGTAGCCAACTGTACGGAAGAGCTATTTGCTATGCGTGACAGTCTGGATGTTTTGGGAGGAAAATGGAAACTGATGATTATTCGGTATCTCACGAACAGAACAGATCAGCAGATTCATTTCAAAAAGCTGCAACGGGGTATTACCGGAATCTCTGCTAAAATGCTCAGCAAAGAACTGAAAGAACTGGAAATGAATCTTCTCATCACAAGAACAATTCAGGATACAAAACCTATTACTGTAGCTTATGCTGTGACAGAATACGGAAAATCAGTTTTCCCGGTAACGGAAACTCTGGTGAATTGGGGAATTATTCATCGGGAGAAGATCAGGGAGTCGATGGGGTAGTATTGAAAGATTTAAAAATTGAAAGATTTTTTTGCAGTATACATTTTCCACAACAAGAAAAAATCTGTTTTATCCGCATAATGTGTGGGAAATCCAGTGTTATTGCGAACCTTTAGGTAAAGCAATCTCAAATCTATCTTTTTCTGAGATTGCTTCATTCCTTGCAATGACTATCGTATTCAATTTTATCGGAGATATCGGATTTGCGCTTTACATCAGTCGAATTGGAAAGAAATTTGTCCCTTTGCGTTAATGAATAATATTATCTCTGCATAAGATGAGAAAAATTACTCAATACGACCGCAATGATCGCTAATATCGCTGGCAATGCCTGTACGAAAAATATCTTCTTGGTCGCTGAAATAGCACCATAAATTCCCGCAATAGCTACACAACCCAGAAAAAACAGAGCGACATTGGTTTGCCATTTGGGATCTTCAATCAGGAATGACCAGATCAATCCGGCAGCGAGAAAACCATTATAAAGCCCCTGGTTGGCAGCAAGACCTTTGGTGGGCTTAAACATTTCAGCAGGCAATGCCGCTTTAAATACTTCTTTTCCCTTGGTTTCCCAGGCAAACATTTCCATCCATAAGATGTAGAGGTGTTCCAGTGCAACGATGGCAATCAGGATTTTAGCAATAAGTTCCATTATTTAATGTTTTTAAGATTGTAAAACTAAAAAAATAAAGTTAAGTTTGGTTAATCAATTGCAAAGATGGATACTTTTAAGGCGCATTTAAATAAATTTATTACGGTCACTGATGAAGAATATGTTTCTATATTTTCTTTTTTCAGGGAGATCGAAGTGAAAAAAAAACAGAGTCTGATGCTTCAGGGGGAGATCTGCAGATCGATGTTTTTTGTTTCTGCGGGCTGTTTGAGGAAGTTTTTTGTGAATGAGAAAGGAACGGAGCAGACCACAGAATTTGCGATAGAAAACTGGTGGATCACAGATACTTTCGCCTATGAAAGACAGACCCAATCAGATTTTTGTATCCAGGCCGTTGAGCGTTCTACGGTTCTTGTTATTGATCTTCAACAGCAGGAACTTTTGTTGCAGAAACATCTGATCATGGAACGGTATTTCAGAATGATTTATCAAAGGGCTTATGCTGCTTCAGAAAGAAGGATCCGTTATCTCTATGAAATGTCCAGAGAAGAACTGTATGTTCATTTCAGTACTTTATATCCGTGGTTTATCCAGAGAATTCCCCAATATCTGATTGCATCTTTTTTAAATCTTACTCCCGAATACCTGAGTGAAATCAGGGCGAAATTACGATCTTAAACCAGTTTAAGATTTTTATCATCCATAAGTCGGAGATTTGTCATGTTATTAAAAGCCAATATCATGACAGAAAAAAATGTTCATCTTCCACAATTATTTTTAAGACTTGCCATTGCTGTGACCATGCTTTCTGCGGTGGCAGACCGGTTCGGTTTTTGGGGTAAAAATTCTGCCTGGGGAAATTGGGAGAACTTTGAAATTTACACCAGAAAACTTACTTTTTTTCTTCCGGAAGGGTTCAGTGTATTTTCTGCTTATACCGCTACTTTTTTCGAAATACTTTTTCCTTTGATGTTGCTTCTGGGCTGGAAAACCAGGATTGGAGCGTACGGATCAGGGTTTCTTCTGCTGGTCTTTGCTTTGTCTATGACTTTGGCTTTAGGAATTAAGGCTCCTCTGGATTATTCTGTCTGGGTAGGAAGTGCCGGAGCATTTTTACTGGCTGTTCAGCCGAAATATTTTTTTAGTATCGATCATTTAACCAATAAATAATACTATTATGAGTGCAAGATTAAATATTGCCACTGTAGATTCAGCTGCTTACAAAGCAATGATGGGATTAGAAGGATACCTTCAGACGATTTCATTAACCCCTATTCAAAAAGAATTAATCAAGATCAGAGCTTCACAAATCAATAAATGTGCTTTCTGTCTTGATATGCATACCCAGGATGCTCTGAAATATGGAGAAACAACACAGAGAATTTTCATTCTTGAAGGATGGAGGGAAGCAAAAGAGCTGTTCAGCGAAGAAGAACAGGTGCTTTTAGCGATGACAGAAGAGATTACGCTGATCAGCCATAACGGTCTTTCAGAAGAAACCTTTCAAAAGGCAAAACAGTATTTTGATGATGCACAGATTGCACAGATCATCATGGCGATTGTCACCATCAATGCATGGAACAGAATTGCAGTAAGTACGCACTTACCGATTGCCAAGTAATTTTCTGTTAAAGTTATTGACTAAAAATAGCCCTCATTTTGAAGGCTATTTTGTCTATGCATGTTGTTTCACCTGGTTTTCAATGACCAATCATCTGATATTAAAGTTGTGACAATTCAGCAGTAATGAAGTTCAATTCATCCTTTGAAAGATCAATATCCATTGCTTTGGCATTTTCAATTGCCTGCTGTGCATTTCTGGCTCCTGCCAAAACTACTGTAATCGCCGGCTGCAAAGTTGTCCATCTCAATACCAGCTGTGAAAGGGAAGCTCCTTTTTCCTGGGCAACAGGCTCTATTTTTTCTAAGAAATTTTTTACTTTATTTAAATCAAACTGAGAAAAATAACCGTTTCTGTGATCATTTTCTTTTAATTGATCTTCTTTGAAATATTTACCGGTTAAAAGACCTCTTTCCATGGGACTGTAAATGATAATTCCTGAATTATTTTCCAAAGAATAAGGAACGAGATCATTTTCAATACTACGATTCAGCATGCTGTAAGAAACCTGATTGCTGGCTAAGTTCATCGTTCTGTTTCCTTCCTGCATCTGTGGAACTGTATAATTACTTACACCCGCTGCAAGAACTTTCCCCTGCTGGATGAGAAGTTCCATCGCTTCCATCGTTTCGCTGATAGGAGTGGTGCTGTCAGGCCAGTGCAGCTGTAAAAGATCGATATAATCGGTTCCCAGTCTTTTTAAACTTTCTTCCACTTCTTTGATGATGTTAGCTTTCGAAGCATATTTATAGACAGGAAATGTTTTGCCTTCATCTTCTGCATCGAAGAAAAATTCACCTTTTCCGTTATTGCTGCCGTCCCATACCAAACCGAATTTGGTTAATAACTGAATTTTGGAACGGTCTTTTCCTTTAATCGCTTCTCCGATCATTTCTTCACTGAGTCCGAAACCATAAAAAGGTGCCGTATCAATAGAAGTTACCCCGTGATCTAAAGAAGCATGAATTGAATTGATGGAATCCTGTTTTGCATTCCCGCCCCACATATTTCCTCCGATAGCAAATGCCCCGTAAGTAATTGCAGAGAGTTCCAGTTCCGTATTTCCTAATTTTCTGTATTCCATTTTTTGATTATTTATTTAGTATTTTAAACCGCAAAAGACATTGTTTTTTGAACTACTCCGAACCACCTCGTCAAAAATTCTTCGAATTTTCGCCACGCCTCCAAGGGAGGGGAATTCTGGGGCGACAAATTTTTGTCATTATTAAAATCAAAGATTTTCACAGAACTTAGGAGGTATTCTTTATACACCAAGTCTTTAAACTTATAATAAACTAAGTGCTAAAAACTTTTGTGCCTTTTGTGGTTAAATAAATTTGATTATTGATTAAGTTCCTTCAATATAGCTTCCCCTACACTTTTTGCAGACTGAGGATTCTGTCCTGTAATGACTCTATGGTCGCTTACCACATGATTCTGCCAACGTTCTGATTTTTCAAATTGTGCTCCTCTTTCTTTCAGTTGATCTTCCAGAAGGAAAGGAACGACATTCGTTAATTGTACTTCAGCTTCTTCCTCATTGGTGAAGGCATTGATCTTTTTGCCATCTACCAGATATTTTCCGTTGTTCAGCTTAATATTGACAAGACCTGCCGGACCATGACATACCGCTGCTACAATACCTCCGTTTTCATACACTTTTGAAGCGATGTCTGCCAATTCAGTATTGTCTGCGAAATCCCACATCGCACCATGACCTCCGGCGTAGAAGATCGCGCTGTAATGATTTGGATTTACCTGAGAAGGCTGTAAAGAATGATCGATTTTGTTTTTGTATTCTTTATTTTCCCAGAACTCTTTGTTCACAGGATCTTTTAAGTCGAATCCGTCTACTGGTGGTGTTCCGCCTTTCGGGCTTACAAAATCAATTTCATATCCTGCTTTGTGAAGAACTTCCCACGGATGGGAAACTTCACCCAGATAATATCCGGTATCTTCACCTGTGTTTCCTTTTTTATCATGACTGGTCACGACAAATAAAATTTTCTTTTTCATACGGTTAGATTTTTGGTTTTGTGCCTGAATAAATCCTATGGTAAATAAGGTTAATAATAAAAATGCCAGTTTTTTCATATTAAAGAATGTGGGAGGTATAAATTTGTGGTTTTTCCTGTAATTTTTCGTCAACAATAGCTCCGAAAGCCTGAATGTACGGCTGCTGATTATGCTGAGCCAGTCCTTCTTCACTTTTCCAGATTTCGTAGAAGACAAACTGGTTTTTGTCTTCAATTCCCTGATGAAGGCTATACCGTTCGTTTGCGTCTTCTTTTCTGGTTTCTGATACCATATTCTGAAGAATTTCCAGAACTTCTGCTCTGTATTCTTCTTTGGCTTTGATAATGGCGGTAAGATAAATTTTCATCAGGCTGGTTGTGGTTTTAATTCCTGTGCAAAAACACGTTCAAGATGCTCTCTGTAAAGTTTCATATCACGCTCTATATTGGCGTTTTTTTCTACGTCATGAAAGTGAAAACTATCCATTTTTTCTAGAGAAACAAAGGCGTTCATTCTATGAAAACCAAATAAAGGTCCGTTATCTACGCTGGTTTCATTGAAGAATTCTCCGGGAAGTGTAAATGCTGTTTCGGGAGCGTTCCAGCTGGTAGTGACCATATATTTCCTTCCGCCCAGCATTCCTCCGGTGCCGTAGTTGATTTCCGGATTTTCTGCATTTCTTCCGTCACTCATATAAATTCCTTTGGCGTGTCCGGCTGTGAAAACCTCATCAATATATTTCTTAAAGCCATTTGGAAGCTGAAACCACCAGATCGGTGTATGGTAGATGATAACATCTGCCCAAACAAACTTTTTCACCTCTTCATCTTTGTCGAAGCCTTCTGAAACCTGTGTTGTCTTTACTTCTATATTGCCGATTTTTTTAAGTACTTCCAGTGTATTTTCAGCGATCGTATTATTATATTTCCCTCCGGAATGTCCGAAATTTTGTCCTCCGTTGATGATCAATACTTTTTTCATTTTATGATTGTTTAAATTTTATGATGCAAAGTTAGTTGGCTGTGATGTATAATAAAAATAGCATAAATAATAACTTATTATCAGAATAATGATAGTTTTGATTTTATCATTGATGTGAAATATCATACGCATCAGTGGTCATATTGTGAGAGTTCTCCTGTAAATTTGTTTCAGTCAATTGAATGAATATGATACAAATTGCGATTTTTAGTGATGTGCATGGAAATCTTCCTGCACTGAATGCAGTGCTTGAAGATATAGAGAGGAGAGGAATCCGACAGAAGTTTTGCCTTGGAGATCTGGTGGATTTTGCTCCATGGGGGAATGAAGTCATCGAAAAAATAAGAGATTTAAATGTTCCCTGTCTGATGGGAAACCACGACGAAAGAATTGCTTTTGATATTCCTATTTTTCCGTTATCCAAGCATTCAGAAGAAGAAACCAACGCAAGATTCATTGCGATTGATCATTCTAAAAGGAGTATGACAGAAGAAAATAAAAAGTTTTTATCGCAACTTCCTTTTCATTTAAAATTAAACTATAAAATAGGGAATAGGCACTGGAATATTCAACTTATCCATTCCAGTCTGTCCAGTAATGATACGTATCTGTACGAGGCCGAAGATGATGAGGTTTTTGTGAATATGCTGGAAGAATCTCAATCCGATATCGTTGTGATGGGACACACGCATTTGTCATTCAAAAAGTCTTTTGAAAATAAAAAATGGGCAGTCAATTGCGGTTCTGCGGGGCGGTCCAAGGAAGAAAACCGGTTGGCTTCCTATGTGATCCTAACGATGAGCCAGGAAGAGATTATTCCTGAGATTGTTCAGATAGATTATCCCATTGAGCAAGCCGTTCGTGGCATTGAAGAAAGTGACATTCCCAACTATTATGCTTCTTTTTTAAGAAATGAAAAGATTTCCATAGTCTAAAATGATTTCATTTATCTTACTTGTAAATCAATAAGCGGAGTTTTTTAATGGGTGTAAATATTTGATTTTTAACCTTTTGTAATTATTCGTACTTCTGTTTGTAAATGGTCGAACGTATTTTATTCGTAAAATGCGTTCGACTTTTTTTATTGAGACTTTTTTGAAAATTCTCCGAAGCATATTTGCATAAGATTATTAACGTCACATTAAAATTTAGAAATCATGAAAAAGACCAACCTCTTTATTTTTTTACTCCTATCCGTATTTTCTTTAGCACAGGTACAGAAAATAAAAATTGATACGATTATCACACCGGAAATTGGAGGGATCAAACAAGCGATAGAAATTAAAACAGATGATTCCGGTAAACCGATACTTCTCTTTTTATCTGGTGGTCCCGGAAGCTCCATGATGAAAAATGCGGACTCTTTTACCGGTATTTTAAAAAACAAATTTACTATTGTCCAATGGGATCAGAGAGATGCAGGGAAAACTTTGGAACTGAATCCTTCGCCAGTACAACCATCCGTTGACTTAATGGGAAAAGATACCTACGAAGTAATTCAGATTCTTAGAAAGCAGTTGAAGCAGAAAAAAATATATTTATTAGGAAGTTCATGGGGAAATGCTTTAGGATTTTATATTGTTAGAAATCATCCGGAGCTCTTACATGCTTATTTTGCGGTCAATCCTGTGATCAGCCAGCTAAAGAGTGAAAAAGAATTGCTCAAAACGTTGCAAACTCACTTTAAAGAAGATGCTGTTGCCACCAGAGAACTGGCGAGTGTACATATTCCATTTACCAATGACGAAGACCTGTTTTACCTTAGAAAATGGCTTTTTTATAAAGATGGTAAAAAATACGTAACCGGTGATGATTTCAAAAAAGGTTTTCTTCAATGGTCTAAAACCTGGTCACCAGCCTGGAACGAAGTCATGAAAATTGATCTGCCAAAAACCTTGAAAAAAGTAGAGTGCCCGATTTATTTTTTCGTAGGTAAAAACGATGTTCAAACTTCTACTGCCATTACAAAAGGATATTTTGAGCAGGTAAAAGCTCCGAAGAAAGATCTGTTCTTGTTTGAAAATTCAGGACATCAGATCCATAAAGATGAACCGGAATTATTTCAAAACAGAATCATCAAAACATTAGATTATTAATTCAGACCAAAACTTAGAAACCATGAAGAAAACAATCCTTTTTACCCTGTCATTAATGTCGGTATTTTGTTTAGGGCAAAAGTCAGTAAAAGAAAAGATGAACCTTAAATCTATAGTGGACCATGCTGCTCAGAAAATGGTTGAAAAACCATTGATCAATGCGGTATCGATTGGAATCGTTTACCAGGGGCAGCAATACATTGGGCATTATGGTGAATTGGAAAAAGGAAAATCCAACCTGCCGAATAATGAAACCATCTATGAGATCGGTTCCCTGGGTAAAACTTTAACCGGAACATTAGTGGCGAAAGCTGTTTTGGATAAAAAATTAAAGCTTGAAGACCCTGTTCAGAAATATTTATCTGAAGATTATCCTAACCTGGTTTTCAATGGTCATCCCGTTCTTATAAAGGATTTGGTGACTCATACAAGTGGCTTACCTAAAATGCTTCCTTTGGAAGCAAATGCGGTACTGAATGATTTCACTAATGAAAAAGCATCTGAGAATACCAATAACATATTGAAAAACTACAAACAAAAAGATTTTTTAAGAGACCTGCACACCGTAAAACTTGATGCAGTACCGGGACATCAATTTTCATATTCAAATGCCGGCATTGAACTTTTAAGTGCTGTTTTGGAAAAAGTATATCATAAAAATTTTGAAGTTTTATTAAAAGAATATTTTGCTGATAACCTTCAAATGAAGCATACGAAGATTAATTTATCAAAAAAAGAAGAAGCCCATCTTGCCGTAGGATATCATTGTGATTATAATGCCATAGCTCCTGAATTAATGTCATCACTTTGGGGGTCATCAGGTAACGTGAAAACAACGCTTCCGGACATGATGGAATACATAAAGTATCAATTAAAAAATACTCCTGAAATAGCAGAATCGCATAAGCCTTTGGTTAAAATTGATGATACGTTCAGTTCAGGATATACGTGGAGAGTCATTACGGATGAAAAATTGGGAACTTTGTATAAGCATCATGGCGGCGTATTTCGTGCACAATGCTTTATCTACATCATACCAAAATATAATCTTGGCGTTTTTATTATAACCAACCAAAGTGGCGTAAATACAGCAAAGGATATGCAGAGTGTACTCGATGAAATATTTGGAAGCATATCATTATAATAATTATTCCGTAACTTTGTATCAGAATATTAATAATTAAAGTTATGGTCAATCTAGAATGGTACCGCACTTTTAAAGCGATATACAAAACCGGAACCCTCACGGGTGCTGCAGATTCACTGTTCATTTCGCAACCCGGAGTAAGTCTTCACTTAAGTTCACTGGAAGCTTATGTAGGCTATAAATTATTTGACAGGACCGGTAGGAAAATGATGCCCACGGAAAGAGGAAAGGTTTTATTCAATGCCGTTTCCGAGCCACTTTCCAAGCTGGAAGATGTAGAGAAAAATTTCCAAAAATCCACAGAAAAACTGACCCCGACCATCAGTGTGGGAATGTGTTTTGAAACATTTCAGACGACTTTGGAACAATATGTTTCCACATTACCTTTTAACCTGATCATCAGCTTCGGACAGTATCCGGAAATGCTGGACCAGCTGGATAAAGGGATTCTGGATCTGATTATTACCCCGAAAAAAGGAGCTTCTCCCAATATTGAACATGAAGCATTTTCTTCTGAACAGATTATTCTGGTTGGCGGAAAAAATGTAGATACGGAGAGTTTTCAAAAAATTGTTACAACTAAAGGAACAGAGCATATTGAGGATTGGCTGAAACAGGAAAAATGGTATGGAACCACTGGCGATATGGAACACCTGTTTCAGTTCTGGATCATGAACTTCGGACATAAACCGAATTTCCGGCCTAATTATATTGTTCCGAATCTAAACTCCATCATTCGTTGTCTGAAAGGCGGAACCGGACTTGCCGTGGTTCCGGATTTTCTCTGTAAAAATGAAATAGAGAACGGAGACCTGAAACTGATTTGGGAAGGTGAGAAAAAACTTGAAAATACCCTTTATTTTGGCTGTAGAAAAAAAACAAATTATCAGTCTGAGATTGATCATATCAAAGGATTATTCCGAAAGGTTATGAGCAAGAATGACCATGTCGCGCATTTGTAATCCGTTTTCATAAATAGGGACTGTGTAATTTTCTATAAAAAAATTTTTACGCACTCCCTTTTTGAGGAAACCGTTCTTTTCATAGAATTTAATCTGCTGGAATCCTGTGTCAGAAGTTCCTACAGTCAAAATTGTATAGCCGTTTTCTTTGGCAATTTCTTTAGTTTTATCAATAAGAACACTCCCGATTCCCTGGCTTCTATAACTTCCAATGACTGCCATGTTTTTGATCTCCAGTTCGGTACTGCTGTTTTGGTACAATGCCATCACAGCAATATCCTGAATAGCATCGGATAAAAGATAAATATCGGAGTCAAAAATATATTGATTGATCGCCTCAATGGTTTCATCAGCGAGAAGAAGTAACTGATAAGGAATATCTGAATCCGGGTCCATCTTTTTTAAAGTGAACTTTTCCATGCTACAGACTCATATGAATGATAGGGTAGTCTTTCCCTGAACCGTCTTTTTCTGATCTTCCGGTTTGTCTGAACCCCATTTTTTCATAAAACCCAATGGCCTGAGGATTCTGTTCATTGACATCTACTTTTGTCAAACCTGTTGTATCCTTCATAAATTTATATAAAGTTCTGCCCAATCCTTTTCCCCGTACATCATTATGGATGAAAAGCATCTCCAGATGACCTTCAGCTACAGCCGCAAAACCTTCAGCAATCCCGTTTTCCATAATTAAATACACTTCCAGATCAGGAAGATAATCTTGTGGAATTACTTTTTTGAAATAGATGAAATCTTCTTCAGCGAGGAAATGATGAGTGGCCTTTACTGCAGATTCCCAGATCTCCATAATTCTAGGATAATCTTCAGCCAGCGCCAATCGGATGGGGTGTGACATTATTTTGAGGTTTCTGCAAAAATAGGAAAAATTTGATTTTATAAACAAGAAGTTAGAGGTTAGAAAGATGTATATTTTAGACAATTAGCAATTCCCCTTCTTTGAAATGGTGGATTTTTGCGAAGCAAAAAGACGGGTAGTAAAAAACACTTACCAACAGTATCTGAATCTTTGAAAACAGTAAAAATGGTAAGTACAAATGCCATTTTTTTATCGCAAATTTGTTAGGCTATACAATAATATTAAAATTGAAATTAAAAAATTATGCAAAAGAAAACATATACAGGGCAGCCTGTAGTGACATTAAATAACGGAGTGGACATTCCGGCTTTAGGATTTGGAGTCTGGCAGATGGAAAACCTGAATGAATGTGAAAGAGCAGTAGTAAAAGCGATTCAGACAGGATACAGAATGATCGATACCGCTGCTATTTATCAGAATGAAACAGCAGTAGGCCAGGCCGTGAAAGACAGTGGAGTGAGCAGAGATGAGCTTTTTATCACGTCAAAAGTATGGGTTCAGGACCACGGCTACGAACAGACAAAGAAGGCATTTCTGAAAACACTGGAAAGACTGCAGATGAGTTATCTGGATATGTACCTGATCCATTGGCCTTACGGGGATTTCCTTGGGAGCTGGAAAGCTTTGGAAGAGCTTTACACTGAAGGAAAGATCAAAGCGATCGGGGTTTGTAATTTTACGGTAGAGAAATTAGAAGAATTAAAAGCGAATACACCGGTACTTCCGGTGATCAACCAGATCGAACTGCACCCTGTTTTTCAGCAGAAAGAACTTCAGGTGTACAACAAAGAAAATAATATCATCACCCAGCCATGGAGCCCGCTTGGAAACGGAAATGCAGATCTTCTGAACAATTCCCAGTTAAAATCAATTGCTGCAAAATATAATAAAACAGTAGCTCAGGTCATTTTAAGATGGCATCTTCAGGAAGGATTTGTTGTGATTCCAAAATCGGTGACGCCTTCCAGAATTGAAGAAAATTTCAATGTTTTTGATTTTGAACTGGGTGAAGAGGAAATGAATGCTGTTCGCTCATTAGATACAGGAAAAAGGTTGTTTTTCGATCCCAAAGATCCTGAATGGGAAGAGAAAATGCTTAAAGTTGTAGCAGATATTTAAGAGTATATCTTCATATTTTTCTCCTGTAGATTAAACGGCTCTGACAGATTTTTAATACAATTATCTGTTCAATAAGTTTAATCTGCAGGAGATTTTTTTTAATTTTAAATAAAATAATTGTTATGTTTTGGCCGGACACCATCAGTAAAATTTTGCAAATAAAATATCCCGTAATTCAAGCGCCTATGTTTGGAGTAAGTACACCTCAGATGGCTGCAGCCGCTGCAAAAGCAGGGGCCTTGGGATCCCTTGCATTAGCCGATCTTTCAGGGGATCAGTCCGTAAAACTTATCAGGAAGACCAAAGAAATGACTGATCAACCCTTTGCTGTCAATATTTTTGCTCATCATATTCCTGAAATAACTGATGCTTTGAAAGAACAATATGCTAAAGCCAAACAATTGATAACAAAGCTGGCAAAAGATAATAATATGGAAGTTACGCTTCCGGATCTTCAAGATATTAAGGTAAACAGTTATCATGAACAGATAGATGCGATAATTGAAGAAGGATGTAAAATTCTCAGTTTTACTTTTGGAAATCTGGATGATCAAAGCATTCAAAAACTGAAAGAAAAAGGAGTAATTCTTATCGGCACCTGTACTTCTGTGGAAGAAGCATTGGATTTGGAGAAATCGGGAATTGATCTGATTTGTGTACAGGGAATTGAAGCAGGCGGACACAGAGGAACTTTTGATGCTGAACATATTCCGCTTATCGGTGGAATAGCTTTACTGTCTGAGGTGTATGATCAGGTTAAAATTCCACTCATCTATGCCGGAGGAATATATAATGGAAAGACTTTAAAAGCAGCAAAAGAACTTGGGGCTCAGGGATTTCAGGTTGGAAGTATTCTTCTTGCATCGCAGGAAAGTGGATTGCAGCCATTTGAAAAAGAAAGACTTAAGAATGTAACCGAAAAAGAAATTGTCCTGACAAGAAGCTTTTCGGGACGTTTTGCCAGAGGAATTACAAATAAATACATCCAGACTCTTGAAAATTCAGACTTTATTTTGCCATATCCTTATCAAAATAAGCTGACCGGTGAACTTAGACGGGTTTCTAAAGCCTTGAATAACGCAGATTTTGTAAGTATTTGGGTGGGGCAGTCCATCCATAATTACAGCAGTCTTTCGACAGAGGATATTCTTAAAAATCTTATTCTTGAGGTAGAATAACTCTTCTTTCCCGTTGTTGACTTTTAGGTCTAAGCAATTTCATTTGATGGCATGAAGACGAGTATGAGCTATTAAGATAATAAAGAACCAGGAACAAAAAAAAATAAAAAATCCTGTTAAGTATAATCTTAGCAGCCTACTTTAAGTATACAGGTGTATTACTTATTTATATTGAGGGTATTACACTCGTGAGTATTCATGAGTGCGCTTTTTATTTATACTTAAAGTCAATAAGAATATCTTTGCCGTCTTATTAAATCTTACCTAAAAAAAATAAAAATTGTATCATAAAGGTATCAGTGATTACAACTTACGATTTTTGGGCAGGTAGGTATTAATGCTAAACACTATGTCTTTGAAAAAAAAAACTATTCCAAAAATTTCTCAATTATTAAACTACATTTCGTCATGGGGAATCAATGAAAATGCGAACGAATTTGAAAAAAACTTTACAGTACTCATCAACCAGCATTTGGTATTACTGTTCTTTATTTTCTTTTTTCACAGTATTTCTATTATTTTATTTTTAGAAATAACGATAGACAGCATTTTTTTAGGCTGCATTTCCTTTTTATGGCTATTATTAATGCTTTTAAAAGAGTACAGGAAGAATAAAGAAATTTTATTCTTTGTTTTTATCTTTTTGTGTCTTGTCATTACCTACTACTCTTCATATTGCGGGCAGGAAAGCGGAGTTTTTTTGTTTTATTTTCCCCTTCTCTCTGCCTTGGCATTTTTTTTCGAGATTAAAAAAGACAGGAATGTTGTTTATTTTATAGCTTGTTTTATCCTCGCGAGCTTGTACATCACAATTGTCTATGACTTTCGATTGGTTGAGCCAAATTCAATGATTATTTGTAACGGATATGAAAAAAAATTGATGATTTTAAATGTGACCTTTAGTTTATTGGTTTTTGTAGCTGACTATTACTTTATAGAGCGTAAAAGATCTATTATTTTTATACTTCATTCTCAAAACGAAGTTAATATCAATACCATTAAGTCCTTACAGACAGAAAACGAAAGATTGCTCAAAAATCAGTTCATAGCCAATAATCTCACAGAAGAGAACATCAATGAGATTATGAAGCTCGCCCAAAAAGATGATCCTTTTTTCTTAGATAAGTTTCAATTTTTTTTCCCGGATTTCTTTTCCAGACTGGATCATATCGGATCCAAACTCATTTTATCGGATCAGCATTTGTGTGCGATGATGAGATTAAATCTGGATACCAAGCAAATAGCAACCTATACGAATACAACGATCAAGTCTGTGGAAAGTAAAAAGTACAGATTAAGGAAAAAATTGAATATTCCTTCTGATATAGAAATAACTCAGTGGATTTTAAGTATTTAAGAGTTTCCCCTTATTTTTTTATATCTCAATTTCGTGAGTTTTTACCCTTGCGAGTGTTGATGAGGGTGGTTTTTGTTGCAAAAAAAATGAATTAGAAACAATTTTGCAATGATAAAAAAACACACCACCAAATGATGAATCTTCAAAATAATACACGCATCCATTGTATCAACTGACAGGAATTCTTGATATAGGGTAGATAGTCTATACCTGTAAAAGTATTTCACGCCCTTCTATCTTCATTAAAAGATGGAAGGTGATGACTCTTTCGTTAGAAAAATTAATTTCAAAATAAACGAAACCTTTCGAAAAAATAAAGCCCTCATTTTTGAAAGGTTTCCTATCAGGCAATGACACAAAAACAAATGATGAAAATTTTTTTTCCCGGATACTTTCCTGTCATCGGAAAGTGTCTGGGAATTTTTTGTTTATTTTTTTGTTTTACAGCATTCTATACACAGACATTAATGGATAAAGAGGGTTCTCTGCACGTGAATACGGGAACATTATTGCATAGAGAAAGAGACTCTTCTTCTACATGGTGTGATGATAAGAATGCTGTTGTTTTTATTGATGATAAGGCAAAAGTCTATGGTATAATTTATATTAGTGATTCTCACTCCATCGTGCAGCAAAAAAGCGACACGATGAATACCAAACTAAGTTTAAATAAGAACTCTGCAAAAAAACTATCTGCCGGTAGACTGGAATTTCATTCTCCAATTCATCCTGCTGAAAAGAAGGCTTCTTCCGCTGAATATGTCTTACCGCCAAACTCCAGTGAGTATTTTACTGCAAGTAACCATGGTAATCATACAGCTGTATTTCCTTTCAGTAATATCAATATAAAAACAGCGGTAACTGTGCTTTTAAATTTTAATATTCTAAAGGATTTTTCGTTGGAAAAGTCATTAGAAAAAGAATATGCTATTGTATTTATTTATAGTTTAATTATTGATAATCAAAAAGTAAGGCCGCCTCCCTTCCTGATAATGTAAATACTAAAACTTTACCAGAAAGTACAGGATTCAGTAGAGAATATGGATGAGGTGTCATAAGATCCATAGATCTGTACTTATTGCTGCAAATCATCCTATCAGAAAATAACATCCATACTGAAAAGATCTGTACATTTTTAAAATTCACAAAAAACCTGTCACTACGATGCCAGGTAATTTATATGATCAATTAAAAAAACATTATGATGAAACATTTTATTGCATTTTTCGCACTTATGACCAGCTCATTGATTTTTGGGCAGGTAGGTATCAATACTTCAAAACCTAATCCGAAATCCGGTTTACACGTATCTGAAAGGAATGACCCTTCAAGCACTGCCGCACCGGACCGATTTAACGGACTTATTATACAACGGTATACCACAGCTGAAAGAGCTACAATTGCACCTGGTGCTGCTGAAAATGGTTTAACCATCTACAACACCAGTACCAGCTGTTACAATGTCTGGAATTGGAATTCCGGAACGGGAACGGGAAGCTGGACTGCGCTTTGTGGTGAAAAGCAGGGACTTGTAGAATTTATTGACTGTAATTCTATAAAAGTTGTGGGTAAATATGTGACGGACAAACCTCTTAGTGTACAGACCGTTCATATTGAGGTGCCGGTGAAGGTAACCCAACTGGGAAGTTATTCATATACCACAAATACGGTTAATGGTGTTACATTCACAGCTCAAGGGACTTTTGTGAATTTAGGGCCTCAAACGGTAAACCTTTATCCTACAGCTATCACAGCAACTCCAGCAGGTGGAGTTTTCAATTATTCTGTAACGGTATCTCCCACAGCAGCTGGCTCGTCAGGGATTATCTGTAACAATGTTCCTGTTTCATTTATTAACAGAGCAGGTGCTACTATGAAAATAGTAAATGTGTCTGGTTCTGACGGATCATCACTAGTTACAGGGACTAATTCATCAGGATTGGTATATCAGTGGTTAACCGGAATAAATACCATTGGGGCGTCTAATTCTGCTCTCTCTTATTCCGGAACAGCAGATATTCAGATTGTAAATGTCAGTTTGAATAGTTTGGCAGCATTAGAGGATGCATTGGAAGGTGCTTCGGGGATTACTGTTGGTGCCAATAACGGCATCAGTGCTGGTTTTGCTAACGTTATCAAAGAATGGAATGAATCTACTGGAGGTTTTATCATCAATTATGCAGACTCTGTAAGTGAATCAGGTCTGGCAGATGTACTGAAATTTTATGTAGAAAATGGAAGTACTACAGATGGTATATTGAATACAAATGTAAATAGTCTCCCACAGATCTTCAGTACAGGACAGCCATTTAATATCTCTTCTGGATTAAATATAGGGTATGACGGCGCTAATGCCGGACAGATTTCCACAAGTCAAGGGACCAATTTTATCAATGTAGGGACAAGAAGAGGAGGAGTAATAGATCTTACCCGAAATATAATCATGTTTGGAGATAAATTCGGAGATGGTCCGGCAACTTCAACAGGACCGAAGCAAAATTTTGCAAGAGTTTTGTGTGATGTCTTTGCCTATTTCATAAAAGAAGCCCCGGTATATTAAATCAATGATCTCCCATATCTGACGATAAAGTATGGAATGATCATAACAAATGGGCTATGCTCCTGTAAATTTTGAGCTGCCTTCAAAACAGGCAGCTCTTTTTATAAATAAAAAAATAAAATGAAAAAAATTCTAATATCAGCAATATTTCTTCCCTTCGCGCTATCTGCCCAAAACATTTTTCAGATGGAGGTTTCTGCCCAAAATAACGATGTAGAAGTAAGGGCAAATCATACGGTAGATTTCGGAAGTTCCGATTTGGAGCTTTCAGGGAAAGAAGGTACCATTTCTCAGGAAACCTATTTAAGATTTGAAGGGGTTTCATTACCTTCAGATGCCGTCATCAATAATGCCTATCTAATATTCTATGGTGATGAACCAAGCAGTACCCCAACAGTTATAAAAATTACGGGGGAAACAGGAAGTTCTTTGGTTTATCCTTTATCTACTGCGGCCACTACAGGACTGAATATAAAGTCCAGAAACTATACTACCACGTTTGCCGAATGGACAACCGCAGGCTGTGTTGCCAATCAGAAATATCAGTCGCCGGATCTTAAAAGTGTTCTTCAGGAAATGTTTCCCAATGGAATCAGTAATGCGAATCTTGCATTTAGGTTACAGGGAAATGAGCAAGGTGCCTTTACGGTAAGATCTTTCTCAAATACTAATTACAGACCAAAGCTGGTCATTGATTACTGGTCTATGCAGGGCAGTTTATCAGCTGTAGTAACTGCCAATAATGATGATGGATGGGAAAATACATCTGGAGGGGTTAATTTAGGAACAGATTACCTGATACTTGGTGGAAGATCGGATATGAAACAGCATGCAGTCCGATTCCAAAATGTTCAGATTCCTGCAGATGCCCAAATTACAGATGCCTATATCGAGTTTTACTCATACGGAACAAGTCAGGCTGGAAATATGGATATTTATTCTGAAATCGGAACCTCGAATGCTTATACAACTGCTGCTAAAAATATAACTTCAAGAGAGCGTTCTGTTAACAAAGTTAATTGGGAAACCACAGCCTGGACCTCAGGGAATACCAAAAACCGTACGCCTAATCTTAAAAATATTATTGAGGAAAACAGGCTGAGTGGATGGCAGTCCGGAAGTAGCCTTGCTTTTCAGTTTAATGGATTGGGAACGAATAGCGGAGCACTGGCCCGCTCGTATGAAGGGGGGGACAATTACCGCCCGAAGCTGGTTGTAGAATATTTAAATAACGGGCTGGGTGCATCTATTGAAGGAGCAGTAACTGATCCTGCTTTAATGGATCAGCTTTATATCAATGAAGTGTCTTCTCAGGGAACCGTTACCCAAGGTGAAGACTGGATAGAATTGTATAATAACAGCAATGATAATCTGCACATAAAAGGCGGCGTCTATCTGTCTAATAAAAATTCGGACAAAACATTGCATGAGCTTAAAAATATTTTTATTCCGGCTCATGGATACGCTGTTTTTCAGGCAGATAAAAAGCCGGCGGAAGGAAATCATCATCTGAATTTTGATCTCAAAAATTCCGGAGCGACCCTTTATCTTTCCAGGAAAGTGGCTGAAAACATTATTTCTCAGAATGAACTTACGTATGGAAGTTTACCTTTTAATCAGTCTGTAGGAAGACTACCGGATGGAGCAGGAAGCCTTGTCAACTTTATTGTACCGACTTACAAAGAAACCAATTCCAATGGAAAACAAAAATTGGATCTTGCTTTCAGTAAGGAAAGAGGAATCTATCCGTCAGGTTTTGATTTGACAATTTCTGCACCTGCAGGGACAACCGTTAAGTACACACTTGATGGGAAATACCCTTCAGAAACCATAGGTTCGGTTTATTCTGCCCCAATTACTATAAGCAAATCATCTGTTGTTAAAGTATATGCTTATAACACGACAGGTAATTCAGGGGTTGTGGCGCATACTTATGTCCTGCAAAACAATTATGGGAATGAAAACACCAGTGTAGGGTATAATCAATGGTTATATAAGTCTACTATTACAGCAGAAGAATATGCTCAGGCGATCGCTCAGATACCTGTTGTTTCGGTTTCTACCAATACAGAACCGAGTGCTAACTGGGTAGAAGGGTCATTCGAGTATATTGATAATAACGTATACAGCGGAAGATCTAATTTTTTCAGTAATTCCATGACAAGGAAGTTCGGACAGGAAAGTTTAGGTTTCTACAATCCTAATCTTACCGTCAAATTCAATTCTGATGCGAAGGTGAAAAAAGCTAATTACCCTTTCTTCGACAACTATCCCGGCGATGCTTTTGAGGTTCCTGAAAAAATTCACAATATCGAATTAAAACAGGGCCAGGACAATGCAACAAGAAATGTATTCAACATTGGATATATGCGCTTCAGTGAAAAAATAACGATGAATCTGCAGAAGGAAATGGGGAAATATGCATTGGATACCCGTTATGTCAATTTGTTCATCAATGGCAGATACCGTGGATTAAAAACGCTGCGCAATGATTTTGGAACCAAGAATATTGAAGAACTATTTGGCGATGATGACAGCAATTACACTAAAATAACTCTTCAGGATGGATCTTTTACCAACGGTATTGTAGAAACAGGAGATGGAAGTCCTGCGGTATGGAATGCTATAAAAACTGCCGCCACGACCAAGAACTTTCAGCAGTTTAAAAATCTTGTCGATATCGATGATTTCATCAAATTCCAGATCATGTTTATGTTTATCGATTGTGAAAACGAAGCAGAGGCAATCACTCATAATACGGATGCTAATATCATGAAAGCCAAATTCATGATCAATGATACGGACGGAGCCTTTTTCGGAGGATTAACTGCTTCATCATCTACCATAGCACTGAATCCAATAGGATTTGCTGGCGGTGGCGGAAATTATAAATTTAAATGGCAGGGGACCATCAGCAGAAATGGTGCGGGCCAGCTTTTTGGCCAGTTTATGGGTTCAAATACCAATATTTCTACAGGAAATCTTGAATTTAAAACGCTGGTTAAAGATGCTGTGTTGAGGAATATTGGTCCGGCTTCCGGTACTTTCTCCGGAGCAGACGGAGCTCCATTGTCTGTATTGAATGTGCAGAATAAAATCACCGCAACGGTCAACGAACTGGAGAAAGTGTATAAACTGGATGCCGCCTACATGGGCTACACGGGCAATGTCTACCAGCAGTGGAAAAATACAGACTATCCTCGTATTCTTGCTCAGGTTCCTGAAAGAGTAGGATTTACTTTGAAAAAATGGCTTGAATTTAATATGGCACATACGCTTTCTGCGGTGAGTATTATTTCTCCAAACGTTTTAACAGATACGGATACCATTCAAATAGATAATCCCAATTCCGGAACAGCGCTTTATTATACCTTAAACGGAACCGATCCAATGGGGAATGATGGGGTTGTTTCCTCAGATGCCCATTTATATAACGGAACATTTTCGTTACCTGCCGGAAGCTATACTATTGCAACACGTGCATTCGTAACCAATAACTGGGGACCGCTGGTTTCAAAGGCAATAAAAGTTGATGCACAACAGGCTGGTCAATTTCTCATTACAGGAATCAATTATAAACCGTTATCTAATGGAGATGCTGAATTTATATTAGTTTCAAATCCTGGCAATGCAGATTTAGATATTTCAGGTTATAGTATTTCTGATGCTGTGAATTATACTTTCCCTCAAGGAACACTCATCGCAAAAAATCAAACTATTATGCTTGCGAAAAACCTGTCATTGATTTCAGGATTTGATCAATATGCTAAATACCAGTGGACCAGCGGCAGTCTTAACAATTCCGGAGAATCTATGACTTTTAAAGACAGTTCAGGAAATATTGTAGATTATGTTTCTTACATGAATGTTTCCCCATGGCCGGTGGAAGCCAATGGGCAGGAATATTATCTGAAACTTATGGCTTCCGATCTTGATAATACCCTGCCTGAAAATTGGGAAGCCCAATCACTGACATTTTCAAAGGCAAAAATGAGTTCTTCAAAAGAAGCTGAAGAGGGAAATATCACTTTAAAAAGTGTGAAAATTTATCCTAATCCTGTAAAAGATGTACTGTTTATCAGTCTTAATGAAAAAGCTGTGATCACAGTCTATACAGCCGGCGGACAGCTGATTGAAACAAAATCTCTGAATGAAGGAGATCGTAGCCTGAATGTCTCATCCTGGAGCAAAGGGATTTATCTGATTCATGTTTCCGGACAAAAAGAGACAAAGACCTATAAAGTAATGAAAGAATAATCAAATTAAAAAAACAGGCCCCCCGGATTAAATAATATATACACAAATGATGGGAGAGAGCTCCAAAAGGGGGCTTGTTTTATTGTCTGAAGACCAGATCACTTACTATTATGAATACAATTTATTTTAAAAAAGAATTACATCATGGGCATTAATTTTAAAAATATACATATTGGAAATTTGATACAGCAAAAAGTAAAAGAGGACCAAATAGAAATGTTACGCATTTGCAATTTTATGAAACGATCTGAAGAAGAAATATTGAATATGTTTACCCTTGAAAATCTTAGTTCTGAAATTCTATTAAGATGGAGTAAACTTTTGAAATATGATTTATTCAGGCTTTATTCACAACATTTAATATTGTATTCTCCTGCTGCCAATATGCCTTCAAAGAATGAGGAAAGCCATCTTCCTGTATTCAGGAAACGTATCTATGCAAAAGAAATCATAGACTTTATTTTGGAATTAATTAATACTGAAGAAAAAACAAAGCAGCAGGTTATTGAAGAATATAATATCCCAAAAACAACTTTATACAAATGGATTGCTAAACAGGAGCAGGTCAATTCAAAATACTAAGAAATAAAACACAAAAACTAAATGATAAAATATGAGCTTACCCAACTATAATAAAATTTATAATGATCTCATTGAAAGAAAATTTCCTGAAAAAAAAGAAAAATGGGCTCATTTACTTTCAAAAGAAATCAAGAACTCTCTTGAACTGATCAAGATTAATAATATCATTTTTAATCACCAAAATAAAGAAACTGATTTTTTAAATCAAAGGCTGCGCTCTTATGACGAAGAAAGTATTAAAAAGATTTTACAGTATCAGATATCGAATAGGCTTAATAATCAGCAGACGGCTAATGTATTTAAACTTAGTAGAAATACAGTGGCGAAATGGAAAAGAATATTTGCTGAATCCTGAGGTCAGCAATCTGTAAAATGAAAATCGAATACTACACAAAAGCGTATGTCCTACTTTTGTTATCATGGAATTCAAAGATTGAAATAAAATAAATCTTTGAAAATAATTGAAAAGAACAAGCCTTTCAGATTTCTGAAAGGCTTGTTTATCGTTGTTATTTCGTTAAATCTAATCCGCCAAAGTTACCCGAACTCATCATGAGGAAAACCCCATTTTTTTTGTCCAGAGTTTCCCAATACGCATGAAGTTCTTCCGCATTGGTCAATACTCTTAATCCTTCATTTTTAAATTTCTCTTTGATCAGTTCTGGAGAAATAGGATCCATTCTTTTAATTTTTAAAGCATCCTCAGAATAGAAAACGATGGCTTCATCCAAACCGTCCATGGCGTGGTCGTACTGTTCAAGAAAAGCAGGATTTAAACTTGAATAGGTATGGAGTTCCAGAAAACCATATTTTTTTTCCTTTTTAAACTGTTCACAGAAAGCTTTTACCGCCGCCTTCACTTTACTCGGGGCGTGAGCAAAATCTTTATAAAGCGTTCCCTGATCTTCTCTTTCCACTTTTTCAAGACGCTTGGAAGCACCTTTGAAACTCATAATCGCTTCGTAGAAATCTTCATCCATAATTCCCAGCTGACGGCATATATGTCTTGCCCCTTCCATATTCAATAGGTTATGGGCTCCAAAAACAGAAAGAGGAACATCTCCCATTTCAGTTTTCAGATAAACTTTTCCGTTACTGATCTCATATTCAGGAGTTTTGTAAGGGATTTTTCTGAAGTAATTTTCAGCTGCTTCCACTACCTTTACTACTTCTGCATCTTCTTCATTGTATACCAGAACACCACCGGGAGTGATGCTTGCTACAAATTTTCTGAACTGATCAATATAATCATCAAAAGTTTTGAATACATTGATGTGATCCCATGCGATACCGCTCATTAAAGCGATATTCGGTTGGTACAGAAGAAACTTTGAACGCAGATCGATAGGAGAGGAAAGGTATTCATCACCTTCCAGGACCATGAAGTCGTTGTCCTCAGTTAGTTTTACCATGCAGTCGAAACCTTCCAGCTGTGCACCCACCATAAAATCTACCTCTTTCTGGTGAAAGTTCAAAACATGAAGAATCATTGACGTAATCGTTGTTTTACCGTGAGAACCCGCGATTACTACCCTTGTTTTGTTTTTTGACTGTTCGTAAAGAAATTCAGGATATGAATAAATTTTTAAACCCAGCTCTTTTGCTCTTGCCAGTTCAGGATTGTCCTGATGTGCATGCATTCCAAGGATAATAGCATCAATATCCGAAGTGATCTTTTCCGGGAACCAGCCCATTTCCTGAGGCAGAATTCCTTTCTTTTCCAATCTGGATTTTGAGGGTTCAAAAATAGTATCATCTGAACCTGTAACCTGATATCCTTTATCTTTTAACGCAATAGCAAGATTATGCATGGCGCTTCCGCCGATAGCAATGAAGTGGGTTTTCAACTTTATTTATTGTTTTTTACATTGTTAGTAATGATCTCCTGGAAAGCACTCAGAATGTTGGCCCAGTTTGTGGTAAAATTAGGCATTACCATGCTGGCATCTGTTTTACTTCCTTCATTGGGCCCCTTCTTTATATTGATAGAAGTGGTAATGTTGTCATACAGCTTTTTACGATCTTCCTCTATTCTTCTGAAGTTGTTTTGGGAAAGGGTCTGATCCAGTTTTTTTAAATCTTCATTCGAGATTTTAAAATCCTGTTTATGCTTTTTACCTTGTCCTTCAAATGAATAATGTGCATTATTACCTTTGATCAGAAGATTCTCATAGATGGGGCTCATGCCTCCGTTTCTGGAATAGCTGATATCAAAATCTGAATATACTTTCTGGCTGTTACACGAAACTAATACTATGACCGCGAATAAGATCCCTAATATTTTGTTCATAATTTTACTTACTTTAATGATTTGAATCCTTTTGTTCTAATTTTTTAGCTTTAAGTTCTTCATCATAATTGTGTAGTACATTGAAATCTTCTGTCTGCTCAATGGCAGTCATGATTTTCAATAAAATTTCGGGTGCTTTTTCGTTGTCGTAATCTATATCCAGAGGTGGTTTGAACTCCATGGTAGGTTTTACGCCTGTTACCTTTACCCGGAGACCTTTCTTGTCAAATGCCCGTCTGAAACCATTGATTTTGATAGGGATCACGATAGGGCGTTGGTTTTTAACCAGTTTGGCAGTTCCTCTTCGTCCTTGAGCAAAGGCAGAAGTAGTACCTTGAGGGAAAGTAGCTACCCAGCCGTTGTCTAAGGCTTTCATAATATTGTCAACTTCGGTAAGATCTACCATTCTGTTGACATTTTTACCTTCTGCTCTCCAGGTTCTTTTTACAGTTACCGCACCGGCGATCTTGAAGATCTTCGGAAGAATCCCTTTATTCATGGTTTCTTCTGCCGCTACATAGTAAAAATCGATCTTGGGATTAAGCAGGTAGATCGGATTTTTGATCGTGTTCAGATATCCGTTGTTTACAGCACAGAACGCATGATACATTGCTGCTACATCTGCAAAGTAGGTCTGATGGTTACATACAAAAAGCACGTTGGAATCGGGGAGATCCACAAGATGTTCCGTACCGGTTATCTTCAGTTTATTAAAGCCGTTGAACCTTCTGTAGGATACAATTCCTAAAATAAAAATGATAAACCTTTTTAAAAAATAAGGTGTTCCGAATGCATCGGTGAAAATATTTTTCTTCGCCATTTCTCTATTAAACACGGTAGTGCAAAGTTACATTTTTTTCAACAACTGGCTAAACTCGCTCAATATCATTGCTGTAGCACCCCAGATAATATATCCGTTGAAATTAATGACAGGGACTTCATGACCTGCGGTACTAGGAAGTTCCATCATTTCAGGATTATCCGGAAGACTGAGGAAAGAAGTGATCGGAAATTCTATAGTTTCTACGGCCTCGCTCTGCTGAAGAACAAACAATGGGTTCTTTTTAGTATACGAAATGTACGGGTATACATAAAAATTACTCGGTGGAACATAGATGGGAGACATTTCCCTGATGACTCTCATATAATGTTTATCTATTCCTATCTCTTCCGAAGTTTCACGTACTGCCGTCTCAGCGAAATCCTTGTCCAGTTCTTCACGCTTGCCACCCGGCAGTGAGATCTGTCCGCTGTGTCTGTCGTGTTCATTGATCGTTCTCTGGATCAGTGGGAAATACCATTCATTGTCTTTTAGATATAGGACAATATTAACCGCTGCAAATTTTGGATTTTTTGCCAGTATTTCATCATAGGTAAATACAGGACGGGAAGGTGGCGAAAATACTCCATGAGCATTGACTCCTGGCAGTTCTACGTTTGTAATTTTCCTCAATAAATCTTTTCCAAAACTTTCCATACTTCAAATTTAGCAATATATACTGAAGAAAAGAATAGGCGTTAACATTAATTAACCATTGAGAAAGATTTAAAGATTCAAAGATTTACAAATTCAAGGTTCAGAAAATGAATATTATTCTTATTTTTTGAAATTAGAGTTATTTGATGTATTTATTTGTTAATCAATATGATATTGTACCGTATTTTTACGTAACTGAAACACGTTACACTGACAAAACGGTAAACAGTTACATCCGGAACGGTAAACAGTGATTTTTAAAATTTACACTTTATCAGTGGTTTCTCGCTTAGGTTTAGCTTATACCTTTGTCATACTATTAACCAATTAATTTTTATCCAAATGAAAAACTTTATCACAGGTGTGTTTACACTAATGGCCATGAGTTTCAGCTTCGCACAATCAAATATTGATCTTACTGCCCAGATTGGAAACTTGAATGTTGCTACTGTTGATCAGACAGGTCTTTTGAATATCAACTCTTTGACACAGGATGGAAACCGTAATACGGCAGATATTGATCAGGTAGGTGTTTTGAATAGTAATACCGCTGAAAGTATGGGAAACAGAAACTCAATTGACGTAGATCAAACGGGTCTTGGCAATACAAATGAGGTGAGCCAGACAGGAAACAGAAACTCTGCAGTAACCTGGCAGCTTGGTGCCTTTAACTCTACAGAACAAACTCAGATCGGAAGAAGAAACGAAACCTCTTCTATACAGTTGGGTGTAGGAAACACAGTGGTACAATATCAGGATGGAAGAAGAAATGATGCTTCTGCAATTCAGTTAGGTGACGGTAACGATGCTTATCAGGTTCAGCTTGGACGAAGAAATGAGGCAAGCGGTCTTCAGGTAGGTAATGACAACCTTTTAGTACAATATCAGGATGGCAATGATAACAGTGCTACTCATGATCAGGCTGGTAACAACAATATCGCCGCTTCTGTTCAGATGGGAGATGATAATACAGCTATAGGAGCACAGGTGGGAAATGGTAACCAGCTTTATCAGCTTCAACTGGGAGACTCCAATACAGCTGTTGATGTTCAGATGGGTAACAATAACTTTACCTGGGTAGCTCAAAGCGGAGACTCCCACATTCACGTAGGAACTCAGATGGGTAACGGAAACTCAATGATAGTCAACCAATCCAATTAATCAATGAACTGTAATCAAAAATAAAAGGAGAAGCTGCGGTTTTCTCCTTTTTTTAAGCTTTAGAATGATCAGCATACCCGGAAACCGTGATTTTACAGATGTACCTGCTGGGTGTGTTTTTCCAGATACTCTATTCATGTACCTTTATTAAAAATTAATGACTATGTTTAAACCGGGGTGGGGTGCCTTTACACTTTTCGCAGTACTGTGCGTACAAGCACAACAGATAGACTGGGACCGGGTCAACAGCAGTACAGTTCTTGATCTTCTTTCAAAACAACAGACAGAGCAGGAACTTTATGGCTCCAATATTATTCAGATAGGCAATCAAAACAACGCGGAACTTTCTCTTAACGCGAAAACCAATATTGCCATCCAACAACTAGGAGATTACAATACCCTTTATTTCATTAATTCATTTACAGATAAAGAAACGAAGACCGCCGTTACTGCACAGGGAAACAACAATATCATTGATATTACCGGAAGCAATACGGTGTCAGATGGAATGAAGATTAATGTAAAAGGTGACAACCAAACGATTTTCATGAGAAATTATTAAAACACACGTGATGAAATTTTTATATTCTTTGAGCTTGTGCACTTTATTTATCTTCCTGTCTGCAATGGTTAAAGGGCAGGAAGATAAAAAAGTGAATGCCAGGATAGAAAGAAGCATTCTCGAAAATCAGATCAGACTGAAAGCTGTGATCACCAACAATACCCAGGTTTACAAAGAACTCAATTATCTGTTAATTTCCATTAAAAAAGGAAAATCAGGAAATCTTTCCAACAATCAGCAGAGCGGAAAATTCTCTATTAATCCTAATGAAGTAAAAGTTTTATCTGAAATCAATGTCAATCTTGAATCCAAAGATGCCCTTAAAGCTTTCCTGTATGTAAGAGATGAAGAAACCCAAAAGCTCATTGCTAAAGACAGCCTGGAAATCAACAACGATCTGTTCAGGAAAAAAACCGCTAAGGCGGAAGAAGATGCGGTATTCGAGCTCAAAGGGCTTACCATTGATGAAACCAAAACAAAGGTAGGAAAAGACTTTTATGACATTTTTTATATGCAGTACAGTCAGATGTCCGATAAAAGCAGTGGGGCAGTTACCATTTCTGAACTTCCCCTGCGCGGCACCAGCGGCCAGATCAGCATTCAGATTGATGACAAAGTGATTTACAGTTTTATGACCAATCCCAACGAAGATTACCTGAATGAACAGCTGGCAGCCACCTTAAAATATATCAAAGAATTTAACGCAAAGAAAAACCTCATCAAAAATGAATTTATGTACTAAAAACGTCCGCCATGAAAACCTTGACCATTATTTTAATCTTTATTGCGGGTATTTTCTCCGGAAAATCTCAGCAGCTTGTTTATAAGCCCATCAATCCGGCATTCGGTGGTGATACTTTTAATTATCAGTGGCTTCTAAGTTCTGCAAATGCGCAGAATCAGTTTGACGAAAAAAAAGATTACAGCAGTTTGCTCGATAATGTTAATTCTCTCGACAGTTTCAGCCAGAGTATCAATCGGCAGGTGCTGAGTGAGCTGTCCAGGAAACTGTTTGAAGATCAGTTTGGGGAAGGGAGTTTAAAACCCGGAAATTATCTTTTCGGATCACTTTATCTCCAGATTACTACAACAGCTCAGGGACTTTTGATCAATATTTTGGATACCAGTTCAGGCGATCAGTCCGAGATCGTGATTCCAAAATAAAAAATAACTAAAAACCAAACTTACCATGAGAACGTATACTTACACCAGAATTTTTTTCTGTACGCTTCTGCTGTGCTTCATGCAGGCCTGCAGTTCCATCCTCGGACTCCCTTCCGATCCTGAAAGATCTACCATGGGAGAACTCACACCCTCTACTGCGGAATTGAGAAACCTTCCTCTTCCCAAAGAAAAAATAGTCATCGGCGTGTACAAATTCAGGGATCAGACCGGCCAGTATAAACCGTCCGAAAACGGAAATAACTGGAGTACGGCAGTCCCACAAGGAACCACCACCATTTTGATTAAAGCACTTGAGGACAGTCGGTGGTTTATCCCCATTGAAAGAGAAAATATTGCCAATCTTTTAAACGAAAGACAGATCATCCGGTCCACAAGACAGGAGTACATGAAAGACGCTGATAAAAACAGTCAGGCCCTTCCACCTCTTCTCTATGCAGGAATTCTTCTGGAAGGTGGGGTGATCTCTTATGACAGCAATGTCATGACCGGAGGTCTGGGAGCAAGATACTTCGGAATAGGAGCTTCTACCCAATACCGCCAGGACAGAATCACTATTTACCTTCGTGCCGTATCGACCCTTAACGGTGAAATTCTCAAAACCGTCTATATCTCTAAAACGATTCTTTCCACCAGTGTGAACGGAAGCTTTTTCAGATATATTGATACAGAAAGGCTGTTGGAAGCAGAAGTTGGGCTTACCCAAAATGAACCCGTTCAGCTCGCTGTCACTGAAGCGATTGAGAAAGCAGTAAGATCTCTGATTGTTGAAGGAATCAGGGATAAAATATGGGGAAAATCATCTGAAAACTTAACGGGTTACCAGAATTTGATCAATGATTACAACAAAGAGCAGGAGGAAAATGTCGGAAGAACGGTGGGGAATAAATTTCCTGAGAACTACAGACAGAAAATTTCACTTTTTGCCAATATAGAAGCCCAGAAGATCAAAGATGATTATGTGAATCCTAAAATGAATGTCGGTGGAAAAGTGGGTGTAAAATATTTTATCAACCCTAATTTCAATATTGAAGCCAGCGGCAGCTATTTCACTTTAGAGAATCAAAATATTATTAAAAAAAATTACATAGTTCCTGAACTCAATCTTGAATTTCTTTTGTTCCCGAAATACAGATTCAGTCCATACGTGTACGGTGGAATGGGAGCGATGTTTTCAAAATACAAACCTCAGTACAAAGGACAGGTGGGTGGCGGACTTGAATATATGATCGGGAATAATACTGCAATCCGTGCTTCATCACAGTATGATATAGGCTTTAAAGATGACTGGGAAGGTCTGGTAAATGGAAAAAGAAAAGATCAGGCACTCCGGTTTGCACTGGGAATCAATTTTTACCTTGGAAACCAATAAAAACATGAACTATGAAAACTTTAATCAAAATACTCAGCCTGTTGATCCTTACTTGTTATCTGTTTTCATGCAGTGAAGATCTTGTGGATCAGGCTCAGACAGGAACATTGAAAGGAAAGGTAGTAAAAAGAGGGACCAACGTGCCTATTTCTAATGTGAAAATTTTTACAGCACCTACCACACAGACGGTTTTCAGCGGGACAGACGGTACATTCGAAATTGCTGCCATGCCGCTTGGAAATTATTCTGTGAAAGCAGAACTGTCCGGCTATATTACCACTTTTCAGGGTGTTAATATGCAAACCCAAAACCAGGTAGTCACCGTGGTTTTTGAAATGGACGATGATGAATCACTTAATTCTCCTCCTTCCGCACCGCAGCTGCTTAGTCCGGTAGACAATGCGGTGAACCAGCCTTTGAGTGTTGAACTTACATGGACCGCTACAGATCCGGATACGGCTGATGTTTTAAAATATAGTTTAGCAATTAAAAATAACCTCGATACTCATGTGATTCAGGTTAATGATTTGACAGCGAAGCATTATTCGCTTTCAAATTTGAAGTTTGGTGTTAGTTACTTCTGGCAGGTGTCTGTTTCGGACGGCATTCACCCGCCAGTTTTAAGTTCTGTTGGCAAGTTTACCACCAACACCTTGCCTGCAAACCGGTATCATTATGCACAGAAACAGAACGGGAACTTTGTTATTTTATCAAGTGACGGGCAGGGAAACAGTTTTCAGCTTACCAATTCATCGTACAACAGCTGGCGGCCACGCAAAAATAATAATGCGGGACTGATCGCATTTCTGCGAACTGAAGGCGGAAGTACTCATATCTTCACTGCAAATCCTGATGGATCCAATCCTTTTAAAGTAACGACAGTTCCGGCAGCGGGCTTTAATAATTATGAGATGGATTTTGCATGGAGTACCAACGGGCAGGAAATTCTTTATTCTAATTTTAATAAATTATATAGGATTAATAAGGACGGAAGTGGCCTTACACAAGTATTTACCACTCCGGACGGCAGCATGATCTCCGAATGTGACTGGAGCTACGATGGCAGCAAGATCGCCTTAAAAACGAATGATTACAGCGGCTACCATACGAAGATCTATATTATTGATATGACAGGAAGTGTTTTGAAAACCATTCTGTCAGGATCTCCGGGAGCTTCAGGCGGACTGAATTTCTCTGTGGACGGGCAAATGCTTGTATATACGAGAGATACATCAGGATACCAGGACGGAAGTGGAAATTACCGGCAGCTTGATTCTCATATTTTTATCTATAATATGACCAATGATACGGTATTTGACATTTCTTCGGAAAGCGAAAAACCACTGGGGACCAACGATCTTGACCCTAGATTTTCGCCGAATAACGCCCAGATCATCTTTATGAATACTTCGAACGATAATATTTCCCAGAAAAATGTAATGGTTATTGATCTCAATACGACAATGACCGATCTTTCCAGAGTCTCTCTTTTTACCAATGGTGAAATGCCGGATTATGAGTAGAACGTGCTGTGGGTTTGAGAGTAGGAGGGTTTAAAAGTTTGACGATACAAATAGTAAAATCCCCTTTGATCTTCTTAATTTCAACCTTAGTCTTATACTGAAATCTAGAATCTAATAAAAAAGCAATGATGAAAGAATCCAAACCTAAGGTTTGGATTCTTTTTGGAGTTCATCGAAATTGGTTTTTTATCAATCAATAATGTGGTTTTCTAAGGCGTATTTTACAATTCCTACGGAATTTTTTGCGTTTAATTTTAAAAGAATTCTTTTGCGGTGGGTTTCTACGGTATTGATGCTAATGAATAGTTTTTCACCAATATCTTTGCTGCTGAAACCGTCGCATATCAGTCTGAGGATTTCCATCTCTCTGCGCGTTAGCGGTTCTTTGATGTGAGGGTCCGGTTTTCCTTCCTCACTGCTGATAAAGTTGATCATTCTTTCTTTTGCGTTGTCGCAGATGTAGATCTCATTCAGAAGCAGAACGTTTATTGATTTTACAAATTCATCGTATCTGCTGTTTTTATCAAGATAGCTTTTGATGCCTTTGTTAAAGAGCTTCCGGATCTCAGTCATATCGTAACTATTGCCTATGACAATAATTTTGATTTCTTTGTTGGTGGAGGTGATGTCTTCTACAAGTCTGAAAATATCGGTAAGCATCAGCATATTGGAGCTTATAACCAGAATTTCAGGGGGATCTTCTTTTAATTGTTTAAATAAGGTTTCATAAGAATTACAAATGTCAATCGTATTAAAAATTTTGCTTTGTGAGAGCAATTTTGATAAACCTTCTGTATAGAGTAGAGGCTCATCAAAAATGGTTAATCTTGGTTTCATCATGGTTAGTTTTGTTTATATAAAAATATAAAAAAAACTTTACATTTTACGTAATAATAATAATTAATTGCAATTTTTTACATAATAAATGATCGTAAAATTGAAATTTTATTGATTATTTGATAAATAAATCTCTTTGCGTGGAGTTTTAGATTGAATTTTTAGAGTTATCATAGTAAAACTGTATTATTAATGGGACTTTTTGTAAGATTAAATCTGTGTTTAAAATTATTTAACTGCCACAGTGGGGATATGTTTTACCGGAAAATTCACCGACCTGGCCATAAAACAAAACTGGTTAGCCTTATGATGGAGTTCTTTAGCTTTTTCAATCATTGATTCTTCTGTAACAGTAATGGCAGGATGAAGGGTAACTGATGTAAAATGCCCGCTTCCATCTGCCGTTTCAGTCATAATTCCGGTTGCTTCGTCTGTATAATCGGTGACAATGATCCCTTCTTCAGAACAAAAATGAAGGTACCACAGCATATGACAGGAAGAAAGGGAAGAAAGGAACAGATCTTCCGGATTGTGCTTGGTTTTATCTCCCCGGAATGCTGGGTCAGAAGAGCCTTCAATAGCCTCTTTATTTTCAATATTGATCGTATGACTCCTCTCATAGTTTTTGTAGCTGCTGGTACCGGTCCCCTTGTTTCCTATCCAATGGATGGTTGCTTTATAGTGGTGTTCTTTGCCCATTCTGTAATTTTTTGTTTAAGATTAAAAATAAAAAAGGTATTTACCAAAATTAAGTAAATACCTTTCCATAAGAACGAAGATTATCTTAAAACTAGTTCTTAATAAGTTTTTTTACGGTTGTTTTTCCGTTTTCGAATGTAACTTTTGCTACATAAGTTCCATTTAATATTTCTGAAAGATCTGTATTTTTCTCTTTTAAAGTTTTTACGAGTTTTCCATCGACGGAATAAATTTCTATTTTACTTACTTTTTCTTTTGTGCTGAAAGTCAAGTTCTGTTTAACCGGATTTTCAAAAGAAATATCAGTATTTGTTTTTGCAATATCTTTTGTGGATAATGCGGGGCTGTTTAAAAGATATTTAACGATAATTCCTGTGTTTGTAATGATATTATTGCTGTTAACAAACATCTCGGGATAGAATGAATCATAAATGTTGGAATCCAAATAATAGCCAAAACTGGAATCTACTAAACCATTTTGGGCTATTTTTGAAATAAAATATGAACCATTTGCTGTGATTACAGGACTATATCCAACAATATAATAATATCCATTTTTTTCAATCATATTTGAAATGGAGGTGCCTGTACCGAAGCTTGCATATAAGTTATTCGTAAAAGTATTATCAACCGTTCCATCCGGATTTATTTTTAAAACTCCATTAGTATTTATATTTTCTACGAAAATAAACTTATTATTACTGTCCATAAATACATGATCAGCGGTTCCGTACTGACCAAAACCGTTAGCATCTGCTAATGATACAACTCCATTATTTCCGAAACTGGTCATTGTTTGTCCATTCGAATCAAATTTTTGAATAAAATTATTGTTGAAACAGTTGATATTAGATTGATTATCAATGAATAAATCCATTCTGGAAAAGGTGCTCCCCTGTGTAGGTGTAACCCCGTTGTTTCCGAAAGCACTATCAATCGTCCCATTTGCATTTAACCTGTAAATTAGATGGCGGTTATAGTGTTCAGACATACTATTGCCATTGATCCCATGAATAATTATTTTTTCATTCTGTAAAAGAAATCCGAAAGCGTTATAGTTCTGACCACTATTAATTTGGGGAATTACCGAAATGCCACCTGTTCCGAAAGTAGGATCTAATTGTCCGTTGGGAAGCATTCTGTACACCGTTGCTCCTTCTGTTTCATTGAAACCAAAAATCAGCAATTTACCATCTGTCAGTCTTTTTATCTTGTTTAGGCTGATATGGTGAGGCAATTGAATTCTTCCATTGGTTCCAAATGATTGATTTACAATTCCGTCAGGTGTAAGTTTTAATACAAAAGATTCTCGGGGTACTGTAGTGAGAGACACATCACCGGTACTATAGGTTACATATATACTGTTATCAGAGCCTTGGACCATTGACCAAGAGTCAGGATAGTTATAATAGCCGGTACTGCTAATGTTGAAAGGGATTAAATATTCTCCATTTGAAGCGAAAGAGAAATCTTTAGAAATAATTTGTCCAAAAGCAGTCTGTACTGCAAGAAGCAGCACAAGAAATAAATTTTTTGTCATTGTGTATATGTGTTTTAAGACTGCAAATATAACAAAAAAACCTCCAGACAAACCAGAGGTTTAAAATTTTGTGTTAATTAGAATATCCAATCAATTCTTCTTTTTTCGAATTGTAAATCTTGTATTCTAAATATTTGAAAGAATCCCGGGGAATAATGGTGACCCATTTTTTATACTTTATAAACCATTTCATCTGGATGCTTTTAATACCTTTTGTAAGGTAAGCTTCCACGAAAGGGTGTACATGCAGATAAAGCTTTCCTTTATCTTTCTGTATAATATTTCTTATGGTTTCTTCCATTCTTTCCACAACAACAATTGGAGCTGTGATTTCTCCGTCTTTGTTTGGGTTTTCTTCTTTGGTTTCGATCTGTTTTTCCGGTCGGTTTCTTTGTCTGGTAATCTGGATCAATCCAAATTTACTAGGAGGAAGAATTTTATGACGAGCTTTGTCACGTTTCATTTCTTCTTTCAAATGTTCAAACAAATCTCTTCTGTGATCAGGGTTTTGCATGTCGATAAAATCAATAACGATAATGCCACCCATGTCACGAAGACGCAATTGTCTTGCGATTTCTGTTGCCGCCATTTTGTTCACGTTCATAGCGTGTTCTTTATTGGCTGAGTTTCCGGTCGTGATATTATTTCCGGAGTTAACGTCTATGACATGAAGAGCTTCTGTGTGTTCGATAACTAGGTAAGCACCTTTTGAACTTGGAATATTAACGTGTTTTCCAAAACTCTGTTTGAGCTGTTTTTCAACGTTGTAATATTCGAGAAGAGGGATGTGGGAATTATAAAACTGAACAATATTCTTTTTTTCAGGAGCAATGACCTCCACATAGTTGGCCATTTCGTCTACCATCTGCTCATCATCGCAAATAATACTCACGAAATCCTGATTGAAATTGTCCCTTAAAATAGCTGAAGCTTTATCTTCTTCGCTTAAAACTCTGGCCGGAACCTTACTTTTCTGAATGTTTTTGAAAGTGCTTTCCCATTTCTGGATCAGCTGATTCATATCATTGTGAAGGTCTGCTACTTTTTTTCCTTCCGCAACCGTCCTTATAATCACTCCAAAACCTTCAGGCTTGATACTGTCAATAAGGGTTTTCAGTCTTTCTTTTTCCTCAGTGGTTCTGATTTTTTTGGAAATAGAGACTTTGTTGTCGAAAGGGATCAGGACCAGAAAACGTCCTGTCAAAGAAACCTGGGTAGAGATCCGGGGACCTTTTGTGGAAATGGGTTCTTTGGTGATTTGAAGCAGAACGAGATCATCTTTTACAATGACTTTTTCTACGGTTCCGTTTTTGTCTATTTCGGGCTGTATCTCGAAATTTTTTAAGCTTGAAGTGCTCTGTTTTTTAGAAATAGTATCTTTTAAAAACTTCTTATAGGTAAGATACTGTGGTCCCAGATCCTGATAATGCAGGAATGCATCCTTGTCATATCCTATATTAACGAATGCGGCATTCAGGTTTGGTGCCAGTTTTTTTACTCTTCCTACAAACAGATCTCCAACTATAAATTCGCTTTTGTCCTCTTGCTCATGAAGTTCACATAGTCTTCCGTCTTCCAGCAGTGCAATCTTTGTAAGATCATCTTCATGCGAAACTATTAGTTCTTTCTTCATTTTGTTATAAGATAAAAATTATTAAGATCATAGGGAACTGGCGTATTTTTTAGCAGATAAATAATATTAAATATAAGAATTTAGAATGAAATTGATACATCTTTTTAAAAAATATCTGCAAAAGCCCTTGTTTTCCAATGGGATCTTATACTTGCAAACAAAAATATAGTCAGTGATCTTTAAAAAATTAAAACCACCAACTATATTATTATATTGTAAATCTCGAGAAAAAGAGATTATTTTTTCTTATGTCTGTTCGCTCTTCTTCTTTTCTTTCTCTTGTGAGTTGCAACCTTGTGTCTTTTTCTTTTCTTTCCGCTTGGCATAATTTTAATTTTTTAGTAACTAGTTAATATTCAGTTAATGTTTTATTTTACTGCGACTTTAGTTTTTACTTTCTCAACAAAAGATTTTGAAGGTTTGAAAGCAGGAATGTTATGAGCAGGAATCTCAATTGCAGTGTTCTTAGAAATATTTCTTCCTGTTTTAGCAGCTCTTGTTTTAATGATAAAAGATCCAAAACCTCTCAGATAAACGTTATCCCCATTATACATAGAAGTCCTGATCTCCTGCATAAAAGCTTCTACAACTTTCTGTGTTTCATTCTTTTCTGTTCCCAACTTATTTGAGATGGTGTTTACCAATTCTGCCTTTGTCATTTCCTTTTTTAATTTTAAATTTTAGGTGTGCAAATTTAGTTAAAAAAATTGAATACTAGCAAATTAGTGGTAAAATATTTTTGTTTAAAGAGTTGGAGTTTTCATGTTGAGTCTATATTAATATTACATTAAATCACCCTACATGCTGGAATTGTAGTAGCCATTCTCCACACAGAAACGGATGAGATGCAGTTTTGTCTTCAGTCCCAGCTTTTCCGTAAGTCTGTTGATATAGGTATCAATGGTCCGTGTGCTTAAGTTTAATTTTTCTGCAATTTCCTTATTGCTATAGCCTTCATAACAGAATTTCATCAGCTGAATTTCAGTAGGAGAAAGCTCTTCCTGTCCTTTTTTTTGCCTTTCCATGTAGTTCTGCACTGCGAGCGGCTGCTGTTCCCATTCTTTAGAATACTGTTCGTAGTCGAAGCTTTCGGAAGCAATACTCCCTTTGATAATATCTTTGATGATCGTGCTCTTTTTCTGGCAGTAGTAAATATTGGGGATTTTGGAAAGAATTTCTGCCATATCTTCCTGATACGTGTTGGAATAAGTGACAATAGGCGTTTCCTCGTTGTTTTTCCGGATATATTTAATGGCCTCAATACCGCTTAACACCGGCATAAAGAGTTCTATGATAAACACATCCTCCTGTCTCCTGTAAATCCTGTTCACAAGCTCATGCCCGTTGTTACAGTCATTCAGAAGCATATAGAATGGATTTTCCATCAGCGTTTTGATCATGATCTTCTTAAAATAGAAGTCACTGTCTGCTATAGAAAACCGCACGGTGTTTGATAATAGTTTACTCACTTTTAATATCGATTTGGTATAAGATATTTAAAATTCAGAGGCCTAATTTATGAAAAACTTATTAAAGTGGAAATTAAACTTAGGTTAAATAGGGTTTTCCCCAAAATGCCTTAGGGAAAATACGTATTGTACATAAATTTTTTTTTTTATATTTTCACTGGCCAAACAAATCGCAAACATATGTCTACTAACAGGGAAAAAAAATTAAACAAATCTGATGTCCGAATAGGTATTTGGAGGTTTATTCTGTCTTTTGCCGTTCTATCGGTAGTATCTTTTGTGTGTTTATTCCTCTTTTTCAAAAGCTACAGTATTCAGCGGGAAGGAATCACCAGACAAGCAGATGCGTATAAAGAACTGATGGCCCGAGGTGACGTTCTTAAGACGCAGGTAGATAACATCTACGAGCAGATGAACCAGCTTAATATTAACAAAGTACAGAACGATGTTTTCCTTAAAACCAGAATAATGGATGAGGTGAGAGAGGTGAAAAATATCATGGGTAAAGACAGTGTGGATAACTTTAAGCATTATGCTGTTCTGATGAAGCAGATAGAGCCGATGTTGAATTTAAAGGGAGATATTATAAAAGTTGAGTACAACAAAAAGACTGTCCTGAGAGATCTTGAAGAATGTATGGGGAAAGTAGGGAGAGCAAATGATCAGCTTAAAAAAGATCCTACAAGAAATTTTACGGGTAAACGAAGATAATAAAAAAGAAAACATATGCAGGGACACATTACATTATCCAAAAAAGAAAGGCATTATCAGTTTCTTTATTTAATACTGATGCTTTTAGCAGCGTTGATATTCCTTGGAATTATCTTCTTAAAAGGATACGAATCGCCATTCTCCGATGAAGATGTGCGGGGACTTCAGAGTCTTGAGCAGAAAGAAGCATTTGAACGTCAGCAAAAGATTCTGCAACCTGAAATGGACAGTACTTATGTCATGATCAGTAAAATTACAGATAAATCTCCGGAACCTTTTGTAGAAAACAATATCTTTAATGGCATTAATGGTCTGGCGAGTTATTTTCATGGTAATGATGTGATGGATATTCGTAAAGATGCCTACCCGCAGATCGCCAAATTCTATAAAATGTATTTTGAAGACAAGAAAGTTATTTCGACGACGACGGAAGATGTAAAAAAATTCGAGAAAGATGTGGAAGACTGCAGAATTGGTTTTAAGAATACGCAAGACCGTCTTTATGAAAGAAACAATGCCATGAGAGAAAGAACTCAGTAATCAAAGAAATAAACATTAAAGGAATAAACACATCACAATCACTTAATTATGAATTATTTTCAAAAAAACAAAAAAAACATTATTATTGGTGTTATCGCGACGCTGCTCATTGCAGCCCTCGTCGCGTTATGGCTACAGAAAAAGGTCATTCATTCTGCCGATGATATTGTAGGAGTAGTCTATCCTTCCTCACTATCTGTAGGAGATACCCTATTATTTGAGGATAAAACCCAGTTCGCAAAAACCAAGAGATGGAATTTTGGGGACGGGAAAACTTCCGATCAAAACAGAGGCATCCACTTTTATGATAAACCGGGATATTATTCGGTGAGTTTGATCATTGACAACAAGTATACCAAAACTTTTCCTGTAATGGTTTCAGCCAGATACGTGAAGCCAAAAGACAGTGCTAAGATGGCAACGATCATAGAAGCTCCTGCACAGGCTATGCAGAATGAGAATGTACAGTTTCGTGCAGTTTCAGATGCGACTCAGTTTGCATGGAAGTTTGGGGAAACGGGAAATACGGATGCCAAAGAGAAGATGACCATCTACTCTTATAAAAAACCGGGTGATTACCGCGTGACATTATTTACCGAAGAAAGTCAGGAGCCAATTTATCACATGATCAAAATTCTTCCGGCCTACAACTCCCTGGAGCAAGATGAAGTGCCGGTAGAAGATTCTTATAAAAAAATTGATGACGATTTCAAATATCACCTGCAGCAGATTGCCAATGGAAACAGTTTTAATATGCATTACAACTACCTGCTGAGAACTTACCTTTGTAACAATGAAAATACGGTGGTAAAAGTGAGCGACAGTAAGGCTAATAACTTCTACATGTACTGCGCAGGACTTCAGTTTGATAAAAACGTAGTGATCCAGAGTGTAAAAGTGAACTTAGATGATAAGCAAAACTGTGTAACTAAAGTTGACATCAACCAAAGCAAATAATACGATCCGGATTTCCGGACCCCACCAATCATAAAAATAAAATAGGATGAAAAATAAATTTCCTCTAGCAGCATATTATATCGGATTATCAGTATTAATAACGAGCTGTCAGGTGAAGCTGCCATCTAAAAGGACCCCTGAACCATCACAATACGGACAGATAGAGAACTCCCCGGTAGTGAACGGATATCCTAAAAAGGCCGTTCCATGGATCGTTATTTCAGACCGGTCAAGAAATACGGCTTATCTTGATAAAAGCGACGAAAAGTCTTACAAAGAAGTTAAATTTCTGGAACCTTTAATGGTGCTTAAGAATAGAGATGGAATGGTAAAAGTGGCGGAATACATTCCCGATGCTTTAATGAAAAAAGTTTCCTCAAAATCTATTAAGACCTATGGATGGATTCCTGAATCCGATCTTCTTCTATGGAATAATTCTTTAAAAAGCGAAAAAACAGGATATCCTGTAAGAGTCGCTGTAGTTCCGAATAACAGTGAAGTCATTCGAAGTGCCGAGAGATACTACAAGAATGATTCTATTATGGTGTTCAACTCACCAAGTCTTATAGAAACAGCCAACGTTAAAATTCCAAACGGACAGATGGTGTATGTCTATAAGCAGGCAGAAAATAACAAGAGATTTTTGGTAGGTAAAAAACCTTCCATTGATATAGACAGCATCAGTACTAATCTTTACGGATGGGTAAATGCCAACGTTATCTCTGCATGGGGTGAACGTTCTGCCATTAAATTGAAAAATGACACCAAGGTTACTGAATCTGCATTGGGAATCCATGAAGGGTATCCGGGAGCGGCAGATGCAGAGAGCAGAACTGCAGTTTTGCTTACAGAAACTCATAAAAGGACACCTCTGGAAAATATTTATCCGGTAAATCTTGCTTTGGATGAAGCGCCAACCCCTGATTCCAAGACAAAATATTTTACTAATATTTTAGACTATAGTAAAAACTATATATTTAATGTGCTTGGTGAGAAGATTATTTTTGACCGTTACAGAGAGATCACAGAAAGAGATAAAAATATAAACATTGTTTTTGCCCTTGACGTAAGTGCTCCTAATGCACCCTATGCGCCGATCGTAAAATCTCTTCTTCAGGATCTTCAGCTTAGGTTTGAAAAGCCCTCTTACTTCAGCGGGGTAAAATATGGGGTAGTTTTGTATAAAAACAATCCATGTGGAGAAAATGTTTTGGTTTCGAACTTAAGTACTGATTATAGCAAGATCACAACATTCATTACCGAAAAGACCAATGAAATGAACTGTGCAAGTAACAGCGGATATCAGCCCGTAGGTGAAGCTCTTTCAGCAGCAGGAAATCTTCTTTCCAATGTTCCGGATGAGACCAATATCGTAGTGACGGTAGGTACTTCTGCCAACCAGAGCGGAAACATGTACAGTGTCATCAGCTCTCTTACGCAGGCACAGGCAAGATTGATCATGTTCCAGACCAGCGCAAGATCATCTGACACCTACAATGACTTTGTATTGATGGCTGAAAACGTAGTGACCAATACAGCAAAAAATATTGCAGAACTTAAAAAAGAGAAAATCATTAATCAAAGTGATGTTCTTACGAAAAATAACTTCAGCCTTATAGAAGGTGATGCCGGGTTCTTCTCATTGGATTATCCAAAACAGAGTATGTCCCAGGGATTTGTTATTTTCCCTAAAAAGGGTGATGTTGCAATGCCAGGTTATCTGAAAAAATCTGTAGACAGCTTGATTGCACAGGTAACTTTAGACAATCAGACCATTGACAAATCGCTTAATGAATATTTCCACTCTTCAGTAGGAGCAGGAAGAACAGATGTGGATTTAAAGTACAAATACCTGTTCCCTGGTCTTACCAATCCGGTTTCTGCTGGAATTGCTGCACAGCTGATCAATTATGGAAACCCATTCCTGGTGAAAGGATATATCCCTAAAGATTTAAAAGATTATAAACCGGGAATAGAAAAAGGAATTCTTATTTCTGAAACAGAATACGATAACTTGAAGAATTTCTATTCTGAAGTTTATCTTAAAACTGAACCCAACAGAGCAGATTTCAGTCAATCCAGAGCGATTAAAGAATACATCAAGCTTCTGAAAAAATATAATCCAACCTTAAAATTCCTTGATAAATCTGAATTGTATGAGAAGCCAATGTCTTATGCTGTAGGAATAAGTACCGGTTTTGATAATTCTGAAGATGAACTGATGTCCAAATACAAGCTGAAAGGCTGGAAAAAATCAAAAATCGTCTTAAATGAAAGGGTAAGAAAGTACTTCAAAGACTACAAAGAATTGGCAGACAGAATGCTTTCCCACAGAAACGACCCAGCAGTGAAAATCCAGCAGAACGGACAAACATTCTATTGGCTTAATGAATACTTTATGCCAACTACACAGACCGTTGATGCACCGGAATACACAAAACACTAATCAATAATTTTTTATTATACGAAAAGCAGGAGTACAACTTCTGCTTTTTTGTTTTTGGTAAGAATGAGGATGGTAGATTTCAGACATCAGACATCAGAGATCAGACATCAGACGTGAGATTTTTAAACAAAGGTTAGTTGATGTGTACAATATTTAAAGACCCCGTAATCCGTTATTTCTTATTCTGCAAACACGAAAACATACAACACATCATAAAATTTATCAAACACTAAAATCCGGAACGCGTTAAACTTTTAAACAAAAATTAGAACCTTTATCTTCCGAAACACAGTCTATTTCTCATTTAAGTGTAAAATATCCTTTTATTCCTTTGATGACAGATAAAAGTAAAACGCCTGCTCATGACCTGTAAGCGGGATTTTTAAATCCAAAGTCGTAGAATTACTACAAAAAGTCGTAGAACTACTACAAATTTTGAGATTTATATTCAAATGCTTTCAGAATACAAATAAGCGCTTTATATTTGTTAAACAATCACCACATCACAAAATATTAATAACTGTTAAAACTGAAAAGCATGGCAGGAAATTCAAGAGGAATCTTAAAATTCAATGGCGGAGAAGGACAGAAATTATTGAAACTGAAATACAGTGTATCCAGATCTACGGACGTTTCAGGACGTGTAGCATCGGATCCGTCTAATGCACTGATTAAAATTACAGTTGAAGCAACCGAAAAATCGGATATTCTGGAAAGTTTACTGAATGGAAAATACAAGCCTACAACAGGCGAAGTTACTTTCAATAAATCTCACGAGGAAGGGACACTGATCACCTTAAGCTGGGAAAATGGTTATGTCATCCAGCATCAGGTAAGTTTTGATGCTATAGACGAGAACAGCATGCTGATCAGTTTTGTCATAAGCGCAGAAACAATCGACTTTGGCAATTCCAAGTACAGCGGGGCATGGCCATCTTAAATAAGACACTATTACACATCAACATTCATAGAAAAAGATCGTCCCTTAAAAGACGGTCTTTTTTGCCTAAAGTTGGGTGTAAACAAAGAAGGAAAGAACAATAAGAAAGCAGAAAAAAAATATGATATCAGATTAATTGATCTGAAATGATAGAAACAAATTTTTCTTTTTAGACATCTTCTAAAAAAAATATATCAGTTTAAAAAGTAATCAGACCAAAAACTTATTACTTCTCTAATCAAAGAATTAACTATCTTTAACCCTATATATTTTTGTATAAAAAAGATATATTTGTAAAAAATGTATCTTTCAACAGATAACACCAAATCATCTGAAACTACGATCAGGAACACAAACATATTAATATTAGAAAAATTATAAATGGGAGTACTAGTAACCAACGAAACAGTAAAACAGCTATTTCATATTGCTCAGTCGATAGCGAAGGAAAATTATAATGCAACGTATGGCGGCCCTCATATTTTACAGGCTTTAATGCACAAAGATATTGGTCTTAATGAATTCCTTAAAAGCATAGATAAAGATCCAGGCTACTTTTATGAGTGGGCAGATGTCCGCATTGAAGATTATCCAAAGACTGCCCACCTTCCCGATGAGGTACGTCAGGATGAGGCAGTAGACACTCTTGTTGAGGAAGCAGACGATATCCGCTTAAAATTAGGTCTGGATGAGATCACACCCATCTGTATCCTTACGGCTATCGTAAAGCCACAGGTTGTTTTTTCACTGCAGCAATTGAAATCACTTCCGCTCAGAGAACATGAAATTTTTAATTTATACAGAAAAGATACTCCTTTCGCCGTATCTGAAGACGGTGATTTTTCCTCAATTTTTTCAAACGGATCAGATTTTGCAGATTCATCATTTCCATCCATCAAAAGCTATTGTGTAGACAGAACTGCGCAAGCCAGGAAAGGAGATCTGGAAAATATCATAGGAAGAGACAAAGAACTCAGAATGCTTGTTGAAATCCTTTGCCGGAGAAGTAAGCCCAATGTAATCATTATCGGTGAGCCTGGTGTAGGAAAAACAGCTTTGGTAGAAGGTTTCGCAACTGAAATTACCAAAGGAAATGTTCCTGAAATGCTTAAAAATGCCACCCTTCTTGAACTGGACACAGGCGCATTATTGGCAGGAACATCTTACAAAGGCGAAATCGAAGACCGTCTTAAAAAAGTCATCAATGAATGTAAGAAAATTGAAAAAGCAGTTCTTTTCATTGATGAAATCCACACCCTTTTAGATCCCAAAGGAAGTATTGGGAATGTAGCCAACCTCCTGAAACCTGAACTGGCAAGAGGAGAAATTACAGTAATCGGGGCTACAACACAGGAAGAATATAGAAAAATTATTGAACCGGAACAGGCGTTTAACCGTCGTTTTGAAGTATTAACGGTCAATGAACCGGATGAACAAACCTGCGTAAAGATGATCGATGTCCTTCTTGATGGTTACAAAAAACACCACGGGATCGAAGTAGAAAAAACATCTATTCCAGAGTGCGTACGTCTGGCAAAAAGATATGCAAAAGGTAAAAAACTGCCCGATGCAGCGATTGACCTGCTAGACAGAACCATGGCCGCCATTAAAATGTTGGATGAACTTTCAGAAAAAGAGCTGGCAAGTTGGAAAGAAACTTATGAAACTATTGTAAAAGAAGAATATACCGACACGAAAGATCAGGCTAATGAACTGATCTGGAATTATAATCTTCTTAGGGATAAAATAAGCCCAATTCTTTGGGGATCATTAAGTGAGCAGCCTACTATCGATAATTCTATGCCTGTTGATCAGATCCATAAAATCATCGATGACACGTATGCAGAGCTTTTACAGCACGCGGCCAAAAAAAGAGAAAAAGTAGATCGTCTGGAGCTGGCAGCAGTGATGGCGGCCAAAACAAATATTCCAATCGGGAAGATTCAGGCTCAGGAAAAAGAAAAACTTCTGAACATGGAATCTCTTCTATTGAACAGAGTAGTAGGTCAGGATCATGCTCTGAAAATCCTTTCGGATGCCATTGTTGAAAACCGAAGCGGACTTAATAAACCCGGACAGCCTATCGGATCATTTTTCCTTCTGGGACCTACCGGGACCGGAAAAACCGAGCTGGCTAAATCTATGGCAGAATTGCTTTTCAACGATGAGAAAGCCATGGTTCGTTTTGATATGTCTGAATTTAAAGAAGAACATTCAGCAGCATTATTATACGGAGCGCCTCCGGGATATGTAGGTTACGAAGAAGGAGGAATGTTGGTGAATAAGATCAGACAGCAACCCTACACCGTCGTTTTATTTGATGAAATCGAAAAAGCACACCATTCCGTTTTTGATGTATTTTTACAGATCATGGATGAAGGAAAGGTTCATGATAAATTAGGAAAAGAAGGAGATTTCAGCAATGCGATCATCTTATTTACTTCAAATATAGGAAGTGAAGAGATTGTCAAACAGTTTGAAGAAGGTAAAGTTCCCGAATCATCTTTGCTGATGCAGATTATGTCCAATTCAGGAAGATTCAGACCTGAGTTTTTAGCAAGGATCACAGAGATTATTCCTTTTGCACCGATTACGGAATCTATCGCAGAAAGAATTTTCAATATCCAGTTGAAATCACTCCATACCTCACTTACAAGATTAGGAATGAGCTTAAAAATTACAGACGAAGCCGTGAAAAATCTTGCATTGGGAGGCTTCAGCAGTAAATACGGAGCAAGACAGATTTCCGGAGTAATCCGTGCTCAACTGGCGAGACCGATTTCAAAGATGATCGTAAGAGAAGAAGTGAAATCCGGACAGACGCTTCATGTAGACTGGAACAGCGAAGAGGAAAAAATAAGCTGGAAAGTAGATTAACAATAAACAAAGAAAGCTGATCAGTACAAGGACCGCATGTCTTTCATCTTATGAGCTTTCTTTGAAAAAACATAATGAATTAAAATGAGAATCCTATTCAAAAATATCTTTACAGGATTGATGCTGGCAGGGAGTTTTATAATGGTGAAGGGACAGTTTCTTGCCGCCTCAGATACTTCTGAAAACAGTGTAAGAAAGTACAATAACATTATAAATTCCAATAAGGAAATCGTTGAATTTATCGAATATTCATTGGTGCAGAAAGGTCTGCCCAAACATTTGAGAAATCTGGCGCTCATTGAGTCACATTTTAACAGGAATATCACCTCGGGAGCCGGAGCGGTGGGCGTATGGCAGTTCATGACCGCCCATGCCAACCAATATGGACTTACAGAGCAGAACCGTACAGACGTCTATAAAAGTACCAAGACTGCTGTAGTTTCCCTGGCTAACCTGTACAGAAAGTATGGTGACTGGATTACTGTAGTAGCAGCCTATAACTGTGGCGAAGGAAATATTGCCAAAGCGATGGAGTCTGCAGGTTCGACCCAATATCATCTATTTTCCAAATACCTCCCTGGAGAAACAATCAATCACGTAAAAAAATATCTGAATGCATGCTATGCAACCGGTGAGCTGGAAAGTGTTTTAAACAACTATAATTCTTCCAGGCTTAATAAGGTTTTCTTTACCGAGGGAGGAAGTAGCAGGAATTCTGGTGTATCTCTGCAGGAAACAGAGATCAATGCAGGATTTAATCTGGACATCATTGCTAATGAATTGAACATTGGAATGAGTGAAATTCTCGCCTGGAATCCTGGCATTGTAGAAGAACTTCAGAAAAAAGGGGAGAGCCCTCTTTATCTTCCAACGGATCTTATGCCAGACTTTCTTTTGAGGAAAAATAAAATTCTAATACGTTCTATAAAAGAAGGAAATCGGGTACAACAATAAACCCAAAAAGTATAAATAAACTTATAGCCGTTACGTTAGTGACGGTTTTTTTTATGTCTTTATATTACTTGGTAAAACGTCGGGATTTGTTATAATTCTTTTTCTTTATTTCTCCTTATAGTGTAAAAAAGTACGTAGAATTCGTGTTTTTTATTGTGTTAATCGTTTTTAATTCAGATTTTTAGGTTTTATTTTAAATCAAAAGTCGTAGAATTACTACATCAAATCGTAGAATTACTACAAATTTTCAAATTTATATTCAAAAGCTTTATTATCAAAATATGACGTTATATATTTGCTATGTAATCAATCACCAAATCACAAAATATTAACAATTAAAATTTACCAATCATGGCAGCAAATTCAAGAGGAATCTTAAAATTCAACAACGGAGGAGAACAAAAGTTATTAAAGCTTAATTACAGTGTTTCAAGATCTACAGACGTTTCAGGACGTGTAGCATCAGACCCTTCCAATGCTTTGATCAAAGTAACAGTGGAAGCTACTGAGAAATCTGATATCTTAGAAAGCCTATTGAACGGAAAGTATAAGCCTACTACAGGTGAAGTTACTTTCAACAAATCTCACGAAGAAGGTACATTAACTACCTTAAAGTGGGAAAACGGATATGTTATCCAACACGAAGTAGACTTCGACGCTGTAGACGAAAACAGCATGCTGATCAGCTTTGTCGTAAGCGCGGAAGTGATCACCCTTGGTAACTCTGAGTATCGTGGAATGTGGCCTTCAGACGGAAAATAATCTAAACAATCACCTTAGTAAAAATAAATTGGTACAGGATAGTGTATTCGCAGGAATATGCTATTCTGTTTTTGCTATTTTTAGCCAATTGAACCTCCAAAAAAACGAATCCTGTAGGAATTCTTATTTAATTTTTTTTTAAGAATTGAAAATGAATCTTCAAAAAAAATTGAACATCCTGAAGCGATTCAATACGGATTCCTAATTAAAAAAACACAGAATATGTTCAAGGATGATCAATCGATAAAAGGACAAAGCTCTAAAGGCAGTGTCAAAAAAAATATAATGGCATCACAACAGCTTAAAAATGCTGAAAATAATGCCGTACAAAAAATAGACGAAAAGCTTCATAAAGCAGATGAAGCTGTAAAAAAGTCAGCAAAAAAGGCTCAGGAAATCTATTCCGGTACTGCCCAAAACTCAAAAATGTTCATGAACCAAACGCTGGTTCCGAATAATCCATCCATTACCGAAAATAAGGTCTGGGCAAAACAGCCCACCTCAAAAATACACAATGCTGCCGCCATTCCTGAAAGCTTAATTGCCGGAATCAACCGCGTTGTTATGCTTGATATTGTCATTGAAGGACAGATTATTAAACATTTCAAGCATTTTAAACTGGCTCAGAGTGCCTCAAGGCATCATGAATTCAGCCTGACCCTTGCTCATGATACTCTGGGAAGTCCGGAAAATCATAATCTGCAGGAAGCGCAGAATTTTTTAGGCAAAAGAATTACCGTAGTATTTCAATATAAAGATATTGAAGAAGGGCCCGAACGTAACTTTGTCGGGGTTATCACAGAAGTAGGTTTCAGTCAGGAAAAAGGGAATCTTGGAAATATCATCCTTACCGGATTCAGTCCTACGGTTTTGCTGGATGCGGCACCTCATATCCAGAGTTTCGGAGGTGGGCAGGAAGTGAGCTTAAACAGTATTGCCCATCATGTGATCAAAGAAGGTCTTGGATCAAATAAATTTGATTTCAGGGTAGATGCCCAGCATGGAAATGTTCCCTACAGCTCTCAATACGAAGAAACGCATTATAATTATCTGGCAAGAATTGCCGAAGCATACGGAGAACAGTTTTATTACGATGGTGAAGTACTGCATTTCGGGAAGCTTCCGCCACAGGAAAAACCGGTGATGCTTACTTATGGCAGCAGTGTAAGTGATATTGCTATCAAAATGAAAGCACAGCATGTAAGTCCAAGTTTTTACGGTTACAACAGCAGTAAAAATGAAAAGCTGACTACCGGAAGTTCAAAGATCAGTCATACTTCAGATATTGCCAAACGGGCTTATGAAATATCAGAGAGAACTTTTAAGACGCCCTCATTAAGAGTAGCCCCTATTAAAGCCACCTCTTTTATGGATATCGATGCATCGCAGAAAGGCACAGCAGGTAGTAAGGCATCGGAAGTTTTCATTACTTCAGGAACGACTACCGTTCCGTTCTTATATCCGGGATGTAATGCAGATATTGAAATGCGTAAAGCAGATAGCAGTGATACGGCCTATTTTACAAAATTAATGATCATTGGAGTTACCCATGAAGTGGATGCAAGAGGTTATTATGAAGGCACTTTTGAAGCTATTGCTGCAGACACCGGATTTATTCCCCGCCCGGAATTTGAAATTCCAAAAGCAGAACCTCAGTTTGCCAAAGTAATATCCAACAGCGATCCTTCAGATCAGGGCAGAGTGAAAGTACAGTTTGACTGGCAGGCAGGGCAGGATACTACCGAATTTATCCGCGTCATGTCTCCTGACGCCGGAAGCAGTGATAAAGTCAATAAAAACCGTGGTTTTATGTCTGTTCCTGAAGTAGGTGATCAGATCATCGTGAACTTTGTTCATCAGCATCCGGACCGTCCTTTTGTGATGGGAGGAATGTTTCATGGAGGGATTGGTGCCGGAGGTGGAGCCGGGAATAATGTGATGAGTTTTAGTGGAAGAAGTGGCGCAGAATTGAAATATGACAATGGAGCCGGATCTATGAATCTAAAGGATCAGGGAGGGGCTAATATGTTTTTTGATGGAGCGGGGAATGTAGTCCACAATGCAAATAATGACAGTACAAAAACAGTTGGTAACAATAAAACGGATAAAATTGGTAATAATAAAAAACTCGAAGTTGGATGTGACCATATAACAGATGTAGGAAATACGCATAAGGTGGAGGTAGGAAAAGAGCAAAGTATATTTACAATGGATAACGCAGGGGTTATAAATTTAACAGGAGTTGATAAAATAACACTTAAGGTAGGAAGTAGTGAGATTAAAATTACAGGTACTAAAATTACAATAACCAGTGCTGAGGTAGAAATAAAAGGAACCGGGACAGCAAAAGCAATTTTTAATGGAAGTACTACTATTACAGGAACATCTGTAGATATAAATTAAAAAATGGAGTTTATAAAATACGAAATACAAAAAGGTGATACTTTAAAATCTATTGCTGAAAAATATGATTTGGATGCAAATGAGATGAAGATATTTCATAACGAAAATTGTGGAATAACTGGAATAATTTTAAATGACGATTTACCGTTGCATCTCAAGTATATATTAATCAACAAAAATATAATACATCAAAAAAAGAAGAATAAGGCAAAGAGCGGAGAATTAGATTTTAATCAACAAGCTAGATATAGATGTGAGCAAATAAATACTTCTAAATTTAATAATAATTTGGTTCATTATGTTGAACAACACTTTCAATATCTTCTTAAACATAACCTTTCTCTTGAAACAGGATATGTTAAATTGGAGGATTATAACAAAGAAATTTCTCCCAAATTTTTAGAAGAAACATTTGATTTTATTGAGAAAACCGATAGAATTAAAAATAATGTATTGTTTAATCTGGATATTGAAACGGGTAAACCAAAACAAATTTTAAATAAAAAGGAGATTAATGATAACTGGTTATATTTTAGACAGAAGGAGTTTTATAATATACCTTTTATAAAAAAAATTGGAGAAACAAATAGGGGAGCTGTTAAAGAATTATTAGATATGGGAGATCAACAATTCTCATTATCAGCTAACAATGAGGAAGAGTATTGGAGAGACTTCTTTTATTTTTGTTGTTTTGATCAATATCTCTTTAAGGAAAGCCAGTGGGAAAACGTAAAGTTTGATTTTATATCAACAATTGTTCCACCAATAATTATTCCATTAAACTTAAGATATGATAAGATAGATGAGAATGATGGAATTGTTTCAATTAGGAAGGTAGCAGAATATGAAATGTCCGAAAAACTACTAACTGAAATTAGAAACAGATACGATGAACTTCATAGGGCAGTTGTTAAATATGATTTTACTGCATACAAGATTATTTTTCGATCAACTATAGAAATGAATACTAAGACCAAAACTATTAATAACGCAAGAGTTGTTTTAAAAGAAGAAATTTCTGATAACATTGAGAATGAATGTATATTTACAGTTAAGAAATTAGAAAATTTTACTCCATAAGTATGAATAATAAAGAGTTCCGATTTCAAGGTCTTGATGCTAAAACAGAGCTTAAATTGGCTTTAATGTTAATTTTTCCAAGTCTAATGATTATGTTTGGAATATTATATGGCAGTCATATTTTATTTCCTAAAATATCTTTTCTCATGCCGCTTCTTTTTGGAGCTACAACAACGGTAGGAATAAGCATTATTATATTAAAACAATTAACTAATCTGGTCAGAGAAAAAGAATGGATTATAAATATAGATGATAAATTTTTAAATCTGAAATTCAGAGGTATTAATCATCATATTCAATTATCTGATATTAAAATAATCAAAAACTTGGGAAATATTGGATTGCGTTATCTGACAATTAAGACGAAAAATAATGTAATTAAAATAAGAGTAGGTAATACAGGCTTGGCACCATTCTCTAAGCAAAAAGATATAGATGAATTAGATGCATTTGTTCAATATTTAAAACCTTATATTGATAAGCATTTTAATGAAAAAGTGCTTAAAAATATTGTACAACCTAATATTATTCCAAATTTTGGAGTTTATGTAGTAAAAGAAGAAAAGATAAAATACTCAATAATAAATAGAATGAAACCTTGGCAAGTGGTGGTATTTATTTTAGGAATATTAGTCTTAATAATGATACTTTTTGTAAATATTATGGAATATATTTTTTTTAAATAATATAAATATGGCAGTTTACTTACCTGAAAATGTATTTGCAGTTTGTACAAATCAATTAAACTCAGACTATAAACAATTTAATCTGAGCGATAACAGACAATTTAAATCTGTGAAATTAGGTACTCAAAATAGAGTTTTTCTGGTTAAAATTGATAAAAAGTTATCAGAGGATTTTGAATGTAAAAGCGGTTGGAGTTCTGGTTTAGGAACTGTAGCTTTTGGAGGAGGAGTTATAGGAGGAATGCTTTTAGTAGCTGCAACTGCAGCAACTATTCCCGTCGCAGGATGGATCGTTGGAGGGGCAATTGCAATTGCAGCCTTTGGATATGGCCTTTGGCAAATGAGTCAACGACCAACGTGTAGTGAAATGATTGGCTTTGAGGAAAGTCAGTGGAAAAATCATCATACGACAGTACATTTTGATAGTAATAAAGTTAAAAATAAAGATATGTATTTGGCATTGACAAAGAATTCAATGCTAGCATGTAAGGAGGGTGGGGTTTTATTACCTTTTATCAGCCGTACTTCTGCAAATAGCGCAGCATATAGCATTTCTCTAAATAATAACACTGAAAAATGGGTTAATATAGGTTCTGGACTTATTGCTGGGGTTTTGTTTGGTTTTAGTATGGGTACCAGTTTGCCTGTCGGAGGTTTATTAGGAGGAGCGAGGTCTCTATATGTAGCAAAACAAACTGCAATTTTTTTAGGTTTCTTACCGATTGGGTATTTTTTAATAAATCCTTTAGCTTCATCCACTGCCACATCAATTAATGCGGGAATAGGTGATGGTAGCTATGAAAATGTTAAAGGAGCAGGTGAAAGTACAACAAACTTAATTCAGCCAACCGATAGTTGGGATCCATATTCGGTAGCTATGGATGCTAAAGATATCCCGAATATTAAACAGCGAATGATTGACAATAAAGCAACAAAAAGTGATATTGCAAAATTTGAAACCGGAGTTGCTGAAGCACAGAGGCAAGGAACATATTCACTTAAAAATAATCCTGATCTTAAGGAAATAATAATCAGGATGAAAAATGGAGATTTTGGGAGTGTTCTTAAAGACAAAATCACTAATAAAAGTGGTAATTTAAGGGGAATGGTTAATGAGCGGAATGTTGGAAGTGCAGTCAATATTCATCATGAAAATGGTAAAGCTTCGATTAAAGCTAACACATTATTAAACATTGAAACTTCCGGAAAAGTAGCGGGAGGTATAATTACTCTAATAGCACCTTTTGTCAGCAGTTTTTTTGCAGAGAATGCCATAAGACTTGCTGCAGAAGATTTTTCAAATGATAATACAGATAGTATCGCGGTCAATGCAAATGATGCATGAATTTTAAGTAATTTCTATTAGGAAGTATCAATCTATCTGTGAATGTCAAAAAACATAAAGATAAAAAAATTGGCTATTCTTCATGAGCAATTTTTGTAGCTGTACTATCTTTTTAGTAAGTGAATTTTTCATTACAAAATGCTATCAGCCAGAAAATCTGACAAAGTATTTGCACCCATTTCATAGATCAAATGTGTTTCATATGATATTTATCAACTGTTTAAAAAAGGGGAAGTCTTCAAAAAAGGGGAAGTTTACCATATGAAGAAGAGAAAGGGGAAAATCTTAAGAAATTTCTGATGTCAGCTCAAATGGAATTGCGTTTTTCAATGATGAGAAAGAAAAATTATCAAAGTGTCTTTTGGTATTCCAACCAAGATTAATAATATAAATCGTGAGCTGGATATTCGATACAATTAATATTAAATAATTCCCGCTAGCATATCCTCTATCTTATTTCTATTATTTCCCGTAATGGGGTAAAATAATAGTAATTAATGGTATTTTAAATAGGGTTAAACCTTTTATAAATAGGCAATTAAGACATTGTGTTAAATCAAAAGTCGTAGAATTACTACATCAAATCGTAGTATTACTACAATATTTCAGATTTACCTCTAAAAACTTTTTCTTTACCTGTATCGGGTCTATCTTTGTTCTGTAATCAATCACTAATCACAATATTATATAACAATTAAATACACCAATCATGGCAGCAAATTCAAGAGGAATCTTAAAATTCAACAACGGAGGAGAACAAAAATTATTAAAGCTTAATTATAGCGTATCAAGATCTACAGACGTTTCAGGACGTGTAGCATCAGATCCTTCAAACGCTTTGATCAAAGTAACAGTAGAAGCTACTGAAAAATCTGATATCTTGGAAAGTTTATTGAACGGAAAATATAAGCCTACAACAGGTGAAGTTACTTTCAATAAATCTCATGAAGAAGGTACATTAACGACTTTGAAGTGGGAAAACGGATATGTAATTCAACACGAAGTAGACTTTGATGCTATTGACAGCAACAGCATGTTGATCAGCTTTGTGATCAGTGCAGAGGTAATCACTCTGGGGAATTCTGAGTACCGTGGAATGTGGCCAGGAGGTCAATAATGAATAGACCCAAGTCTTTTAATAAAAAAATAACATCAAGACAGAATAGCAGAAATGCTGTTCTGTTTTTTTATGAAATGCGATGAATATGCGTTAAGATTTTAGAGACCAGATAACAGATATTAGACTTTTAAGCTATTGATTCAATATTTAGAATTGTAAAATAATAAACGCTGTATTCATTCACCCTAAACCCCTTGTACTCTCACACTCCAGAACACATCCCACATAATTCATCACTTATACCTCCTGAAAATATTCCTATTTTCTTATATTTGTTCATTATAGATATTATGGACGCAACACAAGATAAAAGACTCTTTCTTATCGATGCTTATGCAATGATTTTTAGAGGATATTACGCATTGATCAGGAATCCGAGGCTTACCAGTACAGGACTGGATACTTCTGCTATTTTCGGTTTTACCAACTCTTTGATAGAATTGATCAGAAGAGAAAAGCCATCCCATCTGGCGGTTGTTTTTGATGTAGGACAGGCCAGTGTAAGAACAGACGATTATTCAGACTACAAAGCCAACAGAAGCGAAACTCCTGAAGCGATCAAAATTGCTATTCCATACATTCACAGAATTCTTCAGGCGATGCATATCCCGATTTTAGGGGTCGAAGGTTACGAAGCAGATGACGTTATAGGAACCATTGCCTGCAAAGCAGAAAAAGAAGGCTATACCACTTTTATGGTGACGCCCGACAAAGATTTTGCTCAGTTGGTAACCGATAAAATCAAGATTTATAAACCCGGTTTAAAAGGTGGAGATATTGAGATCCTTGGAGTAGAAGAAGTAAAAGCAAAATACGAGATTGAAGATCCGAAGCAGGTCATCGATTTCCTTGCGATGATGGGTGATGCTGTGGATAATATCCCCGGACTGGATGGAGTAGGAGAGAAAACGGCGATGAAATTCCTTAAAGAATTCGGTAATATTGAAACCCTTTTACAGAATACGGATAAACTGAAAGGAAAACTGAAAGAAAAAGTAGAAGCCTCTGCTGAACGTGGAATTTTATCAAAAAAATTAGCCACCATTATCTGTGATGCCCCTGTAGAATTTCATCAGGAACAATATGATCTTGATACGCCGGATTTCGATAAAGTAAAAGAAGTTTTTGACGAAATTGAATTCAGAAGATTATATGAAAACCTTTACAGAGCTTTTGCTTCTGCTCCTGTAGAAACATTAATCGTGAGTGAAGTTGAAGTAACCCAAAAACCTTCAGGCGCAGAAATAAAAGGACAAGCCATGCAGCTTGACCTGTTTGCCAATTTTGAAGAGCTGGATCAGGCAACCTCTACAAAATCGACAATAGAACACAATGATCACCTGTACCAGTTTGTAGATAATCCTAAAGCACAGAAAGTTCTGGTCAACAATTTATTAAAACAGAAAGCAGTCTGTTTTGATACAGAAACCACATCACTGAACGAACTGGAAGCAGAGCTTGTAGGAATGAGTTTTTCTTATAAAAAAGGTCTGGCTTACTACATCCCTCTATCCGAGGACAAAGGCGAAGTCCTTCAGACTTTGGAAATCTTCAGACCATTTTTTGAAAAAGAAGATTTGCTGAAAATTGCCCACAATTTAAAATTCGATTATAAAATATTAAAACAGTACGATATTACGGTAAAAGGGGCCATGTTTGACACCATGATCGCCCATTATCTGCTGAATCCTGACGGAAGACACGGAATGGATTATCTTTCAGAAGTTTATCTGAATTATAAACCCGTTTCTATTGAAACCATTATCGGAAAGAAAGGTAAAAATCAGGGAACCTTCAGAGATGCGGACTTGAGAACACAGACCGATTATGCAGCGGAAGATGCGGATATTACCTTCCAGTTGTATGAACTCTTCGCACCACAACTTAAAAAAGAAAATTTAGAAGACCTATTCTTCAATATAGAAATGCCTCTGATGGAGGTACTCGCTAAAATGGAATTGTCCGGAATTTCATTGGATGAAAAATGGCTGGCGCAGGAAAGTATCGATCTGGAAAATGATCTGAGACAACTGGAAACCACCATTTTTGAGATTTCAGGAGAAGAATTCAACATGAATTCACCAAAACAGCTTGGAGAGATTCTGTTTGAAAAAATGCAGCTGGATCCAAAAGCGAAGAAAACAAAAACCGGGCAATATGCTACTTCTGAAGATGTTCTTCAGAAACTTTCCTCGAAGCATGAGATCATCAAGCATATTCTGGAATACAGAACCTATCAGAAATTAAAGTCAACCTACGTGGATGCACTGCCTTCACAGATCGATAAGCAGGACAGCCGGGTTCATACCAATTTCTCACAGACTACGGCTGCTACGGGCCGTCTGGCGAGTGTCAATCCGAACCTTCAGAATATCCCGATCAGAACCCTTCGTGGACAGCAGATCAGAGGTGCTTTTGTTTCAGGAGAAGGGAAAAAGATCATTTCTGCCGATTACTCACAGATCGAACTTCGTTTGATCGCCGAGATTTCAGGAGAAGATAATATGATCAAAGCTTTCCAGGACGGAGAAGATATTCATGCCTCAACAGCGGCCAAACTATTTAAAATTCCGTTGGAAGAGGTTTCTAAAACCCAGAGAAGCCAGGCAAAGACGGTGAATTTTGGAATTATCTATGGACAGGGAGCCTTTGCTTTAGCGGAACAAACCGGATTATCGAGAACCGAAGCGAAACAGATGATTGAAGCCTATTTTGAGACCTATCCGAAACTAAAGGAATACATGGCCGAGCAGGTGAGCAAAGCCCGTCAGATAGGCTATGTGGAAACTATTTTAGGACGAAAACGTCATTTAAAAGATATCAATTCCAATAATTTCGTGGTAAGAGGTCATGCAGAAAGAAATGCCGTAAATGCACCGGTTCAGGGAAGTGCAGCAGATGTTGTAAAGCTTGCCATGATCAAAATTGATAAAGAACTGGAAGCCCAGCAGCTAAAAACCAAAATGCTTCTTCAGGTACATGACGAATTGGTGTTTGAATCTCCGATAGACGAGATTGAAATCGCTTCAAAACTGATTAAAACTGAAATGGAACGTGCTTTAGAAACGCAGGTGCCATTATTGGTAGAAGTGGGAGTCGGAAATAACTGGCTGGAAGCACATTAATAAAAATGTTACAGAGATAAAATAAGGTGAGTTTCCAAAAACTCACCTTATTTTTTGTCTTAATTTAGTAAAGCAATTTAAACAAAAAGAAGACTAAAAATTTAGCCTTCTCAACTTTTTGCACTTCGCATAAAGTCTTTGTAATCATTTTTCACCTCATTGATCTTACCTTCGTTTTGTGTCTGTCAAAAGAATTATGCATTCTAATGATGAGGTAATAAAGATATAAAAGAAAAACCTTCTGTGAAATACTACTTTTGGGGTAGTTTTTGATGAGAATGAAAGAAAATATTTATTCGTGAACTGCATCATAAGCTTTCCTTACCACATCATCCGGAGACATTTTTTCAAATAAATACCTTTCTTTTTTAAGGTGAATCGTTTTAGATTTCGAAGGCATTTCCTCTTCCATGGTATTTATGGTTTCATGGATCAGCTTTCCCTTCAGAGGCTCGTAATAGAGAGCAGAATGAGAACCTGCTCCCATATTATATGTTTCGACATAAGTAAGAACCAGATCGCCATTCAGATACTTAAATCTGCTGAATTGATTTCCGTTAGGCCCAATATCATATAAATTGATGCTCAGACCTCCATTTTCAATCGAAATGTCTTCCGGATCATGCATTTTATAGCCAGATTCGTTGTATTCATAAGGGAAAACGGTGTCTGATATCTTATCAGCACGATACGTTTTATCCGTATTCCTTAATAAATTATCATCTTTCTGTCAGCCAGTGTATCTTCTTTTTTTCTAATCACCAATGCCATATCACTCAGTCCGTCCTGATTGAGATCTCCTTCCGCATCATACTGGATTTCATATCCGTCCGGAACAAGATCAGATGGTTTTTTTCCAAACTGAATAGAGTTTGTGTGCTGTTCAGGGAGCAGGTTGCTTGCAGTATCTTTTTGAATATTTTTTTCTTTGGTAGTGTCTTTTTTCTGATCTGCATTGGGTTTTTCATCTTTTTTGCAGGAATACAGAAAAAGAAACAGAGCCAGTAGAGGAAATAATTTTTTCAATGTTTTTTTAGTTTTGTGTTTGGGTAAATTTAAGTTTTTTTCATAAAATATTTTAATAAGACCCTATCATTCTAATCATAGCAAGGTCATCCGTTGGTTTTAATCCGTAATAATGTTCCAGTTTTTTGAGTTTTCTATTGAGCATTTCGTCGGTGTCAATAAATGATCGCTCAGTCATCAGATATTGTGGAATATCTATTTTTTCTTCCGTATCCGTTTTTTTGATTTTAGTAAAACTCAGAATACCATCAGTAGCGATAGAAACATCCTTCAAATGGTCAAAAAATATTTTTTGCTGCAGACTTATATACCAGTCTTCAAAATTCTCTCAATTCTTTTAGCAGGTGAATTTGTTCTGTAATCCATTCCGTATCTAAATTATATTTGAATTTAAAATTATTTGTAGCCTTTAGAAATTCTTCAGCTTTAACTTTTCCTTCCTGCTGCTTAATAATTTCTGCAGTTTGTAAATTTCTTATTTTAGAGATTTCATGTCTGTCTTGCAGCATCTTTTCCCATTGAGTTAGGTGTTTTGAGTAGTTATTGGTTCCATTGATTCCATCGAGATATACCAGTGTTTCCATTACCCTTTCCTGATCAAAATAAAGTTGAGGTTTTTGTAAATAATAATCCAGATACTGATTCAGGTAGTCAATGGTTTTCTGATTATTATAAAAAGCAAAAACAAGTGCGTAAAGATCTCCGGCATAGCATACCTCACTCTTAAGTAGATGTACACCAATAATATCGATCTGATTTTCATAATTTTTTATGGCAGAAAGATATGCTCCAACCGTTCTTGTTCTCCAGTTAAAATCTCCGAGAAGTGCCAATGTAACTTCTTCAGTGATTTCATCTTTAAGTTGTTTCATATCTTCAATCCACGAACCTGAAGTATGCCGCATTTCCATATAGAACGGTAAGACCCATTGGTCAATGAATTCTTTACTCAATTCAAAATCATTTTTATGGCTTTTCAAGTGATCAAAATCAGATCGGTGCCTTACAGTAGCGCCTGCTGAGTGTAAATTGATTTCGTTTTGCCTGTTTTCGTTCATGTTTCAATACCTTTATTTATTTTGTAGAGCTCTTAATTTTTCTTCACATCATGGATTGCTTTTTCCATTCTTTCTTCCCAACCTTTTCCATTCCTTCTGTCAAGATAAGCATGGGTTAATTCACTATATCTTTCCTGAGCTTTTTGATCAATTTTAACAATGACACATCCCGTGTTTTTATAAATGATTCCGTATCTTTTAGCGATGCTATCTACCTTTTTAGTTGTTTTCTCATTGTCAACAGGAAGAGAGAAGCCACCTGTATATCTAATTACAATCTGACCTTTTCTAATATCTTTTTCAGCTTCCTTGGTATAATGATCCTCTTGATTTCTGAGCTCTGTTTTGTTCTTTATAAACCCATCTGCAGCCATGTAAACAAAAAAAGCAAGAGCCAGAGCATTTAAAAGCGGGAATACATTTAAAAATTTACTTTTAAAGTTTAATTTTTTAAAATCCAGACTGCTCACCAGATAAGAAGCCAATGCAGTTACCGCAAAAATGGCTGGCAGGTATTGGAGCTGACACTCTTGAATGATGTACCACAGATTAAACTGCATAGGATAATTTATAAAATAATATACTGCAATATACGCAGCAGTCAACAGCAGTATGACCGCTAAATTGGTGATAATAAGTTTTTTGTACATATCAGACAACTTTATTACTATTTAAAAATAAGGTTTTCCGCCGATACTCAACAGATGAAAGGTTTTATTTTTTTAATATTTTGAACTTTAAAAAGCAGAGGAAGCAGGAGAAGAAATGTAGAATTTTATTCATGATTTACTTTCCTGTAAATGATCTCATCGTCTTTCAATCCATAGACAGAGCAATTTTCTGAAGTAAGATCTATAAGATCAAAAAACAGGTGAAAACTATAGGTATGTTCATTGAGCAGTTGAGTATATTGGATGGTTTCTTTGACAGGAATGGTATAAGTAAAAGTCTGCCCGGGTTTTAGTCTTACTGTACTTTTAATGCAGTCTTTGAAACAATCTACGTCAGCAGTATAGTTGATTTTGTTACCAACATTGGGACTGCTTTCTGTAATTTTGATAAGCTGCATTCTGTAAGGTGAGAAATCTTTGTTGATCTTAACTTTCTTATTACCTGCATTCGTGACAGAAAGCTCTACAATCCCCGTACTTTGAAGATTGGAGGTGGTAGATTCAAGTTTTAGGGTACATTTTTTCTGCCCTGAAACAAAAAATACATCCAATATCAGTACAATAAACAGAGCTTGTTTCATCAATAAATTATTAATCCTAAGATAGTTAAAAAAAATAAATAGTTGAAGTACCTAAAAACAGAAAAAGGACCACAAAAACCTTCAGCAGATTTTCGTAGTCCTTTATCGAAGCCCTTTTCAGAGAAGGCTAGATATTGTATTCGATCTCACCGATGTAGTAGAGGGCATACTCCTCTTCATTCACAGAAACAGGATTGGGAATGACGTTTTTCGTGCCGAAAATAATAGAATTGACCGGAGTTTCCAAACCAAGTTCATTGATTTTTTGTTCCACAATCGGAAGCCATTGATCCGCATAAGAATAATCTGTAAATTTTTCATAAATCCCTAAATTTTCATCTTCAAAACCATATTCCAGAAAATCATAGTCGAACCATTGTATTTTCTGTGATTCAGCAAATTTTGAGACGTAAAGGTCTTCATTTTCTTCTTCAATATAATAACTTTCATCTTCTTCAGCAAAATCATTAAAGTCATCTTCATTTTTAAAATATCCCAACCAAAAGTGTGAAATCTCTTTCTCCATAAATTATTTTTTAAGTATACCGTATGTTTATTTTATTCTTCTCGAATGTTCGCTTTCGTTAATGACTTTTTCAAGTCTCGATTGTCTTGTTTTTTCCTGTTGGGCACTCATCAGCCAATGAATGATGGTCCTTTTATAAGAAGCAGCCTGCTTTTCAAAAAATTCCCATGCATTAGGATGGGTTTTAAACGCTTTTTCATACGCAGAATCAAGAATAAGCTCTTTTTCATGCGAATAGATTCCCGTTTTATCCTCCTTTCTTGCTTCAAATGCTTTTTGCCCTTCTGGGGTCATAAGTCCGGCTTTCGTAAGCTCCTCAACTTTTTTAATGTTGATTATGCTCCAGTTACTATTGGGTTTTCTTGGGGTAAACCGGTTATAATAACTTTCCGCATCTATGGATCTTCTTACCCCATCGATCCACCCGAAACATAAAGCCTGATCTACAGACTCAGACCAGTTCAGGGAAGGTTTTCCACTGTTCTTTTTGTAAAATCCCACCAGGATTTCTTTTTCTTTCGAATGATTTTCTTCCAGCCACTTTCTGAAATCTTCCTTTGTTGAAAAAAAAATTGGTGCTATGGCGAATCTTAATTAATCATATTAAAATGTAATATTACAAAACTTTTCTTTTAAATGAGAATCTGACAGTACAAAGTCAGGATGTCAAAAAACGTGATCATAAACTTTTTTATCGTAATTTTATTCAGGTAAAATTGTATACCATGGAATTTCTTCAGGATCATTATGTGGTCCAAAACGAGCTGCTGCTGATATTGATCTCAGTTCTTCTGGGACTGTTGATTGGTGCAGAACGCGAATATCGGAATAAATCTGCAGGGCTCCGTACCTTTATTCTGGTATGTTTCGGATCTTGTCTGTTCACCATCCTTTCCATTAAAATAGGCGTGCAGAATCCTGACCGTCTTGCGGCCAATATTATTACCGGGATTGGTTTTCTGGGAGCCGGGGTTATTTTTAAAGGAGACAATAGAATAGAAGGAATTACAACGGCTACAACCATTTGGGCCACTGCTTCTATAGGAATGGCCATAGGTTCAGGATATGTCTACCTGTCCCTTCTTGGAACCGCGCTGGTACTCATTATTCTGAGTGCACTGATCTATCTTCAGAATTTTATAGACAGCAGCCATAAAATCAGGGAATATAGAATAACAGTGGTGGGTCCCGAAGATATTAACCATTGCGAAACGATATTTGATGAACATCACCTGAAACACATGATGCTTAAATTACAGTATACTCAGGGGAACCTCTCTGTAACCTGGAGGCTTACCGGAAATAATACAAAGCATGATGAGGTTATAAAAAGTCTCATCAATGATCCTAAAATCACAGCTTATCAATTTTAGAACAAAGCAAAAAAATAAAGGCCGGAGCCTTTATTTTTTCTTGAAAACATACAGATCCTTGTTGGGTCCGGTAATTTCCTTGCCATCCATATCAAGCTGTATAAGAATATTTTCTCCCACTTTATATTTGTAACTGGCCGTTTTTCCTTTTAATGTAATGGAGCTTCCTGAAGCATCCCATTCAAAACTTCCTTTATCTTGGTTTTTTGAATTTCTGTCGATATATTCTTCCGTTATGCTGAACGTTTTGTCATTGTTTAAAGTCAAAGAAGTCTTAATTCCCGGACAATCTGCACAAGGAACAACGGCTTCATAAGTACCCGGCCAATCCAGAGCATTTTCCGAAGTATCTCCTGCAGCAGTAGGCGTTGCTTTTGTAATACTGTCTGCCGGTGTTGTGCCGACAGTGGCAGAATCTGTGGTCGTATAAGTTGGGTCAGTCGTTTTTTCTTTTGGATTACACGATGCTAAAAAGACAGCCGATGCAATGCCAAGAATAAGCATTTTGCTATTCATCATAATGAAGTAATTTAGATATATTAATAATAAGGTGCTTTATCAGAACAAAAACTGAGCCAGTAGAAGGGTTGAGGGGTTTCGGAATGCAACATCTTAGAGTTTGAGAGTAGTAAGGTTTTAGAATGAATGAGTTCAGCGTTAATTATGCAGATGTACTATTCTAAAAAGTCCGGGAATTATTGAATCAATACCTTAAAGTCTCATATCTCATGTCTGAAATCTGATGTCTACTATCTGGCATCTAAAAATCTTGATTCTTGGCTCTTATTTCTTGAATCTGAAATCTTGAATTTTAGCCCCATATTTCCACAACCACGTAAGGCATATATATAATATTCTTTGTAAATTGGGGCAAAATTTTGATTATGACAAAAAAGATACTTTTATCCGTATTTATTTTGCCGGCTGTTATGGCTTTCGCACAACAATATGGAGGAATGTGGATTCCGACAGAGTTGAATGAGAAGGAAATGAAGGATTTGGGAATGAAGATCTCTGCCAAAGACATTTTCAATACCCAGAAGCCGAGCATAAAAGATGCTGTTGTCCAGTTTAACGGTGGATGTACTGCGGAGATCATTTCGCCTAAAGGATTGCTGCTTACCAACCACCACTGTGGATACGGGCAGATTCAGGCACATTCTACGGTTCAGAATGATCTTCTTTCCAATGGATTCTGGGCTAAGAATCCGGACGGAGAACTTCCTAATCCTGGCGTAAAAGTAGACTTCATTGTAGACATCAAAGAAGTGACGGATTTTATTTTGGAAGGAACAGACAACCTTGTGGAGCCCGAACTGGCTAAAAAGATCAATAAAAATATCGAAGTTTATAAGAACTCTCAGAAAATAGAATCCTACCAGTCGATCATTGTAAAATCGATGTATTATGGTAACAAATTTTATGCGTTTACTACCGAGACCTACAAAGATATCCGTCTGGTTGGGGCACCGCCTCAAAGCATTGGGAAATTCGGTAGCGATACAGACAACTGGGTTTGGCCAAGACATACGGGAGATTTCTCTATGTTCAGAATTTATGCAGGGAAAGACAACAAACCTGCTGAATATTCAAAAGACAATATTCCTTACGTTCCGAAACATTATCTGCCGGTGTCTATCAAAGATAAAGCTGAAAACGATTTCACCTTCGTATTCGGATTCCCTGGGAAAACTACGGAATATCTTCCTGCAGTAGCGGTAGAGAAGATCATGAAAGATATTGATCCTGCAAGAATTGCTGTACGTGAGGTAGCGCTTAAAACATTAGACGAAAAAATGCGTACAGACAGCGAAACACGTATCAAATATGCTTCAAAATATGCTTCCGTAGCCAACTACTGGAAAAAATGGATTGGTGAAGTGGAAGGCTTGAAAAAGTCCAATGCCGTTGAGAAAAAAGTAATGTACGAAGGTTCTCTGGTGGCAAAAAACCATGAAATCAAAACGACTTTGGACCAGCTGAATAAACTGTACAATGACCAGGCTCCTTATGCCCTGAACAATGCCTATTATACAGAAGTTGTAAAAAATGCAGAAACCCTTAAACTTGCAGGAGATTACTACGATTATATAGCATCTGTAGAATCCGGGAAAATGGAAGAGAAAGAGCTTACCAAATTAAAATCAAAGGTAACCTCATTCTATAAAGATTACAGTGCAGAACTAGATGCAAAAGTAACAGCGAAATTACTCGCATTATACGTAAATAAAACCGCACCCCAATTCTTACCTGCAGGATTCAGCAAATATAAAGACGAAAACCAGAATATCCCGATGATCGAGGAGATGTCTAAAAATTCAATCGTCACAGGAAGATCACAGGTCAACGGAGCAGCTCTGACAGGAGATATTGAAAAAGCATTTTCTAATCAGGACAAACTGATCAAGACTTTGAAAAAAGATCCTGTTTATCAGCTGTATGCTTCTATGAAGGAAACCTACATGAAAACTGCAGATCCCCAGTTTACTTCTCTTCAGGGGAAAATTGATGACCTTCAGAAGAAATTCATGGCCCAGCAGATGGCAACGGATAAAGACAGAAAATTCTTCCCTGATGCCAACTCGACCCTTCGTGTTACCTACGGAAAAGTAAAAGGCTCTACGCCGAGAGATGCTGTTTCCTACGGTTACCAGACGCATCTTGCCGGAGTGATGGAAAAATATATTCCGGGAGATTATGAATTTGATGTGCCTAAAAAACTGATCGATCTTTACAACAAAAAAGATTACGGAAATTATAAAGACAAAACAGGAGATGTTCCGGTAGGATTTACGGCGACCAACCACACCACAGGAGGAAACTCAGGAAGCCCGGCCCTTGATGCTAACGGAAACCTTGTAGGACTTAACTTCGACAGACAGTGGGAGGGAACGATGAGTGACATTAACTATGACCCGCGTTTCAGCCGAAACATTATGGTAGATACCAAATACATTCTCTTCATTATCGAAAAATTTGCCGATTCAAAATGGCTTATCGACGAAATGAAGGTGGTTAAATAATACATAAAAGTAATACCTTTAAGAATCTATTTGAATATCATTTAAATAGATTCTTTTTTATTGTACAGAGATGAAAGATAAGATCATCAGTTTACTTGCTGCTTTCGAAACCGGAAACATAGGCCTATCTTTTCCTATGGAATATTGCCTGCCTGTTTATCATTGTGTTTCTGATGAAAATTTACCCCACATCAGACACATCATTCAATATAAAAATACAAAGCAGTTTGAAGAAGATCTGGATGGTCTTTCAAAACATTTCCAATGGGTAAGCTGGTCAGAATTCAAAGACTTTGTCAACGGAAATTTTAAGCCTCGAAAAAAGATTGCTCTGCTCACTTTTGATGATGGCTTCAGGGAGTTTTATGATACCGTAATTCCTATTCTGGAACGGAAAGGAATCTATGCCTGCAATTTTATAAATCCTGCTTTTATTGACAACCAAGAATTGATGTTCCGGTGTAAGGCCAGTTTAATCATTGACGAAATCGGAAAGGCCCAAAAGATGAATCCTGAAGTGTACAGGATATTGTCATTAGAAAGTCCAACCAGAGAACAGCTTAAACAGTACATATTGAACATTAATTATCATCAAAAGGATCTACTGGATAACCTCACCCAAAAATTTGAGATCGACTGTACAACCTACTTAAAAGAGTATCGTCCATATCTGACAACCGACCAGTTAAAAACACTCACTCAAAAAGGTTACGGAATCTCTTCCCATAGCTGGGATCATCCAAAATACCATGAATTATCCTTGCCTGAACAAATGAAAACTACAGAACGTACCTTCCATTATTTAAAGGAAAATAACCTGATGTATGATAGTTTTGCGTTTCCTTTCACAGATTTCGGAGTGAAAAAAGATTTTTTTGATGAGCTGTTTAAAAATGAAGATCTGTTCTGCTGTTTCGGAAGTGCGGGTGTAAAGTTCGACAGTGTCGAACGGCTTTTTCACAGGATTCCAATGGAAATGGGTGAAAGCGGAGAGCAAACTTTAAAAAAAGAAATCGCTTATTTCAGATTGAAGAAGATCATCAACAAAAATAAAATAGTGAGAAGATGACAGAGCTGAAGATATTGAATAAAAAAGAACTTGACGATTTTGTTACATCAGGTGATTTCAGAAATTTTGATTTTCTTCCCATATCAGAACACAGGGCAGAATCCCATATCAGAAACCTGAAAGCTTTAGATGATCAGACCCTTTTGGTCCTTGCATTTTATGACGGAAAGCTTGCAGGATATGTGGGATGTTTTCCCGATAATTATCTTATAGATGGGAAAATATTCCATTATGCGTGGTTAAGTACATTGTATGTGAGTGAAGAATTTCGCGGAAAAAGAATTGCAAAAACATTGCTGAATAAAATGTTTGAGGAATATGACGGAAATATTATTGCAACTGAATTCACCAAAGAAGCAGAAACTCTTTATAACATGTTGGGTGTATTCGAATACGTTTTTCCAAAACCGGGGAAAAGATATTATTTCCGTTCAGACGCAACCCATATTATTCCTGAAAAAAAGCCGGAAATAAAGTCATTAAAGCCTGTTTTTAAATGGGCAGATGCGGCAGCCAATTCTTTGATTGCCTTAAAAAACCTGACGATAAAAAAACCTGACTTCAGATTCGAAATTCTTGATCATATTGATACCGAAAGTTCTGAATTCATGTCCAAATTCCAGAGCAGACGAAATGCAGATGAGATCAATATATTTATAAAAAATCCGTGGGTACTGCAAAGTAAAAGTAAAGAAGACAAATATTTGTTTTCAAGCCATGCTGAGGTCTTCAGGTATTTCTGGATTAAAATATATGACAAAAATAATACTTTAACAACATGTTCACTGCTGCTTTTAAGAGACGGCTATCTTAAAATTCCTTACCTCTTTTCTGAAACCGGTTTAGACCGTTTCACTGATTTCTTAAGCTATTTTATCGTTAAAAATAAAGTAAAAGCACTGACAAGTTATCAGCAGGAATTAAACAAAAAAATTGAACAGTCAAAAACATTTCCCAAAATCTACGAACGTGATTTTGAAAGAAGATACCTTTTTCACAAGCAGCTTATTGAGCATCTTCCGAAAGGATTTGATCCCAGGTATCAGGATGGTGATGGAGATTGTATGATGACGTAGACGGATCTTGAGTTGGAGAGTTTGAGCATTTTTGTGTTTGCGAGTAACTATGAGATCAGTGGAAAATAGTAAAGACAGGAAATTGTGAAGCCAAAGCAACCAGTAGCAGTAGAAATGTCCGGTCTCTCTTTTCTGCAATCTTTATTCTTTCTTCTTTATTCTTTGTTCTTTGTTCTTTGTTCTTTCTTCTTTCTTCTTGTCTCTAAAATACGATCATCATTATAGTACTATAAAGAGTATGGGCTTCGATATCTGCCCTCTTTCAAAAAAAAACCGCCTCAATAGCTGAAGCGGTCTTTATTGTTTAATGTCCGAAAATATCGTCCAGGCTTAACTCTTTGAACGGGCCCATCTCGTTGACGGCATCCATATCCAGGTTTTCTTTCTTACCGATAATGGCGGTATTGAAATGAATCGGTTTGATGTTTGTCTGGTAGAATTCTCTTACATCTTCAAATTTCAGAGTTTCGATCTGTGCGTAAATATCTTTTCTGAAGTCATGATAGATGTTCAGTTTCTTCAATCGTAAGGTATTGAAAAATATATTGTTCCGGGTAATTCTGGTAGAAGCGATCTGTTTCAATGCTGCATTTCTGGCATTTTCAAACTGGATGGGAACTTCAGGAAGTTCCTCCATCAGTTCACTCATTGTACTTACGGCAATCTGAAGTTTATCCGGCTGTGTTCCGATATACGTGGTGATATAATCCGCATGTCCTAGTTCAGAGTTAGCAGCATAAGAAACATAGGCTGAATACGCTAAGCTTTTGCTTTCACGGATCTCCTGGAATACAATAGAAGAAAGTCCTCTTCCGAAATACTCATTGAAAACATTGATTTTTCCGAAGTTTGAAGTGTTCACCTCATAACCTCTTCCTACTTTGCTCATTTCCATCTGGACCATATCATAATCCGTGAAATAGACGTTTCCGTTCGTTTCAGGTTCAGGATATTGTTTGGGTTCAGGAATCTGTAAACTTGCATTTTCTACATATTTTCCAATATACTGCTTAAAGTTTTCAAGTTTTTTCCCGTAATAGAATAGTTGGTAAGGATAGTTGAAAAGTTGTTTCATCCGATTGGTAAATACCTCAGGACTGCTGCTTTCCAGTTCTTCCTTCGAAATGATATCCGTGTATCGCGAAAAGCTACCCAGTTTTGTATAGTTGGTAAGGGCAGTCATGATTCTGTTTTTATCTTTTTTCGAGGCCTGGCGGTTTTCCAGAACAGTTTCAACAAATTGAGTATAAATTTCCTGGTCCGGTTTCACCTCATACATCCAGTTTTGTAAAAGAGCAATGCCCTTTTCAATATTTTCCTCAAGCCCGCTCAGTGAGATGATAAGCTGATCATGGGTTGTTTTAAAATCATTCGTAACCCCGATTTTAAATAATTCCTGTTTTAAATCCTCAGCCGAAAGATTTTCCGTTCCAAGGTATTGGAGCAGCTGGGTAGAAATCCCAAGATCCCTGTCATGATCCCCTCCGAAAGGGAAAATAAAGTGAATTTGTGCAATATCATTGTACTTATTATGAACGAAGCTCAGTTTTTTATCCTTTATGATATCTGTATGAATTTCTTTCTCATAATCAATAAATTCGGGCTGTATATCCTCCGTTTTTTCTGACAGAATTTCTTTTAAAAATTCGGACTGTGCCTCCCGGTTGATTTTGATAGGAGTAATTCCTGGATTTTCAACCCGTACCAGTTGGTCATTAATGCCTTTCTCTTTATACACTTCAACATAATGATTCTTAAAAAAAGTCTGAGCAAAATCTACCACTTCTTCCTTTGTAAAATCCTGATATTCGTCCAGTTCATTCAGTTCCTGCTCCCACGATCTCCCTTTGATATAGGTATCATACAGATTGGTAGCCAGCCCATCAGCTGTTTCAAGTCCCTTCAGGCGCTGAATTTTAAAATCATTAATGATCGCTGGAAGAATCCAGTCCGGAAAATCGCCTTTTTTAATCAGTTCGATCTGTTCCAGAACCATTTCCTTCGCTTCGTCTAAGGTCTGGGTTTCTTTCGGAACAGCGACGATGGAAAAATATCCGTACTCCTTTAAACCTACAGAAAAAGCCTGCGCCCAAAGCATTCTCTGCGTTTGATTAATATTAAGATCAAGTAGGCCAGCTTCCCCTCTGTTGCTGAGAATGTTGGCTACAATATCTGCCAACATTGCTTCTCTCGTACCATAACTGTCAGTTCTCCATGCCAGCTGAACCCTTGGAGTCGTAGGACTTTTTACCGTTCTTTTTATAATTTTCGTTAAAGGCTGTTCAATCACAGGTGTTTTTTTGGGAAGTTCTCTGTAAGGAATCGTTCCAAAATATTGATTAACCAGTTGAATAGTCTCCTCAAAATCCAGATCACCCACCAAAACCATCGCGTAGTTATTCGGAACGTAATATTCATCAAAATACTTGTGAATGGCCTTCATCGAAGGATTTTTGAGGTGTTCGGGATCTCCGATAGTTGTTTGCTGACCATTCGGGTGGGTAGGAAACAGCGCATCCATCAATTCATAATTGACCAATCTTGAATCGTTATCCTGTGCTCTGTTAAATTCCTCATACACTGATTCCAGCTCGGTATGGAAAAGTCGGAGAACAACTTCTGAAAATCTTTCCTTTTCTATTTTAAGCCATTTTTCGAGCTCGTTGTTCGGAACATTATTCTTATAAACCGTTTCGTCAAACCAGGTGTGTGCATTGGTTCCGGTAGCACCCAGTGAAGAAATTACTTTATCATATTCATTCGCGATCGCATATTGGCTGGCTTCCTGAGATACCTCATCTATTTTTTTATAAATCTCTTTTTTCTTGTCAGGATTCTGTTCCGCTTTATGCTCCTCATACAATGCCGAGATCTGGTCAAGAAGTTCCTTTTCCTTTTCCCAGTTCTGCGTCCCGATCTTAGAAGTTCCCTTAAACATCATGTGTTCCAGATAATGGGCAAGCCCCGTATTATCAGATGGATCATTGTTACTTCCCGTTCTCACGGGAATATAAGTCTGTATCCTTGGGGCATCAAAATTCTGGGCAAGAAAAACTTTTAAGCCATTTTTCAGGGTATAGATTCTTACCTTATTTTCATCATGCGTTACTGTAATATATTCGTAGTTGTTTTTATCTGTATGAACCGTCTCTCTGTATCTTTTATCAATCATAAGCTAACTCATTTCATCCTTTTAGATCCGAATGCACTACAAATGTAAGCAATCAAAAAAAATTCCAATACGTTTTTGTGACTATTACATCTATAGCTTCGATTTGCAACAACAAAAAGGTGTTTTTTTCCTGATCCATCATTCACCATTCACTTGCGAAGCAAAATTCACCCTTTACAGTTTCTTCTATCTCTTTCATTTCCCCAAGGTTTAGATTAAATTTCGTCCCACTACTGTTCATTTGGTCAAAAAAATCAATAAGTTTGCATCAGGTTTTCCAAAAACAACCATTATGTCCGGAAACATTCTGATCATCGATGATGAGATCAAACTCCTTAAATTACTGGGGATGATCCTTTCCCAAGAAAATTTTAGCGTTAAAGAAGCTTCTACAGCACGATCGGCAATGACCATGCTTGAGCAGTACGAATTTGAAGTCGTTTTATGCGATGTCCGCCTTCCCGATGCTTTCGGGGTAGAGCTTGTCCGCTCCATCAAAACCAAATATCCGCATCTCGAAATTATTCTGATGACTGCTTTCGGGAATATTATCGATGCTGTTCAGGCTATGAAAAACGGAGCGTATGATTATCTGGTGAAAGGAGATGATAATGACAAGATCATTCCATTGGTGTACAAAGCACTCGAAAAAGTAAAGGACAACCAATCTAAAACTGTTCAAAAACCAGCTGTATCAAAAGGGTTCGGACAGATCATCGGTGCTTCACCTTTAATCCTTCAGTCCAAAAAACTGGCTGAAAAAGTAGCTTTAACAGATGCTGCCGTTCTTCTGACCGGAGAAACAGGGACCGGAAAAGAAGTTTTTGCCAATGCCATCCATGAAGGTAGCGATAGAAAGAAGAATAATTTTGTAGCCATCAACTGTTCAGCATTCAGCAAAGAAATACTGGAAAGCGAACTTTTTGGACATAAACAAGGGGCTTTTACAGGAGCTGTAAAGGATAAAAAAGGCCTGATAGAAGAAGCCAATGGCGGAACCTTATTTCTGGATGAAATAGGAGAGATGCCGATAGAGCTGCAGGCCAAACTGCTCCGTGTCTTAGAAACCGGAGAATTTATCAAAATGGGTGAAACGAAAGTTTCAAGATCTGATTTCAGGCTCATTGCGGCTACCAACAGAGATCTGGAACATGAAATAAAGCAGGGCCAGTTCCGGGAAGATTTATATTTCAGACTGAACGTATTCGAGATCCATCTTCCACCATTGCGTGATAGAAAAGACGACCTGAAAATGCTGGCAAAAAACTTCATTGATATTTTCTCACGAAAACTCCATCTTTCCAACCTTCAGGTCAATCCGGATTATTATAAAATGCTGGAAAAAAACGACTGGAAAGGAAATATCCGCGAACTTAGAAATGCAGTGGAAAGAAGCCTTATCTTAATGGAAGACAATATTCTGGATGCCGGAAGCCTTCCGCATTACTCAGATAAAGCAGTTCCTGAAAGCGACTCTTTAAGTATAAGATCTCTGGAAAAAATACATATTCAAAAAGTCCTTCAATATACCAAAGGCAATAAAGCTGAAGCTGCCAGATTACTTGAAATAGGGATTGCAACGCTGTACCGTAAGCTGGAGGAATATGGTTTGAGGTAGGTGAATTCCAGGGGTGCGTACTGCGAGGTTGAGAGTCGGACAGTTTGAGAGTTTTAGCTTAACGTTTAGTGGCTGGCTGAAAGCTTCTATAAAATAATCTCATATCTGAAATCTGATGTCTGAAATATCGTGTCTAAAATCTTCTTTCTTGAATCTCCCATTCCCATTTTACTTGCAAATCAAAACTCACCAATGACAATTTCTGTCTGAAATCTGAAATCTAGTTTCTAACTTCTAATCCCTATCATTTCAATAAACGAGCCTATCATTTTGATAGGCTTTTGTATTTTGGTATCGTTGAGTTATTATTTGTAAGTATTTGCTATTTAGCCTTTTAAATGTTTTGTTTTCAGAATGGGCCTCTTTTTGGCCTATAGGACGTGAATAAAATATTTTAAAAATGACAATTTCAAGAAAAACGTTCAAAAAACGTGAGCATGCGGGCTTCAGTCTGCTGATGGTATCGTACGTACTACTGACCCTATTAACCTTAATACTATCGATATGATGCTTATATGTTTGATCCTGCTTTTTGCAGTGATGTTTTGGCTTCTTTATAAATCTGTTGAATTTTTTGATAAAATATAAAGCTATGTGGAGTTTATTTTTCCTTTCAATTCTGGCCTTTGTGTACATCTGCTACGTTTTGCTGAAACCTGAAAAATTTTAACCGGTCATGAATACAGAAATTTTAGGCGTCATTGCCATGTTTGTCATTACCTTAGTGATCGGAGTATTTCTTGGGAAATACATCGCTAATGTGTACGGGTACAAAAAGACCTTTTTAGATCCTGTTTTTGAACCTGTTGAAAAATTAATTTATAAAATATCGGGAATCAACCCGGCCCGTCAGATGACCTGGAAGCAGAATATGTATGCCATGCTGACGATCAACCTGGTTTGGTTCGTGATAGGATTCCTGATTCTGATGACTCAGTCGTGGCTTCCTTTAAATCCTGACGGAAACCCGAATATGTCACCAGACCTCGCCTTTAACACGGCTATTTCCTTCTTGGTGAACTGTAACCTTCAGCATTATTCAGGAGAAACAGGGGTGAGTTATTTAAGTCAGCTTTATCTGATGTTCCTGCAGTTTGTGACCGCCGCTACCGGAATGGCCGCCATGGCTGTTCTTTTCAAAGCATTTAAAGATAAAACGACTACAGAACTAGGAAATTTCTATGATTTCTTTACCAAATCTGTGATCAGAATACTGGTTCCGATCAGTATCCTTGTTGCTTTGATTCTTTCTGCTAATGGAAGTCCGATGACTTTCGAAGGCAAAGATCATATCACAACGCTGGAAGGACAGAAAGCTGATGTTTCCAGAGGTCCGGTAGCTGCTTTTGTAGCGATCAAGCATTTGGGAACCAATGGAGGAGGTTTCTTTGGAGCCAACTCTGCACATCCGCTTGAAAACCCTAATTATGTAACGAATATGACCGAAATGGTCACTCAGATGATCATTCCGTTTGCCTTGGTTTTTGCCTTAGGATTTTATCTGAAAAAGAGAAAATTGTCTTGGGTAATCTTTACTGTAATGACAGTCGGATTTCTGGCACTTGCCGTTCCGAATGTGGTCAATGAAACCAATGGAAACCCTCTCATCACTCAGATGGGTGCTGACAGTAGCCTTGGAGCTATGGAAGGTAAAGAGATTCGCTTCGGAAGTGCTTCTTCAGGATATTGGAGTATCGCAACGACGGTGATCTCAACAGGTTCTGTGAATTCGATGCATGACAGCACCATGCCGCTTTCAGGAATGAATGAGCTGCTGGCGATGATGATTAACTGTTTCTACGGAGGCTGCGGAGTAGGAGTCCTGAATTATTTCATTTTTATCATTCTCGCTGTATTCATCAGTGGTCTGATGGTAGGAAGGACACCGGAATTCATGGGTAAGAAGATCGAAGCCAAAGAAATGAAGATCGCAATGATCGTCGCTCTTTTCCACCCGTTCTTAATATTGGTAGGAACAGCGTTAACCGCCTATATGCCGGAATTCGGAGCAAAAACATTGAACAATCCGGGTTTCCATGGATTCAGTGAAATGTTGTACGAGTTTACTTCTTCTTCTGCGAACAACGGTTCCGGATTTGAAGGACTTGGTGACAATACCCCGTGGTGGAATATTTCAACAGGAATTGTATTGCTGTTATCCAGATTTATTCCGATCATCGGACCGATAGCGATTGCCGGATTATTGGCACAGAAAAAATTCATCCCGGAAAGTTCAGGAACCCTGAAAACGGATACGGCCACTTTCGGTTTTATGACGCTGGCGGTGATCTTGCTTATCGCAGCGCTGTCTTTCTTCCCTGCACTCACATTGGGACCTATCGCAGAACAGATCCAGTATTTCTCTAAATAAATATTAAAAATTAAAATCAATAGTCAACCATTAGGAAGATTGAAATGTAAGGGAATCAGTCTATAACTCATCGAAACATTCACCTGAATATATTATCCATTTCCACTCCTTTTAGTTTATTCTTTCTTAATGGTTACCATTGATTACAATTATATAACTCTTTCAAAAAAATGAAAAATCAATCACAGACATTGTTTCAAAAAGATTTGGTGAACGAAGCGATCAAACAGTCCTTCGTCAAACTGAATCCGAAAATCATGTTTAAAAATCCCGTGATGTTCCTGGTGGAAGTCGGAACAGTGGTGATGTTTATCGTAAGTCTTTTCAGCCTTACGGGGGACAAATCACAGGGGAGCTTCGCTTATAACTTTACTGTATTCATTATCTTATTTTTTACCGTTCTTTTCGCCAATTTTGCAGAAGCTATCGCCGAAGCGAGAGGAAAAGCACAGGCAGATACCCTCAGAAAAACCCGTGAAGAAACTCCCGCCAAAGTAGTGGTGGATAACAAACCCGGATTTCAGGTAGAAACTGTTCTCAGAATGTCTGCCGAAATGAAACTGGGTGATATTTTCCTTTGCGAAACCGGTGATCAGATTCCTATGGACGGAGAGATCATTGAAGGACTTGCCACCATTGATGAATCAGCAATCACAGGAGAAAGTGCCCCTGTGATCCGTGAATCCGGAGGCGATAAAAGCTCTGTAACAGGCGGAACAAAAGTACTTTCCGACAGAATAAAAGTGAAAGTAACCACTAAACCCGGAGAATCTTTCTTAGATAAAATGATTGCCCTTGTAGAAGGAGCGTCAAGACAGAAAACACCTAACGAAATCGCATTAACTATACTTTTGGCAGGATTTACCCTGACGTTTATTATCGTAACACTCACTTTAAAACCTTTTGCAGACTACGCGCAGACTCCCATTACTATTGCGGCATTTATCTCACTTTTCGTTTGTTTGATTCCCACAACCATTGGAGGTCTGCTTTCTGCAATCGGGATTGCCGGAATGGACAGAGCCTTGAGAGCGAACGTCATTACCAAAAGTGGTAAAGCGGTAGAAACAGCCGGAGATATTGATGTACTGCTTCTGGATAAAACAGGAACCATTACCATCGGAAACCGTAAAGCAACAGAATTTCACCCGGCAGACGGAATCAGATTACCGGATTTCATTAAAGCTTCTGCCTTAAGTTCAGTAGCAGATGAAACGCCGGAAGGAAAATCCATTATAGAATTAAGCCAGCTGAAATCAGAAGACCTTCTTGTTCCCAACCCGGTCTATATTGATTTCTCAGCAGAAACCAGAACCTCAGGAATCGATTTTGAAGACACAAGGATCAGAAAAGGAGCGTATGACACGATAAAAAAACTGACTGAAAAAGCCGGGAACAACTTCCCGAAAGAAACCCAGGATGCCGTTACCAAAATTTCTGAAAACGGAGGAACCCCTCTTGTTGTAAGCGTTAATGAAAAAGTCTGGGGGGTTATCGAACTTCAGGACATCATTAAAACAGGAATCCAGGAACGTTTCCAGAGACTGAGAAAAATGGGGGTAAAAACGGTAATGGTAACCGGAGATAATCCTCTGACTGCAAAATTCATTGCTGAAAAAGCAGGCGTAGATGATTTTATTGCCGAAGCCAAGCCCGAAGACAAAATGAATTACATCAAAAAAGAACAGCAGGAAGGAAAGCTGGTGGCGATGATGGGGGACGGAACGAATGATGCTCCGGCACTGGCTCAGGCCGATGTGGGAGTAGCAATGAACAGCGGAACACAGGCGGCAAAAGAAGCCGGTAACATGGTAGATCTTGACAATGACCCTACGAAACTGATCGAGATCGTAGAGATTGGAAAACAGCTGCTGATGACCCGTGGAACGCTGACAACTTTCAGTATTGCGAATGATGTTGCGAAATATTTTGCCATTATTCCGGCATTGTTTATCACTTTCATTCCTTCACTTCAGAAGCTGAATATCATGAACCTTCACAGCCCGGAAACAGCAATATTATCAGCCGTTATTTTCAATGCCGTGATTATTCCTTTCCTTATTCCATTGGCGTTAAAAGGAGTTGCCTACAAACCAATTGGTGCGAGTGCATTATTGAGAAGAAACCTTTTGATTTATGGTTTGGGCGGTGTTATTGTTCCGTTTATCGGGATCAAAATCATCGATTTATTGATCAGTTTATTCTATTAAAATTTTAAAAATGAAAAATCATATTTTTACGGCATTCAGACTCACTTTTGTAATGCTGGCTATTGTAGGAATTTATTTGCTTATCGTATACGGAGGATCAAAAGTATTGCCTACAAAAGGAAATGCAGAAATCATTACGCAAAACGGACAGAAGTTTTATGCGAATATCGGACAGGAATTTAAATCAGAAAAATATTTCCACGGACGTCCTTCATCTGTTAATTACAATGCGGCAGGAAGCGGCGGAAGCAATAAAGGTCCAAGCAATAAAGAATACCTGGAAACTGTACAGAAAAGAATAGATACTTTAAAAATGGAACATCCGGGAATGGAAAATACAAAAGTTCCTGTAGAACTGGTAACGGCCAGTGGTAGTGGTCTTGACCCTGACATTTCTGAAGAAGGCGCTTTGTATCAGGTGAAGAGAATTGCTGAAGTACGGAATATTTCCGAAGAAAAAGTAAGAGATTTAGTGAAAAACCAAACAGAAAAACCGTTTTTAGGACTTCTAGGTCCGTCAAAAATAAATGTACTGAAGCTTAATATCGCTTTAGACCAATTAAAATAATCTAAACATCATCGTGAAAAAATATATCATTACAAGTGCAGTATTATTCGGAATTTTTTTACCGAAAGCACAATCATCTGATTCATTAAAAACAGAAGGGAAAGTGACATTTTCTGCCTATGCAGAGCTTTTTTATACTTATGATCTTAATGAACCTGCCAATCACCTTCGTCAGAATTTTTTGTACTCCTACAACCGACATAATGAGCTTAATCTTAATTTAGGATTAATCAAGGCCAATTATCAAAGTGAGAACCTTCGTGCCAATGTGGCTTTAATGGCAGGAACTTACGCACAGGATAATATGGCTGCAGAACAGGATGCATTGCGATATGTCAATGAAGCAAACGTGGGAATCAAAATTTCAAAGACCAAAAACTTATGGATCGATGCGGGAATTATGCCTTCCCACATCGGTTGGGAAAGCGCTATTGGAAAAGACAATATCAACCTGACAAGAAGTTTTGCTGCTGAAAATTCACCTTATTTTGAAACCGGAGCAAAAGTTTCTTACACCTCTGACAGCGGAAAATGGTTTTTAAGCGGATTGGTACTGAATGGCTGGCAACGTATCGCAAAGCCGGAAGGAAACCAAACCATTTCTTTCGGACATCAGATAACCTACAAACCCACTGAAAAGATTACGCTGAACAGCAGTTCATTTATCGGAAACGACAAATCAAAAGAGGAAAAAAGAATGCGCTACTTTCATGATCTCTACGGAAGTTTTCAGTTGACAGATCAATTCTCAGCCTTGCTGGGATTTGATATCGGGGCAGAGCAGAAAACAAAAGGAAGCAGCAACTACAATATCTGGTATACTCCCAATGTATTAATGAAATACCAGCTTGACAACAAATGGGCTCTGGCAGGAAGGGTCGAATATTATAATGATAAAAACGGGGTCATCATCAGCACCAAAACTCCCAATGGCTTCCAGACCTTCGGATATTCCCTGAATGTAGATTATGCGATTTTGAAGAACGTCGTCTTCCGTACAGAAGCCAGAGGATTTACCTCTAAAGATGCCATTTTCGTGAAAAATGATGAGATGAAACAAGGGAATTTCTTTATTACAACAAGTTTGGCAGCCTGGTTTTAGGAAGTGAAAAGTGAATAATGAATAATGAAAAATAATTAACCACAAAAAGCACAAAAGCTTTTAACACTTAAGCTATTTGAAGTTTAAATGCTTTGAGAAAAGAAGCTCTCAAAAACCAAGGATTTTTATTCTGATGGATAATAATTATTGAGCCGACAAAAATTCCCCTCCCGTGGAGGGGTGTCGAAAATTCAAAGAATTTTTGACGGGGTGGTTCAAGATAGTTCAAAAAAAACTATTCAAAATAATCGTAACTTACTTATATAGTCTAAACCGGTGGAAAATAAACCTTTTGTGCCTTTTGTATTAAAAAAAATAAAGCAAAAAAAATCAATGTCATCAGCAAAACATTTTTTAGAATTGATCCAGAAATCCCGGAAAGGAAAATTCAAGATCTATATCGGGATGAGTGCAGGCGTAGGGAAAACCTTCCGGATGCTTCAGGAGGCACAATCCCTTCTGCGTAACGGCATTGATGTGAAGATCGGGTATATAGAAACCCACGACCGGGAAGAAACCGTTGCCCTTACCGATGGAATTCCGGAAATTCCCAGAAGATCAGTATTCTATAAAGGTAAAAATCTTGAAGAAATGGATCTTCAGACCATTATCAATGAACATCCGGAGGTCGTTCTTGTGGATGAATTGGCCCATACGAATGTAGAAGGTTCAAAAAATAAAAAAAGATGGCAGGATGTGCTGGAGATCCTTGATAACGGAATCAATGTCATCAGTGCCATGAACATCCAGCATATTGAAAGCCTGAATGAAGAAGTCAAGAATATCACGGGAATAGAAGTGGCTGAACGTGTTCCTGATAAGATCTTGAGCCTTGCTGATGAGGTAGTTAATATAGACCTTACTGCCGATGAACTGCTGACCCGTCTGAAAGAAGGAAAGATTTATAAAAAAGAAAAAATACAAACCGCATTAACGAATTTCTTTCAAAGCGGACATATTCTGCAACTCCGGGAACTTGCTTTAAAAGAAGTCGCTGCGCACGTCGAAAGAAAGGTTGAAACCGAAATTAAAACGGAGAATTTTAAACCCATAAAATTTCTTGCTTGTATCAGCAGTAATGAAAAAATTGCTAAAAATATCATCAGAAAAACAGCCCGTCTGGCGAGTTACTACAACAGTCAGTGGACCGTGCTGTATATTCAGAAGCCATCAGAAAATCCTGAAAAAATTGCCCTCGATAAACAGCGGTATTTGATTAATAATTTTAATTTAGCACAGGAATTGGGGGCGAAAGTGGTGCGGGTAAAAGAAAGCAGTGTCCACAAAGGAATTCTGGAGTATGTGATCGCCCATAATATCACGACGGTATGTATCGGAAAACCCCACGCAGAGCTCTGGCAGCGTCTTTCCGGCTATAGCTGGATTTATACGCTGATGAACAGGCTCAATGAAAAGCAGATAGATATTATTATTTTATCTTAGAAGTAATGAAACTTAAAACAAAACTCACCTTAGGCGTAGGTCTTTTATTTTTACTGATCGTTCTCATGTCAGTGATCGGATCCGTCTATATCAATAAACTAAAATCCGATACGGAGAAGATCCTTACTGCTAATTACAACAGTCTGGAATTTTCCAAAAATATGCTTCTTGCCCTTGATAAAATAAGCACGGACAGCGCTATTGCCGTGAATGATTTTCAGAAAAATAATAAGCTGCAGGAGAAAAATCTTACTGAATTTGGTGAAAAGGAGGCCACTCAAAGTCTGAATCTTCATTTCAACAGTTATCTGAAACAACCTTCTCTGGAAAAGGAAAAGCTGATCCGTGAAGACCTCGCAAAAATCATGTCCCTGAATATGAAAGGGATTGAAAGAAAAAGTGATATAGCCATCATTACCGCTGAAAATGCAACTTTCTGGATCGTAAGTTTGGGAACGGTTTGTTTTCTGATTGCTTTTATTCTGCTGTTTAATCTTCCCCAGACGATCGCGGAGCCTATCAACCAGCTGACATTCGGTATCCGGCAGATCGCCGCTAAAAATTATAATGAAAGGGTACATTTCAAAGGCAGTGAAGAATTCAACAGTCTTGCGGATTCTTTCAATACCATGGCGGAAAAGCTCCAGGAGTACGAAAGCAGCAGCCTTTCTAAACAATTGATGGATAAAAAACGAATTGAAACGCTGGTGAATAATATGCATGATGCAGTGATCGGGCTGGATGAAAATCACTTCATCTACATGATCAATGATGAAGCCCTAAAAATCACCAACCTGCATAAAGAGGAAATCATCGGGAAAACAGCTCATGAAGTAGCGATCAATAATGATCTGTTGCGGGAGCTTCTTAAAAATATTGACCATCCGGTAAAAGAGCCGATCAAGATCGTTCGTGACAATAAAGAAAACTATTTTGAACAGGATATTATTCCCATCAATATTGTAAAAACAGGAGAAAAAGAGACCAAATACATCGGAAAGGTCATTCTTCTCCGAAATATTACCCCTTTTAAAGAACTTGATTTTGCTAAAACCAATTTCATCGCGACCATTTCGCATGAGCTCAAAACACCAATATCTGCTATAAAAATGGGGGTACAATTACTCGGAAATCAGAAATTCGGAGCACTGAATGAGCAGCAGCAAGAACTGCTGAAAAGCATCAATGATGACGGACAAAGACTGCTCAATATCACCGGAGAATTGTTGAATCTTTCACAAGTTGAAACCGGAAATATCCGCCTTACCGTTGAGAAATGTTCTCCAAAAGAAGTAGTACAGGCTGCTGTGAAGAACGTAGAAAAACTAGCGGAGCAGAAAAACGTTTTGATCAATACTGAATATCTTGCAGGCGATCATGATTTCGTCACTGCCGATTTTGACAAAACAGTCTGGGTGATGAATAATTTCCTGACCAATGCCGTAAAACATTCTTTTCAGGATGAAAATATTGAGATAAAAGTAGAAAAGGTGGATTCAATGATCCAATTCAGCATTACCGATACCGGAAGCGGAATTGATGAAAAATATCACCGTCAGATCTTCGATCGTTATTTTCAGGTTCCCGGAGAGCACCAGAACGGAACAGGACTGGGATTGGCTATTTCCAAAAATTTTATCGAAAAGCAAAATGGCGAAATAGGAGTGAAGAGCACGCCCAATCAGGGAAGCACTTTTTATTTCAGGCTGCCGGTTGTTTAAACAGATTTTAAATAAAATTTTTTAAATTTGAATGAAAATCACACAAGATGAATACATCAGATCTAAAAGCTGACTTGATAAACAGAATCAGTCAGTTAAAAGAAAAGAGAATTATGGAGGAGATTCAAAAACTGTTAGATTTTGAATTAAATGAAAACGAATACGTTCTTACTAAACCTCAAAAAAACAGAATTGCTGAGGCACAGGCAGAATACAAAAAATCAGCCTGTCTTACAGAGGATAAAGCCAATCAGGATATTGAAGGATGGTTGGGAGAAAAATAACCCAAAAGATATTAATTTAATAGCTATCAATGTTTGATCATATCTTTGATTTACTTCCTTCTCATCTGTTTTGCATCAGCATTTCTACAAGCGATATTTTTTTATTTTCAGAATAAAAAAATAATAACGAAATACAAACAGCCTGATTCCAGGGAATTAAAAAAAATTAGAGGAAAGATTGTTACAGAAAAGGGGCTTTTAAGAAAAAATATCCGTTGGTGTAGCTTTGAGATTCTTCTGAATCCAAACTCTGTTTTTTTATTTCCATCCAACTTCTATTTTATTTCAAGCCGTTTCATTAATCTTACTTTTAATTCCGATAAGAAAAATACGAAAAGTCCTACTGTATTAAGAGCATTTAGTTTTAGTAGAGGTACACTGATCTTGGTATCGTACCCTGATTTTTTGGTTAATGGGAAACGGACCATCTACTTGCAGAATCTTACTCCGGAACAGATTATGCTTTTTCAGGAAGCTTTAAAGAATAGAATGCCTTCTGCTCTTCATTAGCAAAATTCTTTTACATTTACAAAAAAGTAAAACCATTCCATGAAAAGCCTCATCAGCCTGTTATTTTTCTTATTCTTCTTTTGCGCCTTTTCGCAGGTTTCAAAGAGAACCGCGACTATCATTAAACCTCTTGAAAAAGAAATATTATTTTATTCAAGTGATGACAAAGAGATAAAAAAAATAGAAGAATTACTGTTTAAAGGAGCGAGTCCGGAAGAGCTTGTCTACTTAGCAGAGAAAGGCAAAAATGTTCATATAAAAGCAGTAGCGATTGATGTTTTGGTTCATAAAAAAGAGGGTGATAAAATACTCGAAGTTTTTAAGAAAAATCTTCATTCAAAGGATAAATTAGATTATAGAGGAGGATGTATTGTAAGTGAACATCTTTTATCTGCATATATTTTTGAATCAGTTTCTGTAGGTGATAATTTTTCAGAAAAAGAACAAGAGAATCTTCACCGCGAAATGATATCAATTGCTCTGAATGCCCAACCTGTTAATGCGGAGCTTCTGGAAACTCTGACCTATGACCTGCCGCTGGATCATGATAGCTATACCAAAATCAGAAGGCTGGTGATGGAAACAAAATCACCCATACTCCTTGTGAATCTTGCAAAATATAAAAACCCTAATGATATAGAACTGATCAAAAGTTTTGGAAAACAAGCTTATCCGGCTATTCAAGAGTTTCCGGACCCGGCGTTTCTGCCGATGATGAAGGAACGTATTAATGATTCTTCTGATTTTGCTTTCATGTTTGCCTTATCTGAATTCTGCGGTGAAGAGGCTAAAGAAAACGTAATCAAAGCTATTGAATACAATAAGAAAATCAATAAAGAAAAGGATTGTGGCGGTAATTGCCTGGCTTTCCTGTATCAGCAGATTTCCATAAAAAAATGTACACTGTATGATTCTGTGCTGGCCGATCTTTGGGGAACAGATAAAATCATTTCTTTTGATATTCTGGAGGCCTATGAAAAAACGCACACCCCAAAAGAAACCGCAAAATTTTTGCTGGACGGGTTTTTGAAACCAGGACAAGCAGAAGTGATTGCCGTGAATGCATACGATATGGATCATGTGGAGGATGATGTTTCCGGTGAAATGACTTTTGATGATAACTTAAGGCTTGTTACCCTATTGGAAAAAACAAAAAAGATTTCCAAAGAAACTTATGAAAAGGCAGTAAGAAATGCTCTTCAGTATCTGGATGATCTTGATTTGAACCGTTTCATTTCAAAACTGAAAGACAATGATGCCGTACTTCAGCATAAGGATGTTCTTCTGGACAGGGTTAGAAATAATGAAAATGCTTATGGTGCCCTGGATATCATGGATGGTCTGAAAATGCTGAAAGATGAAAAGCTTTTCAGTGAAGGGGCGGCTATTATTGTCAGCAGAAAAAAAGAGTTTAAAAAATTTCCGGTCTGGGAAGAAAATTATAAAAATTTTATCCGGGAAAATAACATCAAAGAATAATTAAAAAATGAATACGATAAAAATAATGTTGATCAGTATGTTTTGCACCCTTATGTATTCACAGCTTGCAGGGCAGGCATTCAAAGTGGAAGAGCTGGCCGCATTCAATAAGCTTGATAGGGCTGCTTTTAAAACAGAAATTAAGAAGTACAGATATACTTTCTATGACAAAACAGAAAGTCCTGCATTTATTCTGTTCGAATATGACAGTCCGGATTTTACCTATAAGATTGGGAAGTTTGAATATACGGAAGACAAATCCCAGGACCATATAGAATTTCAGTTCAAAGACAAAAAAGAACATGATAGCTATATAAAAACAATTCTTTCGGCAGGTTATCAACAAACAGAAAAGGGAAAGGTTCTTACCGGTGAAAATTATGTGGATTACTTTAAAAATAAAGCACAGATCAGAATGGTTTATCCCAAAACTACGCAGGATAACTACACGATTCTCGTTTTCAAATAAACTGATGGTTTATATTACTTGTTATCTCTTTTGTGGTATAAGAAAAAAGGGCTGTGAAAAAATTCACAGCCCTACAGATATAAATAAGATGATTAGTTTAAATTTTGATAAACTTATGAGTCACAGTCTTGTCTTTGGTAAACAATTTAATAATATAGTTTCCTTTAGTTAATTCGCTAACGTTGATAGAACTTCCTGTTACACTTGCTGAGATGATCATTCTTCCGTTGGCATCATAAATTTCCGCTTTGATCACCGTGTTTTTAGATTGGATATTTAAAATATTCTGTACAGGGTTAGGATAGATAGTAACCATGTCGTTTCCTTTGCTTACTTCTGATGTTGCCAGTACATTCTTTACAGTCGTTGTGAACGTGTTGGTTACGATAGGATGATTGTAATCAAAATAAATTTTAGCGGTATTGCTGAAGCTGTCACCCATTGTCAGGGTCGCTTTTGTTTTAATTTTAAATGAAATATATCCGTCATTAGTGGCATCGTCAAAAGGCAACTGAATATTTTCAAAAATAAATTCGATTACATTAGAGTTGCTTATTCTTGTGGTATAACCATGACTTCCCGATAATGGAACTACAGAAGCAATATCAAATTTTGACAGGTCGATTTCATCTTTTACCACAATATTCTGGGCATTGGCCGTTCCTTTATTTTCAAATCGGATAAGGTAATGAACATAGTCTCCCACTTGCACCTGGGCGATGGATGTTCCTTCCAGACAGGTTTTATCATTCGGGTCAAAAGAATTGACAACGGTTTGATGGAGCACAAAATGATTATCAGCAGGAGTTTCATCAGTTGCTCCTGTGATTTGGGTGGTGTAATGCAGAATTTCTCCGCCATTTAATGCTGGTATTTGTGTCGGAGTATTGAGTTTTAAGCTAACGGTGATTTCCTTTTTTTCAAAAGGTAAAAGATTTGTGAAACTCCAGTTGAGAACGCCCGTTGAAAGGGAAGTGGGAACAGTTGTTGAGCTTAGATAATCTGTCAGTGCATCATCGTAATTCAATACTAATGTTCCAGATTGGGCAGTAGTTCCTTTGTTTTTATAAACAATTTTGTAAAGAGAAGTGAATCCCGGTCTGGCATTGTTGATGGGAATGATGACAACTTCTAAATCATGATGGGTGCCGTTTGCACTCACGCAAAAGTTGTTAGTTAATGGACTCACCTGTGCCGGGAAATCCGCTGTTATACTGGCTGGAGAAATAGTAAAATAAGCAGGATTTTCAACAACCGGAGTGATCATGTGTATTCCTTCCGGAACAGAAATAGAATAATTTCCGGAGGCATCTGCTATATAGCTCCCGGAATTGGTTCCGTCTGTGATATTAAATTGTTGGAATGCTTTGTTTACATCATTGGTATCACAACCATTATTGTTGGAATCATACTTTGTATTTCCCTGAATTGTATACGTTGTTCCGCCTGGAGCGAATGAGCAATAACTGTTGACTTCCACATGATTTTGCCCCTGACTGATCAGCATATTGGAAAATTGCTGTACTTTATCTGTATCGCAGCAGATATATGCCAGATTTGGTGAGTACGTTGATGATCCCGCGTAAAAATTCAAATTTGGATTTCCATTTTTAACATTGATGTTTTTGATACCGGTTCCACTTACGGTGGCGCCTTCTAATTCTGTATTTTGGCTTAAATTTATGCTTGTTACTCCGTTTTCATTAAAATTGAAAGCTTTTAATCTTAGAACAGGAGAGACGTCAAGAGCGGTCAGTGCATTGCCACCGATGCTCATATTGATAATTTCCGGAGTTCCTGTAAAATCAAGGGACGTGATATTTGTTCCGCCTAAGCTTAATGAGGAAAGGTTCGGCTTGTTTTGAAGGGCAACGGATGTGATTAAAGGACAATTCAGTACCTGTAAACTTTCCAAATTATTTGTGTTCTGGATATTTAATGAACTCAATAAAGGATTGGCATCCACTACTAGATATTGCAACAGAGCCGCATTGCTTAGATTGAGGGAGGTCAGTTTTGTATTTTTAATATTGAAATGGATAAGCTGGTTTAAAGATCCTAATGTTAATGAGTTCAGATTAATCTTGTCAATGACAATTTTTTTAAGATTGACATTACTGGTAAGATTCAAACTTGTAACGGTGTTGGGATAAATAGTGTTGTCACTGAGTTCAATTTCTTCAAGACCGGTAAGCGTTGAAATATTGACACTGGCTAAGTGGGCATTGTCTCTGATGGTTAATTTTTTTAAAGAAGAATTCTGTAAAAAATTCATGTTGGTCACATATCCTCCATTAAACGTAAGATTGAAATTTTCAAGCTGGGTACAGCCTTGAGTGTTTATTATATCTACTGCATTGTTAATCACACTTAGAGTTTTCAAGCCAGTCATATTGCTCACATTGATTTCATCGATGTAAATATTTCCCTGTACTGTAAGCATTTTTAGATTAGCAAAATTTTGAATTCCGGTAAGGTCGTGAATCTGGGTTTGATTTAAGGTGATGCTCGAAATATTCAAAGCCTCACTGACTTGAATTTCACCATCATTGTTGGTGTCAATAACACTCGTATTTCCATTGAGATCCTGCGCAAAATAATTCCATTGACTTGCTGAAACAAGTTTCGCTTTAAATTGTGGATCCGGGAAGTTAATAATCTGTGCACTGAGTGACAGATGTGCTAGAAAAAGCACAAAAAAGTAAAGTCTATTCATGGTTTGGTGATTTGTTTTGTTAAATATACAAATAAAATATTATTATGTGATATATTTTATTTTTAAAATATAAAGCGTTGATTATTCATGTTTAGTTAAAAATATTACTGTTATTTGATTTAATTAAAAATATTATTTCTTGGATTAAGGACAAAAAAAGACTGCCCCGGAACGAGGCAGTCTAAAGTTTAACAAGTCTGTTTACATTAATTTTTAATCAATTTCTGACTTACAGCTTTATTTTTTGTGAATAATTTGATAAGATAATGACCTTTTATAAGTGCAGAAACGTTGATGGAATTTCCACTTACAGCCGTTGAGTTGATAATTCTTCCATTGACATTAAAAATAAACCATTGGAATCTAATCCAATGGTTTAATTATAATTTGTTAAAGAGATTACTGTTTCTCTATCAGATTCAGAAACTCTTGTTCGTCAAGAATTTCGATGGTTCCGATATCCTGAGCCTTTTTTAGTTTGCTTCCTGCCTTCTCACCAACCACAAGGAAATTAAGGTTTTTAGACACTGCAGAAATATTTTTTCCCCCGTGTTTTTCCACCATTTCTTCTGCTGATTCTCTTGTGAATAGTGATAACTTTCCTGTGAAAAGGAACGTTTTTCCTTCCAGAATATTCGATAAAACTTCATTCGTACTTTCCCCTTTTTCAAGCTGAACTCCATACGATTTCAGACGCTCGATCATCAGGATATTTTCTGAATTTTTGAAAAATTCCACGATACTTACAGCGATTTTCGCCCCGATATCTTCCACCTGGCAAAGCTCTTCTACCGTCGCTTCCTTCAGCTCATCAATAGTAGCAAAGTTTTTCACCAGTTTTTTGGCAACCGTTTCTCCCACATGCTTGATCCCGATTCCGTAAAGAACTTTTTCAAACGGAATTTCTTTGGATTTTTCAATTCCCGAAATAATATTCTGAGCAGATTTTTCAGCCATCCTTTCCAATGGAAGAATCTGTTCCTTCGTTAAGGCATAAAAATCAGCAGGATTTTCAATTAATTTTTCCCTGTAAAGCTGTTCTATAGTTTCGCTTCCCAGATTATCGATATTTAAAGCCTTTCTTGAAACATAATGAATCATCCTTCCCACAACCTGAGGCGGACAATGAAGCTCATTCGGACAAAAATGGATCGCCTGGTCCACAATTTTCACCAGCTCGGTTCCACATTCAGGGCAGTTGGTGATATATTCAATTTCTTTACTTTCAGAAGTTCTTTTTTCAGTGTTCACTCCCACAATTTTCGGAATGATCTCCCCTCCTTTTTCCACATACACAAAATCATGCTCATGGAGATCCAGCTTTTTGATGATATCTTCATTGTGAAGTGAAGCTCTTTTAACGATCGTACCTGCCAGCAAAACAGGTTTTAAATTAGCCACCGGTGTAATCGCTCCCGTTCTTCCCACCTGATAAGATACACTTTGAAGTTCAGTTTCTACCTTTTCAGCTTTAAATTTATAAGCCATAGCCCATCGCGGCGATTTTGCTGTATATCCTAACTGCCTTTGTTGTTGTAAAGAATTCACTTTTAAAACAATTCCGTCAATTTCAAAAGGAAGATGGTGGCGCTCCGTGTCCCAGAAACTGATGAACGCCTTCACTTCATCCATGGTTGTGCAAAGTTTAGCCTGCTGTGACGTTTTAAAACCCCAGCTTTGTGCTTTCTGAAGCAGTTCCCAATGCGTTTGTGCAGGAACATCTTCAGAAATGAACTGATAAAGTACAGAAGACAGACTACGCTTTCTTACTTCCGCGCTGTCCTGCATTTTTAAACTTCCGCTGGCTGTATTCCTTGGATTCATAAACGGATCCAATCCTTCCTCTTCACGAAGTTGATTAAGCTTATCAAAATTTTTTCTGGTCAGATAAATTTCTCCTCTCATAAAAAAAGAGGCTGGAAAATCACCTTTCAATGTCAGGGGAATATCAGAAATGGTTCGGACGTTTGAAGTGATTTCATCGCCCTGAAAACCATCACCACGCGTTACTGCCTGAACCAGTTTTCCGTTTTCATAAAGAATAGAAATAGAAGCACCGTCATATTTCAGCTCTGCAACAAATTCTACAGGATCATTGATGGTTTTGATGATTCTTTTCTCCCAATCTTCAAGATCATCAAAATCATACGAATTATCAAGAGAATACATTCTGAACTTATGCTGAATCGTAGGAAAAACCTTTGTAATTCCTCCTCCTACACGGACTGTAGGTGAATTCTCATCATAAAATTCCGGGTGCTTGGCTTCCAGATCCCGAAGCTGCTCCAGAAGCATATCAAACTCATAATCAGAGATCGTACCAGCATCCAGATGATAATAATTTTCATTGTGCTGATGAAGCTCTTTTCTTAGCTGTTCTATTTTTTGCTGTATATTTTCAGACATTCCTTTCTATCTTTTGAGCAAAAATAGCTAAACTAATTTCATTAAAAAATACCGCAATTAAATATTATAGAAAGATTAAAAACACGTAATATCACATAAGTTACTGATTGAATATAATTTAAAATACTTGTTTAAACTAATTTAACATATTGTTATGATTTAATTGAAAATTTGTTAAAACTCCCTTAAACACTCAGCCCGGAAAGTCAAAATACCTTTGCACATCTGATTTGAAGAAACCTGTATCATTCTAAAATGATATGATAAAAATAAAAATTATACAGGTTCCTGAAGATCATAAAAATTAAATAAAAAGATTTTCGGAAGAGATGAGAAAAGTAAAGATTGTACTAGGATTATTGTTTTTGGGATTTGGAACACTGGCTTATGCGCAGACTACGCAGGCATCTATTGTGGGAAAAGTAACCGGACTGGGCAGTACCGCTCAGGAAAAAGTGAAAGTAACGATCGTGAACGAGTCTACAGGGTTCAGGACGGAAACAGAAACCAATTCGAAAGGAGAATATATTTTTAAAGAAATTCCTCTTGGCGGTCCGTATACGGTCATCGTGAATGAGGATAAAAAAGAAGGATATAATGTCAACTTCGGAGATCAGGTTACTGTAAATATGAGCTTGGGTGGTGGCGAAAAGCAGATTGAAGAAGTAGTAATCACCGGAAACCTTAAAAACAAAATCGGAAACCTTGGAGCAGCGACTGCCATCTCTGCCAAGAATATCAGCATGCTCCCGGTGAACGGAAGAAATTTCACCAATCTTACTGAATTATCTCCATTAAGCGGAAAAGGCGGAAACCTTTCCGGACAACTGGGATCTTCAACCAACTTTACCATCGATGGGATGACGGCCAAAAATCCAACTTCTGCCGGATCTACAACAAGCCGGAGCGGCGCACCGTTTTCTATCTCGATAGAAGCAGTCCGTGAATTTAAAATAACAACCAACCAGTACGATGTAACACTGGGAAGAAGTGGAGGGGGAACAGTAAGTGCCGTTACCAAATCCGGAACAAATAAATTTTCAGGAAGTGCCTGGGAATATTTAAGAACCAACTGGCTTTCCAGTCCATATGATATCAGAGGAAACAAAAGAGAAAATGATTTCTCCACTTCCCAGTTTGGATTTTCATTAGGTGGACCCATTATCAAAAATAAATTACACTTCTTTGTGGCATGGGACCATCAGCTGGACTCAAGACCTTTGCAGATTGCAGATATCAAATCTGCGGATGATGAGAAAAGACTGAATACAACCACGCAGACGCTGAATCAGTTTCTTGATATTGCCAGAAAAAAATACGGGGTAGGAAATACGCCACAATTCGGAAGTTTTGATAAAGTAAGAAATTCAGATGCCGGATTTTTACGTCTGGACTGGCAGATCAGTCCTAAGCATTTATTGACCTTAAGAAATAATTTTACCTACGATCTGAATAAAAACGGATTGGCAGATAATACCGCGATCAATTTCTTTGAGTCTTACGGGAATGATAAAAATATCGACAACAGTTTACTCTTAACCTTAAGATCAAACTTAAAGCCCAACCTTACAAACGAGTTAAAGGCTCAATATCTCTACACTTTCCAGAAGAGTTATCAGAATGATGAATTAGGAAGGCCTGTTCCAAGAGCTATTGTAGAAAATATTGTAACCCCTGGAGTGGGAGCTACCAATATTCAGATCGGGGGACACCGTTTCGGGCAGGAAAGTTTTACGAATAATGTGATCCAGATTGTAGATAACTTATACTACAATACGGATAAGGTAAAATATACTTTCGGTGCGGACCTGATGTATACCCGTGCGAAATCAATATATGGAAGTGAGGTGAACGGAAGATTCCAGTTCAGGGAAGATCCAACACTGGGATTGGGTAATCTGTATAATTTTGATAACCTTATCGCATACAGGTTTTACAGAGAAGTACCTTTAATGGAAGACCCGTCTGTAAGATCCAATATCTGGAACATCGGTCTTTACGGGCAGTTTCAGACGAAAATCGGGGAGGGTCTTGATTTAATGGGAGGTTTAAGATTTGACTATGGAGGATATCCGAAAGCTGAGTTTAACCAAAAACTGTATGACCAGATGGGCATAAGAACAGATAATAAAATAAAATCTTTTGTGATCCAGCCAAGATTCCAGTTCGAATGGAACTTCAATGAGCAGAATAAAGACTTCCTGAAATTCGGAGCGGGAATCTTCTCTTCCGATATCAATAATTATATGGTGATCAACAATCTTGTGTTTGACGGAAAACATCTGGCAACAGTAGATGTAGATCCTGCTACAGCAGGTCTTACACCGGATTTCTATAGATACAGAAATGATTACAGTTCTGTTCCTTCACTGGCGCAGTATCAGATTCCTACGATCAACTACACCGGGGAAGATGCAAAGATTCCTATCGTTTATAAAGCGAATATCTCCTACACCCATTTCTTTAACGAAAGATTCAGAGCAGGAATTGCAGGATATATGGCTTTGGGAAGAAATAATTACTTCTATTATGATCGAAATATGGTGTCTGATCCTTATTTCACGCTGGCTAATGAAGGCGGAAGAGGAGTGTATGTTCCAGCGGCATCGATCAACGGAACGAAAATAGACTGGAAAAACGGAAGAATCAATAATAACTTTGGAAGAGTGCTTGAACTTGTAAGTGATGGAAAAGTGAACCAGTACTCATTCGTAGTGGATACCAGCTACCGTTACTGGAAAGATGGAGAGATCACGGCAAGTTATACCTGGTCGGATATCAAAGACAATACCTCATACAATGGAAATGTAGCGAATTCAGCAACATTGTCCACGATGGTTCAGGGAGATCCGAGAGATCTGAGAATGACCTATTCTGATAATCAGTTCAGAAATAAGATTGTAGTGTACGGTAATTCACCTACCATCGCAGGATTTACTTTGGGAGTAAGGTATTCAGGAATCGGAGGAACCCGTTTCTCGGTAACAGCAGGTGGAAATGTTAACGGAGATTTCGTAGACACGAATGATCTTGCTTACATCTTCCCGGAAATCATTACCCAGCCGCTTCTCAATGATCCTGAAGTAGGACAGGCCCTGAAAGATTATGTAGAGAAATATAACAATGCCATAGCAGAACGTAACGGTGGTAAAAACGGATTCTTCGGAGTATGGGATGTTCGTGTTGCCAAGAAAATCAAGTTTGAAAAAATCGGAGCTTTTGAAATTTCTGTAGATATTTTCAACCTGGCGAATCTTCTTAACAAAGAATGGGGTGTCAATAAGTCCTACGGAAATATGGCACTTTACAGAGCACCAAAATTCAACCAGGCTACCAGACAGTTTGAATACGTTAAAAATACCAGCGGTTTAGCCCCTCTTTCAGGAAATCCTTACCAGATTCAGATCGGTGCCAAATATAGCTTTTAACATTTAAACACTACCTTTATCAAACGTTTTTAAGATTTTTATTTAATTATCTCAATTGTATTATGAAAAATTTTATCTTAGGGTTAGCAGTTTTAAGTACAGTCCTAATGAAGGCACAAACCCAGATTATCGCACACAGAGGCTATTTCCAGGCACAACCGCCTACCACGGAAAATTCTATTCAATCTTTAGAAAATGCCCAGAAATTAAAAATATACGGATCCGAATTCGATGTGAGAATGACCAAAGACGGCGTTCTTGTGATCAATCATGATGAGCATCACGGTGACATGGAGATTTCTGAAACTTCTTTCAAAGAATTGGAAGCACTGAAGCTGTCGAACGGCGAAAAATTTCCTACACTGAAGGACTACCTGAAGCAGGGAAAAAAAGATCCCGCTTTAAAGCTGATCGTGGAGATCAAACCTGCCAAAACGCCGGAAATAGAAAACGAAATCACCCGGAAAACCCTTAAAATGATTAAGGACATGAAGCTGGAAGGTCAGAGTGAATATATTTCTTTCAGTTTAAACATCTGTAAAGAGATCAAAAAACTGGAGCCGAAATTCAAAGTGCAGTATCTGAACGGAGAATTATCTCCTGAGCAGATCAAGAAAGAAGGCCTTGACGGAATGGACTACCATTACAGCGTTTTTCAGAAAAACCCTACATGGATCTCAGAAGGTAAGGCTTTAGGTCTTATCACGAATGCCTGGACAGTGAATGATACTGCAGTATACGACCAATTAAAAAATCAGGGGATCGGTTTTGTGACGACCAATATTCCTGATCAGTTAAAAAATAAATAATATTTTTTTATTACTCAAAATTAACGACCTGTCTCTTGGAGGCAGGTTTTTTTATAAACCACCCCGTCAAAAATTCTTTGAATTTTCGCCACCCCTCCGCGGGAGGGGAATTACTGTTTGTTAATACAAGAACTTTCAGTTTAGAAATATCAAATTTTAAAATAAAGTAGATTAATAAAATTTTGCTCCTTTTGAGGTTAAAAAAATTGAGCTAGGTGCTATTAACTATTAAAATTCTATTAAATCCATATTCTCTGGGGCTTGTCAAAATGTTCTTTCGTAAATTTGTCATAAGAAACAATATTATTATGAACATCAACGGAAAAAATGCCATCGTTACAGGTGGTGGAAGAGGACTTGGGAAAGCGGTTGCATTAGCTTTGGCTAATGAAGGTGTACATGTTGCGGTTACCGGTAGAAATGAAGACAACCTTAAAAATACAGTAGAAGAAATCAAAGCGCTTGGAGTAAATTCTGCCTATGCGGTTTTCAGTATTGATAATGAATCCGAAGTGAAGGCGGGGATTGAGTCCCTTGCAAAACAACTTGGTGGGGTTGATATTTTAGTGAATAATGCAGGGATCGGAGACTTTGGAAGCATCGAAGACATGCCTTCTGAAACCTGGGAACAGGTCATTAAAACGAATTTATTTGGAGTCTACTATGCGGCTAAAGCGGTTCATCCGTTTATGAAAGAAAATGGGGAAGGTGATATTGTCAATGTAGCTTCTACTGCAGGTTTAAAAGGGGGCCCTAATATGTCTGCGTATGCGGCTTCAAAAGCGGCAGTCGTTTCTCTGTCTCAGTCCATGATGGCAGAATGGAGAAAACAGAATATCCGTGTGATCACCCTGACACCAAGTACCATTGCTTCCGATATGAGTATTCAGGGAGGACTTACAGATGGAAATCCGGATAAAGTTCTTCAGCCGGAAGACTTTGCAGAATGGGTAAGAGATATTCTGAAAATGAACAGAAGAGCGTTGATTGCCAATGCTTCTATTTTCTCTACAAATCCTTAAGAACAATTGATTGGTAGTGGTTGCAGATCATACGAAGTGAACTAATCATGCAATAAAAATATTCAATAGAAGCGGGCTTTTGCTCGCTTTTTTTAATTGATATCAGTGGTCATATGTAAAAATTACTTTTATTTTTCCAGCCTCTGCTGAGCGAAGTACCTTCGATCTTAAAAATCAATCGATAAATTCAAAAACTTAGCGTCAAAGACATTAAAATAAGAATAAAATCAAGAAAAAAATAGAACGGATAACGGTTCCGTTTTTTTTACCGTAATAACATTCTTATTTTTGCAGTAAATTACTTACGCACATGCAAAATTATTTAGAATTCAATTTCAAGATTTCTCCATTACAGCCATGGAATGAGATATTAATGGCAGAGCTTATCGAAATAGGTTTTGACAGCTTTACAGAAGAGATCGACGGAATTTTAGGATATATTCAGAAAGAACTGTTTAAGGAAGAGGATCTTAAGACCCTTCCGCTTTTTGAAAACGAAAATGTGGAAATCACCTATTCTTTTGAAGAAATGCCCAACATCAACTGGAATGAGGAATGGGAAAAGAACTTTTCACCCATCAATATCGATGATAAAGTAATGATCAGGGCAGAATTCCATGAATCTGTACCAGGAATGCATGAAATCATCATCCAGCCTAAAATGTCTTTCGGAACAGGCCATCACCCTACGACCCATCTGATGATCCAGCAGATGATGGATATTGATTTTAACGGTAAGAAGGTACTTGATATGGGATGCGGAACTTCTGTACTGGCGATCTACGCAAAGCAGCAGGGAGCCGGAGAGGTAAAAGCAATTGATATCGATGAATGGTCTGTGGAAAATTCAAAAGAAAATGCTGCAAGAAATGGTGTGGAATTGGATATTGAACTGGGAACTGCAGAAAACTTAGGAAAAGAGAATTTTGACATTATTCTGGCGAATATCAATAGAAATATCCTGATCTCTGATATTCCTACCTATGTTTCTGTCATGAATGAAGGTGGCAAATTGCTTCTTTCCGGATTATGTTTCTTTGATGTAGATGATATTCTTGAAGTATGCAAAGAAAGCGGACTTGAACTGAAAAAGAAACTTCAGCGTGAAGAATGGGTAAGTTTGTTACTTGAAAAATAATGAAACCGACTATTAATATGAAATCCTTACTAACGGTTATAGGGGTATTGTTCATCCAGCTTTTTTCAGCGCAGGAAGACAATATGACCTATCCTGATGGCATTTTCAGCTTTGAAGAAAATAAAACCCAGAAAATTTTCACAGACTGGACCAGAGTAAGAAAGGAACCCAATGTAAAATCAGAGGTAACCGACTCCCTGAACACCAATCAGCAGATAATGATCCTTAAAAAAGAAGAAGCCGTTCTGAGATTGGGTGAAAGAGGCGCCAACTGGTACAAGATTTCCTATCAGAAAGGAGATGCTGTCTCTGAAGGGTACATCTGGGGTGGTAACCTCTCTGTAGGCTATCGTAACAAAAATGGATATGACTTCCTTTTTGGATTATCAAAAACGATAGACCGCAAGAGTAAAGAATATAATGGAACTGAAAAGCAGAATATCGCAGGGATAAAAGTGATGGAGGGAAATACGCTGATCGATGAGGTGTATTTTGATACTGGAAGAGGCGAGGAGCTGAGTTATGGCACATTTACCATTGAAAGTGGTCATAAACTACAAAATGTAGAATTAACCCTTAAAGCGATGGTGTCCGGCGAAGCCTGTGGAATTGCAAGCTATGACCAGTATGTGCTTTTTAGAGATAAAAAATTGGTTGCCCTTCCTCAGCTTACCAATGTAGGTGATGCTGATGTATACTATCACAGTGAGAAATTTGTATTTCCTAACGACCAGGGAGGAATTCCGAATGCCTTTATCTTTAAAATCGAGGAAATGGAAAGAGATGATAAAGACAGGGAAAAGAAAAAACGTTCATCCAAAACCTATCTCTGGAATGGAAGTTCTTATCAGCTCAAATAAGCTTTTAAATAAAAATAAATGTAACCACTGTATGAATTGCAGTGGTTTTTTTATGAGTTTTTTTTAATAGGAAATTTCAATGATGTCCATTTGAGATTTACTCAATTTTGATATGACGTATAGCGCAAATAAGTCCCGCCAGTCTTTGAGTGTTCAATACAGATTAGAAACTGATCCTCTTGTTCTTGATAGAATCAATTGTAGTACCCTAAAAACGCAGGTGAATATGACTTTACTACTGATAATGGGAATATATATAAAGATATAGAGAAAGGATAAATGATGTTTAGTCTCACACTGTCCATTTAAAGGCCGAAAATGACTTAAATACCCTTGTTCCGGATAACCTTAAAGCATATCATTAGTTTTGCCTTAAATGAGGTGTATAGACGGCAACATCGTAAACTGAAAATTAAAGTCACAATACCTAGAGGATTTGAGGGAATGACTTGGTCTTTCCTCTGGATCTTCTGAAGAATGTCCGATGTAGTATTGGTCTAAAGATTCTCAATAGAGTCTGAATAGATAGCACATGGAAGTAATACAAACAAAAAAGACTTTACAAAAATGTAAAGTCTTTTTAAGTGAGCGCGAAAGGATTCGAACCTTTGACCGTCTGCTTAGAAGGCAGATGCTCTATCCAGCTGAGCTACGCACCCATTAAATAATTTTGAAAAAATTACTAAAACTGTCGGGGCGGCAGGATTCGAACCTGCGACCTCCTGGTCCCAAACCAGGCGCGATGACCGGACTACGCTACGCCCCGATTATTAGGTCATCTTAACGAATTTTACTTCGTTTTTGCGAGTGCAAAGATAGAAAATTATTTTGAATAAAAAAGACTAATGTGAAAAAATATTTAATAAAATTTTCCTGCATTAAAAGGGTAAAGCCAGAAATATAGGGCTGTTTTCCGAAAGAAATGATCATTGATTGTTTAATATCAGTGTTTTACATTTATAGCTATTCATTTTTTGCTTCCCTTGGACGTAGTAACTTTTTTTAGTAGTAATTTTTTTCTGCACACACGAATAAAAAATTCCTGTCACAAAAATAACTTAGCAGTATTAAAGTCTTAAAGCCACTCAAAAGAAATAATGTACGATGCTTTCTTTGATCGTTTCGCATATTAAGAATATAGCTCTATTCTATGGGGATCGCTATTTATTGGAAAATTGTGAGCTTATTTATTAAAATGAATTCTATAAATGATTCCTTATTTTGTAACGTTTAGGATGAAATTGAGCGAAATACTTTTCATTATCAATTTTAAATTATTAATATGGAATTAAGATGATGCTATTGTCAATATTAACTATTTCACTATTTTTGGAGAAAATTAATTACATGAAAAACTTTTTACTCATTTTACCTGTAGTTTTTTTTCAAAGCGTAGTGGCACAGACCCTAAGTTTTGAACATGATACAGGTGGAAACCAAAAAATCAGGAAGTATTGTGCTACCTGCTCTCCATACAGTAAAGTTGTAAAACAGGAGCTGATCACCGCGGAGAAATTTGTTCCCTCAGTTGATCAAATTAAACTTTATCCCAACCCTACAACAGATAAGGTTAATTTGGTTTGGAGCCCGGAACTGGGAGACCGGATCGAAAAAATTGACTATGTTACCTATAATTTTACCCAGATCCGACCGCTACCTTTTAACAAAAGAGAAGGTAAAGTGGTACTGGATCTTTCAGATCAGCCAATAGGAATGTACGTTATTATCTTCTATCTGAACAACGGAGAAAAACTCACTTACAAAGTACTGAAACACTAACCATATAACTTAAATTATTGTATAATGAGAAAAAAACTCTCACTATTTGTCGTGCTTTTAATAGGCATGGCAAACCTTGTGAATGCTCAGGGTATAGGACAGACTGCTGGGGCTTTTTCCGTATCCTTAAGTGGAGGAGCCAGCTATTCTATTCCTATTAAAAATTTACCGGGGATAAAAGATGTTGCGCCCAGTATTTCCCTGGATTATTCCAGTCAGTCTGGAAACGGTATAGCCGGATGGGGATGGAACATCAGTGGACTGTCTTCCATTATAAGAACGGCATCCAACAGATTCCATGACGGAGGAGTAGACCCGGTGGATCTGGATGAAAAGGACAGATTTGTTATGGATGGGCAGAAGCTGATTCTGAAATCGGGAACCTATGGAGGAAATGCTGAATACCAACTTGAAAACTATTCCAATGTAAAGGTAGTTTCTGTTGCTTCTTCAGATCCGTATACACCGTCTTATTTTTTGGTGTATCATCCTAACGGTTCTGTGGCCAAATATGCCTGGGACTACGGTTCAGATGTATTTAACTACAGAATGGTTTCTATGGAGGATGCACAGCATAATACCATCAGCTTTACTTATTCTGTAGGATATATTGAAGCTATAGATTATGGCGGAAATTCCTCTGCGGGAACTCCTAATATCAATAAAATAAAGTTTTCTTACAACAATGCCGCACGTACTGAAAATACTCAGTTCTATGGGGGAATGTCTAAAAATATTTCCAGAAAACTTGATAAGATAGAAGTGCTGGCCAATAATCTACTTTTCCGTAAATATCAACTGGAGTATAACACCACATCACTGAATTATGACCGTCTTATAAAAGTTCAGGAATATAACGGCAGCAACGAATCTATTGCACCTGTAACTTTTGAATATGATACAACGGATAACGGAATCACAAATAATTCCAAAACAATTACCAGTGTTTCTCCGGCTTTTGATAATGGAAGCTGGCAGTATGTTTCCGGGTACTTTGATCATGACGGTGCTCTGGATTTTATGACCTATCCGAATTCTAAGGATAAGCTTTACCGGTTTAATTCCAGCCAGCTGATGAATTCTACCTCGAATGTAGCGGGAGGAATGATCAGTGTGCCAAAATTTTCAGATGTATTTACCTCTAAACTGGTACTCAGCAATAATAAATTTTATAATCTAGATGCTATTACTACGGTTTCAGACGGTCTTCTTGCTATGGATCAGGAAACTGTTAAACTGAATAATTATATTTCAAATACTTCTTACAGCTCTTTGGATCTGGCCTTTACCAATACCTTTATTTTTCCTGCGGCTTACAATCAAAGATGTTATCCTATAGGGGGAGATGATGTGTATTATTCAAGAATTCCTAAAAGATATATCAGTGGAGATTTTGACGGAGATGGAATTACAGATGTTTTGGCTATATCTCTTCCTTATACGGTATATTATCCTACAATATGCAGTGGAGGACCTTCAGGACCTGTTATAGATCCCAATCCTTTTCCGGGAGAAACGATTCCTACGCACTGCTGTCAGGAAAGTTACACCATGTCCGGATCCAGCGCTTACCTGCTAAAACTTAATGCTACTGATTCTTCAGATCAGCAGCCAATGAGTATTGGATATACCAATGCGATCAGTTCAGCATCAAAATTATACGTTGCTGATTTTGATGGGGATGGGAAGTCCGATCTGTATGTGATCAACAGCGGAAAGATGTATGTCTTTACGGTAGAGGATAACGTTTTTAAGCTGGTTCATGAAACAACAGACAGTTACTTAAACAGTCAGTTAAATTCAGATTTACCAGTTTTTGTAGCAGATTTTAACGGAGATGGTAAAACGGATGTCGTTGTTCCGAGAGGAAATGCCAATACCACATGGTTCTTCTTTACGGCGAACGGAAAGCATTTTAACGGGTCTTCAAAAGATATCGGCATGAACTATTACAAACCGCAGGTGATCAATACATGTTATCCTGATGGTTCTGGCGGTAATTTATGCGGGTATATGCTTCAGCAGTATTTTTATACTTTCGCAGATATTAATGGCGACGGCAAAGCAGATGCTTTCTACCATGATATTCTTACCCCATATAACTATCCACAGGGAGGACAGGCTTATAATTATCCTTATCTGCATTATGGAGATAATTATTCTATCAGGGATAAAGGAGGCGTAAGATATAATATAGGAAGCGATGCCTTCGGATTGCCTAATTTTTCCGGATATATTGACGGATGGCAGAACAATTTCACTTATGGAGGAGCAATTAACAAAGGAACACCAATTTTCCTGAGCAACTCAAGTGTTACCAACCAAAATCTGGACTATGCCTTTTTTGGTGGGGATAAAATCAAATATGTTTCTTTCAAAAAAGATAACCGTATTGATACATCTCTGAAAAGGATCAAAGAAAACGGGATTACAACCACTATTACCTACAGTCCTCTTGTTGATAATGGCAGTGGTATTTATACGGCGGATAACGAAGAAGTATATCCTTTTGCGAATATTAATATTTCACCGTCTACACAGATTGTAAGTAAAGTTACCAAAAGTGCCAATGGCGAAGAAAAAATCCAGGATTATAAATACAAAGGTGCGGTAACCAATCTGGATGGTTTAGGTTTCCTTGGATACAAAGGAATAGCTACTTCATCAGTTTACGGTGGTGATATCACGAAAAAACTATGGACGATAACAAAACAGTCGCCTCAAAAAAGAAGCGCAAATGTTGAATCTTATCTTCTGAATGATTTTGTTGATTTTAATTCACCTTCAAATTTTATCACAAAAAGTACAAAAGTTTATAACACCTCTTTATTGCCTAATAAAGTATTTGTCAATCTGGTTTCACAGGCTGCAAAAATTGATAATTTAACAGGAGTTACCAAAACTACTTTTTATGATATCTACGACAGCTTCAATAACCTTACCAAGCTGAGAGAAGTTGCTCCGGGTGGAGAAAAAGTAACACTTTTTGAATTTGATAATAATCAGGCGGGAGTTTCCAATCAGTATTATATAGGAAGACCTACCAAGAAAAACGAAACACAGACACTGGGAAGTGAATCTTATTCTACCGAACAGGTCTTTGTATACGCCAACAACCTTTTGAGCCAGGTAAAGAAAAAAGGAAACAATACGGATTATATAACGGAAGATTACGAATATGACGCCTTCGGAAATGTTAATAAAAAAACTTTAACAGCAGTGGGAATAGTACCGAGAATAGAAAAAACTCAGTACGACCCTTCCGGAAGATTTGTAACAAAACTTACCAATACAATTGGCTTTGAAGATAACATGACCTATGATACGAACTTCGGTCTGTTGCTTTCTAAAACCAATCATCTTAACCAGGCAATCACCTATTCATATGATGGCTGGCAGAAGAAAACTAAAGAAACAGATTTCTATAATAAAGAAACCAAATACTTCTATGACTGGATTACGTCAGGTGAATTTGTAAACGGAATCAAGCTGAGAACGGAAGCACCTACAGGAGCTGTAAAAGAAACATTTGCGGATATCTGGGGAAGAAACCGTGTAGAAAGCGAATTGAGTATCAATAACAAATGGATCAATGTAAAAACAGAGTATGATATACTGGACAGAGCATATAAAGTAAGTGACCCGTATTTCTCAACATCTTCTCCTACAAGATGGACATCCACGGAAGTAGATGATTATGGCAGAGTGAAAAAAATAACACTGCCTACCGGAAAAACGGCTTCTTCAACATACAGCGGCCTGTCAGTAACAGTAACAGAAGGACAGAAAACGCAGACCATTACAAGTGATGCATGGGGGAATAAAGTTAAAATGGTAGATAATGGCGGTGAAATTAACTATACTTATTTTGCTAACGGTAATGTAAAGTCCTCTAATTATGGCGGACACGTTGTTTCAACAGAGCAGGACGGATGGGGAAGAAAAACCAAGCTGACAGATCCGTCTATAGATGGTGACCGTACTTATACCTATGATGCTATCGGGCAGCTTACCAAAGAAGAAGATTCTAAAGGTAAAACAACATATGTGTATGACCAGTACGGAAGAACTGTTTCCAAAAAGATTCTGGGAGACAATACAGACATCAGCATTAATTATACCTATAAGCCTAACGGATTGCTGGAATCAGAAATCGGAACGGCAAACGGAATGCCTAATTCATTCACCTATGAATATGATGACTATTTCAGAACCAAGACAAAAGTAGAAGACCTTGCCCACATCATTGTTACAAAAAAATATACATATGACGGCTTTGGAAGAATAGGAACAGAATTTACGGAAACCAAATCAGGGAGTGCCGTAAGCTTTGTGAATATTGAGAAACTCTATGCTTCATGCGGAATTCTGGATAAGATCAAAGACATTACTTCAGGAGTGATAATCTGGAAAAAGAATCAGATCAATGAGAAAGGACAGATTCTGAGTGCTACATTAGGAAATGGAGTACAGATCAATAACTCGTACGATTCCAATTATTATTTGTCAGGTATTAATCATATGAATGCCAATAATATTGCTGTTCTGGATAATACCTACAACTTTAATGCACTACTGGGAACATTGGCGTCAAGATCCAATAACTCAATTCAGCCGGGAGGTTGGAATGAAACCTTTGAGTATGACAATTTGCAGCGATTGGTTTCATGGACGGATCCTTCAGGAACCCAGACTCAGAGCTATGACAACTATGGAAGAATCAACAATAGCAGCAACGTTGGTGATTATAAATATGACGCAGCGAGCAGATATCGTAAGAAAGGAATCAATTTAAATGCGATAGGAGATTCTTATTACAGCGTAAATCAGCTTCAGGAAATAGAATATAATGCGAACAGGCTGCCGGTACATATTTCTCATGACGGAATTAAAAAGATGGTATTTGGCTATAATATCCATGAGAACAGATCGTCTTCAATGTCAGGCTACGAACCTGGATTCCTGATTTATACAAAGCATAAATATTATTCTGATGATAAAAGTGTTGAAGCTTACAGTTTTAACCTGATAGGCAGACCTAACGGGACTTTTGTTAATAAAAAGATTATTACTTACATAGGTGGTGATGCCTATTCGGCTCCGGCAATGCAAATTCAGGAGTTTACAGTTTCCGGACTTACTAAAACCAGTATCCACTATCTGCACAGAGATTTTCAGGGATCATTACTTGCGATCACCGATCAGAATGGAAATGTACAGGAAAGAAGGCATTTTGATGCATGGGGTAATCTGGTTAAGTTAACCAATGAGGCAGGTGCTGCTATCCTTTCCAGAAGTATGATCATCGAAAGAGGATATACAGGGCATGAGCACTTATTTGAGGTTGGCCTTATTCATATGAATGCAAGGCTTTATGATCCTAACCTGCATACGTTCTTATCTACGGATAATTATATTCAGGATCCGCTGAATACACAAAGCTACAACAGGTATGGTTACGTTTTAAATAATCCGTTAATGTATACCGATCCTAGCGGGGAGTTTGCCTTTATCCCTATTCTGATAGGAATGGCATACGGAGCGCTTGTAAGTGCTGCCATTGCAGTGGTAACTTATTCTATTCCTGCCTTATTAAATGGTTCATGGAATCTGAAAGGACTCGGGACTTCTGTTTTATATGGAGCCATTTCCGGGGCTATTACCGGAGGTATAGGGGCCGCCGCCGCCCAGATGGCAGGATCTTTCTGGCAGAGTGCTACGATGAATATGCTGACAAGTGTTGCTTCTCAGGTAGGTACCGGAGTAGCTATGGGAGACAGCATTGGCTGGGGAACTATTGCAGCAGGTGTTGTAAGCGGTTATATGGGAGCGAAAATGAGCGAATGGCAGGCGATTGATGGAAACTGGCTGGCTAATGCAACCGGAGAACTTGTATATAATGCAGGTAAAGGTGCTATATTAGGAGGTGTGTCAGGTACTGTGGCTGCTGCCTTAAGCGGAAAAGATATGGGAGAAGGCATGAAGAGAGGAATGATTAATGGTGCTTACGGTGCCGCTTCTCAGAGTTTTGCAATGACCGTTACCTTTGGAGCTACATTTATTCCAGATAAAGCGAAACTTGAGCAGGTGGAAAAAATGTCCAAAAAAACGGGTGTTTCATCGGAAGGAGTAAGATGGAGAAAAGGAGGACTTTATCAGGTTTTACAGCCTCTTTGGACAAGTGGTGGAGGTAAGAGAGAAGTGACATGGGGAAATAATGTCGCTGTATTCAACAGTACAAATTCGGATACTTACGGGCATGAGTTCGGACATATCATTCAGGTTAGAACCCAAGGCTGGTCAGTAATGCAAGGGAACGGGATCTGGGATCAGTTAGTTACCGGGCAGGACAGCTACATTACACCTGGAACTAATGAATATGGAGCAGAAAAAGCCCTTCAGAATGTAGGAGGATGTACTGTTTTTGCTAACGATGGCAATTGCTATAGACTTAAGTAAAAATGAAAATAATATTTAAAATCAGCGCTTTTCTGCTTGTATGCTTATCATTATGTTCATGTCCCGGAGGAAATTTTAATAAATATTTTCCGGTGGGATCAGACAGGGAAAACCATTCAGAATATGATAAGATTGTGAATAACTCCGATACCATTCAGGTAAAGGTCGGGATTGTTGATGATTTTACCGGTGATAAGAAAATTTACTTAATCGCAAGATTTAAAGAGCCGAAAAATGCTGATTTTAATGTTATTTCAACACAGTACGGAATACTTCACCCGGATCAGGAAAATCCGCAGGTATTCAGAACTGAAATAAAATCGTATAAAAAAAAGGATACGGTAATTCTGTCAAAAGACCGGCAGAAATATTATTTTACACGTTAGTGTAAGAATTCAGATTAATAGAATCCGTCTCACAAACAATTTGTGAGACGGATTCTTTTTTATTTGGCAAAGCACCAGATTTAGCCATTTTGTAAAAATCAAACTCCCTTCTTCCTCACAAACAAATAAAAACTCACTCCCGCAAAAATAAGCACTGCAGCTATATTACAGTAATCCAATCTTTCAAAAGAAATGTTTTCAGACATTAAATTTCCATACAACTTATAACCTCCCGTATACGCCAGAAAATCAGAAAACTTTTTCTCATTGGCAAGCCCTGAAAAAATCAGCATGAACACACTAAAACCTATAGGATAGATAAAGCTTTTGAAAATAAGACTCAGAGTCAGCTGAATCATGGTGATGGCAGAAAGGGTAATGGTGAATTTTAAGAAAACATAAAATATCACCTCTCTGAAATCATAATTCTGAAATCCGAGTTCCGGGAAAATAATACTGAAAAGATAACCACTCAGAAGAAAAACAAGGTACGTCAAAATCATAGAAAACCAAACCGTCATCAACATGAAAAGGACTTTTGAAATATATATATTCGACTTTGAAACAGGGATGGTAAAAAGAACTTTATAATTGTTATTTTGGTACTCTACATCACAACAGGCATGGACAAACAGAGAAACCAGTATTGGGTACAGCATATAAAGAAACAGAGATACTGACTTTCCCAAAATCAGTTTCCACGGATTGGATGTTCCTTCTATCATTCCCGTTCCGCCTTCGGTAACAATGCTGTAGACGTTATAAAGGTCGATAGCGAATATGATAAGGGCGGGAAGCAAAAGGATACCGAAGATTTCCTTATTCTTGGAAAGTTTGTATTGCTCGGAAGAAAAAGCTTTGTAGAAAGTATTAGTCATGGCTTTTAGAAATTAAATTAATAAAGATCTGTTCTAGATTCGTGCTCTGAGATTCTATATCGTAGATCTCAATTCCGTTTTCAATAACTGTTTTTAAGAGTAAATTAAATTTTTCATCACCACTCGCCTTTACTGAAATCTTATTTAGACTGTGTTGCGAAACGGAAAAAGATTCTTTCAGGACGGAAATTGCTTTTTCGCTGTTGCTGATCTTCAGGATATGATCTTTTTCCACCTGGCTCAGGAGTTCGTTCTTGGTTCCCTGGAAAACCATTTTGCCGCCTTCGATAATTCCGATGTGAGTAGCTGTTTTTTCCAGCTCGCTCAGGATATGACTGGAAAGGAAAATCGTTTTACCCTGTTCATTCAGATGTTGGAAAAGTTTTCTCATTTCAAAGATTCCCTGGGGATCCAGACCGTTCAGAGGCTCGTCCAGGATCAGCAGTTGAGGATCGTGAAATATGGCCATGGCAATTCCCAGTCGCTGCTTCATCCCCATCGATAGCGCGTTGGCTTTCTTTTTCTTTTCCTTGTGAAGATCTACCAGCTCCAGAACTTCATCAATTCTTTTATTTCCTTTGCCGTAGATAATATCCAGATATTTTAAATTTTCATGAACCGTCAGTTTCGTATAAAAACAGGGTGATTCTATCAGATTTCCCGTGGAGGCGAGAATTTCTGTTCGGTTTTGTTTTAAACTCTTACCTTGGATGAAAATTTTATCGTCCGTCTCTTCCAAAAGTCCCAGAAGCAGCTTTATAGTCGTGGATTTTCCGGCTCCGTTTCTTCCCAGATAGCCATAGACACTGCCTTCCGGAACATTTAAACTGATATTGTTTAAAATAGCTTTAGAACCTATGGTATAGCTCAGGTCTTGAGTAATAATACTTTCCATTATTTCTTGATTGGTGTTAAAACGATATTGGTGTCTATATAAAATATTCCGTCAAAAGAACGGCTCCAGTTCTTTTTCATATCCATTCTCTGGTTGATCGTAGATACAAATTCTTTCTTCAGGAATGAGTTTTCCGGAACATTTCTTAGGTTAAGAAAGAAATAGGGGCTTTTTGTCTTGTGAAATATATTTTCAATCGCAAACTTTCCTGGTCTGTCAGAGATACTTCCATTGTTATATTGCTGGGCGTATGATGAAAAGTCAATGATATACGATGATTTTCCGTATTTATTTCTGATATAAGAACCTAGTGGAAGATAATCTTTACTATATCTTTCTGCGAAAGAATGAATGTTGGCACACCATACAATTACCTTTTTGTCTTGATAAACAGAATCGATTTGATACATGAGATTCCGGGCCATCAGGGAATCCCTGAAATGCATGCTGGGCATAGATCCCGGTTTGTATTTCCAGTTTTTGGTCATATTATTTTTTATGTCGTGAAAATATCGTGCATACATTGTATTTTCTGGTGTTTTATCCAGCCTTAAAACAATCTGTTCAAGTCTGGTGATCTCTTTGAGGAATTCATTTTTTTGATTTCCTTTTAACACCCTGTTCACATACTTTGGATACATAAATTGATTGAGCTCACCGGTATGTTTATTTAAAATAGGAAAAGTAGTACCATTGATCTTATTTCGCCTTGAGAAGTCCTTTAACAGCTTTCCGCGTTTGGATGATAATGTGCTTCCCGAAAACTGGATGTCAAAACCTCCGATTTCAATAGGATTAACGGATGTTTTCGTTTTTTGATAATACCGGATCAGTGGCTGGGTTTCTTTGGCGTTCCACCAGAATTCGAAAAGTCCAAGGCCTCCGATCGAATCTGCAGAAGTTTTAAGTCTGTGGTGATTCATTTCATCGTTCATGATCCAGGTATCATACTGTCCCGCTTCATAAAGCACAACACTATAGTTCAGATGTTCGTGAAGATATTTAATGAGTCTGCTTTTTGCTTCAAAGGTGGAGCCGTCATAATGAGTATTTTCTCCAAGTATGAGTACTTTATTGTCCTTCAGAATAGAGTCAAATATTGTCAGATCACTGTTGTCAGTGTATTCCATAGAAATACTTTTTACAGGATGTTTGTAACGCTCAATTTCTGACAATTGTTCTTTGGTATCCTTCTCCGGAATTTCCTGGTATATCATTTGGTTAAGCACAAAAATGGCCATAACAGAAATGATAAAACTATAAAGTATTTTTCTCATGAATTAAAATTTACAGATTGATAAATTTTATTTTGTTTCTATTGATAAGTGCTGGTTTGTTAAATAATGTTACGATTAGGTGTGAATTATTCGCAATAATGATGAAAATAGGGCCATTAAATAAAGTTGTGACGAATTGTCATTCGCTATTGCAGGAATTAAAATAAATTAATGTTAAACGGAAGCAGCACTATTTAATTAAAAGCGGAAGAGAGGTCAGGTGAAAATGGATCATTTGAAACAGTTGACGAAAAATAGAATATTCTTTTTTTTTTCGCAAAGTCTAATTTTGATACTACGAATTACAAGTGTCCCAAAGAGAGCAGCGATTGCACAGATTTTTAACTGATCCAGAAAAAGGAATGACTATAGAAAGGAGGAAGGGCATATAAACAAAAAAGACTTTACAAAAATGTAAAGTCTTTTTAAGTGAGCGCGTCAGGATTCGAACCTGAGACCGTCCCGATTATAAATCGGGATGCTCTGTGTTGGGTAGTGTATCAATTAGTTTTTTGATTTTAGACTTACTTTTCCATGCTTTTATTTCCCGTTCTCTTTGGTATGCTTAGACTTTGAATTTAAAATTTCAAAATAAACAATTATCCAGTCTTTTGCTTTTGAGGTGAATCCTTTATGATGTGATAGATGTTTCCTTAGTCTTTCCTTTAGATCTTCTGAAGAATGTCCAACATAATATTTATCTAAAGATTGTGAATAGAGTAGGTAGAGGTAGTAGTACATGGAACTAATATAAACAAAAAAGACTTTACAAAAATGTAAAGTCTTTTTAAGTGAGCGCGTCAGGATTCGAACCTGAGACCGTCTGCTTAGAAGGCAGATGCTCTATCCAGCTGAGCTACGCACCCATTAAATAATTTTGAGAAAATTAATAAAACTGTCGGGGCGGCAGGATTCGAACCTGCGACCTCCTGGTCCCAAACCAGGCGCGATGACCGGACTACGCTACGCCCCGAAGTATATATTGATAGTGTAAGAAAAAATAGCGGAGGGTAAGGGATTCGAACCCTTGCGACGCTTGCACGTCGACAGTTTAGCAAACTGCTCCATTAACCACTCTGGCAACCCTCCTTTTTTCTTATTTTTTAATGATCGTTGTTCCGTTATTGCGAGTGCAAATATAGAACAGATTTCTTTATTTACCAAATAAAATTCAAGAAAAATTTGCGTATTTTTGAAGTGATAAATGGTTAAAAAAATAAACTGATGCGTAAGACATTATATATCATCGGATTAAGTACTTTTGTTTTTTCATGTACTTCCCAGCAAAATGTAAAAAAAAATACTTACAAGCCGAAAACCCCGGTATCACAGGCCAAACCTGGAGTTAAAACTCCGGTAGCCGAAACTCCGAAACCTAAAATTACCAATGAACACGGGGTAGAATTTTTTACCACCAATCTGGCAGATCCTGCAAAAAATGATAACACCGCAAGTTACGGTTCTATCGTTTCAGCGAAACCCATCGGATATAAAGTAGTAAAGACTTATTTTCCTGCCATTGCACAGAATTTCAGACAGCGATACCTTATACTGCATTATACAGCACTTCCAGACGATAAATCCATTACTGTACTTACCCAGCAGGGCGTAAGTTCCCATTATCTGGTTAATAATACCGGAGACAATGAAATCTATCAGCTGGTTGATGAGAATAAGCGTTCTTATCATGCCGGTGTAAGTGCATGGAGAAATGATAAAAATCTTAATGATACCTCTATAGGCATTGAGATCGTTAATACAGGATATACTTCTGATGCTGCAGGAAAAAAGATATTCGCAGCCTTTAGTGACGATCAGATCAGGAAAGTGGCCGCTCTTGCTAAAGATATTGTAACAAGATATCAGATTCCGGCAACCAATGTACTGGCCCATGCAGATATCGCACCTACAAGAAAACAGGATCCGGGACCAATGTTTCCCTGGAAAAAGCTTTACGATGAATACCAGCTTGGAATGTGGTATGACGAAACGGCAAAACAAAACTTTCTCACTCTCGCACAGGCAGATTTTTCTGTAAGATATATCGATCCGTCGTTTATCTTTGTTGTTCAGACTGCATTGCAGAAATTCGGATACTATTTGGATTTAAGTGGAAAATGGGATGATGCAACGAAAAAAACAATCGAAGCTTTCCAGTATCATTTCCGTCCTCAGAATTATGACGGGATCATGGACGCCGAAACATGGGCGATCCTTCAGGCTTTAAATCAAAAATATCCGGCGAAATAAAAATTCAAACGCATCGGTTAAGATGCGTTTTTGTTATATCTAAAAATAAAAACAGCTAAATTATCTGTAATGGAAAATTTCAGAAAAGAAAGCGATCTGTTAGGCGAATTAAATGTGCCTGCAGACGCTTATTACGGGGTACAGACGCAAAGAGCGATCGATAACTTTAAAATCTCAGGACAGCTTCTGTCTTCCTATCCGGATTTTATCAAAGGTTTGGCTTTTGTAAAAAAAGCAGCAGCAAAAACCAATTATGAATTGGGTCTGCTTGATGAAAACCTATATTTCAAAATAGCGGAAGCTTGTGATGAAATTGTAGCAGGAAAATACCACGACCAGTTTCCTGTAGATATGATTCAGGGAGGGGCCGGAACTTCAATCAATATGAATGCGAATGAAGTAATTGCCAATATCGTTTTAGAAAAATTAGGAAAAAATAAAGGCGAGTACGAATTCTGTTCACCGAATGACCACATCAACCTTTCCCAATCGACGAATGATGCCTATCCTACAGCGATTAAAATGGGATTGCTGCACATGAATATTGGACTTGTTGACAGACTGGAGAAAATTGTTGCAGCTTTTCGTGCAAAAGGAAATGAGTTTCATGACGTGATCAAAATGGGCCGTACTCAGCTTCAGGATGCCGTTCCAATGACTTTGGGACAAGAATTTGAAGCGTATGCTGCCACATTGGAAGAAGATATTTCTAAATTAAATAACAATGCAGACCTTTTCGTAGAAGTGAATATGGGAGCTACGGCGATCGGGACAGGATTAAACGCTCCGGTGGGCTACGCTACACTTTGTGCGAAAAATCTGGCTCAGATTACCGGTTTTCCGGTTGTTTCCGCACCCAATCTCGTTGAAGCAACACCAGATACAGGTTCATATGTAATTTATTCTTCTGCTACAAAACGTCTTGCTGTAAAGCTTTCAAAAATCTGTAATGATTTAAGATTACTTTCCTCAGGACCTAGAGCCGGATTATTTGAGATCAATCTTCCTCCGATGCAGCCGGGATCATCTATTATGCCTGGAAAAGTAAACCCTGTTATTCCGGAAGTGGTCAATCAGGTTTGTTTCAAAGTATTCGGAAATGATCTTACCGTAACTTTTGCCGCAGAAGCAGGGCAGTTACAGCTTAACGTCATGGAGCCTGTGCTTTCTCATGCGATCATGGAAAACATTAATTTCCTTTGCAATGCATTGGATACGCTTCGTGATAAGTGTGTGGTAGGAATTACAGCCAATAAAGAGATCTGCCTGAACATGGTAAAACACAGCATCGGTATTGTAACGGCATTGAATCCTTACATCGGATACAAAAAGTCTACAGAGATTGCAAAAGAAGCCCTGGAAACCGGAAACAGTGTTTATAATCTTGTTTTAGAGAAAGGTATTCTTTCCCAGGAAAAATTAGATGAAATTCTAGATCCTAAAAACATGCTGACACCGCATAACAAATAGAAAAACTATGAATGATCAATGATGAATGATACTTCTGTGTCAGGAATTTATCATTGATCATTCATTTTTCATCACTCATAACTTAAACACGTGAGGTTTTTAATCATCATTCCTGCCCATAACGAAGAAGAAAATCTTCCCTTCACCCTGGATTCTTTACAGCAGCAAAGCTTTAAAGATTTTAAAACAGTGATTGTTAATGACGGGTCTACGGATAAAACACAGGAAGTCATCCGGAAATATACCGGTCAGGATTCCCGTTTTGAAACGGTAGATCTTCAGAAATCATCACATCAGCCAGGTTCTAAAGTCGTCCATGCATTTAAAAACGGACTGAAAACCCGGAATATAAATGAATTTGATATCATCTGTAAATTTGATGCCGATATTATTCTTCCTGAAAATTATCTGGAGACCATACAAAATGCTTTTAAAAACAACCCTGAATACGGACTTGTTGGCGGCTTGTTGTACGTGGAAAAACAGGGAGCTTGGGTGTATGAAGGCAATTCAAATAGACATCATGTAAGAGGCCCTGTGAAAGCCTACCGCAAAGAATGTTTTATCCAGATGGGCGGAATAAGGGAAACATTAGGATGGGATAATATGGATTCCATTCTTTTGGAAAATCTGAACTGGAAAGAAATCGTCCTTCCCGAACTTCAGGTAAAACTGATCAAAGTGAAAGGAGCTGACTATACCATCAGGCCGGCAGATTATTACGGCAGATATTTTTATTTTTTAGGACTGAATAGGTTCCTCGCCTATATTGCTGCCTCAAAAGAAGCGGCGAAGAGTCAATCTGTTTCTTTTTTCTTTAGCATCATCAAAGTTTACGAAGCCTGTAAAACAGAAAAACTGGAACTGAAAATCTCAAAAGACGAGCAGAAAGCCATCAACGCTCAACGCTGGAAAACACTCAGGAAAAAATGGCTTAAAATCTAAAAATGATAGACTAACATTCATTAAAACCATTTACCTTTATTAATCTCTAATCTCTAATCTCTAATCTCTAATTGAAAAAAATCGCCTACATCGAAATAGACACCCACGCAGAAATTGCACAGGCCTTCATGGATATTATGAAGGACTCTTCAGAATGTAATGTAGAGTATTATTTTTCGAAAAAGATAAAAGATAGAGTGGAGCAGACTGGAGAAACCGTTTTTTTATCAGACAGTTCGATGATTATGGAACAGCTGAAGTTGAAAAAATATGACTTGATCATTATTGGAACTGTTCACCGGTATTTCAATACTTTCCACGCATTGGTCCAAAAATACAATACCGCAGTCATTGTTCACAATATCAATTTTTCAGTCGCCTCCAAAGGTGCTTTGATGAAAAGTATTTTTAAGGGCGATGTTGTGTATAGACTGAAACTTTGGTGGAAAGAAGGTTTGTTTTATACATCGAAAGTCTACCGGAATGCCAAAAATCTATTGATACTGGATGAAGAACTTTCATCAGATAAGTATAAATTTTTGCCTCTTTTTTATAGCGAAAATTTCGAAAAAACGGAAAATAAGCATCTTACCGTTGTTATTCCCGGAGGAGTTTCTCAAAAAAGGAGAGATTATCACCACGTTTTTGAAACCATTCAACATGTAAAAACAAAAGAAAAGTGTGAATTTATATTTCTGGGAAAAGCGAAAGACAGTGAACTGAAACAGCTTCAGAAACTATCTCAGCAACTTCCTGAAAACATCTCCGTACACTATTTTTCTGACAGAGTTTCGAATACCGATTTTCAAAAAGGAATGCAGAAGGCAGATATTCTCTGGTGTCCTATTCAGCAGAAAGCAGAATTTTTCAGCAGGGAAGAAATATACGGCCGTACAAAAATGACGGGAAATCTGGGAGATGCCATCAGATATTCTAAAATAGCCGTTTTTCCTAAAGATTATCCTTCCCGATTAGAATTTATTATCCCTGAGAAGGAAAATGTTTTAGAGCAGTTTAAAGAGCTTAAAAACACCCGTTTCGATTTCCAGAAAAATTACAACAGAAATTCAGTGCTGAAAAAGCTTGAAAAGGTCCTTTCCGGATTGATTGCTATTTAAATTTAAAAATACTCTTAATAAATTTTGCATTCACATAATCCTCGATCGGGAAAACTTTAGTGAAATGATTTCCAATATAAATCAAGATCAAAACAACGCTTGGTTTGTAGACTAAATTGATGAAATTATTATTGAAAGTAGGTAAAACAATCGCTACGGTAATCGCTAAAGTACAGATGATTGAAACGAAAATCATTTCGATCGTCAACGGAGAAACTTTAAACACAAAGTAATTGAATACAATTTTTACTACATTATATGTTGTGAGAGAAATAGCGGTGGACAAAGCAACACCAATCAACTTCAGATCTGTATTTTTTAGAAAATAGAAATTTAAACCAATGGTAAGTCCTGCCAGAAGAAGCATCACCAGAATATTGAATTTATAATACTTGGAAAGTGAAATGATATTTCCGTTAAATCCCGTTGCCAAATCAACCAAAACAGCAGATCCCCAAATCCAGACTACAGGTTCGTATTCTCTTAACATGACTCCGTTTTTTGGCATAAAATGAGTAAGATAAGGGAAGCCTACCATAATGCATGAAAAAAGGACCGCACCTAAAAAATACAAAGATAAAGACGTCTTTTTGTGAAATCTGTCGAGTTCATCCATATCACGGTCAGCCAAAGCTTTACTGATGATCGGAGCAGAAATATTAAACAGTCCTAACTGTGGAACAGAGATTAATGAAATCAGAGCGTAAAGAATAGAGTAGATTCCAACTTCTTCCATTCCCAGAAATTCTCCAATCATAAAATTGTTGATCGCAAGATAATTTCCAAAAGTCCCTAAAAATCCAAAGAAACTATAAGCGGCAAATTCCTTGTAAAAATGATCTTTTTTAAAGTATTCCGTACTGAAATCAAATTGAATCTTTTCCAGCTTGTTCGTGTAAAAAATATAACCGATAAACATTAAAAAAAACATTCCGAAGAAAAATAGCAATGCTGTTTTTTCAGGTATCGATGAGGTTGCCGGATAGTGTGAAACTAGAGATATGAAAATCAGGAACGCGCCGAGATTAGCAATTTTGGGAAAAAGATTATCGAAAATATTGGAAACAACAATCCGTTTATAATTTGAAATATATTTATTGAAAATAGCACAAAATGAAAGCATTAATGTAAGAGGAAGAATGATTTCCTTAATCTTCCAGGCTTTCATATTCTTAAATCCCGGAAAAACGTAGGGGAGCAGAAAAAAAATGAACAAAAATAAAATGAAATTGATAAAAACGGCAGCCAGCGAAAGCGTGAGCATATTGTGCCGTTTTCCATCCTGATCTACTTTATGGAAAAACTTCACATTGGAATAGGAGATCCCGAAAACGACAAAAGGAACCAGCATTTCTGCGGTTGGCATAATGTATCTTAATGTTCCGTAGAACTCAAGATTATTCGTGAAAATAAATATAGAAAAGGTTCCCAGCAAAAAACCAATATAACCTATGATAGAATATTTGAAGCCCTGTCTCGCTACTACACTCATAATGTTCTTTTAATGGTTTTTTGGCGTAAAAATGATATTGTTTATATAGCTGGTTTTGTTTTTTTCATCGTTGGTATTGTGTATTAAGATCTCTTCCGTCAGAAGTTCCAGCTTAAAACTTTTACGGTTAAGATATTGGGCTTCATATCCCCAGTTTTTAACTTCAGAAATATCGTTCCAGATGGGATTGTCGTGGTGTCTCTGTTCCATTTCGACCATTAAGGTCGGAAGGAATCGTGTGATGATTTCTTTAGCGCCGGAAAGGGTTTTCATTTCATTTCCCTCCACATCTATTTTGATAAAGTCCAGTCTGTCAAAATGTTCTATAGCAGCCCAATCATCCAGTTTGATCACCTTCACCTCCTCGGTGTAGCTTTTTTCCTCACCTTTTTCTTTGTATGATGTGTTTAAAGTGCCCCGGGAAGCGATCTGTCTGCCATTAATGATGGGAACTTTAAATTCTGCAGTAGTGTTTTCGTCAGAAAGAGCTAAGGGAAATACCCTCATTGCCGGAAAAAGTCTTTTCAGACGTCGGTAAAGCTTTTTGTTCGGTTCAAAACCATAAATATTTTCATGATTCAGTTTATTCTCCAACTGATAAAGAAAAGTTCCTACATTAGCTCCGATGTCCAGAATTACAGCATTTTTGGGAAGGTATTCCTTGATCCATACCAGTTCCGGTTCTACATTCCGTGCCGAAAAATTAGCTTGAGTAAGATGGTTTAAATTCTTAAAATATCTTTTCTTGTAAAAACTCGGACTTATATATTGTAGTTTTTCTGCAATTTGTTGATATAAAGACATCCTTGATTGTTTGACGAAAAGCAAAGATAAGCAAAAATGTTAAACTAATGTTAAAAAAAGACAAATATAACCGTTTGATTATCAATTCGTAACTGGAAAGTTGCTTTTTGTAAAAAATTGAACTCTAGCAGGTTGGCGATTTGTCATAAAGACGATTTTGGAAGAATCATTCAAAAGTAGTATTTCTTTTGAATTGACTGAATTCATTATGAACCGAAGTGCTGTTTAAATTGATTTAAGAATAAAATCTGATATCCACTATAATTTTATTACAATCATAAAATTTTTTAAACAATTCAGTTATTTGTAAGTTTAAAAGCATTGTGAAAAAAGATCACTTAAGGTCTATGAAAATCTTTGATCTTCATCATAACAACTATTGAATGGGCAACAATTCCCCTCCCACGGAGGGGTGTCGAAAATTCTTTGAATTTTTGACGGGGTGGTCACAGCGTTCACAAAAATAATCCTAACAGATTTCACAAAATCCTCTGAGAGATCTGCGCCATCTGTGGGGAAAAATATTTAATCTTGAGAATATTTTACATAAGCCTTCGCCAGCTTTTCATCATATTTATTTTCCTTATATCCGGATCCATTATATACCTTGGCAAAACCCGCCCAGTTTTTATTTCTGAGATGTACAAGACAGTTGTTCTTCTCCAGAAACTTTCCAAATGCTTTCAAATGTTCCCCTTCGTTGACTTCCATTTGCGAAACAAAATGATAAACATCGGTATAGCCTAAATTTTCAGCATGATAACCCATGATCTGAAAACTGCCCCAGGAAGCGGAAGATAATGCAGCCTCTTCAAAATCAGGGCTGTTGTCCAGACCAATCGCTTCATTAAGTCGGTCGTATTCTTTAACGCCGCCTTGATAATGTACTCTTGTCCATTTCGGATAAAGAACATTCTGACTGTTTGCATTATAATAAGAATTAGGATCAATGCCCCTTTTCTTAAGTTCGTTCCAGAAAACATGTCCTTCAAACAGAATTTTAGGTTTGTTATTGATCAAAAACCCTTTTCCGCTGCTTTCAATTTCATTCACGGCTTTTACTGCAGCCAGTTCAAGGCTGTATTCATCTGCGAAACTCACAAGATCGCTTTCTTTGAGAAATTTGTCACTCTGACTTAAAGGTCTTTCGTCTTTTTCAAACAGGACAGCCCAGGTTTTCACGCCTACAATTCCATCTACAACCAAAGAATTTTTACTCTGAAAATCTTTCACGGCGGCATCCACCTCCAAAGTGAATGCATCAGAAATCTTAATGCTGTATCCAAGTTTGTACAGGATCTCACATAAGGTGAGTACTTCCGGTGCTTTTGTATAATATTTTAAAAGTTTCATGGGTATGTTTTTTATAAGTAATAGTGAATAGTGAATAGTGAATAGTGAATAGTGAATAGTGAATAGTATTAGATAAACATCAGAATCTGAAAATCTTCAGGTCTTGTGTCTCATGTCTGAAATCTAACGTCTAATTAACAGGTATCCGCGGCATTCTCTCACAAATCATCCCAATTAAAAAGTATGATTTAAATTTTACCTCCTCCCTCTGTAGTTTGTATTCAAGGTTAAGTGGCAATACGTTGGTGATGCTGAAATTTTGATTTAAAATTGCATAATCATCTATTCTCAGCTCAATACTATAATCCCCGGGAGGAATGAGTTGACTGATCATGCCCGCTTCATTGCTTTCAATCTCAAAAATCCTGTTGTTATTGGTTCCCTTGATGGAAATAGCACATTTGTAAATGGGATCATTATTGATCTTATCCGAAACCCTGAACTGTACAACGGCTCCTTCCGGCGGCAATGAAACCGGGATAGAAATTGGTGTAGGCGTTGGAATAGTTGGGAATTTCGGTACCCAGGAACCCCAGGGTACTTTAATGGGGTTTGTGGGTTGATTTACAGGCTGAACCGGACTCGCTCCGTGAGGCACAGGATTAAGGGGCTGTAAATTTTTAACAGCATTAATCATATTTCCCCTATTTGTCTTTCCGGAGAAAGAAGCATGGGTTGCTGTCTTCATAGTTTCTGCAGGTTCAGATCCGATAGCTGTTTTAGCGTTGAAGCTGCTGATAATGGATGCTTTATTTTCTGCAATGACTGTTTTCTTTGCTAAATAATTAAGTTGGTCAGACTTGATGGTTTTTACATTCGTGATCGCTTTCAGAAACCTTTGGTTATTGTTTTTGTTGATAAAGACTTGCTGTTTCATCACCATCGGGCCAAAATAAATAAGTTGTTCGGTATTGCTCACACTGGCACTGACAATAGATGGATCCAGAATCACTTTCAGATTTTTAATAAGAATCATGGTTTTCGGAAAGGCGGGAAGCTTAAAATCATTAGAAATTGTTTCTCCGTCTGCTATTTTTTTAGGTTCTTTCCATTCAAAATAATCAGAAAGCATAAAATTTTTGTTGAACCAGTTTCTTTTTAAATGCACAAAAGAATAATCCAGTTCTACAGCCTGAATCATACTTTCATCATAATCGATGGATAAAATCTCAGTAGGGATATTTTCATTACTGTTTTTAGCTTCGGCATGAAGTCCTTCCAGTTCAGATTTTTCAATACGCAAGCTGTTCCACCCGGATTCATTTTCCATAAAATCATACGGAATGAAATGAATATCATGAATCGAAGAATTGCTGATCACATCTGTTTTCTCCGCGGCTTCAAAAGTTTGTTTCGCATTCTGCGCCATGGCAAGATAGAGGTCGGCATCAGAAGATTTGTTGATCCTTGCCAGTTCCTTTTCAATATGGTCTTTACTGCCTTTTACTTTCCATTCAGAAAAAGTAAGTTCTTTAAGATTATTAAGATTGATAAGTTTGTCATTCCAGTTGCTTTTTTCTTCATCAGTATCAAGACCCTCAAACTGTACAAGGTGATCAGTTATTTTATTCACAGCCTCTTCAAATAGCGTTCTGTATTTTTTATAAGCTTTAAATTCCTTTGTATCACTGTTTTTAGCGTCGAAAAGAACAGGACTTTTATGATCCAGAACTTTGTCCAGATTTTCCTCCAGATCTTTAAGGTTGTTTTTGTCAAGAATATCTCTGTAAATATCAAATAAAGAATTGTTAGGATTCAGATCCCAGAAATTCGGTGAAATAGGAACGGAGTTGAGTTCATAAGCGACATTCTGCTTTTTAATGATTGAAAGTGCTTTTTTCTGTTCATCGTTCAGCAGACTCTGAGGTTTCAGAAGTTCCAGTTCCTCGTTATCATAAACTCTAAGAGAAGGGCAGATCATCGGCAGGTCATTTTCCATCGAACTCTGCGACATATAGATATTCTTAAGTTTCTGGTAGACGGCTACAAAATATTTCATGGGTATAGTTTTTGGTTTAGGTGAATAACCGGCAGAAAAAACTTCCGCCGGCTATTCTTATTGAGAAGGATCTATAGGATTATGATTTTCCGTCTGCCCATTTCTTGATTTCTGGATTTGGGTTGGGAGATTTAGGGACGATGTGGCATTTGTATCCGATGATGTAAATTCCTTTCGAGACAAGCTTTTTGCCTTCCCATTCATAGCTGGACTTTACGTTCTGATTGTCGTAGCTGTAGTTTCCTCCGATCACAAAAGGTCCTATTCCTACCGCGCCGCCTGCAGATATCGAATTTTTAGCCTCGGTGTATGCCGAACTGCTGTCTTTAAAGTTCAGAGAAACATCTTTTGCAATGATCAGTTCCGTGATGATCGATGGCATTAATCCTTTACCTTTTCCATCGCTGATCATATCGCCGTTCAAAGTTTGAGGAGACTGTTCGTGCAGCTTCCAGTATTTAGATTCTATAAACTGTTGATTGAACCAGCCTCTTTCTACTCTTACCTTTCCGATTTTGAAGGAAATATCCATGCTTGTATAATCTGAATTGATCTGGGTTCTTTCGTTTTTTCCTCCGGCTTTAGCTCCGATAGAGAATAATCCCATGCTAAAGCCTCCCGCTGCACCCCAGTTATGAATAGATTTAGAATAATCGTAGTTCGATTTTCCTTGTGAAATAGAGATTTCAGGCCATCCTTTTGATTCCCTTAAAGCATTAGCTGCAACCGGAATACAAGGAGAATAATTCGTGTAGTCTAAAATTCTGGTTCTCTGGCTATTTCTGAATTCCGCCTGGATTCTTTTTTTGATCACAAGCATGTGTTTTTCTTCGATTTCACTCAGATAATTCTGAATTCTTTCCACAGCTTCTTTATATCCTAAAGACTGCCATGCCTTTAAAGCTGCATCCTCGCGCTTTTTCATATTTTTTCCATCGATAGAAACTTTAGCCATAGCATCGGTATCACCATTGTCGGCAGCCACTCTGATTTCATTGTTCGCATCCACGATATCATAATATTTTATCTGATATTCTACGTATTTAGCATAAGTAGGTGCTACAAAAGTGTGAATCAGCTCAGGTTTGTTCAGGTCATCTACCGGAGCATTCTCGTAAAAATCTGGGTTCTTCACCTTTTTAATTTTGAATAATTTGTCTCTCAGAGAATCAAGTTTCTTTTCTACTTTTTGATCAAAATCCGTGTCAACCACGACAGACCACTGAAGAAGATCCTCATATACTTTTGAAACCCTCTTCTGGGAATCGTTCATAATGGTAATCGCTCTCCCTTTTCCGTCTTCCGTAAGCGGTGGTAATTGCGAAGGAATCGCATCAGTCATCGCCGCGAACTGTTCCATCTGAAGGTATTTTTTGAATTTGCTGTTCGATAAAGCATTTTGATAAGCTTCCATATCGATTTTTGGATTTCCGTTGGCATCAAGGATAGGTTTTCCCGTTCCGTCCAGCATGGGTTTAGGAGAAGGAGCATCTCCGAAAAGTCCGTTTAATGCATAATCGAAAGTGTCTTCAGAAAGTGTAATCCCTACCGGATCAAAGGCGATGAAATCATCAGTTCCTAGAGATTCCGGATTTCCTCCGTTCGTTACCGTGTCATAAACTTGCTTTAAAAGCATGCTCATTAATGAATTTGTTTTTGCTTCTTGAGTTAAAGTTGGCATAATTATAAGTTTTTAAAATGGTCTTGGCTTACTCTTTTTGGTTTTCAGCATCCCCGATTTTCTATGTACAAATGTATTTCGGTGGTGTAAAATAATCAACAGGGTTTTTCCTGTTTTTCGGGTATGTTTTTCACTGTTTTTTTAATTTATGTTGAATTTATTTCAATTTATATCTGTTATTTTTATTAAATAAAGGTTGTTGGAATGATGGGTTTGAGCATTGATTTTAATGCAGGATAAAAAATACCAGGCAGACTGTAAATTTTACAGTTTTTGTATTTGGATTGTTTTTTTTTAAAGCTTAATTTTTAAATCTTGGTAAACCTACAGCGAGCCTGTAATTATTTTATAAGTGTTTTCCCCTTTTTAATACCGCGAAATAGGGTTTTGCTAAATTTCTCATATAATTCGTTAAATAATTAACATTTGTGCAATTTTTTGGCAGGATTGTTGATTGAGATTTTAAACTTTTTGCAAAAAGCCATTAAAACTAATAATCACTGATTTTAACAGTTTAAATATTTAATAGTGATGAAACACCTAAACCAAAACCAGGAATTTCGTTTCAACGAAGTTCTTTTTGAGCACCGCAACAAAGAATACGGTGCTTATGCATTAAGAAATGAATCAGATAGAATACTAACCAAAGCACTTTTCGTGGGGGTGAGTTTATTGGCTGCCATTTCAATAACGCCATTTGTAGTTTCGGCTTTGCAGGGACCTAAAATTACGGAACAGATCACATCTTGTGATTTTGGGCCATTTGATGTTAAAGATGTTGATCAGCCTGAGATTCCTCCTGTAGAGATTAAGTTGCCTGCCGTTCAATCTGAAAAAGTAAAAACCTATGTTGAAACAGTGCCAGAACCTAAAGCAGATGTTACCAATGAACATGTTGTAAAAAAAATAGAAGGAGCCATTGCAGGACCTGTAAACTCCTCAGAAGGAGCGATTGCAACAACAAGCTATCATCCAGTGCTTCCTCAGGCAGGAACAGGACCGGCAGTTCCTTATATTCCACCAACTCCGCCAGCTCCAAAAGTGGATGATAATCACATTGCAGATAAAGGAGAACTTGGAACAGAAGCCGTATTTCCCGGAGGACTTGATTCATTCAGAAATAAAGTGATTAATAAATTTGACGGCTCAGGATTCGAAGGAACCGGAGATACAATGAGAACTGTGATCACTTTTGTAGTAGAAAAGGATGGAACTATTTCCGGAATTAAAGCCGATGGTAAAGATGCTGAATTTAATAAAGAAGCGATCAGAACGATTAAAAGCGTTGGAGGAACCTGGAAAGCGGCTAAAAATAAGCAAGGGGAAACCGTAAGAAGTTATTTCAAATTTCCAATCACCATGAACTTTGAATAATTAAGATAAAAAAACAAATCTTGATAGTTATCCACAAAGAATTTTTTTTGTGGATAATTTTTTTAATTGTTAAACTGTTTATTAACAATACTTTAACTCAATTTTGAATTTCGCCATTCATACAGAGCAAAGAAAAAAGTGTATTTTTGAAATCTAAAGTTCTAATAATGGCAAAAATCATAGGTATCGCTAATCAAAAAGGTGGAGTTGGAAAAACGACCACAGCTGTAAACTTGGCGGCAGCATTAGGGGTATTGGAAAAAAGAATACTCATCATTGATGCAGATCCACAGGCGAATGCAACCTCAGGGCTTGGTGTAGATGACGTTCAGTATTCTACATATAATCTTTTGGAGCACAGCGCCGATACAAGAACCTGTATCAAAAGAACCGCTTCTCCCAACCTGGATATCATCCCTTCACATATTGACCTGGTCGCAGCAGAAATTGAACTCGTGGACAAAGAAAACCGTGAGTACATGCTGAAGAAAGCCTTGGCAGAGGTCAGAGACGATTATGATTATATTATTATCGACTGTGCACCAAGTTTAGGGCTTATTACAGTGAATGCGCTTACTGCGGCAGATTCTGTGATCATTCCGATCCAGTGCGAATATTTTGCGTTGGAAGGATTGGGTAAACTTTTGAATACCGTAAAAAATGTACAGAAAATACATAATAAAGATCTTGGAATTGAAGGTCTTCTTCTTACCATGTACGACAGCAGACTGAGATTGTCAAACCAGGTAGTGGAAGAAGTCAATTCACATTTCCCGGATATGGTTTTTGAAACCATTATCAGCAGAAACGTAAGATTAAGCGAAGCACCTAGTTTCGGAGAAAGTATTCTGAACTATGATGCAGAAAGTAAAGGAGCGATTCAGTACATTCAGCTGGCAGAAGAAGTTCTGTTGAAGAACGAAAATTTAGTAAAAAATTAATTTAATAATAAATGGAGTATAAGTGAATGTACATCATCACTTATTTAATTATCATTTATCAATTATATCTATGAAGGACAAAAAGAGAGCTATGGGACGTGGTTTAGGTGCTATTTTAAGTGCTGAATCCAAAGCGAGTGTCAACTCCGCTACTGATGAAGGAGCAGATAAGTTTGTGGGGAATATTGTAGAGGTAGCCCTTGAAGATATTTATCCGAATCCCACCCAGCCGAGAACGTATTTTGATGAAAAAGCACTAAACGAACTTGCTCTGTCAATCAAAAACTTAGGAGTGATCCAGCCGGTTACCTTAAGGAAAGATGGAGAGAAATTCGAAATCATATCAGGGGAAAGACGTTACCGCGCAAGTAAAATTGCAGGCCTTTCAACCATTCCTGCCTACATCCGTTTAGTAAATGATCAGGAGCTCCTTGAAATGGCTCTTGTTGAAAATATTCAGAGAGAAGATCTTGATGCCATTGAGATCGCTTTAACCTATCAGAGACTTTTGGATGAGATTGGTCTTACCCAGGAAAATCTGAGCCAGAGAGTAGGGAAGGATAGAAGTACCATTACTAATTCCATCAGATTATTAAGGTTAAATCCTGATATTCAGAATGCAATCAGAAGTGGTGAAATATCTGCAGGACACGGAAGAGCGATTATCAGCCTTGAAAGTGAAGAACACCAGCAGATCCTGTTTGATCTGATCATTAAAGAAAAACTCAATGTCCGTCAGGCTGAACAGGCTGCAACAGCATTGAAGAATCCTAAATCACCGGCAGCGAAAAAAATAAATGCTGAGCTTTCCAATAATTTTAAGAGAGCACAGAAAACGATCGCTGATATTTTAGACGTAAAAGTTGAGATCAAAACCTCCGGAAACGGTAAAAAAGGTAAAATCGTCCTGGACTTCAAAAACGAAGAAGAACTGGAGTATATTTTATCCCATATTAAATAATGAAGAAAATATTTTTCACATTTTTTTTGTGCACTTTTGCTTTCGCTTATTCGCAGGTAATACCAAGCGATACAGTTCTTGTAGATCCTCTTCCTAAGGACAGTATTGCAGTTGTAACGAAATCTTCGAAACCTGCAAAGCCTGTGAAAACAGAAGCCAGGATCATAGAAGATCTTGAAAATGCGAACGGCCCTACAAAGAAAACCATCAAACTGAATCCTACAAAAGCCGGACTTTACTCTGCGGTATTGCCTGGACTTGGGCAGTATTACAATAAAAGGTACATTAAAATTCCTATTGTTTTGGGCGCTATAGGAGCCGGAATCGGGTATACTCTGTGGAGCAATAATCAGTACAAAATATATAGAGAATATTACGTGGCAAAACTTAATGGAACGCCTAATGAATTCGTAGACAGTCATCCGTGGCTGGATAAAAAGGCTTTCGGAAATGCCCAGGACAGATATAAAAGACAAAGAGATTATGCCATAGCAATTACAGGTTTGATCTATATTCTGAATATCGTAGATGCTGTTGTAGACGCCCATCTTTACGAAAGCAGACATGATCCGGATCTTACTTTTAACCCAACAGTAATTCAGGATCAGTATGGCGTTTCTACTCCGAAAACAGGATTAAGTTTAAGTTACAGATTTTAAAACATATTTTAATTAAATTGATACCGGCCTTACGGCTAAGGATCATCATAAATAAAGACTTCACATGAGAATAGCATTAGTTGGATACGGTAAAATGGGGAAGATCATTGATGAGATCGCACAGAAGAGAGGACATGAAATAGTGGCCCGTCTGAAAGAAACTCCAACAGCTGAAAATCTTAATAATCCTGACGTCGCTATCGAATTTTCTTTACCAGAAGTGGCATACGATAATATCAAAGCATGTCTTGAACAAAAAATTCCGGTTATCTGTGGGACTACAGGATGGCTGGATAAAAAGGCAGAGGTTGAAAAAATTGCCGTAGACAGCGACAGCGCTTTCCTGTATGGTTCCAACTTTAGCTTGGGAGTAAATTTATTTTTTGCCCTGAACGAAAAAGTAGCCGATATCATGAAAAATGTGGATGAGTACACCTGTCAGCTGGAAGAAATTCATCATGTACACAAAAAAGATGCGCCCAGTGGAACAGCTATTTCAATTGCTGAAGGAATCATCAAAAATAATCCTAAATTTAACGCCTGGAAACTGGAGGAAACTAAAGGCACGGAGCTGGGAATTTTTGCCGTCAGAGAAGATGAGGTTCCGGGTACCCACAGCGTTTATTACAAAAGTGAAGTGGACGAAATTGAAATAAAACATACCGCCTTCAACAGAAACGGGTTTGCACTCGGAGCGGTAGTCGCTGCAGAATGGATCAAAGATAAAAAAGGAAATTTCACCATGAAAGACGTGTTGGGACTTTAATTTGTAACAAATACGCTAAATAGTCAACTAATAACAGGTAATGATGCTATCATTTATTAATCATCATTGATCATTTATATTATCAGAATAGGCACAATAAACTATGAATTATTTTTTAACTTATACAGTATATGTTCTCATTTTGTCTGTACTGATGGGGATTTCCACTTGGAAGCTGTTCAAAAAAATGGGCTACAGTCCCTTATTTGCATTTATACCTTTCTATAATTATTTTATTATTTTAAAGGAAACGGAACATCCGAAATGGTGGGCTATCTTTTCTTATCTGCCGATCGTAGGACCTATCATGATGTCTGCTTTCCATATTTATTTAATGAAAAAATTTGGAAAATCTCTTGTCAAAGACCAGCTGCTTACCGTAATCCTGCCGTTTATCTATATGGCAACGGTGAACTATTCTAAAGATGCAGAGGTAGAAGATGAAAATTCCAACGATCTTTTCATTACAGATGAAGAGAAAAATGCAAAAAAGAAAGATACATTCTTGGGATCTATCACTTTTGCAGTGGTTTTTGCCACCATTATCCACGTTTTTGTAACACAGCCATTTGGTATTCCTACAGGATCCATGGAAAGAACACTTCTTGTAGGTGATTTCCTGTTTGTAAACAAATGGAGCTACGGATACAGAATGCCGATGCGTCCCGTTGCCATACCATTCCTTCAGGGAACCATTATGGATACAGGACAGAAAGGAAATCCAAAAGATGATCCGAAATCATATGTTGATGGTATAAAACTTCCTTACACGAGAATTTTCCAGTTCAGTAAGCCACAGAAAAATGATGTGGTCGTATTCAACTATCCTAGAGATTCTGTCCATACAGCAATCGACAGAAAAGATCCTTACGTTAAGAGATGTGTAGCTGTTGCAGGAGATACTTTTGAAATGAGAGCCGGAAGACTGTTTGTCAATGGAAAATCAGAAACAGTTTTAGGAGATCAGGAAATACAGCACAGATATATTGTCAATACAGGAAGCCAGCTGGATATTCCTGCTTTGTACAAAACCTACGGATTCTTGCCGGTACAGGAGGTGCAGGGTGAGAAAGGATATATTTATGCTTTCCAGGGATTGACAGATAAAACTGCTAAAGAAATCAAACAACTTCCTCAGGTCATTGACATGAAAGAGGATATTACTCCCAAAGGAGAAGCTGCTGTATATTACAGAGACGAAGCCAAAACAAAAATTGATACAACACAATCGATCTTCCCGATCAATCAGCCTTGGAACCAGGACTGGTACGGACCTCTAAGAATTCCTAAGAAAGGAGATGTAGTGGCAGTCAATAATGAAACACTTCCTTTATACCAGTGGATCATTTCACAATATGAGCATAATAGCCTTGAGAAAAAGAACGGAAAGATCTTTATCAATGGAAAAGAAGCTAATAATTATACCATCCAGCAGGATTATTATATGATGGTAGGAGACAACAGGGACGCTTCACTGGATGCAAGATTCTTTGGTTTCGTTCCGGAAGAAAATATTGTCGGAAAACCGATGTTTACCTGGATGAGCCTTCAGGGAGCTTTTTCAGACAGCAGTTCCACATATCAGGCGCCGTTTAAAGTTCGTTGGGACAGAATGTTTAAAGCAACCAATACAGGAGAAGCCAACAAAACTTCTTACTGGTGGGTAGCTGCAATGATTCTTATCCTGTTCTTCGGATGGGAATATTTCATGAAACTCTTCGGAAAGAAAAAAACAGAAGACGAAGCATAATTTAATGTAAAACTTAAAGATAAAATGAAGTATTTGAAAAAATACTTCATTTTTTAATAGGATGAATATGACAAATGTATTATTGCCGGTATTTTATATGCCCCCGATTTCATGGTTTTCAGTGTTTTTAAATCCTGAAAATAATATTGTATTTGAACAGTTTGAGAATTTTCCCAAGCAGACCTACAGGAGCAGAACCAACATCTATGGGGCCAACGGAAAGCTTTCTTTAATCATTCCCATTAATCATAACGGTAAAAGAGAATTTAAAGATATTGAGATCTCTTACAGGGAAGACTGGAGAAACCTGCACTGGAAATCGATCAAGACAGCGTATCAGAGTTCGCCTTATTTTGAATACTATGAAGATAAGTTTAAAAAAATATATGATCTGGAAGAGAAATTTCTGATTGATTTTAATCTTAAAGCATTAGAGATCATCCAGCAGATCCTGAAAACGGAAAAGGCACAGTCTTTGAATGAAGAATATATCAAAAATCCGGATTGTATTAATTTTAGAGAAAAGTTTTCGGCAAAACTTCCTTCTGAATTTCAGATGGAAGAATATTACCAGACCTTCTCAGATAAACTGGGATTTTTAGAAGATTTGTCGATTTTGGACCTTATATGTAACAAAGGACCTGAATCTCTGACTTATATCAAAAGTATCAAACAATCGTACTGACAGGAAACCGCTATTGAAGAGATTCTCCGGAAAATGAACCAATGAACATTGCGATTGCATTAAATTTAGAAAAAAAATAAATATCAACATATGAAAAAGGTATTATTAGCAGCTGTTTTTCTTACAGGCTTTAGTTTCTCTTATGCTCAGGAAGCTCAGACTAAGAGCATTGATCCGAAAGAAGATCAAGATCTGATGACCTGGTACCATAAAGACTTTTCAACAACAAAAGTATATGGGGTAAACACGGCAAACGCCTATAAATATTTAGAGTCAAAAGGTCTTAAACCTAAAACTGTTATTGTAGGGGTTTTAGACAGTGGTGTACAGGTAGATCACCCGGGTCTTGTAAAAAATATATGGTCAAATCCTAATGAAGTTCCTGGAAACGGAAAAGACGATGATGGAAACGGATATATCGATGATGTACACGGTTGGAACTTTATCGGTGGAAAAAATGGCGATATTGATATCGACAATATGGAGGTAACAAGAGTTGTCGCTAAATATAAATCCGTTTTTGAAGGTGATGATTCTACAAAAAACAAAGCAAATCAGGCGAAAATGCCGGAAGAATTTGCTCTGTATATGAAATCTAAAGAGCTTTTCAATAAAAAAAGTATTGAAGCAAAACAAAGCTTACAGACTTACACCATGATCAGCAGCATCATCCCGAATATGGTGAAGTTGTTGGGAGGTAAGCCCGTTAATGCAGAAACTTTGCAGGGAATTAAACCTCCGACAGATCAGAAAGATGCTATTGCTCTTCAGGTTCTGGGACAGGTTTCTCAAAGTCCTGAATTCAAAGGGAAATCTTCTGCTGAGTTCGAGAAATTGATGAACGAGCAAATGAAAGAAGCCATTGATCACTTTGCTCCGCAGGCTAAGCAGTACGATCTGAGCTATGATCCAAGAAAAGAAATCGTAGGCGATAACTACGATGACTATTCTGAGAAAAACTATGGAAACAATCACTATGAAGGACCAGATGCAGAGCACGGAACACACGTTGCAGGGATTATTGCAGGCCTTCCGCAAGGAAAAGAAATACAGTATGGAGTCGCTTCTAAAGTAGCTAAAATCATGTCTGTAAGAACCGTTCCAAACGGTGATGAGAGAGATAAAGATGTTGCCAACGCTATCCGTTATGCAGTAGATAACGGAGCTAAAGTTTTAAACATGAGCTTTGGAAAACCTGTATCCCCCGGGAAAAATGTAGTATGGGATGCTTTTAAATATGCTGAAGAAAAAGGGGTACTTTTAGTAAAGGCAGCGGGTAACGAAAATGAAGATGTTGCCGAGCACCTGGCTTTCCCGACCAACTTTAAAAATGTTACAGACGAAAAACCTTTTGTCAACAATGTATTGGTTGTAGGAGCAAGTACCAACAGAAATAATGAGCTGAGAGCCGATTTCTCCAATTTTAACAAAAAAATGGTCAACGTTTTTGCACCGGGTGAACAAATTTACTCTACCGTGCCTAAAAACGAATATAAATATCTTCAGGGTACTTCCATGGCATCTCCTGTAGTAGCAGGAGCAGCAGCAGTATTGCTGGCTTATATGCCTAATCTGAAGCCTGATCAGATTATTGAAGCCCTTGTAAAAAGCAGCAATCTGAGTTCAGAAAACAAATTTCCTGAGTTTTCTCAGGCGGGAGGAGTGATAGATCTTAAGAAAGCAGCAGAATATGCATACAACACCTTTTATAACGGAAAATCATCAGGTACTGTCAAGCCTGCGAAATCCGTAAAAAAGACTGTTAAAAAATAATATATCTCCCTGTATATAAGGAGAAAGCATTTAAAGTCCGAAATTTTCGGACTTTTTTTATTTTTATTTTTCAATTTGGCACAGTTTTTTGTAACTTTATAAATAACAAAATAATAAACAACAAAATGAAAAAGTTACTACTTGCAGGGATGATCGGAACATCACTTTTTGCAGTGTCTTGTTCCTCAGTGAAAAAAGCGGAAACGTCACAAAACCAAAGAGTTGAATACCTGAAATTAAAAGGCGACTGGCAGATTGTTAGCGTTGATTATGAAAAAGGATTTAAAATCAAGCCTTTTGACGAAGGTGCGGATGCTCAGTGTTTTGTAGGAAGTCATTGGAGATTAATTCCAAATAACTACACCGGTGCCTATACTTTAAACGGAGGTGGAGCTTGTCCAAGCCTTACACAGCCTATTAAATTTGAAGTAAAAGATGGCAATACTTTCTTATTTAAAAAAATCGCTGCGGGAACGAAAGCTAAGCAAAATACTGTAGGATATTCTTTAACTATTGCCAACCAGTCTACAGATCAGTTTTCACTTGTACAAAGCGTTCCATTTGACGGAAACACAGTACAGGTTGTTTACAACTTCCAGAGAACAGGAATGAAATAATTTATCAATTTTAAAAGATCAAAAAAATGAAATTTACTAAAACATATATAGGAGCACTTTTCTTATCATCAGCATTGTTATTAACCAGTTGTGAAGCTGTTCAGAATTCTAACCACCAGCAGAGAGGTACTGCAGTAGGTGTGGCATCAGGTGCTGTACTTGGAGGTATTTTGGGTAACAACGTAGGAAGCGGTAAGAACTCAGCTTTAGGAGCAGTATTGGGAGGTATTATCGGTGGTGTTGCCGGTAACGTTATCGGTAATAAAATGGATAAGCAGGCTAAGCAGATCAAAGAAACTTTACCCGGAGCTGAAGTCGAAAGAGTAGGAGACGGTATTAAGATTACCATGAACGAAAGCATCGTGAACTTTGCTTTTGACTCTTCCAATCTAACTTCTGTAGCTCAAACTAACCTGAACAAACTAGCGCAGGTACTTGCTGATAACCCGGATACCAATATCAATATCTATGGTCATACAGACAGCAAAGGGGCAGATGCTTATAACTTGTCGCTTTCTCAAAGAAGAGCTGACGCTGTAAAAGCTTATTTATCAGGGAAAGGAATTGCATCAGCAAGAATGTTTACCAAAGGAGAAGGAGAATCTATGCCGGTAGCTAGCAACGATACAGATGAAGGAAGAGCTAAAAACAGAAGAGTAGAATTTGCGATTACAGCGAATGAAAAAATGATTAACGAAGCCAAGCAAGGGCAGTAATTAATTTTATATATAAATATTTTCGTAAAAGACCGCCTCGGCGGTTTTTTTTGTATTTTTATGCTTTAAATTTTGAATTTACTATTTTTGCAACTGAAATAACATAAATGAAGAAATATCTTAAACTCCTTCGGGTGGAGCAGTGGGTCAAAAACTTATTTGTTTTTGTTCCTCTGTTTTTTTCAGGAAATATTACAAATATAGACTTACTCAGTAAAAGTATATTTGCTCTTATTATTTTTTCCCTCGCAGCAAGTATTGTCTATATCCTCAATGATTATAATGATATAGAAGCAGACAGTAAACACCCTGAAAAAAGAAGAAGGCCTCTGGCCAGCGGAGCCATTTCAAAATCAAAAGCTTTGGGAATTCTGACGGGACTCGTTATTATGGATGTAGCTCTTGTCTGCCTCGCTCAGCTTTATTTTAATGAACCTTTATGGAAATTTGCCACTATTATAGGACTGTACGTCGTCATCAATATTGCCTATACTTTTAAGCTTAAGCATGTTCCGATTATTGATATTTTCATTATTGCTTTAGGGTTTGTCCTGAGAGTTCTGGCGGGAGGGTATATTACAGGAATCGGAATCTCCCAGTGGGCCATCCTGCTTACCTTTGTGCTGGCTCTTGTTTTAGCCATCGGAAAAAGAAGGGGAGAACTGATCAATGCACAAGTTTCCGGAAAAACAAGAAAGGCACTGGATGGGTACAACGTACAGTTTGCAGATATTGCCCTGTCTATTTCAGTAACGCTTGCTATTGTGTGTTATCTGATGTTTACCCTTTCACCTGAAGTGCAGGCAAGATTTCATGAGCGAGTTTTTTATACCGTTATATTTGTCGTATTTGCCTTTCTAAGATATCTTCAGCAGACGTTGGTGTACAATAGAACAGAGTCTCCTACCAAAATTGTCTACAGAGACCGGTATATCCAGGTAACTTTAGTGCTGTGGGTAGCCGCATTTTTAATTCAGATTTATTTTAAAAAATGAAGCCAAATTTCACACAAAAAGTTACTAACTGGGGAAATTTCCCGGTAGTAGAAAAAGAGATGAGATCCGAGGACAGCTTCAAAAAAATAAAGGAGTTTGTCCTTAATCACAACGAGATTATTGCCAGAGGAAACGGAAGATGTTACGGAGATGCATCTCTGGGAGAAACCATATTTTCTACCAAGAAATTAAATAAATTCATCAGTTTCGACCGTCTCAACGGGGTTATAGAATGTGAATCAGGAGTACTTCTTTCAGACGTGCTTGAAATTGCGGTGCCTCAGGGATACTTTCTGTACGTAACGCCGGGAACAAAATTTATTTCCGTGGGAGGCGCCATTGCTTCAGATGTTCACGGCAAAAATCATCATGCGGAAGGATGTTTTTCTGAATATGTGATGGAGTTTAAGCTGATGACTGAAAATGGAGACATTATTACCTGCTCCAGAGAAGAAAATTCAGATAAATTCTGGTCTACTATTGGAGGAATGGGGCTTACAGGAATTATTCTTAATGTAAAATTTAAACTTAAGAATATAGAAACAGCTTACATTCGTCAGGAAAGCATTAAAGCAGAAAATCTCGATGAAATTTTCAGACTCTTTGAGGAAAGTGAAAACTGGACCTATACCGTAGCATGGATCGACTGTCTTCAAAAAGGGAAAAACCTGGGAAGAAGTATTCTCATGAGAGGCGAGCACGCTTTTCAGCATGAACTTCCCCAAAACCTGACCAGGCAGCCATTAAGACTTAAGAAAAAGCTTCAGCCAACCGTTCCGTTTTATTTTCCGGGATTTATTTTGAATTCGCTCACCGTGAAGATCTTTAATCTTTTGTATTATAAAAAACAGGCAAAAAAAGAAGTTAAATCCTTTATTGATTATGAAACCTTTTTTTATCCGCTGGATGCCATCACAGATTGGAATAAGATCTACGGAAAATCAGGTTTCATCCAATATCAGATGGTGATTCCAAAAGAAGCGGGGAAAGAAGGGATGAAGCAGATTCTTGAGACTATCGCGGCAAGCGGAAACGGATCATTTCTGGCTGTATTAAAACTGTTTGGTAAAAATAATCCTGAAGCGTATAACTCATTTCCGTTTGAAGGGTATACTTTGGCTCTTGATTTTAAGGTCAATTCAAAGCTGAAAAAACTGGTGGAGAAATTAGATGATACGGTGCAAAAGTTCGGGGGAAGGATTTATCTTACGAAAGACAGCATGAGCAGATCTTCACTGACGAATTACCTTAAAAATATTCAAAGTTCAAAATTTGTGTCCTTACAGCACAAAAGAATCATAAACAACAATTCATAAATGATAGTTCTGGGAAGTACGTCTGAGGTAGCTCAGGCTTTTGTGGAAAAGGCTCTTCAGGAAGGAGAAAAGTTTGAAAAAATATACCTTTTCACTTCAAATAAAGAGACTACGGAAAGATTTGCAAGACACATTGACGTAAAATTTCTGCAGCAGTCTGAAGTGATCGAAATTGATCTGATGCAAGAGATCGATTACAATACATTTGATCATGTCAGCTCAAATGTATTATTTTGTGCTGTCGGATATTTGGGAGAGGGAACTGAAGAAGGTCTTTATGACAACAGGAATACGGAAAAGATTATCAGTATCAATTATTCCAAACTCATTCCTGTAATGAACTATTTCGCCCAAAAGTTTGAAAGCAGGAGGTCAGGAACGATCATCGGACTTTCGTCTGTAGCGGGAGACCGGGGAAGGCAGAGCAATTTTATTTACGGTAGCGCAAAAGCAGCTTTTACAGCCTATCTTAGTGGACTCCGCAATTATCTTTTTGAGAAAAAAGTACATGTTCTTACCATCAAACCGGGCTTTATGGCCACAAAAATGACGGAAGGACTTCCTTTGAACCCAAAACTGACGGCAACACCAAAGCAGGCAGCAGAATGCATTTACAAAGCTTTTAAAAAGCAAAAGAATCTGGCCTATGTTTTGCCGGTTTGGAGTATTATAATGATGATTATCAGAAATATACCTGAATTTATATTTAAAAAATTAAAGCTTTAATAAAATGAAAAAATTGTATTGTTTTGATTTTGACGGAACCCTTACCTATAAAGATACCATGTTCATGTATCTTAAATTCTACGATTCTACAAAATTCCGGATACAATTTTTAAGACACGTTCCTCTTTTTATTTTACTGAAATTAAAGCTTGCCGAAACGGAAAAAGTAAAAAAAAGCTTTATCGGATCTATTCTCAAAGGACAGAGTCAGGAGAAGATTGAAATGAAGTCAAAACAGTTTTTTGAGCATCATTATCCCAGAATCGTAAGGGAAAATGCTCTGGACTTTATAAAAAATATCGATAGGAATAATACACAGAGTTTATTGGTCACCGCTTCACTGGATATCTGGGTGAAACCTTTTGCTGAGGAATTGAAAATGCAGCTGGTATCCACCCGTGCAGAGTTTAAAAACGGTGTTTTTACAGGCAATTTCATAGGCAAAAACTGCAATGGAAATGAAAAACTGGTAAGAATAAAAGCTGAAATACACGATTCTAAATACGATAAAATAATCGCTTTCGGAGATACTTCCGGAGACCGGCAAATGCTTAAATGGGCAAATGAGGGTCATTACCAATTTTTTCACTAATTTTGGGTGGTAAAAATGTAAAAATGAAAAGACTGCTTATTGTAAGTACTGCACTCTTGTTGAACTGTACTGCTACGCCGTCTCAAAAATCATCAGCTATGCAGGACAATGCAGAGCTGCTAGTTTCTGAGTCGCAGGGTGGTACGGATGTAGCCGGATTTACTATGATTAAAAATGAACAGGAATTCCGAAACGCCATCAAGGGTAGTTTTGGTCTTATTGGTTTGAAAAAAGAACCCTCTGTGAACTATCCGAAATTTCCTAGAAACAAAAAAGTAGTTTTGTACCATATGGGAATCTTTAGATCCGGAAGTCACAGAGTAACCAGCATCAGAAATATATCGGTAAAAAACAAGGTGTTGTATGTGGAAGTTCCGGATGCAGCAACAGGTGGAATGGAAATTCAGGTGCTTTCAAATCCATGGTTTATTTTTGCCGTTCCTTCAGATTATCAGTTTTCCTCAGTAGAATTAAAATATTCCAAATAAAAATGAACAAAGTATATTTAGATAACGCTGCAACGACCCCTCTTTCAGAAGAAGTGATAGATGCAATGGTGAGCACCATGAAGATGAATTTCGGAAATCCATCTTCTACCCACAGCTTTGGCCAGGAAGCAAAGATCCTTATTGAAAATGTAAGAAGACAGGTTGCAGATTATCTTCATGTAAGTCCCGCAGAGATCATCTTTACCTCATGCGGAACAGAATCGAATAACATGATCATCAAATCCAGTGTAGAACATCTTGGAATAGAAAGAATCATCAGTACTCCACTGGAACATAAATGTGTTTCAGAGACTGTTCTGGATATGAAAAACAGAAAGGGGGTAGAAGTGAATTATATACGCCCCAATGAAAAAGGGGATGTTGACCTTCATAAACTGGAAGAGCTGTTAAAAGCTTCAGATAAAAAAACATTGGTAAGTTTAATGCATGCCAATAACGAGATTGGAAATATCGTGGATATCAAAAAGATCGCGGAACTTTGTAAAGAAAACAATGCACTTTTCCATTCCGATACCGTACAGACGATGGCTCACATGAATCTGGATTTTTCTGATATCAAGGTAGACTTTGCTTCATGCAGTGCCCACAAATTTCATGGTCCTAAAGGGATAGGTTTTGCTTTCATCAGAAAAGCAACGGGAATGAAGGGAATTATTACTGGAGGACCTCAGGAACGAAGCTTAAGAGCAGGAACTGAGAACGTAAGCGGCATTGTGGGGCTAGGAAAAGCATTGGAACTTTCTTTACAGCATATGGAAGAGTACACCAAGCACATGCAGGAGATCAAAGACTACGCAATAGAAAGGCTTTCTGATGCGGTTCCGGGGATTAAATTCAATGGAAGGAGTGCAGAGAAGGAAAATAGTCTTTACACGGTTTTAAGCGCTTTATTGCCTTATAAAAACCCTTTGATAGGACTTCAGCTGGATATGAAAGGAATTGCCATTTCTCAGGGGAGCGCTTGTTCTTCAGGAGCATCGAAACCTTCCATGGTCATGATGATGGTTCTTTCTGAGGATGAAATGGATCATTGTACGCCTTTACGTATCTCGTTCAGCCATATGACGACAAAAGCAGACATTGATGCGCTCGCAGAAGCTTTGGAAGAAATTTCAAAAGACTATGCTATAGAAAAAACAAATGTTGAGCATAGATAGTCTTATCGCTTAAAAATCGTAATTTTGAATATCCAATAGGGATTACAGTAAGAATATAATATTAATTTAAATAAAAGAAACAAAATGGCTTTAGAAATTACGGACAGCTCATTTCAGGAAACAGTTTTAAAATCAGATAAGCCGGTATTGGTTGACTTTTGGGCAGTATGGTGTGGACCATGCAGAACTTTGGGACCAATCATCGAAGAAGTAGCATCAGATTTTGAAGGAAAAGCAGTGGTAGGAAAAGTTGATGTAGACAACAATCAGGAAATTTCAATGCAATATGGCATCAGAAATATCCCTACAGTTCTGATTTTTAAGAACGGTGAAGTGGTTGATAAATTAGTAGGGGTGACTCCAAAGGAGATTATCGCTGAAAAATTAAGTGCACACTTGTAAAAAATAACTTTGATAATGAACGCCTTCCATTTTTGGAAGGCTTTTTATTAGGAAATAATTTGCAGGTAATAAAAAAAGTTGTAGTTTTGCAATCACAAAAAAGAAACAACGTTCTTTATAACAACAGAAAAATGATCCGGTAGTTCAGCTGGTTAGAATGCCGCCCTGTCACGGCGGAGGTCGCGGGTTCGAGTCCCGTCCGGATCGCAAAAGTTTTTCAATTTACTTTTAAAAAAAATTAGATCCGGTAGTTCAGCTGGTTAGAATGCCGCCCTGTCACGGCGGAGGTCGCGGGTTCGAGTCCCGTCCGGATCGCAGAAGTTTTTATTCAATTTCTTTTAAAAAAAATTGATCCGGTAGTTCAGCTGGTTAGAATGCCGCCCTGTCACGGCGGAGGTCGCGGGTTCGAGTCCCGTCCGGATCGCAGAAGTTTTCATCAATTTACTTTAAAAAAATTGATCCGGTAGTTCAGCTGGTTAGAATGCCGCCCTGTCACGGCGGAGGTCGCGGGTTCGAGTCCCGTCCGGATCGCAACTACAATATCAAAGTAGTACAAAAAGCTTTAAAACGTATGTTTTAAAGCTTTTTTTGTTTTATGTCTGTTCAAAGAGAACTAAAAAAGCATAATCTGAAAGTGACCTATTCAGTGACCTGTTGAAATAGGTTAAAAAGGTCACTGGAAATTCAGACAAACCCTTTTCAGCAGCTGGTTCAGCAACTGAACATCTTGTGTTAAGTTTTTACTAAGGTTAATTTTAAATCTCAAAAGCTAAACGATATGAACAAGACATTCAATTTACTTTTCTATGTGAAGAAATCGAAAATCAATTCTGTAGGAGAGTCTCCTATTTATTTGCGGATTACCATCGACGGCAAAATAACCGAAATAAGCACAAAGCGTACAGTAAAGCCTACGAAATGGAATTCTGCAATGCAGAAGGTTAGTGGCTCTTCGGAAGAATGCAGATCCCTTAATTATTATTTGAAAACATTTGAGCAAAAAGTTTACGATACCTATCACGAATTAATCAGAGATAAGGAAGCCGTAACTTCTGAGGCTATTAAGAATAAGTTAGTAGGTAGAGGTAGAATAACCCGAACACTCATTCCCGTTTTTCAGGATCATAATGATCGAATGGAGAAACTTATAGACAAAGAATTTGCCCAAGGAACGTTAACCCGTTATAAGACCTGTCTGAAACATACCAAAGATTTTTTGAAATGGAAATATAGTATTACCGACATTGAAATAAAAAAGATCGATTATGCTTTTCTAAACGATTTTGAATTTTTTTTAAGGACTGAAAGATCCTGTAATAATAATTCTGCAGTAAAATATATCAAGAATTTTGGTAAGATTATACGTATCTGTCTTGCAAATGGATGGATGGAAAGAGATCCTTTTATGAACTATCATTCTAAGTTTAATGAAGTGACAAGAATGTTCCTTAATGAAAAGGAGATAGAAGTACTTTTTGCCAAAGATTTTAAAAATGAGAGATTGTCTTTGGTAAGAGATATTTTTCTGTTCAGCTGTTTCACCGGACTAGCGTACATTGATACTCAAAAACTAACATATCAAAATATCAATTTGGGACTTGATGGCTCTCAATGGATTTATACAAAACGTCAGAAAACTAAAACTACTTCTAATATTCCCTTACTTTCTCAAACAGAGAAAATTATTGAAAAATACAAAAATCATCCAGTATGTCTTAATAATGGAAAGTTGCTGCCTATTCTGAGTAATCAAAAGATGAATGCATATCTTAAGGAGATTGCCGACCTGTGCGGAATTAACAAAGAATTGACCTATCATATTGCACGACATACCTTTGCAACAACGATAACTTTATCTAATGGGGTTTCCATTGAAAGTGTTAGTAAAATGCTAGGTCACAAGAGCATTAAGACAACACAGCATTATGCGAAAATACTTGATAAAAAAGTCAGTGAGGATATGATGGAATTGAAGCAAAAATTTACTAATAAGGAAATTGTTGTAATTTTTTAGGTAACTCATTTTTGCTGAAGGATTCTTGATAATTGTAATAATAAAGATTATCTACTGAACTCTGGAAAAAACCTTAATTTCAAGGAAATCGGACTGCGTTTTCCCATCATCTATGTGAAACACTCTTTCGATTTTTATTGATTTATAATAGCTAATTAATTGAAATCTGTGAGTATCATTTATATGTTATTTAATAAGTAATGTATTAAAAAAATGCTCAGCAAAAATAAAACAGTGGTGACTATGAGCAAGAAAATGTTGTTCTCGTAAAATGTATTATTATTAATACGTTTTTTGTTATTGTAGTAATTAATATATGAAAATAATAAAACTATAGCTCCAACAATGACAATTACAATCCCTACAAGACTGGAATGTCCATTTTGAGCGTGCACTGTGTTTTTAGCTTCTGCAACTAAAGGTATCTGCTTAAGAAATAGGGAAAATTTAACTAGTATGAATCCGAAACCCATCAATGCTATCGATGTTCGCATCCACGCAAGAAATGTTCTTTCATTTGCCAAATGTTCACTGGTATGATTTGGTTTATCTTTATTCATATCTTATTCAAAATTTATCTTATGCCTACAATAGCTAACAATACCAAATTTACAAATTAAGTTTGAAATAGATTTTTTATCTATTAGTAATTTGCAACAAAATAAAATGTTCTAGGTTACATATTGACGGTTTATATTCAGAAGAAATATATTATATTAGAAGAAATATTTTTGCAATGGAACATACTGAATTTTCTTCCGATGTCATTTCTTCACAGGAATTACTTGATAAGCTTTACCAAAATGGTAATATAAAAACCTACCGGGAAGGTGAAATCATTTTAGATGAAAATGCTTCGATCCGATCTATACCACTTGTAATGAAGGGATTGTTGAAAGTAATACGAACGGAAGAAGATGGAAGAGAAATATTATTATACTATATTAAAGCAGGTGAAAGCTGCATTATGTCTTTTCTTGGTGGAATGCATAATGAAAAGAGTATTGTAAAGGCAGAAGTTGAAGAAGATTCCGAGATACTTTTCTTACCTGTAGAAAAGGTTTCGCTCTTTATCAAAGAATATCCGGAATGGCTGGACTATATTTTCAGACTATATCACAAACGCTTTGAAGAATTACTGGATATTATTAATGCTATAGCTTTTAAAAAGGTAGATGAGCGACTACTAAATCTTCTTACTAAAAAAGCAGAAATAGCAAATTCAAATACTATAGTCGTTACTCACGAGCAGCTTGCGAATGAACTTGGAACAGTAAGAGTTGTTGTTTCCCGACTTCTAAAGCAATTGGAAGATTCTGGAAAAGTGAAATTGGGAAGAAACAAAATTATTTTTTCAGATCTGAACTAAAATTTTCTTATGTAACAAAAGTAGCGGTGCAGTAAAATAGAAATATCCATTTTTGTCATATAAAATTAAAGAGATGGAAATTTTCGGATACATTGCCGCAATATTTATTGGTATTTCCTTAGGGCTGATAGGAGGAGGGGGAAGTATTCTTACTGTGCCTGTCTTAGTATATCTCTTTGGTATAGATGCCTTCGTAGCCACAGAATATTCACTTTTCATAGTTGGAATCAGCAGTGTGGTAGGTTCATTTTCCTACTTTAAGAAAGGGCTGGTTAATATAAAAACAGCTTTGGTTTTTGGTGTCCCGTCAATAATATCTATTTTTTTGACCAGAAATTTTATTTTGCCTCTGATTCCTGATGAAGTTCTTACAATCAGTACTTTAGTGGTTACCAAAGATATCTTATTACTTCTGATTTTTGCATTATTAATGATTCTCGCATCGTACAAAATGATTCAAAGTAGAGTAGCGCCGCAGATAGAATCGATTCATTTTAATAAAAATAACAATCTTTTGGCAGCAGGGCAAGGGTCGGTTGTCGGGGTGCTTACTGGTTTGGTCGGTGCGGGTGGTGGCTTTATGATTATTCCTGCACTCGTCAATTTGCTCAAGACACCAATGAAGGTAGCCATCGGTACCTCGCTTGTCATCATTTCCCTGAATTCCCTTATCGGATTTTTCACTTCAATGCACAACGTCCCGATCAACTGGAAACTACTTGCAACGGTCTCATCCATTTCCATAGTGGGGATTATTATAGGAGCACAATTGTCAAAAAAAATAGACGGTAGAAAACTCAAACCTGCTTTCGGCTGGTTCATCTTAATAATGGGAATTTACATTATTGTAAGAGAGCTTTTAATGTAGCTTTTGAGCATCTTTTGCAGCGTGAGTTTGTCGGAAAATTATTGCATCCAGGTTCGCTGATTCTCAATAAAAGAATTCAGTTATTTTTATTCGAAAAATCTATTTTGTATTTTAGAAAAGAGAAATAAACTGCTCTGTAACAAAAGTAACCGTATATGTAATCTTAAACATATATTTTTGAAATAAATTAATTAAAATGATAGAAGTTATAAAACAACCCTGGCCGTGGTATATTGCGGGTCCGTTAATAGGGCTTACAGTTCCGGCTTTGCTGATACTGGGTAACAAATCTTTTGGAATCAGTTCATCTTTAAGGCATATTTGCGCAGCGTGTATTCCAGCCAACATTATTTTTTTCAAATACGACTGGAAAAAAGAACTCTGGAATTTGTTTTTCGTTTTTGGGATTTTGCTCGGTGGAGTTGTCGCATCTCAATTCCTTATGAATCCTGGAGAATTATCGATTAATCCGAATCTGAAAGCCGAACTTGCAACCTACGGAATTACCGATTACAGCAATCTCGTTCCTGCTCAATTGATGAATTTTGCGAGTCTTTTAACGATAAAAGGTTTCATTACTATGGTTGTCGGTGGATTTTTGGTAGGTTTCGGAACCCGTTATGCAGGTGGTTGTACCAGTGGACACGCCATTATGGGATTGGCAAATTTGCAGTTACCATCACTTATTGCCACAATATGCTTTATGGCAGGAGGTTTTCTAATGGCGAACGTGATTTTGCCGATAATTCTTTCACTTTAATTTAAAAAAATATGGCAACAGAAAAAGATATACGTCATCAGGACAGCGTTTGCACCAACGAAAGTCATCTTACTCACAAATGGTATTACAATCTTAAATACCTTTTGGTAGGAATTGTATTTGGGATTGTATTTGTAAAAGCAGAAATCATCAGCTGGTTCAGGATTCAGGAGATGTTCCGTTTGCAGTCGTTTTTTATGTACGGCGTAATCGGTAGTGCAGTTCTTACAGGAATGATTTCAGTGTTTATTATTAAGAAATTCAACATCAAAACAATTTACGGGGAAAGGATTTCAATTACACCGAAGAAATTTAACAAAGGACAAATCTATGGCGGGCTGATTTTTGGATTTGGCTGGGCAATGACGGGTGCCTGTCCGGGACCTCTTTTCGCACAGATTGGAACAGGTGCATTGGCTGTTGGAGTTACTTTGCTGAGTGCCATTTTTGGAACTTGGGTCTATGGATATTTGAGGGATAAATTGCCCCACTAATATATTTTCAGTAAAAATCTAATCGTAAGAGACTGATTCAATTTTGAATCAGTCTCTTTTTTACAATATTATTTGATGACTGTTGTTAATATTGAGGTATTTTGAGTTTATTTTTAAATTATTTTATATTTTATGCTTAGTTTTTAGCTTATGTAACAAATGTTACTTACTGTTTTTATCAGATTATTTAGCTTTACAAATCATCAAAAAGTCTGGCTATGGAAAATCATTTTCAAATCATCATTATCGGAGCAGGAACAGGAGGAATTATGACTGCTGCTTCTCTCATAAATACCAATGAATCCCTCAATGTTCTCATCATAGACCCTTCCGAGAAACATTATTACCAACCAGCGTGGACTCTCGTAGGAGCTGGAACTTACGATTTTAAAGACACAGCAAGACAGACAAAAGATTTAATTCCCAATGGTGTAACCTGGCTTAAAAACAAGGTTACAGAAATTCATCCCGAACAAAACAAGATTTCTGCAGATAATGGCACGAGTTATTCTTACGAATATCTCGTGGTTGCACCTGGGCTGGTGAATAATCTTTCTCTGGTAGAAGGTTTAGAAGAGGCGGTGAAAACGGGTATTGTTTGCAGTAACTATATAGATCCCGAGTTTACGTGGAAATCTCTTCAGAGCTTTAAAGGAGGAAATGCGCTGTTCACTTTGCCTACAACGCCCATCAAATGTGGAGGCGCGCCGCAAAAGATAATGTATCTTGCCGCAGATTATTTTAGGAGAAAAGGTATTTCAGATAAGGTAAAAATTACTTTTGCGCTTCCCGGTGGTGTTATTTTTGGCGTAAAAGAAGTCGCTGAAACGTTGATGAAAGTCATTTACCGTTACCATATCGATTTAAAAACACTGCACGGACTTTTTAAGATTGACCCGGTGAATAAAATTGCCTATTTCAAAAACGAAGATCGTATTGTTGAGATTCCGTTTAATTTTCTTCATCTTGCGCCGCCACAGGAAGCTCCACGTTTTATTAAAAATTCAGTTTTAGCTAATGAGGCAGGCTGGCTTGATGTTGATATTAACAGTCTTCAGCACAATAAATTTCAAAATATTTTCGGAGTAGGAGATGTAGCCGGACTTCCAACTGCAAAAACTGGTGCTGCAATTCGAAAACAAGTTCCTGTAGTGGTTTCTAATCTCATCAATATGATTTTAGGTGCAAAACCAGATAACAAATCTTATAATGGATATTCTTCGTGCCCGCTTGTAACAGGTTACGGAAAAATGGTTTTGGCAGAATTTAACTATAAAAATGAGTTCACACCAGACCCGAATCTCAAAAAGATGCTCATTTCAGACAGTTCAAAAGAGCATTGGAGACTTTGGATTCTCAAGAAATATATTCTCCCGTATCTCTATTGGAACAAAATGCTGAAAGGAAAAGAAGTTTGAAATGTATACCAAAAAAGTTACGTCAATAATTTTGGTGTTTGCTTTTTCAATGGTTAAAACGCAATCTGTTAATTTAGATAATCGTGATAAAGTCATCATCTCAGGAAATCTACGAAACTTTTTGATGTCAACAGACAATCTTACAGGTACCGATTATTGGGCAGATGCTTTAGCAGGAAATTTAAAGGTTGAATACAAACCCGTAAAACGTATTTCCATTGGAGTTTCTGCTTCGTATCTTTCTAAAGTTGCATCATCAGATTTGGAAGAAAAGGATTTGAAATCCGGAAAATCTTCCAAGTGGGAACGGGAACTTTTTGACTTATCTTCTCCTCAGAATCTTTATGCCGTTTCAAGGCTTAATCAGTTGTATTTACAATACGAGAAAGGGAAATCAAAATTTACGATAGGAAAAATTCCGATTAAATATTCTCCGCTTATCAATCCAAGTGACGGCAGAATGTTACCTATAGAATATGGCGGATTGAGCTGGAATTTTACTTCCGGTAAATCACAGGTTGATGTAGCATTGCTGAATTCTGTTTCAATGCGTTCAAATTCAGAATGGTCAAAAATGAAAGACGCAATCGGAGTATTGGATAACGGATTTCAACCAGACAGCTCAAAAGCAGATTATCTCAGTGAAAATAACAGCACAGGTGTTGCCATCTTTCACTACGGAAGAAAATTTCGAATTGCAGATATTAATTTTTACAACATACATTTAGATAAAACACTCAATACATCTTGGTTTCAGCTGGGTTTAAATTTTCCTAAATGGGATTTTGGGTTGATTTACAGTTATCAGATTCCGGATTCTTACCAAAGTCGATTAAAATATTACGAAAGATATGTCCAGCCAGATGAAAACGGTCAGGTTGCAAGTTTTTTGTTTCGATATAAGATCAAAAATTTCGCTTTGGAGTTTGCTTATTCTAAAGCATTTGATACCGGCAGATTTTTATTTCCGAAAGAATTGGGAAGAGATCAGTTTTTCACATCGCTTCCGAGAAGCAGATTGGAAGGTTTTGGAAATGTTGATATTATAAAAGTTTCGGTCTTATTTCATCATGGAAAATGGTCGGCTCACTCAGATTTTAGCATCAGCAACGGAGTTTCCGAAAATGATTTTAAAAATAATAAGTACAATACAGATGATTTTTTGCAATGGAATAGCTTTGTCGCTTACAAAGTCAGTCATAAACTGGAAGTTGATTTGCTTTACATTTTTAAAAGAAATCTGCAAAGCTCAAACCCAATTGCAGTCTATCAAAAGACCAATTATAATCAGTTAAATTTAATTACGAATTATTGGTTTTGAAAAATTTAACTTATGTAACAAAAGTAGCGGTATAACACTTTGTAAACCCCGAAATTTGTACTATAATATTAAAAAAGTATAACCCTAAAAAATTACATTATGTTTTTTCAGCATATTTATGATAAGAGCCTTGCGCAGGCTAGCTATTTAATAGGATGTCAGGCAAAAGGTGAAGCCATTGTTATCGATGCCAAAAGAGATATCGATACCTATCTTCAGATTGCCAAAGAAAATAATCTCACGATTACACATATTACAGAAACTCATATTCACGCCGATTTTTTGTCGGGTTCTAGAGAACTTGCGGAAGTGACGGGTGCAAAAATGTATCTTTCGGATGAAGGTGGTGAAGATTGGCAATATCAGTTTCCACATACCGGATTAACGAATGGAGATATCATTAAAGTTGGAAATTTAACTTTAAAAGTCATTCACACGCCGGGACATACGCCGGAAAGCATCAGCTTTTTATTGACCGATCATCCTGCAACGGACGAACCGGTGATGATTTTTACAGGAGATTTTGTTTTTGTGGGAGATATAGGAAGACCAGATTTATTGGAGAAGGCGGCCGGAATTACAGGAACTCAGGAAAAAGGAGCGAAAGAAATGTTTCATTCTGTTCAGGATTTTAGCAGATTGCGGGAGTTTATCCAAGTTTGGCCGGGACACGGTGCAGGTTCGGCTTGCGGAAAAGCTTTGGGTGCAGTTCCGAGTTCAACGGTAGGTTATGAAAAAATCAGAAACTGGGCTTTTCAATATGAAGAAGATGAGGAAGGTTTTGTAGAATATCTGCTGGAAGGACAGCCGGAACCTCCAAAATATTTTGCAATGATGAAAAAACTCAACAAAGTGGAAAGACCTTTATTAAAAGAAGTTCCAAAACATCCGAAACTTTCCAAAGAAGAATTTTTGAAAGCTTATCAAAATGGAGTTAAAATTATAGACACGAGAAATAAAGTAGATTTTGCCCAAGGTTTTATACCAAACAGCATCAATATTCAGGGTAATAATTCATTTTCCACGTGGATGGGATGGATTGTCAATTATTCCGAGCCGTTTATTTTGGTTGCTCAGGAAGAACAAATGGAAGATCTTACCAGAAAACTGATGAGAATCGGGATGGATCAAATGATGGGCTATATTGATGACGTGAAAAATTTAGACTTAGAATTACAGACTGCCGATATTATTGATATTGAGGAATTCAAATCTTATCTGAACAGAGATAATATTCAGGTGGTTGATGTAAGAAATAAAACCGAATATGACGCAGGACGTATTGAGAATGCTGAGAATGTCTTTGTGGGAACTTTGGAGGATAATCTGGATAAAATTTCCCATGAAAAACCAATTGTAATTCATTGTCAAAGTGGCGACAGAGCAGCAATTGCCTATTCTCTACTGAAGAAAAACGGTTTTGAGAACGTCAAAAATTTCTCTGGCGGAATGAAAGAATGGACAGAAAAAGCAAACCCTGTAAAAAATTAAGATGGATTTATTATCAATGTTATTCGGAAAAAAAGACAATGCTGCGCTGGAAACTGCGTTGGGAGAAGGTGCTTTTTTGGTAGATGTAAGAACGCCCGTAGAATTTGCTTCGGGAAGTGCTGAAGGGGCTGTTAATATACCTTTGGATGTCGTCAAAGACCAGATTTCCAAGTTCAGGAATAAGAAAAACATCATTGTTTTCTGTAGAAGTGGAAACCGTAGCGCAATGGCAAAAGGAACATTGGAACGAAACGGAATCACGAATGTTCTCAACGGTGGCAGTGTACAGAATATGATAAAACTAACGGAACAATAATGAAAGATTTTTGGGACGAAAGATACCGCCAGTCAGATTTTGTGTACGGAGATCAACCAAATATCTATTTTGCCGAAAAATTGGCTGAACTCACTCCCGGAAAAGCTCTTTTTCCTGCTGAAGGAGAGGGTAGGAATGCTGTTTATGCGGCAATTCAGGGTTTTGAAGTTGAGGCTTTTGACCAAAGTGAAGAAGGCAAAAAGAAAGCGATGCAGCTTGCTGAAATAAACTCGGTGAAAATAAATTACACAACGGTTTCGGCAGATACAATAGGTTATAAAAAAGAAAGTTTTGACCTTTTAGTAATGGTTTTTGCCCATTTTCCTGAAATATTGAGGCGGGATTTGC